>JBPESP010000010.1:0-2162 GCA_051710585.1 Sodalis sp. (in: enterobacteria) | reverse complement strand
TACTACACCAGTTTTTAGATATTTCAAATGCTATTTATTTTGTTCTACTTAAAGATAGAAGATATCTTGCTGCTGGCCCATGCTGCGACTGATAGCGAATTTTAAGTACTCCTCTTAAATTGTCTGCCTATACATATTTTATCAATTATGGCATTAAATCCTCCAATAACGCTACTAGCTTTACCCGTATCGATAAATGCCGCCTTGATATTAGCCTTTTCTAACTGTTTGCAATGTATTTATTTTCCTTTAAAACATACCACAGGCTCAGACTAAATTAATTAGTGTAGTAAAAAAATAAGTATTTAGGAGTAAATTTTAAGTAAAAATGCGAATTTTATGATACAGTCCATATATTTAATGCTCTATTTTTCTCGTTTTTTTTGTTTTTAACGATAAACTTACATTAAATTAGATAATTCATTACCGATTTTTAATTAGTAATCGTGGTGTTGCATTAACTTAGTCCAATACCGCTTAGCTACAGGAACTGTTTATGGACCAATTAATATCACCGACAATCAAAGGGCAGTGTATAGCTGAATTTCTTGGGACTGGATTACTGATTTTCTTTGGTGTCGGTTGTGGTGCTGCTATGAAGCTGACTGGTGCGTCATTCGGTCAATGGGAGATCAGTATCATCTGGGGTATGGGCGTGGCAATGGCAGTCTATCTTACTGCAGCCGTTTCTGGGGCGCACCTTAGCCCGGCCGTTACTATTGCCCTCTGGCTTTTTGCTAGATTTGATCGGCATAAAGTCTTACCCTACATCATAGCGCAAATGCTCGGAGCATTCTGTGCTGCAGCTCTGGTCTACGGATTTTACTACAATCTTTTTTTTGATTATGAGCAGGTACACCATATGATTCGCGGTAGCGTCGAAAGTTTAGATCTTGCTGGTATTTTCTCTACCTATCCTAATCCACATGTTTCTCTAGCCCAGGCGTTTTTGGTGGAAATGGTGATTACTGCCATCTTGCTGTGCCTTATTCTAGCCCTGACCGATGATGGTAATGGCATTCCGCGCGGTCCTTTGGCGCCGCTGCTTATCGGTATCCTTATTGCGGTGATAGGGGCTTCAATGGGTTCGCTAACCGGCTTTGCTCTGAATCCCGCACGTGACTTCGGCCCAAAAACCTTTGCTTTTCTGGCTGGCTGGGGGAAAATTGTCTATACTGGGGGCCGGGATATCCCATACTTTCTAGTTCCGTTGATTGCACCTTTTGTTGGGGGTTATCTGGGTGCTTTTGGCTATCGCACGTTGATTTGGCCCTATCTGCCCCTGTCAATTAAAGATATTGAATAACCCCGATGATATCACTATTATGACGAAGTCGTAATATATTACGCGCTCCAAGCCAAGAGTCTGATAAGTGAATTCTGGCATAAAAGCGCTAAAATCGTGCCTAGGTCGGTCTGTTAACCAGTATTTCTTCTTTTACTGCCCGTAAGGTTAGCTGAACTATGCGTTAGAAAGAATTATTTTTTCGTCACCATTCAGTATTTGTATAAATTAGATAAAGATGATTAATGATACTCCACTGAATTGTAATATTTCGATGGCGAGGTAAATATTCTTACTTCGTATACGTAATGCCGGCCTTTACTAGAGTTGATGCCTTGTTATAATTACTACGCCAGCAGTTCTATCTTAGAAATTATACAGGGTTATGAACGTCAACCATATCATCCGTGCGACGCTTGAGTTCATCGTATCCAACCCCCCGAAATTTATTGAATACATCAAGTTGGATTTCGTCGCGCGGCTTTAAGTGTTACGGTATTTGTAATGGTACCAGAATAAATATTTTATAAGCCGCCAATCAGAGAGTTCCAACTGCCCACCTCAAGTAGAGATAAAGGCTTATCGTGCAGATTGTGGCCAGAAAAACGTCATAGTTGTGCTAAAAAGAATAACCTAGTTAGCAAGAGAACCCCAAAATGCCATGATACTAAAAAAGTCAGCAGAGCCACACCAATATCCTCGCTCTCGGTACCAGATGGCAGTTCATTACCACCCGCACGTCAACGTACTGAAAAGGACTTGATTGCACTCCTCCGTATACCAGGCGCCCAAAAAAATGTAACCGCTAACGGCAGTATATAAATAGTAGATTGATATCCAACCAGCCCATAAAGTGCCATTCTGCTTATGTGGAATG
>JBPESP010000009.1:0-4871 GCA_051710585.1 Sodalis sp. (in: enterobacteria) | reverse complement strand
GGTAAAATGATCGCCGTACAAATACTCTTCGCGTGTCAACTACAACTTTGCGCCGGGAGGCAGAAATCGGGATCGCAAATATTTAGATGAGTACATCAATGGTAGCGGTTAGCCGTCAGCTAGTAGCGCTGAGCAGTGCGAAATTGTTTTATAGCGTGATCCTGTCGCCAAAGTAACCGCATCAAGAGATCATTTTATTAACCAAATAATGCTTGTTGATCGTAGAATTTGCCATTCTAGATGTTTGTTTAGCAGTCAAAATAACAAAATTACTGGCAGGGTAAAAGGGAAAACCCTTCATGTGGTCGGTCCCTATGCTGGAAGTTACATAAAGGGCAACGGCGCTTCCAGTTATAGACGATGAGGCAGCTCTAGGGGAATAATATACCTATCAGTGCCGGACTGGAAAACTGTCAGGGTATACATCATAGAATTAACTGTTCCATGATGTGCTGGTAGATGTGACTTAGCAGTTGCAAATCAGCGGCGCTAACGCATTCATTAACTTTATGAACAGTGGCGTTCACTGGGCCAAGTTCCACCACCTGCGTCCCAAGACGGGCAATAAAGCGTCCATCAGAAGTACCACCGCTGGTTTCTAGGCGTGGCGTTAGCTCCTGATAATGTTCTATCGCATGCACTGCCGCCTCTACCAGCTCACCGTGCGCCGTCAAAAAAGGCTGGCCAGAAAGCGACCAATCAATGTGGTAGCGTAGTCCATGATGCTGCAAAAGCTTTTCTACCCGTTGACGGATAATGACGTCGGTCAGCTCTGTGCTGAAACGAAAATTAAATTGCACTAATAGCTCACCGGGAATGATATTGTTGCTATTAGTCCCGGCATGAATATTGGCAATCTGCATTGTGGTAGGTGGAAAAAAGGTGTTGCCTGCATCCCATTGGGTTTCTATTAATTCTTTTAGAACTGCTATCGCACGATGGACAGGGTTGTCCGCTAGATCCGGATAGGCAATGTGACCTTGTATTCCATGCACAAGCAAATTGGCAGTCAGCGAGCCGCGCCGACCGTTTTTAATGATATCTCCAACCCGACGTCTGCTGGATGGTTCGCCCACCAAGCAATAATCCAACCGTTCCTGGCGCGCCATCAATGCTTCTACCACTTTGACAGTGCCATTCTGAGCGTCGCCTTCCTCATCGGAGGTAATCAGGAACGCTAGCCGGCCCTGATGGTGCGGATATTGGGCGATAAAACATTCGGCTGCAACAATCATGGCGGCCAACGACCCCTTCATGTCGGCAGCACCACGGCCGTAAAGCATGCCGCCGCAAAGCGTTGGCTCGAATGGCGGCTTATTCCAATGCTGGATATTACCGGCCGGCACAACATCGGTATGGCCTGCGAAGGCCAGTGTGCGTCCCTCTCCACGCCAAGCCCAAAAATTGAGAGTATCGCCAAACGGCATTAGTTCAATGATAAAATCTAGGGCCTGCAGGCGAGCTATAATTAGTGCTTGGCAACCGGTATCGTAGGGGCTGATGGAGGGTTGTTTTATCAACTGTTGTGCAAATTCAAGTACGGGACAAGACATCTTAAACCTTGCTGGTAGTGAAGTTATGATACGTTTATAGGGAAAAAGCAGCAAGGGGAAATTTAATCATCGCTAGTTGCCTGAGAATCAGCGTTGTCTATAGGTAATGCTGTAAAAGATCAAAATCAAGGCCATAGCTGCGATAATCATCAAACCGGTAGAGCAAGATACCGGTTATCAAGCCTACTGTTAGTCTTTTTTTAAGTATACCACAGTTTTAATGCTGTTGAATATAACTCAACTCTGGGTGCTGCAAATTGTTTCAGACATACGTAAGTTACTTTAAGGAGGAAAAAGCGTCTGCCAACTATTTTCCACCGACCAGGTGAACGCACCTTTCCATGATGATGGAAGAAGACGGCTAGATCCAGATTCTTGGCCAGCTTATGCAACGCCTCCCCTGTTGGGTTATGTGCTCTTTATACTGAGCCTGATAAAGGATGAGCACAGTGGTGGTGTTTTTTAAACGGATTTTTGTCGATGCTAGTGCGGTTACTAGAAAACGTGGAGAATAAACAGGAGAACAGGGCCTGAATTACAAGTAAAACGAGTGATTTTAAACCGGGACTGGGATCGTCTAATAGGAATAAATATAATAAGCTAGAAAGATAAACAATCTTTTAATTATAATTAATTATGCATCCTACTGCAGCCTTTCCAAGAGCATTATATGTCAACTTGGCATTAGCCACGTGCCATTTAATGAACTTTTACGCTAACGCACTAGTATGGTTATTAGCTATAGCGGCACACTGTAATGGAAAACGTAAATTATTTTTTATTCTTTCTTGTTTGTAAGCTGATATTGAACGTTATAATACGCCACATTGCTTGAAGTTGTTAAATCTCTGTTTCCAAAGTGTACAATTAGCGGGCAACCACTACCGTAGATTGCGCACGAAGATGGGGAGAAATGCTTATGATACTATCATTATCTCAACTGCGATGCAGTGATGCAGTGATGCAGTGATGCAGTGATGCAGTGATGGTAGCAGTTTATCAGCAGGAAATTGTTCTAAGTTGTTTCTTGAGGCATCAGACAGACCTATAGGTGGTCTTGCCAGCGTTGGTTACGCTATATATAGGCTAATGTGTAAGGCAGATATTTGTTTACAGTATCTATTTATTGATTTGATCGTTATCAGACAGACTATAGTGAACGTGCTCAACATGTTAACTGGCAATCCAAAAATACTTCACAATACTACGCCAATGCACTTATAGAATCTTGTCGCTATGCTTCAATCGGCTGGGCTCACAGGGGATAGATAAAGCCACGTTCATTTTTTAGTAGTCGCAAATCAAATAAATTGATTTATCGGTTGGTAATTTTATTCAATTAATAGATATCTTTTCAAATAGATGTTATTTGCATTTGCATTTGCTTGTAGAGAATATAGGACCTGTATATTAGATTTTAATATTTCTTTATTTCCTATTATACATTTTTATACTAATAATATTTTTCTTCAATAGTATTATTAGTATTTTGGACGGTAGGTATAATACTGCCAACATTAAGATATTTTTTATTTTACTTAATAAAAATCAATTAATTAGAAAAACTTTATAGAAACCGTACTATGCAAAAAAAAACAGTAATAACTATTAGTAATACGTATAAAATTTCACGGCAATAGCAAGAAGAGAGTGCAGCCCAAGGCATGACATTCACAACTCCAGCAGTTTTATTTTCGAGTTTTCAATTCTGTCATGGTTACCTTTTATCTGAAAGAATATACGAAGTATTTTGCAATTTTATTCCCGTATTATCCTCGTGTCATTAAGCTCCTAACTGCGCAGTAACAGTAACGAAATCCAGCATGATTTATCTATATTAATGGAAAATATTTTATCCGTAAACGGTTTACCCCTCTCGTTACTGAGAGGGGTATTACGCTTCTAACTTTCTCTTCTACGCGTCTATAACGGTTGTTGACACTTCTCGGTTTCTTTTCAGGCGCTAACGGAGAAAAGAAGCACCGCTGAATTAGTAGTAGAACAGCAGAACGAAAAAGATTACCAAGAAGATAGGATTAATCATAGCGCCGAAGACGCCGGTATTTACTCCATGCTGGTAGGCAGAGCTGATGCCTGACTACTTGATATAACTAAGTACTAGCAGATAAATGGCAGCGATATTATTACTCTTGGTTGTAGTCGCATTTGCGTCGCCTAAAGTTTCACTCCCCATAGGCTCCATGGTGTGCAAATGCAATTCATTAACAAATTTAAGAATAATAAAAATCGCGTTTTTTGGCAAATAGGTCAATGACTGTTAACAGCTTCGCTTGGAAATAAACGTCATTATCTAGGCTGCATAACCAGCTTGCTATAAGGGAGATCCAGTACTCCAAAGGAGGGAGATAATAGTATGATTTAAAAAAAGAATTAAATAACCTCTTGTATGGAGTTGCCAAATAAGAGAAGACGATCGGCTGCGAAAATAATAGCATAGAGCGCAAGCGCTTGAGGGCCTGATATAGGCTCCTACTACCTACTACTAGAAGGTATGACAGTTCATTTTAAATCAAGCTTATAACATACGTCAACTGGCTATTAGCTTTTCTATTTCATCCATTGTAACGTTGCTGTTGATGCCCGGTTATACGCTTCGCAGAGAAACTTAAAGAGGAAGAGTAGCCGGTTATATTCCAATTGTGCAGTGCTATAATTCCTAGCGCGATCTAGCGAAGGCCTTTCCGAGATCATGAAGTATTTCTCGATCTTCTCTACCACTTTCATAGTTTGTTCTTACGTAGAGTCCACTAACAATTGCAGCTGCGCTATGAACATAATACGCCGTGATTCTCATCAGCCAGAAAAAAGGTCGGTAGATGTTATAAATCTACGCCAATTACACCTATCAGTAACATATACAGCAAGCGGGCAGTGGGGGGTTGGCGCGCTATATCACAGCCTGTGAGGCCGCGCTTTGATTAAAATAATCAGTAGTTGAACTATCCGAAAATATTTCCAGAAGTGGTGTTGATTAGTGGTTAGGGCTCTTTTAAAAAAATAGTGGTACATAATGTGGAGTCAGTGTTATTGATACCAAGACCGATAACACTATCGTAATATCGTAATACTGACAAGTGCGTCCTGGATCTCGCCTAGGGCTTTCCGCGTTACTTCGCGTGGAAAGCCCTTCCTCGATCATAACTTTTTCGACATTTCCAACCACTACATGGCTTCATCTACCAGCAGACCGATGACAAGCAAACTGTTTTAAACATGGTGTGCATATTAGTACTTAAAACTAAAAGGGTAAACACTACAAAGATACTCAATAATACTACTAGTACGGCGATCATTTTA
>JBPESP010000008.1:0-11968 GCA_051710585.1 Sodalis sp. (in: enterobacteria) | reverse complement strand
ATATTTACGCCTAATCCCGCTGTTAGTGTACCTTAAACGGTGAATCTATGATCTCTGTCCATCAATCCTTCGTTAGGCGCAACTAACTTGACCATATGATCAAGCTTCTTGTCGAACAGCCGCTATAGTGGCTACTTATAGTTATCAACCCTATATATACCACTCGTGCTTTAAATACGTAGTAGTGCTTCCAATTCTATAAAAACATAAGATTTGGCATATTACGACTATAATAAGAGTATTGTATGAAAACGTCATATTTTTATACACTATTTTTCTTGGTTTTCTAAGAACTGACATTGCAAGATGTGCCCTTTGTACCGCTCAGTGCTGATATAGAAACTTATATTCCTACAGATTGGTTTACCCCAGCTTTTGTTGGGAGAGTGGCTCTTTTTTTTGTGTCGAGTAGTTGGATACGGTTCTCCATAAAAGTTGCAACATTTTAATTTATAGACGATAAGGCCACTTCTGCAATCTGAGCCTAATTCAACCTGCTAAACATAATTACAATACCTTACTCATACAATAACCCGGGCAAATGTTGATCGGATCTACATTTAGTATAGTATCGATACTGTATTTACTTTTTTTTATAGGGACGATTCAGAGCGCTTTTAACGTGTTGTATATGCTATCCTAAGCTACGGTAAAATCTTGTATACTTATCCAATTCTTGTATAGGCAAGGTCCGGTATCAACCCAGTATCAGTCACGATGATTTAATTTATTTTATTTATTATTCTTTTAACTTTAAAATTAGTTATTTTGTAAGTCATAGTACCCGTACAGCAATGATATCTCAAATTTAATGCAAGTAACATAATGAATTTTCTGATATATCCATTTAAGATATATTTTATTTTTTAAATAAAAAGTTTTAAAAAAACAAAAAGGGTGTTTGGCATTATTAGGTCATCAAGATGACTTGGATAGCTTATTATTCTAACTTACAAAGAATAAAAAATAACATGTAATAACCTACAGGAAGGTATTAAGAGCATGCAGTAGAAGATATCAAAAGCTTAAACTCTAATAAAAATAGAGTAGCTTAAGATTAAACTATCATTTATCTGATTTCATTATTCTAGTAATAATACTAGAATTTTAATATAATTTATATATACCTAATGGATATCTAAAAAAAACGTTTAAACTACCTTTTAAACTACTCAAAAGATATTTTTTCAAGTCCAGAATTTATAAAAATTCTGTAATAAGCGCCATTAAAAGTGCTTTTACAAATAACTTATCATTTAACTTAATAGTACAGAAATGATTACTAGCTTAGATACGGTATTTTTCGGTTGAATCTTAAATAATTCATCATTCTACTATATGTATATGCCTTTCTCGAAAGGCTAAGGACTGTAATATATTTGGATATGTTGAATTGATGGCGTCAGAGATAGTTGCGAGAAGAAGTGCACATTTAAATATAGCGGGCAAATTTTCTGTGAACGACTAAATATCAGTCTAGGTCTCGCTAATCCATAATCAAGTGGACGGTTAGTCAACATTTAGCACTATTACGAGCAGCGGTACAAGAGACCATCCACTTTTATTGATATAGTGTGACATCGAAATGGTAGAAATTTTATCCATGCTTAGCATGGATAATGGCCGCCTGTGTGCGACGCTTTTGTTCCTTTGGCCGAGAAGCCAGCGTGATACAAGAAACGTTGCTAGAGGCAAAATTTGGCAAAAGCATCGTCGACTAATAAACGGTATTTACGACATGGATGCGATCCGCTAGTTAAAAGTAACCTAAAACCATTAGATGGTGGCAAAATATAGATAATATGCACTGTATACTATTGATGATCATATAGGATTTCCGTTGCATGGCTATAAGCTCGCCAAGCATATCCTTTACTTGCTAGAAATAAAGGATGCGGCGCCAGAAGACGAACGAGTACTATATAAAATGCTAATGTCTACCTCTATACGCCACACCCTAATCATCTCGGTATTAGTCAACTGACAGCGAATAGAGGATTTTTATTTCCGTTATTTGCATCCCAATAAATACAAGTAGATCACCAAGGTAGTATATGAGTGGCATATCAACCGAAATAATATATTAAGGATCTTATTACTCCCCTGAGCAAGAGGATACAGAAAAGACGCTCTAATTAGATAAAATTTGATGCGTTTACGGTAAGGACCATGATTGAGTGCTTCCAGGCACTACTATTCCAGGCACTACTATTATACCGCGCGCGGCATTATACACACTTTCACTGCTTTTAAGTTTAATGATTATGTCACCAACCTGCAAACAGACAGCTACCAATTAGCAATACCGCATCCTGCCTAAATCCGTGCAGTAAAATACTGAAAATCTATATTCATATCCATTAAATGAATGAAGATACCGAATTGGGTATGGTAGTGCTACTCGAATATGCACTTCGAGTAGCACTCTGTGCCACTATTAAGGATAGTAACAGCTCTATAAACAGCGTATCACCTGACTGTGCAAGCTGCTGGCCTATAGCAGGAGGAGATAGCATATTTCGGTAAAATACTTGACGAAATACACAGTCAATTTTTTTTGATAATCGCATGCATATGGTTATGCCTAAAAACATGGTGAATCTATTAGACGAATACACGCCTCTGAATTTCGCCCACATATCCATAGTGAAATCTTTCACTATGGATATGTGCAAAGGTCGACGACCGCATCATATCGTTTACCTGTCAATTGCGCATGGGCTAGTCATCAGATCAAATTCATCATCTAGAAAGACTCTAATTCAAGCTGCAGGCAATCTTAAGATATACATAACTAGCTCCACTACTAGTAGGATCGGGATAAGAGGGTTGCCGCTGGATATCAACTACCAAATGTAACATATTGAGTTATCATGTACGCAAAACGTAAAAATATTACTGCTACGACACTGCAGTGCTTGTTAGGCGTATAACTCATGCATAATCTGCAAATAGGTTATCCCTGGAACAAATATAAACTATTGACTCCACTGCACTTTATATCTTAAAGCAACCTATGAAATGCTCAATGCCATCACGCGCTAAGGCTATGCTAGCCTAACACCAAACGAGCACGTGAGGAAAAGAAATTTGATTTTTTTACACAGTCTACGCTGTTGTCAGCGATAAGCTTAAGCGTTGATATCTGCACCTGTTTTGCGATGCTCTGCACACGCCAAAAGAGTATTGCAAGTAATAGGAGTAGTGTAAAAAAAGTGTAGGAGAGGGCGGAAAGTCCCGCTTCTCAGCGCTGGATATAATTATTCCAGGTGCGCGAACAGTGTGATAGGGAAGGCTAACAGACGTGCGCTATGAAATAAAACAAATATTTGTAGCATAATATGCCTTCAGATATACTATCCTTCCGTCTCGGTTATTCCTTCTTTAATACCTAATTTTCAGGTTCAGCATGACAACAAACTATATTTTTGTAACTGGCGGGGTTGTGTCCTCTTTGGGTAAAGGCATTGCAGCAGCTTCTCTAGCAGCCATTCTTGAAGCCCGAGGCCTTAATATTACTATCATGAAACTAGACCCCTATATCAATATAGATCCGGGTACCATAAGTCCTATCCAGCACGGCGAGGTTTTTGTAACCGAAGATGGCGCTGAAACAGATCTAGATTTAGGGCATTATGAACGGTTCATTCGTACAAAAATGTCGCGCCGTAATAACTTCACTACCGGCCACATTTACTCTGAAGTATTGCGTAAAGAACGCCGTGGCGACTATCTTGGCGCCACCATTCAAGTCGTTCCTCATATTACCAATGCTATCAAGGAACGCATTATTGAAGGCGGAAAAGGTTATGATCTGGTCCTCGTGGAAATCGGCGGTACCGTAGGGGATATCGAATCACTACCGTTTTTAGAAGCCATTCGCCAGATGGCCGCGGAAATCGGGCGTGAGCATACTCTATACATCCATTTAACCCTAGTACCGTACATAGCGGTCGCTGGAGAAGTAAAAACAAAACCGACCCAGCGTTCAGTAAAGGAACTACTCTCCATTGGTATTCAGCCAGACGTGCTAATTTGTCGTTCTGAGAGGGGGCTCCCCAATAACGAGCAGGCGAAAATTGCTTTATTCTGCAACGTCCCGGATAAGGCAGTGATTTCGCTTAAAGATGTTGATTCAATTTATAAAATTCCCGTGCTATTAAAATCACAAGGATTAGATGATTATATTTGTAAACAATTTAGTTTGAACTGTCCAGAAGCGGATCTGTCTGATTGGGAGCAGGTAATTTATCAGCAGGCGAATCCGGTCGGCGAAGTGACTATCGGCATGGTCGGCAAATACATCGCCCTACCAGATGCCTATAAGTCGGTAATTGAGGCTCTGAAACATGCTGGCCTAAAAAATCGTCTGACAGTGAATATCCATCTAATAGACTCCAAGGATGTCGAAACTAATGGCATCAAAATACTAAAAGATTTAGACGCCATTCTGATCCCAGGCGGTTTCGGCTATCGCAGTGTGGAAGGTAAAATTCTCACCGTACAGTATGCACGTGAGCAAAAGATCCCCTATTTTGGTATTTGTCTAGGGATGCAAGTAGCGTTAATCGAATTCGCCCGCCACATGGCGGGAATGCAGGATGCAAACTCCACTGAATTTATGCCAGACTGTAAATATCCGGTAATAGCACTTATTACAGAATGGTGTGATGAGAACGGCAATATGGTGGAAATGCGTAGCGAGCAGAGTGATCTGGGCGGCACCATGCGCCTCGGCAGCCAACCCTGCCATTTAGTGGACAATAGTCTTGCTAGGTTGTTGTACGGAGAGGCCACCATTTTGGAACGCCACCGCCATCGCTATGAAGCAAACAATATACTGTTAAAACACCTTGAATCTGCAGGCTTGCGCATTGCCGGCTGGTCAGGAGATAATAAGCTAGTAGAAATCATCGAATACCCTGATCATCCGTGGTTTGTTGCCAGTCAGTTCCACCCAGAATTCACTTCGACACCGCGGGATGGTCATCCATTATTCGCGAGTTTTATTAAAGCTGCGAGCAACTATAGAAAACGGGTACAAAAAATAAAATTGACGGCTTAAAAGCAATTAATGCTAAATAGTCCGTTAGAAATTATGTTTTAACTTATTCCAAGGAAATACGAATGTCCAAAATTACAAAGATCATTGCCCGTGAAATCATCGACTCCCGCGGAAATCCAACCTTAGAAGCAGAAGTTCACCTGAAGGGAGGTTTTGTCGGTCTAGCTGCTGCGCCGTCGGGCGCATCAACTGGCTCACGCGAAGCGTTAGAGCTTCGCGACGGCGATAAATCTCGTTTTCTGGGCAAAGGTGTTACAAAAGCGGTTGACGCAGTGAACGGTCCTATCGCTTATGCCCTAACCGGTAAAGATGCCAAAGATCAGGCCGCGCTAGATAAAACCATGATTGACCTAGATGGCACTGAAAACAAATCCAAATTTGGTGCCAACTCTATTCTTGCTGTGTCTCTAGCCGCTGCCAAAGCAGCCGCTGCCTCCAAAGGCATACCTTTGTATGAACATATTGCCAAGCTAAATGGTACTGCGGGTAAATTCTCCATGCCTCTTCCGATGATAAACATAATTAACGGCGGTAAACACGCTGACAATAATATCGATATTCAGGAATTTATGATCCAGCCAGTTGGAGCAAAAAGTATCAAAGAAGCGATATGTATGGGTTCAGAAGTGTTCCATAGCCTAGCTAATGTACTGAAAAGTAAAGGCATGAGAACTACCGTTGGTGATGAGGGCGGCTATGCACCGAACTTAGAATCCAATGCTGCAGCATTGGCCGTTATCAAGGAAGCAGTCAAGCAAGCTGGTTATATACTTGGTACAGATATCACCCTGGCCATAGACTGCGCAGCCTCTACATTCTTTGAAGAAACTACTGCTAACTACCATCTAAAAGGCGAAGATAAGATCTTTACCTCCCAGGAAATTACCCATTACCTGGAAGATCTGAGTAAAGAGTATCCGATCGTGTCTATTGAAGATGGCCTTAACGAATTTGACTGGGACGGTTTTGCTTATCAAACTAAAGTACTGGGTGATAAAATCCAGTTGGTGGGTGACGATCTATTTGTTACAAATCCCAAGATCCTGAAAGAAGGTATTGAAAAAGGTATTGCCAACTCCATCCTCATAAAATTTAACCAGATCGGTTCACTGACCGAAGCGATGACGGCCATTAAGATGGCTAAAGATGCAGGCTATACCACTATCATTTCTCACCGTTCTGGCGAAACAGAAGACGTTACTATCGCTGACCTAGCGGTAGGTGTAGCAGCTGGACAGATCAAGACCGGTTCCATGAACCGTTCCGATCGAGTGGCAAAATACAACCAATTAATTCGTATTGAAGAAGCGCTTGGTGACCGCGCGCCGTTTAACGGCCTATGTGAGATAAAAGGACAAACGTGTAACAACGTTGGTGCTTGTACTTAGTCCCCTCAGGGGGGCTTAAGCCTCTAAAGAGGATTAAAAGTAGTTAAAGATCGCTTTTTAGCGAGCTTTTATTCGTCGCTGCGGCCCAATTAAAACTATCTTACGATATCTAGCAAGCAGACAATGCTCAGTTAAGAAAATATATAGTACCCCGCTTAATATTTTCTCAAACACATCAAGGCGAAAAAAACTATTTTGCTGGCCAGCATACCAAAGATATTTACTCAGCTGTAATGTTACCCGGTAACCTATAGTTAGTGCGATGCCACCAAACACACCCACCAAACAAGATAAAACCGATAGTAGCCGATGTTGAGCCAGTCCCTAATGGCGGAAGAAATTATCATTCTAGTGCTAGAGCAGGAAGATTAAACTGACCAGTCAGTTAGTGAAAGCCGGCGGTGTAATGTTCTTGTATAATTTAATACCGTTGATATACACCCTGGATCAGGGTATATATATAGAACTGCTAAATTGAAACCAGGAGAACACAGGAGGTACAATTACACACTGTAAACCTAAATAACGCAATATTACCAATATATCAGAGCATCTGCTAGTGTGATAATCTAATTCTAATCAACTAAACGCACTATTGACGACCCTAAACGATACCAAGAAGAAAATAACCATATGTAGCCTATCAGTTAAAAAAAGAAGCGGCCTGCTTTTGTATTAAAACTTATATTGATCCTTAATTAGCCCTTATCGATGCAAACTTAGAAATACCTCAATATCACTTGATAACTGCTTTAAATATCATTAAGTTAGTCAGACACTTAAAGTGCAGGAGCGTGCGGAGCTCTTAAAATAAGATATCCTATACTCTCGTCCTATCATCCTTATTTCGCAGTAATGCCACAAATACCCGATGTGATTGGATGTGGCGAGTAACTCGTATATATAGCGTACGCTTATTGATCGCAGTAAACGCAATCCGTGAAAGAGTACCAATGCAGCTGACCATATTTATGTCTGTAGGAGACATAAGGCAGCAGTACTAAAATTCAAAAAAATAAAATATTTACATAACGTGCCAGTCACTATCGTTTACCTTCAACTGTATTAGCTACATAATAATAATTAACGCGCTATGATTTTTTTATCTGGCACCGGCTGTGTAACCTTGGTGCTGAGTACGAAAAATTCAGTTAACCCGGTGCCTAAAAGGCTACACTACAACAACGCGTTTCTCCGTATTACGGATAAACACATTAGGCGGACTTCTTCTATCGATAATTTCGTTAATTTTTCTTTATTTATGCCTAATATTTTTTAGTTATTTGTTATCCAGATCGAATCTTTATATTGTTAATCAACAGGTGATTCACTTTAGAAATAAACTCTAATGATCTTTATGATACAGCCCAGCGTGCCCGAAAAAAGGAACTTCCTGGCTATTAGTAGGAATAGCACTCCTTACAACAGTACCTCTGCTAAGCACGGAAAAATCCAAATCACTTATAGATCATGAAATGTTAGCTTGCCGACGCCACCATCGTGCCAAAATGGCACAAATAGGGCACTGCCGCAGCGATACACGCATTAGGCTGAACTTTTTTTGATTAGCACATTTCTCAAACCGGTAATATACGTTGATTGGCGGAGCTGCTGCGCGATAATCTTATCACTGCCAGGTTTGTGGTATTGTGATACTAATTAACACAGATGACTATAAATTAAATAAGATCGCGCAAGATACATTCCTCCTAATAACAACCTCCATCCAAAGAGAAAGCGATTCACTCGAAGAAGCGATTGCCTTATTATAAGTATTTATTTAACAAGAAACCACTAGCAGAGACTAGTAGTATCGTCAATAAAATTTATTAACTTTGGCCTACAGCGATGTCCCCTATAAGCATTTTATAAAAAAATACTAAAATTTAGCTAGCTGGCTCTGGTTGGTTGGCTACTATCCAAGCAGAGCTTAAGGCGCAACGTCTGCATGAATACGTAGATACCAGTGTATATTATAAGACAAAAATAAGACCTGACGTACTACCATCGTTGAGAAGATGTAAATGGTCCAAGGTTCCCATTTCCAACCTGATACAACAACAGTTATTGACCAGTAGTAGTAACGTTAATAAATTGAACTCTAATGGATTATAAAGGCCTATACTAAAGAGATGCTGCTCATCGCGCTTGCCGGTAATTTTAGAAGATTATTAGGCACTAATCACTCAAAGATGTGCACTATTTGGAGATTGATATAACAAAATCTAGTCTGCAGTATCAGGCAGGTGGTGATGCGCTAGAAAGTTGTATATTCCATCGCATCGTTGCAGCAGGCAGAAATAGGCGAAAAGTGCATATCACTACTGATGTGACGCGTTACGCTATTAATAGCCGAGCGGAATTAGTGCTAATAGTAGCTATCTAGCTTATCTGTTGACAGAAGATAATGATTTGTGAATATTTATCAAAGATAACGATAAGTTTTGCTTGTCGAGTTATCTAAATATGTATGCTAATCTATTATAATAAAATCAAGTAGCAGGATTACGCCTTTCTACGCTTTTTAGTAGCACCTTAAAGCAGATAACGGCCAAAATTAAGAACTGACTATTTTGTAATCTCTATTCCACTGATGAGTCTTTTTTATATGGGATAAAATAGCGTTATCTCAAAAAAGAGATATTAACCAAAATTAGTCTAGCCTGGTTGAAGAATCAGGCTGGGGGAAGATCTATATATAAAATACAGTGTATAAGCAGAACGTCGAAGTGTAACACTAGATATACAGCAGGACTATCATATTTATATCTATGGCAACACCAATCGTATAGCCCGTTATATATAAAGTAAGCTATAATGCTATAGCCCATAGCATAGTGGGATATGAACCTTGAGTAAGGAGAACAGATTTTAAGTGAGCGGCGTATTGAATGCTGTTATCAGCAGGATGTTTATTGATGAGCGAACAATAATTGAAAGGAAATATTTTAATAATAAGCGATTAAAGGTGATAATTTTTTCTTTCTAGCGCCATTACGTAAAATTTTTAGGACAAACTGACTGGTGGCTTCAATAGCGATATTTTTAGCTATTTTACTTTTATGGAATATACCAGCAAGACAATTGAGATATACGCGCAAAACGCACTCTCTGAGGAGAAGCTAGCGCTTTTGATTAGCATACTGCTATGCGCGCTAAGTGACTGTACTGATGATCATGCCTCCACAAAATAGCTAGGTATTGATACATTCACCACCGAGTAGATTTTTACGAGGGTATCCGTCTGCCAACCCGTCAAACTTTATAGGTTCATAGTAAAGCTAAAGCTAAAGCTAAAATAATACATCAATTACTATATTATTATAATAGGCTCTATTGTCAATGCTAGCAATTTTAATTGCAATATCCTAATATACCTCTAATCTAATGAAATTAGTAGTGCACCACCAAAACTGGTAGTAGGGGATATATCTGAACATCTGCTATAGAAAAAAATGCGCTCGTCCAAAAAAAATATGACTGAACGATAAAAACCGAAACTACTGATAAAGACCCAATCCTACTAGCAATTTATATTGCCGCATAAATTTAAAATAACAAGAGTAGTATTCAATGGCATGAATCTATAGGTTAACAACCTTAATTTCATTGCTATCAGCGATGATACCTAATTAGTCAAGTTTAACGTATTAATGACGGTGGTCATGGATAATTCAGAACTATAAAAGTACATCTATGCACACAACAAGGGCAGCGAATTCATTTATCACTTTTCTACAACCCGCTAAAAAATCGCTGAGACTGTGGTTATTATGTAGTATATTGGGGAGTTAACACTCCAACCGTAAGAACACCAATACGGAGTTATACTCTGGAACGTGAAGGGCTCGTCGCGCTTCGTAAAGGTGAAGTATTCGTATTTTCTGGCTTTCCAACTAAACATAGCACGATATCTAGTAATATTTTATAAAAAAACTGAAATCATACCGCTGTATCTGTCAAGAAGAAGCGCCTGTACTAAAACAAAATAGAATACTGATAATGGTAAAATGCAACCGTATTAATCTGTAATCGGATAAAGCTACCAAGCAACGTATAGTGGATTTCGCACGCTCAGTTGTTGACTATTAATTGACGCAGTGTCATGCTTTCGAGCAGACCTTGCTTGAAAGCATAGAGGAAATTCTAGCATTCTGCTAGAATGCTAGAATTAGGATTATTTTAAAGAGGCATCGACATAAGCAGTATCATAACTTAACAGATTATTATATAGAAATCATTTCTAGACTATAAAATTAAATGATAAGTTATTTGTAAAACCACTTTTAATGGCGCTTATTACAGAATTTTTATAAATTCTGGACTTAAATGAATGTGTTTTTAGTAGTTTAAAAGGTAGTTTAAACGTTTTTTAGATATCCATTAGGTATATATAAATTAGATTAAAATTCTAGTATTATTACTAGAATAATGAAATCAGATAAATGATAGCTTAATCTTAAGCTACTCTACTTTTATTATAGTTTAAGCTTTTGATATCTTCTACTGCATGCTTTTAATAGCTTCGTGTAGGTTATTACATGTTATTTTTTATTCTTTGTAAGTTAGAATAATAAGCTAACCAAGTCATCTTGATGACCTAATAATGCCAAACACCCTTTTTTGTTTTTTTAAAACTTTTTATTTAAAAAATAAAATATATCTTAAATGGATATATCAGAAAATTCATTATGTTACTTGCATTAAATTTGAGATATCATTGCTGTACGGGTACTATGACTTACAAAATAACTAATTTTAAAGTTAAAAGAATAATAAATAAAATAAATTAAATCATCGTGACTGATATTGGGTTGATACCGGGCATTGCCTATACAAGAACTGGATAAGTATACAAGATTTTACCGTAGCTTAGGATAGCATATACAACACGTTAAAAGCGCTCTGAATCGTCCCTATAAAAAAAGTAAATACAGTATCGATACTATACTAAATGTAGATCCGATCAGCATTTGCCCGGGTTATTGTATGAGTAAGGTATTGTAATTATGTTTAGCAGGTCGAATTAGGCTCAGATTACAGAAGTGGCCTTATCGTCTATAAATTAAAATGTTGCAACTTTTATGGAGAACCGTATCCAACTACTCGACACAAAAAAAAAGAGCCACTCTCCCAACAAAAGCTGGGGTAAACCAATCTGTAGGAATATAAGTCTCTATATCAGCACTGAGCGGTACAAAGGGCACATCTTGCAATGTCAGTTCTTAGAAAACCAAGAAAAATAGTGTATAAAAATATGACGGTTTCATACAATACTCTTATTATAGTCGTAATATGCTAAATCTTATGTTTTTATAGAATTGGAAGCACTACCACGTATTTAAAGCACGAGTGGTATATATAGGGTTGATAACTATAAGTAGCCAATATAGCGGCTGTTCGACAAGAAGCTTGATCATATGGTCAAGTTAGTTGCGCCTAACGAAGGATTGATGGACAGAGATCATAGATTCACCGTTTAAGGTACACTAACAGCGGGATTAGGCGTAAATAT
>JBPESP010000007.1:0-18382 GCA_051710585.1 Sodalis sp. (in: enterobacteria) | reverse complement strand
TACTAACCATAGTACAGTTGGCGTAAGAAATACCGCTTAATAATAACTTAGAAATTCTCCTGAATAGGAGGCGCTTCTTCAAAAATTTAAAAACGAATGGATACCGGTATAAGGGGCTAACATAAGGGTTCAGGGAAGCAGCTCATGAAATTATAGACTATATCGTGAAATATGACAGTGCGCTTAGGATGGATGAATATAATGGTGGGTTGTCGCCAAACAAATAAAATATATAGATATTATAAAAACTCTATGCAGAATAGAGGCAGAATTAATATTATTTGCTCTTTCGATATAAAATATCTCCTAAAAATATAGCCGGTAGCCGTAGCCAGCTCTGGATGCTCATTTTTTATTTATTCCTCCATACAATTATCAATCAATAACTTAATAGGTTGTATTCTTTTTATAAAAAAAGTTATGCGGTTTTGCGGCGTTAAGAATGATCCTATAGCAACCATATCAGGAGATATGGTTGCACATTGTGCCTTTTTGTCACTGTACTTCACACCCGTATTACTCAACAGGTCAATTAATGCTTATATGTTGATGAATTCGCTGTATATTTAAAGATCTCTCAATGTCTTAATTATGTAGCGGCTGTAAACGGCCTGCTACAGTAGCTTTGACCAGCGCCTCATATTCCTTATTCAATAGGATTTATCATACCCCTTGGATATCAATACGTCCTTAAAAATACCTACCAGTAATTGGCGAGGTAGGCTCCTATCTTAATTATGATAAGGTAGCGGATGTGATGATTTCTCTTGTTAAATAAATGTATTGGAAATAAAACCTTTATTAATGCTCTCAAATTACCCAGCATGATAAACGGTGGTGGGTGTATATTGAAGAAATTGGGATTTTTAACTTCATTGCCCGGGTATCGTTATTAAATACTAATACTTTTTATGAAATATTGATATATTCTCCTTAAATGAATTAGTATTTTTCGCATTTCGCATACCAATCACTTAACGTTACAAACAGACTCCTGATTACCGATAGGCCTTTCTCTGGCCCCCATCTATCTGCGCGTCAATTTAACAACCAGCGATAATTATCCCGTGGCTGTTTTATAAAAAAGCAGTAATCCCCGGATAAAGCAATTTATCCAAGCCTCGCCTTTCGATAGAAAGGCTGCCCCAGAATGCTACCAAAAAAAATCTCGGTGCTGCTCTCTTTATATTATAAACTCTAATCTAACGTCATTCCTCACCAACTATAAAGTTGAGCATATTTTCTATCTGAGCCTTTCAGTATTGAGTCACTGGTACTGTATGCCTGGCAGTACCAGTATACAATGTTCACCTCTGAACGGTCTAGAATCTGAGATAATATATTCTAATATTGCTGATAGGGTAGCAGCACGTCTTCCTCCACCAAGATCAGCTAGCGGTTGCCACAAAGCCCCTTCCTAGAATAATACTTTAGATATTACATAGTCGAGGTCGAATTCAATCAGGACGATCCCTCTATTGGCTTATTTTTGGGTTACATACCCCCCTTTAGAATTATGCTTTTCCTAAATAGTAGTTATAATGCCAGGACAATATATCACACCGATATTGTCGAATTCGTACCTGACAATAATCAGGTCTAGTAGCAGTCTCCGAGATGGGTCAGTATAAATTTATCTTAATCTCCCGCGCCTATGGGTATGGCTCTGTCTTAAAACCCAAGAAAATTCTAGTAACGTTCTATTGAACATTATAAATATTGTTTTTTTTGCAAACCTCTTTAAATATTGTGAAATGGCTTCACCACTTAATACCAGTTTATAGGATATTTTGCGCTTAATATGGCCTAACTGCGCTATCAGCTGGAAAATACGTTCTTGTATTGTCATACTAATATATTATTACCTGTTATCACTGACCTATTTGATATTCTGTTCATCACTATAAATTCTTTGGATTATCTATGCAGCATTGAAATAAAAGCTAAAGCCATTCTGAAAGCGACAAAAGTGGGTGACGTCCTTTCCGCTAATCCAGTAAAATGTTCAGGTTATACACTTTATAATAAGTTGAGTTATAAGGATCTCCTGAAGCCTGAATAAAAGAATTAAAAGTCATGGATATGACAGCCTTTAGGCTAGCATGGGTATTCAGAATCTGCTAATACACTTCTTCGAATATTGAAGAAGTGTGGCGCGTGCCAGGAAGGTAGTAGTCATGGATAATATGGATATCAAAAAGGCACTTTTATTACTAAAAGATACATAACGTCCAAGGAGGAGATTCAAAGGCTGACAGAGGCCTGTATTAAAAATATTAATAAATTAACTCCTATAGAAAAATAAAATTAATAGAAATCTTAAGTTTAAGGCATTTTTTGTATAAACCACCATAGATAAATGGTGGCATTGTCTCAGACTAAAAATTTCTTTCATATTCCAAACGGTATAGACGGTTATAGAGTAACTTTATGCGACATTTGACGATTCTGGGCAGTACCGGCTCCATTGGTACCAGTACACTGGCAGTGGTAAAACACAATCTCGACCAATACACCGTGCGTGCACTGGTAGCAGGCAATAACGTTGGCTTGATGACTGAGCAGTGCTTGGCTTTCCGTCCCGCCTACGCTTGTATGGCGAATGATGTCGCAGCTCGGGCCCTCAAAACTAATTTAGCTGCGGCGGGAGTCCCCACCGCTGTACTATCGGGGGCACAAGCAATCTGTGAGTTAGCAGCGCTAGATGAGGTGGATACAGTGATGGCTGCAATTGTCGGTGCTGCTGGGCTTGCTGCAACACTGGCGGCGTTGCGAGCTGGCAAACGAGTTTTGCTGGCCAATAAAGAGTCCCTCGTCACTTGTGGCCGACTTTTCATGGATGAAGCGCGGCGCCATCATGCCCGGCTACTGCCGGTAGATAGCGAACACAACGCGATTTTTCAGAGCTTACCAGAACCACTTCAGCGTGGGTTGGGTTATGCTTCCCTGGCGGAACATGGGGTGTCGCGTATCCTATTGACGGGCTCTGGCGGGCCCTTTCACAAGACACCGCTGGAAGCGTTAGCTAAAATGACGCCGGAGCAGGTCTGCGCCCATCCTAATTGGTCGATGGGCCGAAAGATTTCAGTGGACTCCGCCACCATGATGAACAAAGGTTTGGAATATATCGAAGCACGCTGGTTATTTAATGCTGCAGCAGAGCAGATGGAGGTGCTGCTGCATCCCCAATCCATCATTCATTCCATGGTGCGCTACACCGACGGCAGCGTGTTAGCGCAATTGGGATCTCCAGATATGCGGACGCCAATCGCTCACTCAATGGCGTACCCCGAACGGGTTCCGTCCGGGGTCGCGCCGCTGGATTTTTTACGCCTCGGTACGTTGAGTTTTTCGCAGCCGGACACTGCACGCTATCCCAGTCTGCAATTGGCTGTTGACGCCAGTAAACAGGGGCAAGCAGCGACAACCACGCTCAATGCCGCCAATGAAATTGCAGTAGCAGCATTTTTACGTGGCGATATTTGTTTTACCGCTATCGCTGCTGTAAATCGGCGAGTACTGGAACAAATTAATCTACCTGAACCGGACAGTGTAGAAGAAGTGCTAGCTATCGATAGCCAGGCTCGAGAAAAAGCCCGCCAGAGCATTATTTATTTTGGACATTAAGGCACCGCTGGGGGGGGCCTCGATGCCTTATTTGTCAAATGACATAGTCTACTCCACTTAATTCCATCGATAAAAGCCAGCCAAGTAAAATAGTTACAGGCTTTGTATGCACACGTATTCTGCCCATTAGAGGGGCTTTCCCCAGTAAGACAGTAGTATTTTCAATGAGTAAATATGTTAGCGTGATTTCATCTGACAATTAGTGAGAACCAAAAGCGTTGCCTTCCTTTTTTTACCACACTATGTGAGTAATAATTATGAATGACAACAGCCGGCTGGGATAAAAATCAGGGAAATTAGGTAGTTCGGTCATAAAACTGACATTAATTCAGTCTGCCGCGCGGTAAGCTTTAGTGTCACATACTGCCTTTAAAGCATTGACATTGTATCCGTTCAACAGCAAAAACTAGAAGCATCCCAGACAGGGAGTGTCCGAGCTGATGAAATTTTTTTATCCGGGCTCTGGAGAGTAAAGTGAAAAGCTTGCATCAACATAACGTTCAGCGGAGAATCATGGGGATGCACCTTCCGCTTCTTAATGCATTTGTAGGAGCGGATCCGCCACTCAGATTTGCTGACCTACGATAATGACAGGTTGATCCTGAATATTCCATAGAATTATGGTAAACATTAGGATATGACTACTCATGAGATGCAATAATTTTCTGAGCAGGTGCAAGAGGGTATCCGTGACCTAACAAGATAAATGAGTACCCCTTATACCAACTAGTCTGGATGAACGAGACAGCTACTGGATCTCGTTATACACACCAGAGGAAAATATCGTATCGGTAATTTTTTATGTAGCAAATTGCCTTTACAAAACTATTTTTTCAATATGTTACTGTCGTATTTTGATGACGCTGTTTTAACAGGTGTACTGAATGCTTTTGCCAAAAGCAAGCGGTGCTTTGATAGAATAGTACCTAATGATGCTAAGGTATCCTAGGAGGTTTTTTTGCTGAAGTATCGCCTAATTACTGCTTTGGTCTTGATACCCATTGTTATTGCCGCACTATTTTTATTACCACTGATCGCTTTTGCAGTAGTCGTCCTTACGGTGTGCATGTTCAGCGCTTGGGAATGGGGGCAGCTTGCTGGACTAGCCTCGCGTAGCCAGCGCATCTGGTTGGCCATTCTCTGTGGCCTGCTGTTTGTGGCGTTTATGATACTTACTGTGCCAGCTTACCTGTCATTTGTAAGTGTCTGGCAGACGACATATGTCCTGTTAGTTTCCTTGGTCTGGTGGCTTTTAGCGCTGTTCCTAGTATTGTGCTACCCCCGCTCCGCCATGTTGTGGCGTAAATCACGATCGCTACGGATGATGTTTGGCATCCTAACCATTTTACCTTTCTTCTGGAGTGTAGTGACGCTGCGTCAGCAGCATTATGATGTTAACCACTTTATCGGCGCCTGGTGGCTATTATATGTCATGGTGCTAGCATGGGGCGTAGATTCTGGCGCTTACATGTTTGGGCGAGCGTTTGGTCACCATAAAATGGTGCCAAAAGTTTCTCCCAGTAAAACCTGGGAAGGGTTGGTGGGTGGGTTGGTTACCTCCGCAGTAATAGCCTGGCTCTTTGGTAAATATGCGCCGCTTGATACCGCACCGCTTTCGCTGCTGATCTGCTCAATCATGGCAGCATTGGCGTCGGTTTTAGGCGATTTAACCGAAAGTATGTTTAAACGAGAGGCTGGGATCAAGGATAGCGGCCATTTAATCTCCGGCCATGGCGGCATTTTAGATCGTATAGACAGCCTAACTGCTGCAGTGCCAGTATTCGCTTGTCTGATGCTGGTGTTCTTTAACGCTATTTGAGTCGGGACTGAGGGCACCTATGCTGCATTTTTTCTGGAGTCTTGTCGCGTTTATCATGGCGCTAGGCATTCTAATAACGGTACATGAGTTCGGCCATTTCTGGATAGCCCGCTGCTGCGGCGTAACGGTGAAACGTTTTTCTATTGGTTTCGGGCGTGCACTGTGGCGGCGGCACGATAAACGCGGCACGGAATATGTTATCGCTGTTATTCCACTGGGTGGCTATGTTAAAATGCTGGATGAGCGGGTAGACACTGTCATACCTGAACGTCTTCATGAAGTTTTCAACCATAAAACCATCTGGCAACGTGCCGCAATTATCGCTTCTGGACCGGTATTTAACTTTCTTTTCGCTATTTTTGCCTACTGGCTAGTGTTTATTATCGGCGTACCGATCTATCGGCCGGTGATCGGCGAAGTGGTTCCGCATTCTATTGCCGCGCAGGCCGAAATTTCTCCTGGCCTAGAAATTAAGTCTGTTGATGGTATTGAAACGCCTGATTGGGATTCGTTTCGTCTGCAACTCATCGACAAGATTGGCGATGGTAAAACTACCCTCAGCGTCGCTCTATTCGGCTCCCAAAGCACAGAGCGAAAAACGCTAGATTTGCGCGACTGGAAGTTTGAACTGAATAAGCAGGATGCGATCGTGGCACTTGGTATTATTCCACTGGGCCCTCGTATCGAACCGATACTTGCGGAAGTACAACCGGGCTCGGCGGCGATGAAAGCCGGTTTGCAAACCGGCGATCGGATCGTTCAAATTGATAGTCAGCCAGTCACTACATGGAGGTCATTTGTAACCTGCGTACAAAACAATCCCGGCCGGCCACTTCAAGTGGGTATTGATAGATACGGCAAAGCCCAGAATATTATCCTACAACCAGACAGTAAGCCGGTGGGAAAAGGGGTAGTGAAGGGATTTGTTGGCGTTGTACCAAAGATTATCCCGCTGCCAGCGGCATATAGAAGTATTTGGAAATATGATCCACTACAGGCTTTGGTCCAGGCCGTTAAAAAAACTTGGCAATTGATGCAGCTTACGGTCAGTATGTTGAGTAAATTTATAACCGGAGATGTTAAAATAAATAATCTGAGTGGACCGATTTCCATCGCCCATGGCGCAGGGATATCGGCGGAATACGGCTTTATTTACTATCTAATGTTTCTGGCACTGATAAGTATCAATTTTGGAGTTATCAATCTTTTCCCATTACCGGTATTAGATGGTGGCCATTTGCTTTTCCTAACGATAGAAAAGTTCAAAGGAGGGGCAGTATCCGAAAAAGTGCATAACTTTAGTTACCGTATCGGCTCAATTTTGCTGGTACTGCTAATGGGAATGGCACTTTTCAATGATTTATTCAGACTATAATAGTCTGATACTTCTTAGGAAGAATCCATGATACGATGCTGATAAAATTGCTTATAGTGTCATTGCTTCTTAGTAACCGCTGCTGTATATGTACAGTAAAGATGATTTTGTAGTAAAGAAACTGTATTTCGAAGTAATATAAGCAGTTATCACTGTATTGATGATACTCAATATGCCTATCTTTTTTTTGGCGATATAACCTACCCGATGCAGATATCGGGATATTATCCCACACGCTTGCGCCACTAGAACTTTTTTGTGTGATGGGGGATCCATTGGTCATACAAGTTAAGGAACGTCCAAGCATTACCAGTACTGCCTTTTCTGGAAAAAGGCAGTAAAAGAAGAAATACTCAAGCAAAAATGGATTACAAAAGCCTTTGTGGTCTGCTAGGCTCTTGATTTTGGCAGTATTTCCAATTATAGAAAAGATTTCGAGAACTTCTATTATTCACGCTAGGAAATACAGCGTGATAGTCAAGACAGTTTTTCACGCCTACATCGCATAATCGCCTTAATCTCAAGGTGATCTTCACTTAAGACCGAATCACCCGAAATTTAGAAAATTAATATTACCAGAAACTACCCTCTCACGACCGATGAGCTAATTTCACGCTTCCAGCTGCGCTATGAAGTACCGTTGTGAGAAACATAGTGGTAATTTATTTAAATAAAAAATTTTAAAAGCTGCACGGCGATCTGGAAGCTCTGTGCAGTTTTTATCTTGACCGCGGCTTATACCCCGCGTAGCGACACGGCTAGAAATTAACGACGCAAATAAAAAGGTCAGGCTGCATATCAGTGTCGATGTGGACAACCGGTATATGCCTGGCCACATGTGCGCTTTGAAAACAACGATTTTACTAAAAATTCCCCACTGCGACGTGAATACGCTAGATGGAAAGCGCTTGGCTCAGTAGAAATCTGGTTAATTAATTTAAAGAGCGCTTTAATTACCTGAGATCCTTTGAAAGAAAAAAATACTGAAACCCAGTCTATCCCCTATCCCCGGTTCGTTAGATCAGGTGGATATAGGTCCTACAAAAAATAGAAGAGTATAATACCGGCGTATTACAAAACTCAGCGTTAGCTTTAAGACTGAGAGCGGAGCCAGTTTTAAATTTGATATTTAGGAGGATAATTGGCTGGGGGGGAGACCGCTGACTCCATTAGATTTAATGGCACCAAGAAAGACTAGTAGACCTATACCGAACTGTCGATGACCGATCTGTACTTTAAAGGCACTGGATAGTGTCAGCCTGAGCGGTAAGATCTTCTACAAGGACTTCAGCGCTGATGACTCAGACCTATCTGATTGTGATATGTGCAACTACTGTGTAGTTACTACTACGTTTATGTCCTTAATTGTAAGAGAGGGCTATTCTATAAATTTCAACCTGGATTAGGATTAAGTGTATGATAATATAAAATACAGCTTTAGGTGACGATTTGGTGTTTTCTAGAAGCGGCGATATGAACCTCAAAAAAAAGTAATCACACTAAAGTAATCACATCAATAAAGTGGATAGCAACGCCAACTTCACTGCCAATGATTTTTTCTTATCATGGCCTAAAGCTATAAAAAATCTGAATTGAGGTTATTTCCTTTACCTCCTTTTCGCGCGTAAGCCTGACTTGTCAGATAAGCTACCCAGCTCTAATGACAAAATTACATTCGATGTAATCCATTATATTCTGTTTAGTAAAAGTATCAATTTGATGCTCATAGGTTGTGCTTACACTGATGACGCCGATAATTTTGATATGGGGATATGTGGTTCTACGACAATTTTTATGCTGACGGTTCTAATACCGTACTCGATTTATAAGGATTGTTTGGTTGACAAATCTAGCGCTACCGGAGCTAGTAATACGATGGGATTACCGGCGCCAAATTTATCGTGCTGACACTATTCTTGAGTAAGAAATATCTCAATTCAGTACGTACTTTAGCTATTTTGATGGTTGTAATGTATGGAATATTTCAGCTAGAAAATCCAACACCGCTCGCAGAGTTGGGTAAGAAATACGATAGCGACAACTTAAAGCAGTTCAAGTGTAATATCGACAAAACATGGTAATATTATATGGAATGATTTGCAGGCAAAGAGAAGGGCGACAGAGGTATTAACCCAAAATACAGATTATATCATGTGAAAAGCATGGTTTCACTGGCGCCTAACTTAACATTGAAGCAAAATACAAATAGTGGTTAAGGAGTTTATAGTGAAAAAGTGGTTATATACCACGGGCCTAGGTTTAGCACTCGCCATCTCTGCCGTCACGCAAGCTGCCGATAAAATTGCTGTAGTTAACATTTCCAGCATTTTCCAGCAGGTGCCGAGGCGTATCGTAGTCGCTAACCAGCTCGAAAACGAATTTAAGGGCCGTGCCACTGAACTTCAGTCCATGGAACGTGACCTGCAGATCAAGATGCAACGTTTGCAGCGTGACGGCTCCATTATGAAAGCCAGCGAGCGTAGCTCACTAGAGAAAATGGTCATGGCACAGCGAGAAACTCTCTCTACCAAAGCACAGTTGTTTGAGCAAGATAATCATCGTCGCCAAACAGAAGAGCGCGATAAGATTCTGAGTTACATTCAGGATGCAGTGAAGAGTATAGCTAGCAAAGAAGGCTATGACGTGGTGATTGATGCTAATGCTGTGGCTTATGCCACCAACGCCAAAGACATTACTACTGACGTTCTAAAACAGGTTAAATGAGTCATGTCTCCAATTCGACTGGCTGATTTAGCACAGCAGTTGGATGCACAATTGCACGGTGATGGCGATATTGTCATTACTGGCATTGCCTCCATGGGTAGCGCGCAATCGGGCCAAATTACATTTCTCTCGGATAAGCGCTTTCGTGAAAAACTCTCTTCCTGTCAGGCGTCGGCGGTGGTGCTTACTGCTGATAGTCTGCGTTTCTTCGCCGGTGCCGCGCTGGTAGTTAGCAACCCTTACCTAACTTACGCCCGTATGGCGCAGTTAATGGACACCACGCCAAAACCCGCCAAGGATATCGGCGCAGGGGCGGTTATTGCGGCGGATGCAACTTTGGGACAGCGGGTAGCAGTTGGCGCTAACGCTGTGATCGAATCTGGCGTCGTGCTCGGGGATGACGTGATAATTGGCCCTGGTTGTTTTGTCGGTAAAAATACCAAAATTGGTACCGGCACGCGTTTATGGGCTAACGTCACCGTTTATCACGGTATTTCCATCGGCGAGCATTGCCTGATTCAATCTGGTAGCGTAATCGGTGCAGACGGCTTTGGCTATGCTAACGATCGCGGTAAGTGGATTAAAATACCGCAACTAGGCCGCGTTATTATTGGCGATCGAGTTGAAATCGGTGCTTGTACTACCATCGATCGTGGCGCGCTGGATGATACCCGCATCGGCAATGGCGTAATTATTGATAATCAGTGCCAGATTGCACATAACGTGGTTATTGGTGATAATACTGCAGTAGCCGGCGGTGTTATTATGGCGGGTAGCTTAACCATTGGTCGCTATTGCATGATTGGTGGCGCAAGCGTCATCAATGGCCATATGGATATCTGCGATAAAGTCACGGTAACCGGTATGGGCATGGTAATGCGCCCGATAAGAAAGCCCGGCGTCTACTCATCCGGGATACCGCTACAACCAAATAAAGAATGGCGGAAGACTGTCGCATTAGTTATAAATCTTAGCGAGATGCGGAAAAGAATAAAGGCTATCGAGAAAAAATAGCAAAAACCAATCGCTTTCGCCTCTCCCTTAATAGAGATCCGATTATACAGGAATAACACTCTTAACCTGGCGATCTATTATTATATTTAAGGGGGGTTATGTGTTTCACAGGTATTGTCAAAATTCCTGACAAGTATCTTTCGAAGCGTCTATAATGTACCCCTGTTGTCGGACAGTCTAAATATTTGATCCACCAATATCCCTATATATTTTAGCACCATTTAGAAGATGACACTATCATTCACGCAGATGTGAATGTTGGCACGTTTTTTATTAAGTGACCGGGATTACTCGTATAGCTAAAGATAACAAATTGATCTGTTCGCTTCAATGAATAACGTTAATCAGGATCTAAAATATGCCTGCAAACCCTACGTGGGTTGCAATTAGGGACTCTAACCGAATTTAGAGAAAGTTTAACTTTTTTATTGGGCCACAATCTTAGACTTTCTGTCCCGGTTCCAGCGTGGAATTATTCAGTAAACTATATCAGTACGAGCCGCACCACTATCAGTCTGGTAGCCGACGAAAGGTCAGGGAATATATTCAGCATACCTAGATGATGCATGCGCTACGCGGTCATTTTCTAGAGGCTCGCTTCATCAGCGTTTAAATCCCCCCGTCCGTAGGCAAAGAAACAGAAGTCTAGTATGATATGAAAGCGCTAAGAAGGATTAGCAAGATAGAGGCAGTCGAGTGGCTTGTGTGACGGGATATATTAGGCGCGCTTTAATCTCAAATTTTATCGCAGTCCATCCCGACGTCTTTAACCAGTATTTATGCACCGGATTTTACAATTACTCTGGAAGGCCGCCTCAAGTAGCTGCGCCTATCCGCATTACCCATTACATCAGCAATGACATACTGGCCTTTTTACAATTTTTCGATAAAACCTTTACGACTACTGGTAGAATGCTCCCTGCTAGTTTACTGGCCATACGCTTTATACTACTACTGAAGCACGTTCTATTCAGTGCTACTGAGCGGTACTACTGAGTTCATATTTTCTGTGCATCACTGAACGATTGTATGCAATGTTTTCTAACACTAAAGATTATCATATCGTTAATAAATTCAGCCGGCAGGCATAGTTTTAGTATATGGTGAGCACCACTCTCGCCAGCGTTGCCGGGACAGCGATTATATAATCAGTCCTCCAAAAAAAATAATTATATCACTGATGCGTCTTGCTGGCTTCTGGCGCCATGTCCCTATAGTGCATACTAGCGAAGTATCCGATGCTACTGGGTTATACGTTAAGAAAGGCTTGTGATATTCGCGCCGGCGGGCGCATGGAAGCGCCACTTAACGATAATAACCAGCCTATGGACGCGTTTGTTGTACTAAAATCTTTTAACGGGTAAACGCATGTCCGAACCACATTTTATTCACCTACACGTACATAGCGACTATTCCATGATAGATGGGCTAGTTAAAATTGACCCGTTAGTAAAAAAAGCCGCAGCCCTGCATATGCCGGCGCTAGCTATTACCGATTTTACAAATTTATGCGGACTAGTTAAATTTTATGACAGCGCTCATAGCGCCGGCATCAAACCGATTATTGGTGCGGATTTTTTTATACAAAGCGAGATGCTGGGCGATGCAATGGCGGAATTGACTATTCTGGCGGCTGATAATATCGGCTATCAGCATTTAATCCTGTTAATTTCTAATGCTTATAAGCGCGGATACAGCACAGGCGGTCCGGTTATCGATCGCGACTGGCTTATTAAGTATAACGAAGGGCTGATTTTGCTATCCGGGGCACGAAAAGGGGATGTTGGCAAATTTCTGATGCGTGGCAATATGGCGTATGTAAAAAAGTGTCTAATGTTCTACGAGCGCTATTTCCCCGACAGATATTATCTGGAACTTATTCGAACCGGCCGAATGGATGAAGAAAGATACCTACATGCTGCAGTTGAACTAGCGGCTCGGCGGGGACTACCGGTCATAGCTACTAATGATGTGCGTTTTATCAGTCCAGACGATTTTGACGCCCACGAAATCCGAGTGGCAATTCATGATGGCTTTACCCTGGATGACGCCAAACGACCGCAGAATTACAGTTTGCAGCAGTACATGCGTAGCGAGGAAGAGATGTGCGAGCTGTTTATCGATCTGCCAGAAGCGCTAGCTAACAGCGTGGAAATCGCACGACGTTGTAACGTCACTATTCGTCTCGGGAAATATTTTCTGCCGCAATTCCCGACTGGTGAAATATCCAGCGAAGATTATCTAGTTAAATGTGCGCATGAAGGGTTGGAGGAAAGGTTGGAATTCCTATTCCCCGATGCTGATATGCGACAGAAAAAACGGCCGGACTATAATGAACGTCTGGCTACCGAATTGCAGGTAATAAACCAGATGGGATTCCCCGGTTACTTCCTGATCGTCATGGAGTTTATCCAGTGGGCGAAGGATAACGGCATCCCAGTCGGACCTGGACGCGGATCCGGCGCAGGCTCGCTTGTGGCCTATGCGCTGAATATCACCGATATTGACCCGCTGGAATTTGATCTACTATTTGAACGTTTTCTGAACCCAGAACGCGTATCGATGCCAGACTTTGACGTCGACTTTTGCATGGAAAAACGCGATCTAGTAATTAATCACGTGACTGAAACCTACGGTCGCGACGCGGTTTCGCAGATTATCACTTTCGGCACCATGGCAGCAAAAGCGGTAATCCGCGACGTCGGGCGAGTGCTGGGGCATCCTTACGGTTTTGTATATCGCATCTCAAAGCTAGTGCCTCCAGACCCCGGTATGACGTTGGAAAAAGCTTTTATCGTTGAACCGCAATTGCAAGCGATTTACGATACAGACGAAGAAGTTAGGACACTGATTGATATTGCGCGCAAGCTTGAAGGAGTAACCCGTAACGTCGGAAAACACGCCGGTGGAGTGGTTATCGCACCAACAAAAATTACTGATTTTACACCGCTTTACTGTGATAGTGATGGCAATCATCCAGTAACACAGTTCGATAAAAACGATGTGGAATGCGCCGGTCTGGTAAAGTTTGACTTCCTTGGCCTACGTACCCTGACTATCATCAACTGGACGCTGGATATGATCAATACCCGCCATGCATATCAGGGTTTGGAGCCCATTGATATCGCTACTATCCCTTTGAATGATAAGAAAAGCTTCGATATACTGCAGCACTCTGAAACAACTGCTGTATTCCAGCTGGAATCGCGAGGTATGAAGGATCTGATAAAGCGCCTGCAACCAGACTGCTTCGAGGATATGATAGCGCTAGTAGCGCTGTTTCGGCCCGGACCACTGCAATCTGGAATGGTCGATAACTTTATCAACCGTAAGCATGGTCGTGAAGCGATCTCTTATCCAGATATTGAGTGGCAGCACACCTCACTGCAACCCGTATTGGAGCCGACTTACGGGATCATCCTTTATCAGGAACAGGTTATGCAGATAGCCCAAGTACTAGCAGGCTATACCCTGGGAGGTGCGGACATACTACGCCGCGCAATGGGTAAAAAAAAACCGGAAGAGATGGCTAAACAGCGTTCTGTGTTCAGATCTGGTGCGGAAAATATCGGCATCGACGGCGAACTATCTATGAAGATCTTCGATCTAGTGGAAAAATTCGCCGGGTATGGCTTTAACAGATCCCATTCTGTAGCTTATGCGCTGGTATCGTATCAAACACTGTGGCTAAAGGCCCATTATCCCGCCGAATTCATGGCGGCAGTGATGACCGCCGATATGGACAATACTGAAAAGCTGGTTGGGTTAGTTGACGAATGTCTGCGTATGGGCCTCAAGGTCCTACCACCGGATATCAATAGCGGGCAGTACCATTTTCACGTTAACCCAGAAGGCGAGATAGTCTACGGAATTGGAGCTATCAAAGGGGTGGGGGAAGGAACCATCAAAGCGATAATCGAGGTGCGTAACCAGGACGGATACTTCCGTGAATTATTCGATCTGTGCGCACGTACCGATATCAAAAAACTTAATCGTCGGGTTCTTGGAAAACTAATTATGTCCGGTGCCTTCGACCGTCTTGGGCCGCACCGTGCCGCACTGATGAATAGTCTTAGTGACGCACTCAAGGCTGCCGATCAGCATGCCAAAGCTGAAGCAATGGGTCAGGGTGATATGTTTGGCGTACTGGTGGAGGAACCGGCAGTAGTGGAATCATCCTACAGTACCGTAGCACCGTGGCCGGAGCAGGTGGTTTTGGATGGTGAGCGCGAAACCCTTGGCCTCTACTTAACTGGCCACCCTATCACTAAATATCTACGTGAGATTGAACGCTATACTGGCGGAGTGCGTCTGAAGGATATGCACCCCACTGAACATGGCAAGATTATAACTGCGGTGGGGCTAGTGTTATCTGCGCGTATAATAGTGACCAAACGGGGAAACCGAATCGGTGTATGCACACTCGACGATCGTTCTGGCCGTCTAGAAGTGATGTTATTCACGGATGTGCTTGAAAAATACCAGCATTTATTGGAGAAAGACCGTATCCTTATCGCTCAAGGACAAATTAGCTTCGATGATTTCAACGGTAGCCTGAAGATGGCTGCCCGTGAATTAATGGATATTAATGAAGCCCGTAAAAAATATGCACGTAGGCTTGCTATCTTTTTGACAGACAAGCAAATTGATGACAAGCTTCTCAATCGTCTCCGTTTATCATTGGAACCGCATCGATCAGGGAAAATTCCAGTCCATCTTTATTATCAACGGCAAGATGCGCGCGTGAGGTTGCGCTTTGGAGTAACCTGGCGTGTAACTCTGACTGACCGTTTACTAAATGATTTGCGAACAGTTCTTGGAAATGAACAGGTAGAACTTGAGTTTGACTAATAAAGGAACATTATGGGTCTGAATTTTCTTGATTTTGAACAACCGATTGCAGAGCTAGAAGCGAAAATTGACTCGCTGAGCGCAATTAGCCGCCAAGACGAAAAATTAGATATTAATCTGGATGAAGAGATAGAACGCCTACGTGAAAAAAGCGTAGAGTTAACACGGAAAATATTCTCTGATCTGGGCGCCTGGCAAATTGCTCAACTGGCACGCCATCCTATGCGTCCCTATACACTGGATTACATCCACCATATCTTCACCGATTTTGATGAACTGGCAGGCGATCGCGCTTATGCTGATGATAAAGCTATCGTCGGCGGTATCGCACGTCTAGATTCATGGCCAGTCATGATCATCGGGCACCAGAAAGGACGTGAAACTAAAGAGAAAATCCGTCGTAACTTCGGCATGTTGGCACCGGAGGGTTATCGTAAGGCGTTGCGGCTAATGGAGATGGCAGATCGTTTCAAGCTACCACTTTTTACGTTCATAGATACACCGGGTGCTTACCCGGGAGTCGGTGCAGAAGAGCGCGGCCAGTCCGAAGCTATTGCAAAAAACCTACGTGAAATGTCAGGCCTGCGCGTGCCGGTAATTTGCACCGTAATTGGCGAGGGCGGCTCCGGTGGGGCCCTAGCGATTGGTGTAGGTGATAAAGTAAATATGCTACAATATAGTACATATTCTGTTATTTCCCCAGAAGGCTGCGCCTCCATTTTATGGAGAAGCACGGATAAAGCACCTATCGCCGCTGAAGCCATGGGCATTATCGCTTCGCGCTTGAAGGAGCTAGAGCTTATCGATAGCATCGTGCCAGAGCCATTGGGCGGTGCTCATCGTGATATACCGATTATTGCCGCCTCACTAAAAACACAGCTACTGGAGGATTTGGCTGAGCTTGATGGCCTGAATACGGAAGAGTTACTGAACCGCCGTTATCGCCGTCTGATGAATTATGGCTATTGCTGATAGCTGACGCAGGTAGAGTTCTCCTACTGGAGAGTCCAATGTTTCCTTATCCCCCTTATATTTCCGCCTGGTAGATTTTTATTTTAGGTCAGCAAAGTACCAAATGTCAGCAAGCGGGAACGCTATCTATGCTTATCATTAACTTGAAAAGCATACTAACGATCTTTAGTAAATATGCTCTGAATAAAAAAATTATTGTGATATTTTTCCAGATCAGATATTTAAAAAAGCTAAACTCGTACGAGAATTTAGACAAAGGGGTTGAATTACCAGGATGATCATATCATTCATACTACAGCAAACCAGTATTTACTGACTTTACTTAAGCAAAAAAATCGCACCCTATAGAAATTATTTTTGATTTGGGAGCAAAATAGCATAGATCTTTTACCTGGTGATAAATGAGTTCAATAAATACCTGCCGCTATATGTGTTTATGAGCGCTCACTCTCTACCGGACGCGAATATCAATGAAATGCGCACGTACTGTATTTTTTTGAATACGATTTAAATCAGGTGCCTATATCAGTTAACGTATCTGAAAATATACCGCTAAATATATTAATATCATTATATCGCCGCTGACAAAAAGCAGTTTTTTATTATCTTTAAGAAGGGAATATACTTTCTGTATCTCGGGATATATGGTTAGCAAGGCCTATCAAAAAAATTCCAGGAGGAAGCCTATAAAGGCTACTTATAACTTCTTTGACGCTAATACGCTAAAGGCTAATGTATCAATTTCTATGACAAAGATGGGATTACTTTTGGATAATATTGAACTATATTTAAAGCGGAAGAATATATTGCTGTACCTCTAGCGTAGAGATAAAGTTATATTGTAACTAATAGTACCTTTACCTCTAATAAAGTCGTAGGAATATACGTCAATCATCTCCCCTGTCAGTATTATGCTGATTAATCGCAACTGCTATAAGTCGCTAGTCCATCTGTTGATGAGTGTATCGTCACGATTTATATGATGCCGAGCTCCAATATCTACGGCATCTTTAGCGATATTCCTCAGCACTAATCCAACTGGGCAAGTCTTACGGAGAAAGTGCCAGCCATACTCTATAGGCCAATTGCCCTGTAGTGCATTCAATGATTACCAATTCAACCTATGATAGCCTACTATATAATAATACAATATATCAAAAAGACACTGGGCTTCCCGTCATAATCCCATTTTGATATTCCTCATGGGTGTGTGCTGTACACCAATTTTCATCTTATCTATTACAGCAAAAGCGGCATAAGCAAGGAATAGATCCCTATGATAGAGTCATTTTTGATACATAATAGAGGTATAAATTACTAGCTGCCTTTTCATAGATCTCAGCTATCCATATTAAAGTTATTATGATAAACGCACTTTTAATGAAGCATACATGATTTTACACTATCAGCTTCTCCATTATTACGGGCATTGTAGCCTCCACGTAATGCCCGCAGAGATAGTATAATTCAGCACAAAGCGGGGCACCGACTTATCAAACTCTTCATTGATAGAGCGCTGTGTTTTCGTAAGGAACCATGGTTTACGTCAAGAGTCGAAGATCTTTTTTTAAAAAAATCTGGTAAACCGGGATTGTTAAAAAGGCGGTCTTATTGTCCGCTAGAATCGGATGCGTAATATATATACTTCTGAACTTGTACACGGAGCTTCCTTACTTTTTATCATCATATGCGTAATTATAGATATAGGACTTGATAAAAGTATTCACCAATTAATTTCCTCAGTTCATCTGCTACAGTTAATGCTCAATACCTTCGCGGAATTGTCGGAAATAAAAGGTATGTGGTTACGTCGCCATGGTAGAATGTCCAACTCTTGCCAGATTTTTTTTAACGTTCGGCCGTGCCGTCGCCACATAATGTACAATAGACCGTGCACAGGGCCGAAACGTACCGACACTCGTTCGCCGGATAAGGGCGCGCGTAGAATGAACATTGGCGCCGATCTTCTACTAGCACGGTCAGTATTATTGCTGGAATAA
>JBPESP010000006.1:0-44887 GCA_051710585.1 Sodalis sp. (in: enterobacteria) | reverse complement strand
AATTGCAGTTTATATTGCAGAATAGCACAACGTACTCAGATTGTATAAATTATAGAGAGTGGGTTGTACTAAACAAATCAGCAAATAAATACTGTAAAAACTCTAACACGACAGCTAGTTTTTAGTTGATTATTAAAACCACCTTACTGAAATACTCAAGGATATGGTGTGCATTTTGGGGAAATCGTAAGATTTATTAAAATTCAGAGAGGAAATAAATACCGCAGAAAATAATATATCATCGCGGTAGCCTTTTCATTGCCCTTTAATGGCATAAAGGCTGGGGAAAGCATGGTATATTATTACACTAACCTTCGCCAGTATCAACCTCATATCGTGCAGAGAGGGCTATTAATAAGATTCGCTATATTCCGGTGCAAGGTTGTTTGATAATCCAGGCTATCGAGACAGCGGTGGGAACACGACAAGAAATATAGTTCAACTTTTTCTATATTAGAAAGAAATACAGATATCTGCTACACCCTGCTCCCAATTGAGCAAATAGTGTGTCAGCAAGAGTTCGCGATTGATCCCGCTCATCTCTTGCCACTGACGCCGGCAGTGCAACCACTGCTGCCACTGCTCATGTAATACCTTAGCTGGCCAACGCGCGGCAAGCGCAGCCACTAGATCCACCATGTCGGCATTGATAAGAGAGTCTTTCGTACCCTGCTGCCATTTCAGCGCATCAGTTAGTAGGCTGAGAAGATAATGCAGCAATCTATCATTTTTATCCTGCTTTAGCACTGGCAAGAGTGTTAAAAAGTCGCCGCTAGTGTGGGCTTTGTGTAGCGCTACGCACAATGTTAGCCGTTCCAGCCAGCGCGCTGGCTGGAGTAATGCTTCCGCTGCTAGTGGCGCATTAGCACACAGTCGCAGCGCGGTACAAATGGATAATGGGTCTTCAAAACCTGCTTCCCGTAACCAGTGTAAGCCCAGTGCTTCATCTGGAGTCGATAGCGTCCAATGAAGACAGCGGCTTCTGAGTGTCGGTAATAGGCGTGAAGGTGTCTGGCAGAGCAACAGAAAATAGGTTTCTTCCGGGGGTTCTTCTAGTATTTTCAGTAGTGCGTTAACCGCTTGCTCGGTGAGCAACTCAGCGTGGGGAAGCCAGATCACTTTTACCCCACCCTGATGGGTGCGTCCATACACGCTGTCTATAATAGCACGAATGTCATCCACCCCTAGACTTTGGCGGCCTTTTACAGGCTCTAGCTGATAAAAATCAGGATGGTTACCGGCCATCATCAAGTGGCAACTGCGGCAAACGCCGCAGCTTTTACTATTGTTTGGTTGCCGACACATTAGCCAGTAGCTTAGCAGAGAGCATAACACTGCTTCTCCGTTACCAGGCTGGCTATGTAAAAATAAAGCATGATGCGCACCTGCTCGCTGGTATAGCGCTAGTATTTGCTGATAAGAATCATTTAGCCAAGGATACCATTTCATGGTGATGGTACCTCTAGGCCCGCAACCATTGCGTTAGTTGATGACGAAGCGCAGCGCTTACCACGGCTAGCGGCTGGCTAGCATCAAGGCTGATGATGCGATCGTCCGTCGCTGTAAGCACCTGATAACGCTTGCGTGTGCGCTCTAAGAATGTTAGTGATTCCATCTCGATGCGATCTAGCTTGCCACGGGCGCGGGCACGAGCTAAACTGAGTGCCGGTGGGATATCTAGATACAACGTCAAATCTGGACGAAATTTTCCTAATACCGCATTGCGTAGGGTTTGTAATAGGTGTACATCTATACCGCGCCCCCCACCCTGATAAGCCTGAGAGGAAAGATCGTGACGGTCACCTACTACCCAGGCACCTCGAGCCAGAGCCGGTTTTATAACGCTTTCCACTAGTTGTACCCGCGCAGCATAGAGCATAAGCAATTCTGCAAGGTCGGTTACAGGCTCTTTGCCTACCCCATCTTTGATAAGTGTACGAAGCGCTTCCGCTAAAGGCGTGCCACCAGGCTCACGGGTAAAAATAACATCACGAATGCCCTGTTCCCATAGGACATCAACCACTTGCGCAATGGCGCTTGTTTTGCCGGCGCCTTCTAGGCCTTCAATCACGATGAATTTACTATTTATAGTCTTTCTTTGCATTTTGCCGTTACCAATATTGCTGAACTGCCTAGTTATGACTTTCTAGATTGGTGGAAAATATGCTTATTGTGTCTATTAATAATGAATTATAGAGATAGCAACTCTTCTTTGGAAGAGTGATGGTTTCGAGGAAAGCCTAAGTCGGGCATTATAATCAGCGTTAGTATTATTAAATCTTAACTACATAATATTAAAATGATAATTTTCGCTCATACAGTAATATTACCGTCGAATTGGTCTGTAATTTTATCCCGATACGTAGCTGGTTAATAAACACTAACACCACTCGCCCCCCTTTTTTCTGTTCACCACGGTTTCTTTTAATGATAGAGATCATGGTTAATAGCGCTTATTAGGAAGTGCGCGGGAATCCTTTGGTTTGCCCTCTCAAATTTTAGTTAATGTGGTCTTCATGCGCTAGTGGGTACGATTAAGAAAATTGCATAATGCTCCTCCAGCATCTTATCCGATGGTTCCCCATTTTTTTTGTAGCTAAACATTTGCAGCCTACGTTTTGTAGGTCGTGCTTCAGATAGAGAACCTATGCTATCTAGCAGATAGCTACTATTGAAATGTAGAATATTCAATAAAGCGGATAGAAAACTGTGCTTCTTTGCCGCTGACCAGAAGGTCAGTAGCCAGATCACACACCTCATTTCTAGCTTCATCTGGTAGCTACACTAGCTTTTGTTGATGCGAGTGTCATCTCTACTAAACTCCATTAAGCAGGACAGTCAGCCTGCATGCTGCAATAAATGTTGCTGCTATAGTTTTTAGGTTAATGCGACCGATTCTGTATAGTGGGAGGTAAAATCATTTCTTATGTGAGGAGAATAGCTTCAACGGCAAAGCATTCCAACCGCAGCAGATAAATAACAGCTAAGGCAAGAACTACCAGCGCCACCATGATAAGAGACCTTTCTTTTATCGTTTACTTTCTTTCTTTTCTAATCTCGCTGACCTGGTAAAGGGCAAGCATAATAAAGTCTTTTGCCAATAACCCCTCAACACAGTGGGTAAAGCTGCAAGTATAGTGTTCTATTGTTATAGTGCCGTTCGTCTATCGCTTTGACTGGCACTATAGGTAGCAGAGAGTTGGTGATGAATACCTCATCCGCAGTCGCTAGTGCCTCAGGGCCAACGGCAACCTGTGTAAGCACATAGCCTAACGCTGGCAGCAATGAAATAACGTGACGACGCATTACACCCGCAACGCCTGCGTAGTGCAAGGCGGGCGTAAACACCTCCTGCCCCCGGCGCCAAAAGAGATTGGCGCTAGCACACTCTACCACCACTCCTTCACTATCTAGAACCAGTGCCTCATCTGCGTCGTCGCGCTCTAGATAAGCGTGTATAAGTACTTGCTCAAGTCGATTATTATGTTTGATACCGGCCAGCAGCGGATTTCTTGCTAGCCGCACTGGACTTTGACGTAACTGTATCCCATATTGGCGCCAGTGAGAATAACGCGCCGGTGTAGGTGAGAAAAACACGATACGCACCGGCGCGCCACAGCCCTTAAAGCTATAGCCTCTGTCGCTGCTGCCGCGGCTTATTAAGGCTTTGAGGACACCATCGCCACCCTTCTCTGCTACCGTCAGCATTTCCAGGCGTAGGGCATCAGTATCGAACGATGAAAACAGTAATCGCTGTGCTGCTAGTTTTAGTCGTTCGAGATGCCAGGCTAACAAGGGGATATCACCATTCACCACCCGGGTGGTAGTGAAGAAACCGTCGCCAAAATGTATCGTACGATCGGTGGGCAGCAATTGTGCCTGCGGAATTCCGTTGATCCAATACATTTCGCCTCCTGTACTGTAGAAACGGTTCTAGGATAGTAGAATAGCCTGTTAAAGAGCTACTATAAAAAAATATTACAATTATATTGCGCGATATAGTAGTGATCTTTTAATTCCACCAAAATTGAACAAGTTACATAAAGGATAATCTATTCTTTTACCTGACAAGCCTCTTTTGGCACATAGTAAAATTACATCCCTTATCGAGGGCTATCTAAGTTAATTGTCGGTAAAATCACCTAATCATACAACGTGTTAATACACGCTAAAGATTCCCTTAATACCGTTGTCTACTCATATACAGATGATCCGTTATTGATTTCATTAAGCTAACTATTACTTTACCCGCATGTACGATGAAGACCACATTCAATGCCTGTGTTTTCCGATTCATCGTCACTTGGGCTGTCAGTAATCTCATATGCTAAGCATCGTTAATCATACAGAACCCGACCAGTTCGGCATAAATCCTCCACTTTTCCTTTTGGTGTGCTGGTGGTATTCTTCCAACACATGAGACACCCTGACATTGCCCGGCGTGAAATCGTCACGATTCTGAAGTTAGATTGCGGTTCGAGGACTTTCATTGTGAGTCTATATGATATGGCACCACTTCCCTCATTGCCATGGCATGACGTTTCTGTGTCTATTTCACACGTAATAATGTTTATCTTAAATGGCTAAATGTTACTACCCCGGTAGTAGAGAGGTGAGGGGATAGAAATCCGGAGGGGTTCCGTGCAATTTACATATATGAAAAAACGGATTGATTTTGCGTAGTTTGACTTTTACTAGAACGGTATATTTTTTCAATCAACCTGAAGCTGAAGGCGCCAATACTGAAATAAATGCCCGCACCGATAAGATCGGTATTATCTTTGGTCAGGACCAGGCTGAAGTCCTGCATTGCCTAGAGGCGTTGCACTGCAACAACGCCATGTTGAAACATGGCATCTATCTTGCGAGCTTTTCGCATGACAGATAATCTTCAGAAAAAAATTTAACTAATTCTGTGAAATGTATTATATTATATAGGTAGTAGTATTAAAATTATTGATAAAGCTAATATCACTACATTCCATCCCCCAAAGCGCCGCTTTATACGTAGATTCTACAGTATTGCCGATTAAGAATATGACATGCCAAGTCTACCCATAAATATTCGACGTGTAGATACCTTTTTGCTATAGAAAGAAAATAATTTATCTTGACTTAAAATAGGCGGTCGAGTGGTAGACCGCCTTAGAGATGTTCGCTTACTTCTGGCTTGCCTGAATAAAATCAATTGCTGCCTGAACAGTAGTGATTTTTTCGGCCTCCTCGTCCGGAATTTCGGTATTGAACTCTTCTTCCAGCGCCATAACTAGCTCAACGGTGTCAAGAGAGTCAGCGCCGAGATCATCAACGAAAGAAGCATTGTTAATAACTTCTTCCTTCTTAACCCCCAGTTGCTCAGCGATGATTGCCTTAACGCTTTCTTCGATAGTGTTCATACTCTTAAATTTCCTATCAAAACTCGCTTACGCGATGGTTTTCGTAGTGTATAAATGTTGAGAAAGATACAACTCAATCCCGGCTGCTAAAACCACAATTTTATGCTATTTTGCGTTTTTTACCACAAATAACGCAAATGTTTTTTGTTTTTTTCACAGCATATACATGCCACCATTGACATGTATCGTTTCGCCGGTAATGTATGCCGCCTCCTCGGAGGCGAAAAAAAGGACAGCACTAGCAATTTCTTTTGGATAGCCAAGACGGTTTGCTGGAATCTTAGACAAAATGCTTTCACGGTACTCATCTGTTAATGTTTCGGTCATATCGGTCGCGATAAATCCCGGTGCTACCACATTGACTGTAATGCCACGTGAGGCGACTTCACGGGACAGCGATTTACTAAACCCAACCAGACCCGCCTTGGCGGCAGCATAATTTGCTTGCCCGGCATTACCCATCGCGCCTACAACGGAACCAATAGTAATAATTCTGCCGTAGCGCTTTTTTATCATGGCTCGCATCACCGCTTTTGACATCCGGAATACGGACGTCAGATTAGTATCAAGAATAGACTGCCATTCATCTTCTTTCATATACATCAGTAGATTATCACGTGTAATACCTGCGTTGTTCACTAAAATATCCGCATCACCAAATTTCGCCCGTATTTTTTCTAAAAAAATATTGATTGAAGCGTTGTTGGAAACATCTAATTTCATTCCTTTGCCACTATTGCCAAGATAGGTGCTGATGGCAGCGGCACCTGATTCACTGGTGGCGGTACCAATCACTGTCGCGCTTCGCGTTGCGAGCATTTCTGCAATTGCTCGGCCGATGCCACGACTGGCGCCAGTCACCAGTGCTATTTTACCTTTTAAATTCATCTCTAACCCCAATTTCAGTATTCTATAGCTGCGGCTAGCGAGTCGGGATCATTCACAGCCGCGCCAGACAAGTTACTGTTAATTCGTTTTGTCAGGCCGGTTAGTACTTTACCTGGACCAATTTCCAGTAACACCTCTGCGCCCTGAGATGCAAGGTACTCCACGCTTTCGCTCCAGCGCACCGGGCTGTATAGCTGACGCACTAGCGCCTGGCGGATAGCCGCCGGATGTTGTTCTGCGCGTACATCCACGTTATTAATCACTGGGATCTGCGGCGTGGTAAATGTTACTGCCTCCAATGCTTGCGCCAATTTTTCCGAAGCGGGCTTCATCAAAGCACAATGGGATGGCACGCTGATCGGTAGCGGCAATATGAGCTTTGCCCCGGCTTTCCTACAAGCAAGACTGGCACGCTCTACCGCGTCTTTATGCCCGGCTATAACCACCTGGCCCGGTGAATTGAAGTTAACTGGCGATACCACCTGCCCCTTGGCCGCCTCTTCACAGACGGTAGCGATAGCATCATTATCTAAACCAATAATAGCGGACATCGCACCAGTACCGGCTGGAACCGCATCCTGCATTAGTTTTCCGCGCAACGCTACCAGTGTGATTGCTGTGGCAAAATCTAGACTGCCTGCGCATACCAACGCGGAATACTCACCCAGGCTGTGGCCAGCTTTAAGTGCTGGCGCTTGCCCACCCTGCTGCTGCCAAATACGCCAGATAGCGACTGATGATCCCAATAATGCTGGTTGAGTCACCAAAGTTTTGTTCAGCTCTTCAGCGGGGCCTTTCTGTACCCGTTTCCATAAATTATAACCTAGGACAGCGGAAGCTTCGGCAAATGTTGCCTCGACTACTGTGTAATTTGCCGCCAGCTCCCTCAACATACCTACCGTCTGGGAACCCTGTCCTGGAAATACCATGGCGAAAACAGTCATTTTTATTCTTCCTATTGATTAAAACCGTAGCAGCGCTGAACCCCAGGTAAAACCGCCACCAAATGCCTCGAGCATAACTAAATGCCCTGGTTGAATACGATGATCGCGAACTGCTTCGTCCAGTGCTAGCGGCACGGAAGCCGCAGAGGTATTACCGTGCCTGTCAAGAGTGATAACCACTTTTTCCATGCCCATTCTCAGACGTTTAGCGGCAGCAGTTATAATACGCAAGTTAGCTTGATGGGGTACTAGCCAGTCTAGTTCACTGTGGTCCAGCCCGTTTGCGCTGAGTGTTTCGTCAACAATATGCGCCAGTTCGGTCACAGCTACTTTGAATACTTCATTGCCAGACATCCTGAGGTAGGTAGAAGCGGCTGGATCGAGACGATTATGATATGGAAGCGTTAGCAAATCACCATAGCGGCCATCGGCATGCAGGTGCGTGGAGATGATGCCCGGCTCGGCGGAACGTCCAAGCACCACCGCGCCTGCGCCATCACCAAACAGAATTAACGTTCCACGATCCTTAGGATCTAGGGTATGGCTTAATGCATCAGAACCGACCACCAGCGCGTATTCGACCGCGCCGTTCTTAATATAGTTGTCTGCCACGCTTAAGGCATAGGCAAAACCGGCGCAGGCTGCTGCTAAATCGAAAGCAATGCAGTCATTAATGTGCAGCTCACGCTGAATCTGGCAAGCTGAACTCGGAAAAGCATGGCTAGATGATGTGGTGGCGACGATAATCATGGTAATTTTTTCCGTCGCAATTTCAGCCATAGTCAGTGCTTGTTTAGCGGCATTACGTCCCATGCTAGAGACGGTTTCATCGGCTCTAGCAATACGACGTTCGCGAATACCAGTACGAGTGATGATCCACTCATCAGACGTATCCACCATTTTTTCCAGGTCAGCGCTGGACCGAATATGCGCCGGAAGATAGCTCCCGGTGCCGAGAATCTTTGTAAACATGTACGCTTAATCACTCTTGGATAGTACCGCATCCAGGCGTGCGACTATCCGTTCCAGGATCTGCCGCTCCACCGCTTGCATTGCCTGTTCAATAGCGGCGGTAACCGCGCGCTGGTTAGCCGCACCCTGACTTTTTATAGCGATACTGCGCAAACCTATCAGGCAAGCGCCATCGTATTCTTCGGGATTCAGCTAACTGAATTGACGCATCAAAGAACATTTCTCCATCGTTTGATTCATTATATCAGCCAACCCTGGTTGCCGCTTTTCCCAGCGGATTTCAGCAATGACAAAAAACTCTTAATCGCCCTTCCATAATTTTTTTAATATGACGTTACTAAAAAACTGTTGCAGACCAGGACATTTGTTTTTCCCATCAATAAGTTATTTACTTCAAGATAGCTGATATAATTGATTGACGGAAGATCCCGTATATAGTACCGCTATGTGCTAAATTGGATTAAGGCCCTTTGTTTCTTCCTTATCGATATTCAACAACACGAAGTGTTGGTTATATAACTATACGATATACTTTACTATAATGCGCTTATCGCTATAAATTGCATCAGCATTCCCCTTATTATTGTATGAGGTTAGCGTCCAAGTACAGCACGACTGTTTTACCCTGCTATTTAATGAGGTAAAATCACTACTACCATATTAAGTTTTCAATAATATTTAGTTAGTTAAGTAACATCCTCCTCAGCGCGCTGAGGTATCACCTTTGCCTTATTTAAGCCCCTGTACAGGGGCAATTCTTGATGAGCTTCAGCTCAACGTTGTATGGAGGGTCTCTGCGATTTTGCTATAATAGCCTGCAGCGGTTTAGCGTCACGGTAATAATCGATTCAGCGGGAATGACTGTTATTTGTTCAAATAGAAAGAAATCTTTTATCAGAAAAGAGCGTGTTGTTGGGGATTGTCTATAACAGTAGCGTAAATTGCGAGTAATAAGACTGATCTTGTATGCAGCACTTCGCGACGGGACAGAAGTGCTACTCATATCGATATATCGCTTTAGGAATCACTTCCTGATAACCTTACGAGAGCGGTAAAAACCGTTGGCAGTGATATGATGGCGCAGGTGAGTTTCACCGGAAGTTTTGTCTATTGATATACTGGAGGTAGTCAACGCATCATGAGAGCGACGCATACCACGTGTGGAGCGGGTAGGTTTATTTTGTTGTACGGCCATGGATTTATTCCTTAAATGTTTAATACTTTCAATTAGCTAAGACTTGAAGAAAAAAACTAGCTTTTCCCGCTTTAGTGGGCAGTGTTACCAAATACCTTATAGTGTTGAGGATATGTCCACTGGCCTGGTAACAGGCCATGAATAATAATTTATTATTATATCATCAACAATAAATTTTGTTTTTTAAATTTATTAATGTAAATCATTTCTGGTAGCACCCCACCCCCTCAGTCTATTCGTTGTCGACAAGCGGACTGAAATAAAATGTTATGTGCTCCTCTGATGTGGGAGCACTTTATTGCAATGCTGGTAGCGCGGAGTTACTTTTATGCCCCCTGCCTGGCTGCTAGTAACCGACAGTCACTGTTGTTTGATTATGAACGATAATGAGGTTTCAGTATCGCTATTACTTTACATACTTACCACAGATAGTGATATTTGTTCAATGTCCAAGAGCAATTTTACCTTTTTTCACTGTAAGCGTATAGTTATTTTTGTAACAAGCGGGAGTTTAAAAAAATATTTTTACTAATTTTATTTATATATATTCGTCATCTTGATATCAGATAGTTTAGAATATTGCGATAAATTTGCCCATATCGCAGATAATAAAATAATACATAAATCATTCTGATCTCCTTTACCCTTTACCTTCGAGTGCTGTTGAAGAAATCAACAATACCATTTTATTTTAACGTATCGAATGTCAACAAAACAACGTATGCCGATGAAAATGCGATGCAAGCAAATATAGTGTAGCACTTGGCTCTATTGAAAGGGCGGCAATAGCTGAGTGTTATTATCGATATCTCTAATTATTGGTATTGATAAATACTGTATGTTGGCTGGCTCTAACATCGTGGGGCTTCTATTCATAGAAGCCAACGCTCTTACACAGCTGACTCGTGCCTCCACAACAAAGCAGTAAGTTATATAATGGGCTAGCTATTTTTTTTAAATAGAGCTAGAGATGGGTTTTCGGGTCTGTATAAGAAATCTATATCATTCAGTTTTCCGCGCTGGAGAGCTTGACTTATTAACAGGTTATTTAGATTTCTGCCGATGCTTACAGACATGTTTCGCTTAGAGAGGGATCCAATTTGCTACGGCGATAACTGCTAACAGCTAATACGCTTATTTGTGTTTATCGCGTAAATAGAACAGGCACTGGCACAACGACGAATCTAGCGGCGCATCTATCTGCAATATTTCGCCGCTGCCAGGATGGTTGAAGCGTAGTGCAACTGCGTGCAAGAATAGCCGGTTCAGGCCACAGCCTTTTAGCTGGCGATCAAGTGCATCATCACCGTAACGATCGTCAAACGCAATCGGATGGCCGGCATGTTTGGCATGAACACGGATTTGGTGAGTACGTCCGGTTACTGGACTGGCTCGAACTAACGTGGCTAGCGTAAATTGCTCCTCGACCTTGAAATGAGTTTCCGATGCCTTTCCTTTCTTATTGACCCACACGATACGTTTACCATTGGCGAGAATATTTTTCAACAGCGGTGCTGCAACCGTGTTGATATGAGATTTCCACTGGCCACGCACCAATGCTAGATAATCTTTTTGCATTCTTTTAGTACGTAGCTGTTCATGTAACGCGCGCAACGCTGTCCGTTTCTTAGCTACTAACAGTACCCCGGAGGTGTTTCTATCTAGACGGTGAACTAATTCCAGAAAAGGTGCATCGGGGCGCAAAGCGCGCAGGCTCTCAATGACCCCAAAACTAAGACCGCTACCGCCATGCACTGCTATCCCGGCCGGCTTGTTCAGGATTATCAGGTGATCATCTTCATAAAGCACTGCCTCATTTAATGAGGTAACTTTATTCAGTTTAGTAGATATAGGAATATTTTTTTCATCAGAACGCCGTACTGGCGGAATACGCACTTCATCATCATTTTGTAGTTTATATTCTGGTTTTACCCTTTTCTTGTTGACGCGTACTTCACCTTTACGCACGATGCGATAAATCATACTTCTCGGCACCCCTTTGAGGTGTGTACGCAAAAAATTGTCAATCCGCTGACCGGCTTCATCTGTAGAGATAGTAATAAAATATATACTGGAGTTATTTTTATTCATGGAATGAAATCCTAAATACACTAACATCATAGCGCTATTTTTATGTGGTTAAGTTTGGTTTCATAAATAGAGGTTTTTTCTAGTACGGTGGACTCGTTACACTATTCTTTGAGAAGTTATCAGGATTGATTTGAAACTTGTCATAGATGGCTAAAGTCGCCTTGCTATATGCGTGTCTGCAGTGGAATAATGCATTTACTTTCCACGTTTTCGTATCTAGGACAGGATACGTAATCAAGGAATTTTGAATTTGTCTGGTTTAGGCTTAAACGCAGCGATAGCGTAAGACATAATAGTTAATCGGGTAGTTAGCGAGCTGCAGGTTGCGGCTTGGCCAGCAAAGGAATCCATTATGGGGAATAGGCTACCGAAATAATGTATCCCCATTAAAAAGCGACAATCGTGGCTTGATGGTTTTTTTCGCTAAGTTACAGGTGCTTTCGGTAGTTGTTTTGCCATGCGGTTTTTTTTGCTCGCAGCTCTGATGCCAATGCATAAAATGAGTAAGTTACGATGAAAAGAATGTTAATTAACGCAACTCAACAGGAAGAGTTGCGTGTCGCTCTGGTAGATGGCCAGCGGTTGTATGATCTGGATATTGAAAGTCCTGGGCATGAGCAAAAAAAAGCTAATATTTACAAGGGTAGAATTACCTGTATTGAACCTAGCCTGGAAGCAGCGTTTGTGGATTATGGTGCTGACCGTCACGGGTTCCTTCCTCTTAAAGAAATGTCTCACGAGTACTTTCCTCCTCACTCTTCTTCCAATGGAAGACCCAATATCAAGGATGTGCTGCGGGAAGGTCAGGAAGTTATCGTACAGGTTCACAAAGAGGAGCGGGGTAATAAAGGCGCGGCTCTGACCACTTTTATTAGCCTAGCCGGTAGTTATCTAGTCTTGATGCCGAATAATCCGCGCGCAGGCGGTATATCACGTCATATTGAGGGTGATGATCGCGCCGATCTGAAAGAAGCTTTATCTTCCCTTGATCTTCCTGATGGAATGGGACTTATTGTCCGTACTGCCGGCGTCGGCAAGTCGGCTGAAGCGCTGCAATGGGATCTAGCTTTCCGCCTTAAGCACTGGCAGGCCATTAAAAAGGCTGCTGAAGGACGTTCTGCGCCGTTTTTAATTCACCAGGAAAGTAATGTTATTGTCCGTGCCTTCCGTGATTATTTACGGCCGGATATCGGCGAAATTCTGATCGATAATCCAAAAGTGTTAGGCCTAGCTAAAGAGCATATTGCTTCATTAGGCCGGCCTGATTTTACTAGTAAGATTAAACTTTACAGTGGAGAAATTCCTCTGTTCAGCCACTACCAGATCGAATCACAGATTGAATCTGCCTTTCAACATGAAGTGCGACTGCCCTCTGGTGGCTCTATTGTTATCGATACTACCGAGGCGTTAACAGCCATTGATATCAACTCTGCACGCTCAACCCGTGGCGTTGATATTGAAGAAACAGCTTTTAATACAAACCTTGAAGCGGCAGATGAAATTGCCCGCCAGATACGCCTGCGTGATTTAGGCGGTTTAATAGTTATTGACTTCATCGATATGACACTAGTGCGTCATCAGCGCGAAGTGGAAAATTCTCTGCGCGAATCGGTCCGTCAGGACCGTGCTCGCATTCAAATCGGGCGCATTTCTCGTTTCGGTCTACTAGAGCTATCCCGCCAACGTCTCAGTCCATCGCTAGGTGAATCAAGCCATCACGTTTGCCCTCGCTGCGGTGGTACCGGCACTATCCGTGATAATAAATCTCTTTCCCTTTCCATACTGCGGCTTATCGAAGAAGAGGCATTGAAAGAGCATACTCACGAAGTGCATGCTATCGTACCAGTGCCTATTGCCTCTTATTTGCTAAATGAGAAACGTGAAGCTGTTAATGCTATTGAAAAACGTCAGGGTGGCGGCGTTCGAGCAATTATCGTGCCTAACGATCGAATTCAGACCCCGCATTATGCAGTACTGCGCGTGCGCAAAGGCGAAGAAGCCCCCACATTGAGCTATTTGCTACCGCAGTTACATGAAACGGAAATGATTCAAGTTTTAGAAGAGTCTGCCGCGGAGCGCAAACGTCCCGAACAGCCAGCACTAACAGCATTTGTGATGCTCGATACGCCCTTGCTCAGTGAGCAAGCAACTACGGATGATATGAGTAGCGTACCAGCGACCCCTATTGTTAGCACGGTAAGCACTGGCGTATTACGTGGTCTATTCGGTCGTCTGGTTGATGGTTTCAAATTCCTCTTTGGCATATCTATACCTGAGAAGAAAATCGCTGCTACGGTAGTCGTCGAAGTACCGAATGTGGTGAAAAGACCGCCTCTTAAGGAACATCAGGAACGTAGCGATCAATACCTGCAGAGCGATGATGGTCGTAACCGAAATGTCGAACCGAGTAGCGTCGCCCAAGGAAACCGGCAGCGCCGACGTCAACAAGAGCCGAAAGCACTAATCGTAGAGCAGGAAATAAAAGTATTGCAAACTGCCACAATAGAGTCAAATGGTGGAAATGCCTCTGATGAGAATGATAAGCTGATTCAGGCTCAGCCACGCCGTCAGCGTCGTATACTGAATCGTAAAATTCGAGCCAGTAATCGGCACACTTTTTACCCCTCTACGCGAACTGACGTTGTGGAAAATGCTACTACCACATTAAATGCGGCGGTAGAAAGTCAGGATGACAATAAAAGTAACGACGTTCTGGAAGGAGAGAATGGCGTTGTGTTTGATGCTGGACGTAAGGGTAACGAGGTAAGTTTACTGCGTCGTTCACGGCGTTCGCCGCGTCATCTGCGTGTGAGCGGCCAGTACCGCCGTCGTTGGCGTAATGAACGTTATTTACTTTCATCGCCGGTACCGCTTTCTAGCGCCGTTGTATCGCTGGAAATGGCCTCTGGTAAAGTATGGATCAGCTATCCCATTATACCCATAGAGCAGCCGGAAAAAGATACAGTCAGCGATGTGACCGGGGGTTCCAAGACCGCAGAGGTACCCGACGCTACAGAGCAACAGGTACAGACAGTATTTACTACGACAGTAGTAGGCGAATCAGAACAGGAAGCTGCCGTTGATGGGGGATCATTAATTATTACTTTTGAAAATTGGCAAGTGGCACCACGCCAGGTTAAGTCAGCCAAGCTGATTGCCATTAGCGATTCAGCGCTAATGGCTGCAGACCTCTCTCAAGCGTCTGCGCAGCCTAATTATACCTCTGATATGCTTTTGAAGAACCCCGTCCGTAAGCTAGAATCGGCTTAGTTGCCTGTGCGCACCGATGATAAAAGTACTTGCGTCAGCCTATGCGCTTTTGTTGCTATCGATCAGCAACTTTGATAGCCGGAACATCAATGGCGATCACGTACTTGTGACCATACCGGTAAACCGTCTTAGAGGTTATGGGAGAGGCTTTTGATGTTTCCCTTGTCTTTATTACGCATTTTTTACCCCTTTCGCCATCATAGAAAGGTTGATATCTATGCTTTGCTGCTTACACGCTTTTGTAATTTTTGTTGACAACAAGACAAGTAAATTCGCGTTTAAAGTCAAGACTAAAATGTATTTTTTATCGGTCAATCCGTGTTACTCAAAGATGAGTACATGAATCTCTATATCAGATAGCTAAATTAGTATGTTACGATAATATATGCGTCTATAATCCCGCTGCTGTTATACACCTAATATGCTTTAAGCGACAAAGTACTAACTCGCTTTTTGACTCTTCGGTTGAGTGAAGCCTGATTAATATCATTGTATGTTGATGCAGATTTTATCATAAATGGGCTTATCAAATCAATTTGCTTGAAATTATTGGTAAGATTTTAGCACTATTATAGAATAGAATATAAATAAACATCATATCCTAGAGGTGCTCTGTTTTTTGTTTTTTTCGGGATGAAGAGTATAACCAGACGTTCTTCTGGGGTTTCTTAGCACTGAGATAGAGATTTACCTATTCATACATAGTGTCAGTATTTTTACGATCTCGCGTCATTGCTTTGGAAAATAATCGCTGTGGTACTCAAAAAAAATCTTTCTGAAGGTAATAAAAATAAATAGACTCAATCAGAGTTGTAATAAATATAATTATGACATTGTATTCATACAAAGATTCGGCTAAAATTAGTCGGATCTACATTGAGTAGTGGATTAGCAATAACGTTTTTACTTTTAGTGATATGGATGATATGGATCGTCTTTAGTGTGCTGGATGCTAGAATCAAGATATACCCATTTCGGTACTAGTTATGATGATTCACTTTATTTCTATCATTTGACTATTCTAAAATCACTATCCGGTGATAATTGTATCTCTTTAAGATAAGTAAAATGATACAATATATCTTTTCATCTAAAAAAGATAGTCATATGAGATATAATTAATTAAATTAATCAATAAATTTTAATAAAGTAAAATAAGGAAGAACAAGATAAGTAATTTTGTTTTAGTTTGTATTAAAATTTTTTGTTATTCACATGATAAAGAACTCATAGGCAATAGAAGTGTTAGTACTCTTGAAAGAGTACGTATGGGTTATCCATCTTAACTATCTTGTGAAATTCTGTGGATATCATTTATTTAAATGAGTAAATTGGCTTTTAGTAATTTTTATTTAGTTTATCATAGACTTTAAAGAAGTAACTGAGATTAGCAAAATTTAATTGATTAATGAGGAAGGGCTAAAAAATCTACTTAGGCTAAAATTTATTAGTTTCTAAATAAACATGGGATAAAGAATCCTCCTAATCCTCTTGGAGAGGAGGCTAAGAAGGAACGGTATATAAAGACTGTGCAGTAGAGTACATTTAATCTATAATAAATAGATGAATTTAAATAAATATTTTGTTGTTTTTATAGTTTTATTAATTTTTTTCCACTTGTAATGTTATTTCTTTTTTCTTATGTACGTGCTTTTTCTTGAAACGTGAGCTTTTGTTGCTTTTGACTACCTAGTCATATCATTGTGTGAATGCTTAATTATTTAAGCTCACGACACAAGCTGTCTGTGCCGTTACCTGCATGTTATGCGTTGATAACGCGTATGTATTATTTTTATGCTTACTTACTTTTTATATAGTAACCAGACAATCTGTGTGGACACGTCACTTGACGTATCGTTTTTTTGTAAGGAGGTGATCCAACCGCAGGTTCCCCTACGGTTACCTTGTTACGACTTCACCCTAGTCATGAACCACAAAGTGGTAAGCGCCCTCCCGAAGGTTAAGCTACCTACTTCTTTTGCAACCCACTCCCATGGTGTGACGGGCGGTGTGTACAAGGCCCGGGAACGTATTCACCGTGGCATTCTGATCCACGATTACTAGCGATTCCGACTTCATGAAGTCGAGTTGCAGACTTCAATCCGGACTATGACGTACTTTATGAGGTTTGCTGATTCTCGCGAGGTTGCTTCTCTTTGTATACGCCATTGTAGCACGTGTGTAGCCCTACTCGTAAGGGCCATGATGACTTGACGTCATCCCCACCTTCCTCCGGTTTATCACCGGCAGTCTCCTTTGAGTTCCCGACCGAATCGCTGGCAACAAAGGATAAGGGTTGCGCTCGTTGCGGGACTTAACCCAACATTTCACGACACGAGCTGACGACAGCCATGCAGCACCTGTCTCAGAGGTCCCGAAGGCACTAAGGCATCTCTGCCAAATACTCTGGATGTCAAGAGTAGGTAAGGTTTTTCGCGTTGCATCGAATTAAACCACATGCTCCACCGCTTGTGCGGGCCCCCGTCAATTCATTTGAGTTTTAACCTTGCGGCCGTACTCCCCAGGCGGTCGATTTAACGCGTTAGCTCCGAAAGCCACGGCTTAAAGGCCACAACTTTCAAATCGACATCGTTTACAGCGTGGACTACCAGGGTATCTAATCCTGTTTGCTCCCCACGCTTTCGTACCTGAGCGTCAGTCTTTATCCAGGGGGCCGCCTTCGCCACTGGTATTCCTCCAGATTTCTACGCATTTCACCGCTACACCTGGAATTCTACCCCCTTCTATGAGACTCTAGCCTGGCAGTTTCAAATGCAGTTCCCAGGTTGAGCACGGGGATTTCACATCTGACTTGACAGACCGCCTGCGTACGCTTTACGCCCAGTAATTCCGATTAACGCTTGCACCCTCCGTATTACCGCGGCTGCTGGCACGGAGTTAGCCGGTGCTTTTTCTGCGGGTAATGTCAATCAATAGTGCTATTAACACCACTGCCTTCCTCTCCGCTAAAAGTGCTTTACAACCCGAAGGCCTTCTTCACACACGCGGCATGGCTGCATCAGGGTTTCCCCCATTGTGCAATATTCCCCACTGCTGCCTCCCGTAGGAGTCTGGACCGTGTCTCAGTTCCAGTGTGGCTGGTCATCCTCTCAGACCAGCTAGAGATCGTTGCCTAGGTAAGCCATTACCTTACCTACTAGCTAATCCCATCTGGGTTCATCTGATGGTGTGAGGCCTGAAGGTCCCCCACTTTGGTCTTTCGACGTTATGCGGTATTAGCTACCGTTTCCAGTAGTTATCCCCCTCCATCAGGCAGATCCCCAGACATTACTCACCCGTTCGCCGCTTGCCGGCAAAGAAGCAAGCTTCTTCCCGCTGCCGCTCGACTTGCATGTGTTAGGCCTGCCGCCAGCGTTCAATCTGAGCCATGATCAAACTCTTCAATTAAAAGCTTGATACCATTAAAGAGTTAGTAATAGTAGTATTCTTACAAATACTTGTCTTACTCTCTTTAAAACTTGATATTTTGATATCGTCCTGTGAGTGCCCACACAGATTGTCTGATAAATTTTTAAAGAGCGCATTTAACCTTAATTCGATTAAGACAAGGTCATCATATCGTTTTACTCATTCAATGTCAAGCTATCCCTCTTATTTTTTAACTTTTTTTATAGTGACGTTATTTATATAACGCAGCTAAAAATATGAATTGTAGATATTTATTTCTGAAATAGCAAGGGAATATCTTTATTTTTTTAAAACCTTCATTTAAATACCTATTCCACGCCCCTCTTGATATTGTTTAATCGCGGCCGGTAATGCAGCTAGGCTATCAATGACCCAATTTGCTGCTGCGCTAGCCTGTTGCGTGAGCACTTTACCAGTACGCACTAAGACGCGGGTGCCAACCCCCGCCGCCTGGGCCGCCAGCATATCGTCTAGTTTGTCACCTACCATATAAGAAGAAGCCATGTTGATATGTAGGTGGCGCTGCGCATTGAGCAGCATTCCGGGTTTTGGTTTGCGGCAATTATATTTATTACGTAATTCCTCAATCTCAACTACCGTCTGCGGATGATGGGGGCAAAAATAAATACCATCCAAATCGACGTGGCGATTCGCAAGTGACCAGTTCATCCATTCCGTCAGACGCATAAACTGATCTTCACTGAAAAGTCCGCGGGCCACTCCAGATTGATTAGTGACAACCACAAGGGAAAACCCCATCTTTTTTAATTCCTGCATGGCTTCGATCACACCGTCAATGAACTGAAAATCATTAATCTCATGAACATAACCATTATCAGTATTAATTGTGCCATCACGGTCTAAAAAAATTGCGGAAACAGACTGTGCCACTGCAAGGCTCCTAAATTTCGGATAAGCCGAAAGTATCGTATGTTTTGATATGAGAATAAAAACCTATGAAGTGGAACGTAATACGGTTAACTTAAATGTCTTAAGTATTCATTTTTTTATACTAGTTAACATTAGTTAAACCTTTTTACGTTCGCAACATGGCCAATAATATTAAAAATAAATATTCTTACACTTTTTTTTAAATTACTAAGCAATTCACGTTGAGCTTTTAGGCGATTAACGCGTTGATAGATCTCGATATTCATAATATCTACCGGGAATATTTACTTTCTCATAAGAGAGAGTCCGACGAAGGGAAAGTACGCTGATACATTACGTTAATATTTGCTAGCGCGGGGTAAAATCATTAAAACGGTGGTGGTTAATTGGTGTCAATTTTATGAATCTGCTCGAGTGCAAATGGATCAACGCCCCTCATTAGATTCCTATAATCTTCCAGAATTTTAACTTATTCTACTTGCGCATGGAAATGCAGTAAGAGAGCGCTGCTAATTTAGATAACCTACCTCAAAGTCCTATCTTAACTGGTAGAGTTGAGGATAAAATAGGCAGATAGTTTACTGGCAAATCTTTCTGGCGGCCATGAAGAAATGAGCCACCGTCGTGCATAAGTTAAAAAATAATTCCAATAGTGCCGTTGTGTAATAAAGCGTGCAACGCACTGGATATTGCCGCTACCACACACTCGATTTTGGTGTTTCTGAAAGAGACATTAACCAGCGCTTGAATATAACTATACTGCTAATCACTCATAACTTATAACTTATAACTTATAACTTATAACTAGATATTGTAAAACGCATTTGCGATCAAGTTACAGTAAAAGTCGCCTAGATAGATTATGTGCTGGGAGCGTGAAATTCAGTATCTGTCAACGGAAATGAACAAGAATGAAGTGGATGCTATTTCGACCATGGCTTATCTACAACAATAGCAGGTAAAAGTAGAGGTATTTGGTTATGTCTGATGAAATGATTACCCTATTTCAGGGCGAAGAGTTTTAAAAAAACTGATAATAACATTTATCTCGGGATTTTTTCATCATAAGCTTTCCTATTGGCGTACTGCTTTACGTTCACCGTCGTCTGGTTATATTTTCTATAACATTAAACTGTATCAGTTAGCTTCAGCGCTAGTGAATGTATTCCGCTCAGTACTGTATTAAACTTTTCATGATCCTATAAATAAACGACCCATCTGAGCATTAATGTAACGGCACATGGATACTGCATCTTAACTGTGAGGAAAGGGATATGTTTCAATGTAAAAACCTTGATAAAGGTGGCGAAGATTGGTAAGTGCACTGGTCTGCGACCGCTGATAGACTATAGCACTTTTGGTATTTTATTACTGTCGGCCAGCTATGGCATTGAGCTACTTTTGTGGAACTTAACTAACATGCGTACTAGTCAATATTTGCTCTCCGCTCTCAAGGAAGTCCCCGCTGATGCGGAAGTGGTCAGCCATCAGTTAATGCTCCGTTCTGGAATGATTCGTAAACTGGCGTCTGGTCTTTACAGCTGGCTGCCGACTGGTTTGCGTGTGCTGCGTAAAGTAGAAAATATTGTACGCCAGGAGATGGAAAACGCCGGTGCAATTGAAATATCTATGCCGGTGGTGCAACCAGCAGATCTGTGGCAGAAAAGCGGACGCTGGGTACAGTACGGCCCGGAGCTGCTGCGTTTTACCGACCGCGGTGAACGTCCCTTCGTGCTGGGTCCTACGCATGAAGAGGTAATAACCGACCTTATCCGTAACGAAGTTAGTTCTTATAAGCAGTTGCCGCTGAACTTATATCAGATCCAAACTAAATTCCGTGATGAAATGCGTCCGCGTTTTGGTGTTATGCGCTCTCGGGAGTTTATGATGAAAGACGCTTATTCTTTTCATATTAGCCAGGCTTCGCTGCAGGCAACCTATGAGACCATGTATCAGGCTTATAGTACTATTTTTACCCGTATTGGCCTGGAATTCCGCGCGGTGCAGGCAGATACTGGTTCTATTGGCGGAAGCGGATCACATGAGTTTCAAGTACTGGCTAGCCACGGTGAGGACGATATCGTATTCTCAACGGCATCAGATTACGCTGCCAATATTGAACTGACGGAAGCAGTTGCCCCAGCTGCTGGCTGGGCTGTGCCGGGCGAAGATATGCGCTTGGTGGATACCCCTGACGCCCATACCATCACTGAGCTGATAGATCAATTTTCATTGCCCGTGGAAAAAACTGTAAAGACGCTGTTAGTTCGTGCACATAAAGATGCTAAATATCCGTGGGTAGCGCTAATCATCCGCGGTGATCATCAGCTTAACAATATTAAGGCTGAGAAGCTACCGCAAGTTTCCGCCCCGTTAACATTCGCCAATGAAGAAGAAATTCGCCTTGCGGTAGGCGCCCCCCCCGGGTTGCTTGGACCAATCAATATGCCGTTGCCGCTGGTCATTGACCGCAGCGTGGCGGTGATGAGTGACTTTGTTGCCGGCGCCAATGCTGAAGGTAAACATTTCTTCGGAATTAACTGGAAACGGGATTTGTCACTGCCGCAAGTAGCCGATCTGCGCAAGGTTGTCGATGGTGATATTAGCCCGGACGGTAATGGTACATTGCAAATAAAACGCGGAATTGAAGTAGGCCATATTTTTAAGTTAGGTACCAAATATTCAGAATTGATGAAAGCTATGGTGCAGGGTGAGGATGGTCGCAACCAAATGCTGACCATGGGCTGTTACGGTATCGGCATCACTCGCGTGGTGGCAGCCGCTATCGAACAAAACCACGACGACCGGGGCATTCTGTGGCCAGAAGCCATAGCGCCCTTTAATGTAGCGATTTTGCCCATGAATATGTATAAATGTTTCCGGGTAAAAGAGATAGCGGAAAACCTCTACCAGCAGTTGCAATCACGCGGTGTTGATGTTCTGCTTGACGACCGCAAAGAGCGTCCAGGGGTCATGTTTGCCGATATGGAACTTATCGGCATACCACATCAATTGGTAATTAGCGATCGCAATTTGGACACTGAAGAAATCGAGTACAAAAATCGGTGCAGTGGTGAGAAGCGGATGATTAAACTTAGTACTATTATTGCCTTTCTGCTAAATACAATTACTGTAGCGAAATAAAATTCCTGGCTGAATGTTCCTTAAATGCCGTCCACGAAGGTAGACAGCGCATTATCGTCTGACATTACACATAGTTTATAGGCAGTGTGGGCCAAGATAAATTGGCCCCTATCAGCAATATTGTCCCTATCCCAGCTTGTCACCCATTTTAACGCGCCCAGTATAACTCCGTTAATTTTTTAAGGGGATACAAAGGGCTAGTTTAGTGTTGCTATCAAAGTGCGTTTGCGGTAAATTCGCTAAATAATAACCATATAGAGGCCGTATTAATATCTGAATTATCATCTACGGCACTGCTAAAGGCACATTTCCCCGTGACGAAAGCGATGTGCCCGTTTTGTCCACTTGAAGCTGCAGTGACGAAAAAAAATCAAGATGAATATGGTATGTATCTTTTCACTTTATTTTCAACGATCGAAAACGGCAACTACATATTTGGTATGCTAATTTTCCTGTAGCTTATTATCATTTAATCAGCACTCATTGGCGAGTAAAAGCATTAAGAGATATTGACATCGATGTAGATAGATAAGCTCCTCCTGTATATTGCCACTTTGTCACTGGTGACAATATACGTAATTTTCTCGCCCGTAGACCTGTAGTAATGAAAAGATTTTAGACTGATTTCCAGTTAATTCTGGACTCCCTTAAACTTTAAAATTATCTATATTTTGAACAGTCTAGAATTATTTGCGAAAAAAAGGAAATAAGGTAGAAATTACAGATGATTAACTGACGGAATAAATAAAATAACTGCGTGATGAGCGACAGAAGAATACGCCAAAAGCCTTATTCCATAACCCAGAATAAATAGAAATACCTAAGCTCAAGAGGAGGTATAATGCATTGAAATAAAATTAAATATTAAAAATGCTACACCACTCTTAATGCCAGACTTATTGAACAGCTCTCATGAATATGGAAACTCATAGCATATTATCTTTTAGCTACACTCTGAAACGTATTCAGGGTTTATCGCACAGCAGTGATAAATAGTAAAAAATCATCCTAACAAGTTAGATGGCAAAGGAACGGTGTTGCCTAGTCAAGTTTATGAACTAAACAGTATTAGGTATGGTATGTATAGCAAGCGCAGAGGTTATTGTCACTATGGCAATCTAGAGAGCATTTTCGTATTAGGTGTTGGTTTATACACAGGAAGGTTAATGAAAGAGCTGGGGCTGATCAGTTATAAACAGCTGGAGCGCATAGATATAAGCGTAGCGGTTATAAGTATGTTTCGATATTGCATTATCTTGAATTCCAGTTGGCTGTAATGGAACTATACCAGGTATGTTGTAGCAATATGATAAATTTTCTGAACCGGAAAATACTTAGCATATTGCAGTTGTGATAATGACCTTAAAACAGTGATTATTAATTACTATATTTTATTTGCTCTTATTACCTTACCACTAATTTTCATTAACGTAAAATATCTGAACCGCCTAAAGATATATTTTAAAATTCTTATTTTTTGGGCTTTTAAATTCAACATATAATTGAATTATTTATATAAAAGTAATTTATTATTAAACATATTTTAGCTTTTTTAACTATTACTTTGTTATACAAAGCTGCTTTCGTTCATCTTCTTCAGCTGCAAATAAAGCTATATGTACTACCATTAAAGCTATGACTGTACGCAGGAAGATTATCAGTCATCAAGATTACTAAATTATATCCGCCTGTTATTATCATATCACTATCGTTTTTATGCAGCCGTATAGTATAATTTCACCAAACATCCCATATTTTTAATGGAAAAATATATTTATATCTTTAATTTTTAGAAGATATATAATCACTCCTATGGGATAAATACTGCTGATTACTTGAAGTAATTTGGTGACAGTGATAAATTTTAATCACTGCTAGCAACTGCGCTACTCTTACTTGGTAAAGAGCCTCATAAACCACTTTACCTAAAATATTATTATGCTCTGTTTCGGTATTAAACATTGTGCCCTTCATGGGATTTAACCAAAATATGTATTTTATAGTTTTTATCATGATTGAACACATTATAGAGATGTAATATTTTTTACATTTAAGTCTAGTTGATATTCGTTACCTGGGTGATATTGATACGGTTTAATAGGATACCTACACTATAAGCGCTCTTATTGTATTAACGTTATTTTTCTTTATCCGTTAAAATACATAATTTTAAAGCATATGTCAGCAGGGCTATTTCTCAGTATATCTTTGTTTTTTCTTTCAGAAAACTAGTTGTTTCGCGGTGTTCTTCACAACTGTGAATTTTAGCTAGATTTTTCCATCTCAATACATTTCAATCTAGGTAACGGACAGACTAATAGGAGTATACTTGCATCAAGGCCTGCTATTTTTATTAATACGCTTCCCTAAAAATACGCTATTCAATATCCATGGTGAAAATAGTTTTAAGCTTTGTATTAGTAATTGTTGTTTCAACTTCCAAAAAAATATTTTAGTTTAAGGGCTAATTTTTTTAAATATTGCTGATTTTTTATTTGGTTTTAGCGCTTAATATTTAAATGGCATTTTAATTGTTAACAACGATTGGTAAGTATCACAAATTACTAATTAAAATGGTGAAAGATAATTTTAGTAATAGTAGGTATAATATAAGTATTTTTCCTTAACGCCAATAATGACACAGATTCGCCATAAAGGGGATATCTTCAGGCACCCTTTCATAATAACGATCCTTTTTTTGGAGATAGCCACTCAACTATTCACTCTAAATAAAATTCGTCATAGTAATATTTTCGTTGAAAGTCATAGTGTTATCGTCCTATAAGACGGTGAAATTACCATTAAATATTATCGCTTGCCCAACCGCCTGCGGCGATATTCACTGGTATGGAAATTTCCACTTTTGTAAAACATAATTAATTACTACTCATCTTCGCCATTAATGGTATTGCTAGTCCGTTTATCCAGCTCATTTTATGTTTATTTAACAGCTCTATATTTTTTACAAAAGCCGTTTTATCCTGTATATCTCCATTTCTCGCTTAAGCAGGTTCTGGCTGTGCTATTATTATTTTTTCTAAAATTGCTAGATTAACTCCCTTATGGCCTCAGCTTATGTTGAGCTTGTTTAGGCTATTATACCCCTTGCTGGCTAGAATATTTTTTCTGTTCAGCTGGATGCCAATAAACGCCCGCCCTGCATAGCCTTCAGGCACTGGGTATAAACCACGACCCCTTGACGTCATTATCTAGGATCGTCGTCATAAAATAGTCCATCCTCAGTATTAAGCAGCGTGATGATATCTTTTATGTGTGCGTTTCTTTCTGTAGTTAAACATCACCTGAATATGCACGTTACAGGTCCTTAAACAACCCTTCACTCAAGTTACTCGCAAAAGTCACTAGCTTTTTTTCTACGGTCATAGAGCTAACAGTACGGATAGCGGTAGACAAACACCTTCTGTTGATGCTGCCGCAGCGTTATGCCGCTGGCGGAGGTAAGTTCGTAAAATCAGCTCCAAATTGAGTAATAATAGCTAGACAGCTAAAAAAAGGGGGGGTGATATGCCGTCAGATACTTCAATCGGATACTTCAATAAGACGGATTTCTAGCTGTACCACAGGTTACTCTGCAGCCTGCAGTTTAGGCGTCAGGTGCTCACCAGTCGTGTAACTTTTTATGCCGGCCAGTATAAGGGCACTAAAAAGCAGGTACGTACTGGCGCACGGCTATTCATGAGCATTGTCTTCACAGTGATGGTGCCTGTGCTTATCTACTTCTATTTTCAGCACTAGCACCATAATTGATGTTAGTAAGAAAGCAACCGGTATTTCACTACGCTAGACAACCTCTAATATTAGCGCTAATAGCTGCATTCTAAGCCGCCGCCTCACTGGGTGAGGTGGTTAAAATAGTCACTGAGCGTAGTAGTAGTCTTAATCTGTTTTCGTACCGCGTTCAAAGTCAGCTTGCTACAGTATGCAGGCGTGCAAGATCAGGCTGCTGGTTGCGTTTATCATTCTTGGTGGGGTGATATGGTAGCGTTGGCAGTGGCTTTTGGATGCAATTTTAGTAGGTTTATAATGTTTTCGACGGATTACTAGTCAAGAGGAGTACTTTGATTCCAGGTGGGTAACTGCTTTTGGCGACAAGTTGCGTGTACAGGTATGTAACACCAAATAGTCATGGTCGGCCGTATTCAAGAACATCTGCTATGTTATTTATAATTAGTGCTGTGTACAGCTCTCTCTGCTGAGGGCTATAGTGATTGTGTTCGTACACACACCATGTAGTCTGCTGTCGGGATCAGCATCGACGTACTTATGGTGACTGGTTATGGATTATTATTTTGTAAGAGAGCGTGTCGGCAATCTTGGTACGGGTGTGGGTTGCTGTACGCTATGGGGGATATTCGTTTGAATAACCTTTAGCAAGTGATTAAGGGTTTGTAAATTGCTGTTGACGGATTATTGACGTTGATATGGAGCCTCAGGTCACCTTTTTCCGGTCGGCAAAACGCTTGACGTCAATGCCGAGACGGTGTGGTTATCATTCAGTATCGCGGTGGCTGCGTCTATTTAACATATTGCTAGGAAACTCCATATGGGTGGTTAGTAAAGTCCTTTTTCCGCGCTAGCTTATGAACAGGCGCGAGCTCAGCTGCAGATTAGCTTAATACTATCAAAGAAGTGTCATCAGGCACAGATAACTGTGTTACGCAGTTAAGTGGGGTGTTGGTTCCGGTGTAATCGCCGGCCTGCCTGTTAATTAGTGCATCCCTATAGCGTCATGAGTAAATCAGGCGACACAGGGTGGAAGAAGTGACTAGTCGAGTAGTAATGTATGTTGTGTGCTGCGTCGGTATCTTATTTTAACTAGCCTATTTCCAAGGCTGAAAGGTCTCAAGTACTTGTGGATGCTTTGCTGGATGCCGTGATTTTTTTTAATTTTGTACTGCATAGGTTCTGCCCTGGTGCGTGACATGGCTTGAAAAGTGTTTCACCTTACAACTTTACAGCCCCAGCGGGGTAAGTGTTCTCTGTTCAATATTAATACGATACTTTGGCGGTCGGGTATGGCCCTTGTCCCCCACCACTACAGCTAACACTACTTTTATAATGCTAATAACTGCTAGCACTAATAAGGTTATGTCAATATTTGAATCTCCCCGCATCTCTAGTATACGCTACCATAGCTAGCCCTGAGAACTGGGCGTTTCTGTGAAAACGCAACCAGTGGACGTCAGGCGATTTAATACTATGCGCAGCATTAAAAGGCTAGCAGATCTAGAGATTTCATGCTTGCATAACTTTCCGCAAAAGGTTGCAGTTTACGGAGTGATATTATAGAAATTTAGGTCTGAATCTGAAGCTGCTATATCCTAACTATTGCAACTTAACGGTAAGCCTGGCTATCGTTATGATCGGCGAATGTAACCTTAGCAGTCTGATCCGCCATCTGCTGCCAAGTGTCATAACTATTCGCTAGGTTAGGATGGCAGTGATTATTAATGCATAATCTCTTCATACAGGTATTTAATATACCTACCAGAGAAGCGATAGCGTCTCTTTTCTTCCGCTTGAAAGAGATATACACCACCATATGTTAACACTCCCCTATGGTCATCAGACGTACACGATCTTGTTAATCAGTTTCTGCTTCGTTGGCGGAATGATGCTGACCTGGTTTAGGGTGGCTGCAAAAACCCTTTGGAATAGTTTCCTTCTTTGCTAAAAGATAGGGCGACAGCTTACCGAAGCGGCGGCGGGGCGGGGGTATTACAATCTTACGTACTGGTCATAACATGGCTGCGCACTTCAATGCTTCCAATAGCCTCAGGCTTGTGTAGCCAAAGACGTAAAGTAGCTAGCGCGGTTGTATCCAGTCCACCTCTAGGGAAGAGATAGACGGCGTGCATTGATACTCTATTTGCGGCGCCCTTGCTGTCGTTGGCTTATAGTGTCATGACAGTGTGGGAATCAGCTAACGGATGGTAAGTTGCTCATGCAGCAGAGTGCCACTTCTTTTTAGTCAGGTTTTGCCTAGTCCTCATCTGCCCCTTTAAGCACGTAGCCATTACTGAGCGCTGCCACCTGCTAATTGACTATGCTAACCGGGGTATATATTAGGTAACCGTATTAGAGGGATGCAGGTTTCCTGGGATAGCGCGGCAAACTAGTTATTTTATCATTAAAAGTAATACCAGATTGATACGGATTATGAGCTTTTAGTTTAACCGTCAGCTTATCAGCTGTATCCAGCAGCGGCAGATTCAAGATTCAGCGCAGTTGTCGTAATAGTTTATCTATGTTATTTTCTTTCATAAATTATTCTGATTTCGGTCAGTGTAGTATTTATCGGGCAGGTTATATTGCTCTACCCGTCCTGAAAAACGGGGAAGACAAAACGGTACTCCTCGGGAAAAATCAGAGTTTGAGTACGATCGGTTTATTTGATATTTATCAAAATATAATCAGCTTAAATCACTCTAGAATTGCTTAACATGGGTTTATTTGTATTATTCCCATCTAACTATCTTTATAGCAGAGCGTTTTTAAATGGGCGAAGCCTATTGTCACACTATCAGCATGATTCGGTTTAACTTTGGCGCTATCTACTTAATCTAGTCCAGCTACCCGTTCCCCCAATGGATTATAAAACTCTTTGCATGCAGTGCTGATAGATCTTGCAAGATATTAGCGATAACACTAGGATAGCCAAGAAGGTAGTCGGTAACGTATTTTGGTTGGTATCGCGAATAGCGTGCAATAGGTTGGTGTCTGTTAGAGTGATTATTGCTGAGTTTGGGATAAGCCCCCTTTCCTTGTAGGATAGGGGCTCCGTCAAGGTGGGCCTGCCATACCTCAACAGGGCAAAAGTCAGCGCATGTCTGTTGTTTCTGTCATTACTTAACTAACCCAGTTACCGGTATTTCGGTTGAAGATATCAAGTAACGCCGGATGGTCTAGCGTTTCCTCTACGTTTACGCTATCTATACGGTATAGGTACGAGCGATACGGTTGAATAGCTGCCCCGAGATGGCTGGGATAATCTTTGGTGGAATTCAAATATGCATACGTGTACATATAGGCTGGTGAGCCTATTAGTGCACGTATGCATAGCTGGTAGCGCTATAGTTATAGTCGTTTGGGGTAGAGTATGTAGTATCTCAGTATGTTTCGTCATAATGAAATACTCGACCATATCGTATGGATAGTTGTTATATAGCTATCCATCACCGTCATATACTATCAGCATAGGCATATTGTCGACGTTCTTCGTGTAGCCTTTAATAGCGGCCAGTTATATAGGTGATTTGGTATTGGTGCAAAAATGGTCTTCACTTTAGGTAATAGCTTTTATTACTAGTCTACTGTTTGCTGGGACTTTAACCTTTGTATAGGTAGTTCTTGCATTAGAGTATAATGACGTTACGATTTTTTTTGAGTTCTCAAACATTTTATTTTGTTGCAATAGCTTGCACTATGGATGTTGCAGATATAATTTAGCATATCCAGTTTAAAAATATTGACAAATAAAGACATAGGCGCGTACACTTTTTTGGCTATGTTCTTCAGCAAAAAAAGAAGGCGTAGCTTTTTTATTTAAAAAAACACCGCATTTTCATAATGTTATGATCATAACATAACAAAAGTCAACAGTTACTAAGCCCCTTCCCCTCTTTTTTTGCGCCAAAATGGCTTCATTAGCTATGCTTCCGTAAGGTTTGATCATTCAAGCTAGGCCACATTTCTGCCAGCATAGCGCCCTATACCACCCACTTCTAGTGTTTATTTTTTTTCTGCAGCGTGCTTTGACCAGCGGATTAACAGAAGATCTTAATAGCCTGTTTGAGTGGTATTGCTAGTCCGCTAGCGGCGTCTTTCTGCACCTGCTCGCTATATAGTAGTAGGGTTTTATGTACAAAACGTTCAGCGACGCCATATGCTAGGACGGAACGGCAATATCACAATAAGACTAGCCTCAGTAAAGGTCGGTAAGTTATATCCAAAGTTATAACAGTGGTTCACCATCTCGAGCGGCATGGATATCCCTTTCCGTTTGCATTCAGACCATTAGCACTGGGACACCGTTACGCACCAGGAGATTCAAGGTTTCAGCGCTCTTTTTAATATTGATTATGTGGCTAGTGAGTGTAACGCTCAAAGTGATACATATGGCGTAAAGTTATTTGTTATAGTCGTTAACCTTTACCAGAGGATAGAGTATATAGGTTACGTGTCAGTGAGTTGCCAAGCTGCAGTGCATTACTGGCGTTTAGCTAGTAGCCCACTTTGTTATGTACGTTACTAAAGACGTTGATGTTACTCTTATTGTTCGTCTGGTGGTTAGGCTATTCTCTATAATGATTTTAGACCAGGTGCTTTCACCACTGTACACAATACTGGAACGGGTCAATTTGCCCTTGTGCAGCAGACTAAAATCAGATAGTGGTTTGTTCGTATATAAATATAAATACCGCCAGAGTTATTCCCCAGGTCGCTCAGTCCCCACGGCAGCATGTTTTTCTTTTCCTGGCTGAGCTCATCGAAATAAATCTACACTAATAACTATATTTTGAATAGGTGTGTCTATACTAGTATTTAGTATAGCCCGTTTCCGCCTTCCAGTGCTTTTTGGCTGGTGAGGATGCAGTAACTAGAAGATAGGGTTAATCTTAGCGTTTTTGATGTTACCGTTAATCAGGCGGACGGTGTATGGTTATGTTATGGTTTGCGGTCTGGAGCTAGTATTGCAGAAGGGCTTTTAGAAGAAGCAGGGCGGCCAGATATATTTTCGCTTTTCAGCCGTTTTCTATAGCGGAAAACTGTAACCAATGGCGCTTAGCAAGTTGAACAGCAGCGATTTAAACTCTGCTGCAGCCCTATTGCCTATGTGCTTATAATGATGTGGTAGCATAATAAACCAAATGAGCGGCATCACCGAGTGATAGTACTTGCTATCTCGGAAAAAAAGATAATTATCATATTCCCCATATTAAAATATGGTCAGTTACTAGCGTAACTAGATATTCTTTTAAACTCCCTCAAAATATCATAATAGACATGGCGGATATCAATATCCAAAGAGAGGGTTGCTGGGTATTTTTTAATAATACAACTGAGCATTCATCAGCACTCTATGGCTTCGTTAGGTCAGGGTACAGTGGCAAAACCGGCTGTAAATATCAATAGGCATGTTCATTATAGCCTCTATGAGAAAACTCAGCTATTTTGTGCGATGGTCACCATATAATGACGGTATTCAGTTTTCATGTCGTGAGTTATGAGCTACCAGAGTATTTGCAACGTATCCAGGTTATCATCATGAGTGGTGTTAGAAAGTAGCGTCGCTTTTGTATCAAGGCAGGGGATAGAGTATGGTTTGCTGCGTGCAGCCGATAAGCGTATTTTCTATACGGGGTTGTAGTGTCTCGATATCCAATATCTTTTTTTTGGCATAAGAAATAATGGCCGCAACAACGCCAATTATGTAGAAATACAGAGGGGTAGGCAAACAGCGAATGCTTACTGCTACCCGTATTATTCTGATAAGATAGATATCTCAGTGGCATAAGGTATTCCTGGCGTGGAAGTGCATCAGGGTCAGTGCCGGGCAGGTGAACCAGGAGATTTCTGCGCATTCTTTACATCTCGGTATGGTGTGAGATATAAAATCTTGCCGTTATACCCCTAGTTACGCAATACAAGCTCCTCAATATCCTTACAGGGATATATTCTGATTTTGGTCGACACCAAAGATAGCGTTTAGTCATAGGCGACAGCCACGGTATATACTCTGCTGGTACTCAGCTTGATATACCTACCCCTCATTGCTAACCAAAAACTTAGAACGAATTAACTAGTCATACTGTGTTCCAGTACCTTTTTTGAAAGGCTCAAGAATATGAATAAACACTGCTAAATCCCGGATTGTTTGTCCTAAATAAACACTGAGAACATTTGCAGGGTCTTAATGGGGTCTAGGTGCTAGTTGGTGGTTATCTGGTCTCGGTTAGAATTTTGCTGGCAGTGATAGTGATATATTTTGCTCAATATATCCATTAAGTGTGCTAGAATTTCAATCCGCTCTGTAGCGCTTAGCGTAATCATTTAAGGTTGTTTTTTTCAGTATCTGTTGAAACTACGTTACCAAACTTTTCAGAATGGCGTGCGTGATATCTTCCGGTGTCCACTGAGTGACAAATAGATGGGCGCGTTGCGTATCATTTCTTCCATTTATCACCATTATCAAACCCTTCACGAGTGACCGTATAATATGCCATTATACCACACCCTAGTCATTTCTGCATGAGTGCTAGGCTAATGGCGACTACGGTACCGGGGTAGCATCGGCCCCCGCACTCTTCACTTACAGGCGATTAAGACGTCGATCGATATCCTCTATTTAGTGAGGATGGTGCGTAGTTCTGCCAGCGCTATCGATATCACATCCTGTAGTTTAATGAATAAGGACTTTATTAATTTGGTAATAAAGTGGTCGATCTTGTTATAAATGTTTTAAATACTGTTCTTGATATCCTGTATTATGTTGGTTATTAACTATAGAACCTATTTTGCATCCTCATCCCTTTCTGAAATTTCTACCCTGTAATAATATTAGGTGAACTCGTACTATAAGCCCAGGTGCCACAGTTCTTCACTGACATTTTTAAAGCCATCGTTTGCCGAGTAGCGATAGCGGAACTTAGAGGGTAATGTTGAATGCTTTGCCAAGAGGTTCATTGCTTACTCACCTATGTGCTATAAAAAGTCTTTAGTGCCTGAAATGAGCGCTCAAGTTCAAACAATAGATCCTACAATCGGTAGCATGATTACAGGAGTATCTCCGGTTCTGAGATCTCTTGCGAGGTAGTATGGCGCGGTAGAACACTACATAGCATCAGTTTCCATATCAGTTATAAGTAGTGTTATTATGGACTGCTACATGGGCAGCAACTCCTATTCAACTATTGGATTTTTTAACGTCATGGGTGCTGTGTGTTATATACAGTTTTGCAATAGGCGGCGATCATTGACCTTCTGTAGATATTTCTTTCAGATCAGGGGAGTTTTAGAAAGCTCTCTGTGCCTACTAGCATTAGCTAATATCACACTCAGCCTATTGGGTAGTAAGAAGTGTTTCTTTTTAGCGATTAGTCTGATATGGTACACACCATATCAGTATCTTGCGTTTACTAGCTAGAGTAGTAGGCAGTATAATTATTTACCATGGACATGAATAAATTTAATCAGTGCGAGTTAAGAACGCCATTGGCCTATCCCTATTTATACAGGTGTATTATTTGGCGCTAAAAACGCACAATCCTATTAGGAGGTAAGATAAAGCTCGAGTCTCAGGTCGGGTTTTCTGATAGTTATAGCCACAGGTCAGCGTCACTAGAATCTGATCAGAAATCCGTAGATGATAATAACATCCGATGTCGAGAGCCGTTCTGGGGGGGGGATTGCTGATAAATTTGACTAAACGCATCACTACGGGATACACAGCTGCTTGCTTAACGGTGTAAAAATTCTATAATATTATAACATCTAGACAGATACTATAAATCTCTGGTCCAATTTATTGTTAAAAATACATGATAGCCTTGCAGAGTGCCCTTTCAGACTAACGCATGCGCAGCGTTAATGTCTGATTGCATGCACCGCACAAATCATTGCGTTAACGTAAACTAAACTTTTCAGTACTCTCTAACCAGAGATCTAGCAAAATGGAGTTATGGCCGTACATATAGGCACTTATTTTTTACATATCTGTTTTAAGCCAACCACACTGATCATCACCATCAATCATTCTATTATACCCAATGCTGGTCAGGGCATCATCATTGCCGCCGGCGTTACGGTTAAAACTGCGCGTCCGATGTTAACGGTTAACTACTTTTTGGCGGTGGTTCCAGCACTGCTTCAGCCCAAGATGCATCCATTTAGTGTGGTTGCACAGTGAAGGATGATGCAAAGATGAATGATGCGAGATATAAAAATCTCACACAAAAATAAGACTATTATGGTGCAAGGTAACTAGTAGTGGCGATTAAGGAAGCGTAGAGAGTAGTAGTACTCAGAGAACAAAGTAGCTCTTGCTAGAGCGGGGGTGGTAGCACACCTAACGTTTAAACGTACTAGTTTGCGGATGTGGGTTGTAGTGATGCTATAGTGCGAGCACAAGAGCGTCATACCACATGGTATTGAATCCACTTTCATTGGCTACCAGGTAGTGTTCCAACTTAGTCAGTAAGAAGTGCTTGTGACAAACGCCCCAGACCACCGTATTACAAGTGGGGGATATACAGTTTCTCGCCGCTAAAATGGTGCATTAGCAACGTTATTTACGAGATTATCAATACCTCTCTTAGTTGGGTAAGATGTTGTTCTTCCACGCCACGTAATCCCTTATCGATCCGAAATGGCATCCTGCCGAAATAATGGATGAGAGGCTCAGTAGCTGGAAGCTGATTAGGCTGCCATTATTGGCATACTGACTATGGCAATAATGGCAGTACCGCTGCATAATTAAGCTAAAGTGATAGTTACGTTATAGCTATTTTGCATCTATAGACAGTATATACATCAGCGGGTGCACTTATGCACTATTGTGGTACCCACACTAAAGGGTACGCCCGGTGATTCTGACTTGCGCTTAAATCTTTACCCCGGCATCCTCTGATGTTCCGTTGCCACACGGGACTTGTAGTCTTTGTTTTGGTAATTTTTTTAAAATCGCAGCTAGGCATAATTTATAATGCAGCTGCACATCAGTTTGATGGTAGTGCAGTTCTGCCACTCTTGTGTATCGGTCCTGCGCAGGACCGATACATTTTATCAAGCAGGACGATGCGCATATCATTCCGTCCGTCGCTACAGCGACGCAGACCACAGACATCCCAGAATAACTAGGAGTAAGCCTTGGGTCAGACAACATTATGGTGCGTTTACTGTCAAAGGATTTATGAAGAGAACCTTATAGCTTTATTTTTTTCATCACAGTAGTGTCTCGCCCTCTAGGGCGCCATATTTGAATATGGCCTGATAATCAATAGCGCATAAATATCCATTCAACCCCGAACTATTACTAGTTCAACATTATCACCAGCAATAATATCGGATAGCCGGCTTTTTATACAGCCTTTCAATATCGTGCATTATATTATTTATAGGTCTGTTCATAACTTTTCCTGAATACTGTTTTTATAAGGTATTACCCGTCTATTTTATTTTCTAGTGAAAAATGTCTGAATTGATCATGGGTTGCTGAGTGTCATAAAATGCAAGCTATTCTATTATTAGCCTTGAATGAAACGTGATCCTTGCACCAGACTGCGATCATTAGGATAATAAAGATAGGAACAATCATTATCTCTATATTCACATTTAATCACACGAGTTAAGTTTATAAAAAATACTTGCCGCCAGAATAGTATTTATTAGACTTTTATGCCTTCATGACTTATATCTAGCCCGCAGATATCCAGCGATAATGTGCTCGAATTATCTAGTTTTATCGATGCGTTCATAAAGCCAAATATAGCTCTTTCTGTTGACTAGTTGCGCTGTTCTGCTAGCGGCCTCTAAGCAACGCAGCTAGGTGATATCATAGCAACATAATTGTAAAATACGGCCGGGATGGATTAATATAACTATTTTTACTAAAAATAGTTATATACCTATAAATGCACGGTATTTAAAATCCTTCAATTCTTCATAACACAGTGGTTTGGCGTGTGTTACAATAACTTTAACTAGCACACTGCCTCCTTATCAATAGGCTTTACGATAACATTAGCTATCAATATTCCATCGGGATCCTGCTAGTAACAGTATAAAATATAACACCTCTTACGTTCACGCTTTATTGTTAAATATTACAGAATGCCTTCTGTCTGTATCATTGTGACGATAGGATGGTTTTTTAACACTATTAAAATGGGCTTACTTACTTTCTATTTTTTTTATTTTAGTAAATCAATATTTCCACATAGCCGTTTATTAATAGGATGGATATCCGTTAATCGCTGATAGCGCTTATTCGATCTACCACACAAGCTAATTTAAACAGGCGGTGATAATTCCCCATGAATACTTGCAAAAGCAGATATAATCTTTGGTGTAAGCGGTTCATTCGAGACATCACTGTTCGATAGAACAACTGTTCAGAAAGTGCTGAAATCTTTAGCTTCGCTCTCTTTCCTTCTAGACCCCAGGTCTAACGTTATGCCACCCGGCTATATTATAAGCTAGGTATATTTTACCACGAAGCCTGTCGGATTGAGCGGGCAGCACGGCATATGTATACTAAGAGTGCAATAGGCTTCCCCTCATAGAACGGTCTTGAATACAGTTTAGACATATGTTGGCTGTCTAGAGTAGACAGTTTGTCTTATCAACCAGGACTAGGTAATTCTAAGCGCGTAGCTCTACACACATTCCTCGATCAGTTTATGTATATTGTCAGATTTTTTCAGATACAGGCGGGTGCACAGCACCTGTAGTACTACCTTTGTGGGGTAGTATAGCCGTGTCGGCTTCGATCAGAAAAACCCTTTATTGGTGGTGGCTATTAGTATACGTGTATACTATCTTCAGTAGCATGCTTTTCCTATGGATCTAGGCCGTAACAATACCAATATCACTAAAATCGTGCGTGGCACTAATCAGGTCGTCTAACAACACCCTTTCTAGATGAAATAGGCCGGCACAAAATTTATACCTTGATCTCCATCTCTAGTGGGTTACGGGTTATCTCATGGTCAAGAAAATCCCGTAATTTGTATCTCCGATCTTATCAATATTGCTTTTGTACACTCCACTCCCTTTAAATATTGCAAAAGGGTCACATTGCTTAATCCTAATTATATCAGCTATTTTAAACGCTGAGTGTAGCCTAACTGCAACATCATCTGGAAATACGTTCTTCTGTTCTCATGCAATATATTTTATTGGCTATTATAATATACTTACTTGATATAGAGTTAATATTCTAATTAAAATAAATAAATAAATAAATAAATAAATAAATTTTCTATTTTTAAAGAACTAACACCTTGGGTATAAACAGACAGTAATCGCTTTCCTTAAGTGTATTAATCACCGAGGATAATTCTTTTTTTTGCATTCTGCATTTTGCTTTCAGATAAGTTTAATGTAGTGCTTACTGCACTATTCTAGTGTTCTTTTACTCTAAAATTGCCATAGCAATGAAGTAGCATTTCTATTATAATGAGCAGTGTAGAGATAAGAACTATCTATCTAGCGCGAATAATAACTTTTTTAATATTGTGGATCTTATAAGCCACCCATACCGTCTGGTAGACTATTTTACTTAACTCCTTATCAAAATGCTGGTTATTCAGCAGTTCAACCAAGTTGCGCTATGGCTCTGGGTTTCTTTTTTTATTAAATATCTCGCGTAATTCACTCGAGTCTGGATATTTAACACCCTTCACTTCCTAATCTAATAGAGCCCTACCCGGTAGGCGGATGGCGTCATTGCGCCGCGCTTTCGATTATATCGCTTCATTTTCCCCTCGATAGCATTTAGTATCAGTCGCTATTAGCTGAGTAATATCACCAATGTTTTCTTCTAGGTAGAATTTAACCCCCTACTCCTCCTGATGCAATCTATTCAACAGACTCAGTAGTTTTTTGACCTTATACGAGTAGCTCTGTTGGGGTATTAGCGTTCAGCCCGTTATAGCTCTGAAAGTAACGGGGTCAACCTGCCTGATATAATCCCGCTCAGACGCTTAATATAATACCTGCGTCGGCGGGTGAACGCAGTAATATGCTCAATTCCAAAGCCGGGGAAAATTCTAGTGATATCCGGATCTAGTATCTTATTAATTTTACATCTGCTTTTATCGAAGTAGGCAAATAATGATTTACAATAGTGCTATAGCATAACGCTATGCATCTGATGCCACGATCTGTTTTTTGCTAGTAACAGGATTCAGTAAACAAGATAGCGGCTGACCTCCCTGCTGAGAACCAGGAGGTCAGATCCGGGGGGCTGTCTGTGTTATATTGTATGCGCTACTTTCATGTTCAGAGACTTGTCCTCTTCTATTCAGAATCCAGTAATTATTAGTCGGTATCTAAGCCTAATATAGCTGCTGGTACAGCTTATGCACCTTAAGCGTCGAACTAGTAAATTGCCCTTTGACCTTTTTTCGTTTGGGCATAACCCGCTTGACTATTAATAGACCTTATCATAGGTTGCCAGGGCCTCCAGTATGACTGGTTAATCATACTATTTACCTTGTAATCAACCTAAAATATACGGTAATCTTCTATATTGCAGGACGAAAAGGTCGAATATAATATAGCCGAAGTGTAGAATCACGTCATATCTTTAAAATGCTTCCTCAGCTTATCAGGAAGCAGTATTGCTAGACATTTCTAGGGATGCTCAGTGCTGAGATATAGATTTAGCTATTTCTACAAGATTGGTTTTAGCTACCTCTCCCTGATTCAACCCTGTTTAGTGTCGGTCTGTGTGGCAGCATAGACTGCGGATCCTCGTAATATGCTAGCCTTTGACTCTTCGATGATAAAGGCCATCATTGTAATATGGGTCATACTGGTCTGTTGTAACTGGATCATTTCCTGTACGAGCAGTCTGTTCACACAGGAAATTTACTTCTGGTAAATTGTTAAGGCGCTCTGTACTTTGCAATACGACAAAGGGGATACATTAGGCGCTATAATCGCCAATTTATAGTGTGACCTAATGGCAGTGCTACGTTTTACTGATTCATCAGCCGTTTGGCCGGGCTTTCTATCAAGGAGTTATAGTACTGCTTTTTTGACGATCCCGCTCGTTTTCTTTGGAAAACGTGAATATAGTATTTAAAAGCCTTGATACCTGAACCCTTACGGACTAAATTTATTTTTAATATGGATGGAAAAGAAAAATATTGCCACATTTTAATTTATATTAAACTTCTCTTAATTAGAATCCAGAATTTAATACAGATGAAGTTATTTCGCTTATTTTACAACAAGTCTAAAATTTATAAAATCTCTTTAAGCCATACCCCTTAAAAGGGTTCCTGGTAAGCTATCATTTAATTTAAGAGTCCAGAATTGATCGCCATCCTCACAATTCAGTGTTTTCGGGAGAAGACACGCCAAGAAATTCAATGTAAATGGGAAGGAAAGGCATGACCAGACTGAAAGTGCCGTCGGAGGCTAATGCAACAAGAATTAGCGATACAACGAAAGCTCACCGGGCGGGCGAGTTTTAAAGCGCCGATGCAGCCACATATACTGGTCTGGTGCCCGCAGTATAGCCTGTTCCATCACTTTGTTTATATAGGTAGCGGCAGCAATACCGCTATCCAGGGGGATATTGCGTTCATCAGCTAGAATCAATAACTTATACCCACGCCCATGCGGTAAACGGAGCGGTATGAGCGGGATCACTGCTGGTTTAGTCGTTTTGGCTAGTAGATAGGTGCCTGCAGTGGTTGCGACCTTGGGAACAGCGAATAACGGCGCGAATACGCTGCTTTTTGGGCCATAGTCGTGATCTGGTGCATACCAGATGATATCGCCATTTTTTAAAGCACGAATCATGCCTTTAATATCCGACCTATCCAGCATAGATTTGTTGGAACGCATACGCCCCCAGGTCTGAAGCCAGTCCAGCAGCGGATTATCATTTGGACGATAAACACCGATACCCGGGTTATACATCCCAAAAATCCGCGCTCCCAGTTCGAGGGTTAGAAAATGCATACCAATAAGTAGCACACCTTTATTTTCTGTACGCGTACAAGCGATATGCTCCAGACCGCTAACGGAAATCCAGCCTTTGATACGCCAATCAGGCCAAAACCAGGCGATGCCAGTTTCTATAAGCCCCATGCCGACTGATTCAAAATTCTGCCGCAATAGCGCTTCACGTTCTACTTCTGGCATGGCGGGAAAACACAATTGCAGATTACGGCGTGCTATCGCCTCTCTGTAGCGCATGAAACGCATTGCAAGTCGTCCTAACCGGGTACCTAGGGCGTAGAGCACCGGGTAAGGCAGTAGCACCAGTAAATAGAGCACTCCAACACCAAACCATGTCAGCCAATAACGTGGATGCAACAAAGAATAATTAAAAACAGGAAGTGTTGTCATAGTATTCCATATATGAACATGACGGGTGAGTCCGTACCTTCAGTCGTGCCGTTAATATATTGCAATATTCTGGCATTTTTTTTTCTGCAGTGGAATAAAGCATTTGGCTATGGGCATTATTGGCCTATAGGCGTACGCTTTTTCTACAATTAAAGGCGGGGTAACGTCACTATGTCCGGCGAAATAGCCCCCTTCATCACCTTATGGGATTCGCAGCGTTAATATTGTGTTTTGGTCCCTACACGTTAGACATCGAGTTTATATACTGCATATATAACAGAAGGGGCAGCAGAGATAGTACAATGCGCCATAGGTTGGCGTGATAAGGTACACGTATCGCCCATTGGAGATAATTTTCCGCCTGCGCTGGCTCTCTTATCACGCATACCACTCGTAAAAACTTGTAATTCTGGTTTTTTTCTGGTAGGATCCTCTGATAACGTATACCTGATGACCATGGCGAACTTTGATACGCTGTTGCGATGATTGACTGCCGCTGTATACGTGAATATAATCGCCTTCCTTGCTCTTTAAGCGCTTATAGCAGCATACAGGAATTTGGCTCTAGTTCTATAAAACCCTCCTTCACTTAGTCGGTAGCCAAGATATGTACTCTTCACTACTACCTGGTTAAGAGTAGCCCCTAACGCAACGCCTAAAATACTTCAAGCGTTAAACATACGTGCTTTTAGTGGATTGTTCTGTTGTACCACTCGTTTCGCTGATTGATGAGCATTAATAAAAAATATCTATAGGATAGATTTGGCAGTGTGTAGTTCAATGAGATAAAACTAATACACTGTGCGTGTCGGGCAGTGGCACATTCGTCTTTGAGTAGAGCTATTTCATTAAGGTTAATGTCTACAGAAATTTGGTTGTAGCATTATCTCAAGTAGGTGCTGACGGCGGATACGTCCGTTTGCTACCTGCCTTCCTTCAGGGTAGAGACTGCCCGCCGACCTGCCGCGCGGGGATGTGGATGCTTTCCGGCCGACATGAACTGGTTAGATCCTTAACGTAATCGGGAATAGGATTTTCCCATATCTACACTATAGCCGTGCAGCAGCGCTTTATCCGATCGTCCTAAGATCTCAAATCTTGCGAGGATATTTGCAAAACTGGATTGATTGGGGTTGCCTTAAAAATTAGTAGGGCAGTTTTTTACCTAACAGCACCAAATAGCCGAGATGCACGGCATGCCAATAGGCAACTTTTCATCGAGGGCAGAATATTGGTAAATAGGGCAAAAAGATACGATCTTCAAGCTGAAGATTGCCTAAAGCAATAGAGCTGATATAGATAACTTAATTGGCGGAGAATTCCTATCAATGAATGGTTGCTCGAGGAAAAGCCAGAAACCGGGACGGAGTTAAAGCTGATATTGATCGTTCTACGGGGTATTATTGTTTAACCTTGTTTAACAATTGTCCTAGAGCGAGCAATGTCTAAGCTAATCGGAGAAGGGAATTTCATCCCGTGGTGGCGCTTTCTTATAAATTCTGTAAAATACAGTCTAGAGAGGGGCCTCCGGTGTGAGGAGGCTCGCCCGCCATCAATAATTTAACTACTGACAGGAACGTACACCATCATGCCAGTATTACATAACCAGGTCTCAAACCAGGAATTACAGAGGCGTATGTTAGTCGAAAGCGAGCTGCGCACTACCGTCTCGTTTTATCGCTATTTTAGTCTTAGTGATCCACATGGCTTCCGTGATGATCTTTACCGCACGTTCTCAGCGCTGCAGGTTTTTGGCCGTGTTTATATCGCTACTGAAGGGATCAATGCGCAAATAAGCATCCCGAAAAGCCGTTTTAATGCTATGCGCACTGCACTTTATGCCGCACATCCACAGCTTAATGGGCTGCGGATGAATGTTGCTTTGGATGATAATAGTAAATCTTTCTGGGTACTGCGTATGAAAATTCGCTCTCGGATTGTTGCCGATGGTATAGAGGATCCCACGTTTCGTCCAGAAAACGTTGGCCATTATCTCAAGGCGGAAGAGGTAAATGCACTGGCAGACGATCCGCAAGTGTTGTTCGTTGATATGCGCAATCACTATGAGTATGAAGTGGGTCATTTTAACCATGGCATTGAGATTCCTTCTGATACCTTCCGTCAGCAACTGCCGATGGCTGTAAAAATGTTACAGAGCGACAAAGATAAAAAAATTGTGATGTACTGCACCGGCGGGATCCGCTGCGAAAAAGCTAGCGCCTGGATGCGGCATAATGGTTTTAAAAGTGTCTTTCAGGTGGAAGGTGGGATTATCGAATACGTGCGTCGCGCACGAGAAAAAGGTTTACCACTAAAGTTTATCGGAAAAATTTTTGTCTTTGACAGACGTTTTGGCGAGCGTATCACGCCTGATATTATCGCTCATTGCCATCAATGCAGATCGCCCTGCGACAGTCATACTAATTGCTGTAATAAGGGTTGTCATCTACTGTTTATTCAGTGTCCTGTTTGTGCCGAATACTATGCGGGTTGCTGTAGTGTGACTTGTCGGGAGGAGCTGCTTCTGCCGTTATTAGAGCAGCAGTGTTTTCGCCGCACTGGTAGGGAAACAGCGCAGTAAAAACGGCGTTAAATAAAAACCGCTGTCACGGTCTTCACTTCAGCAAAGAAGGCCGTCATGTCGTCCCTCCCACGACACTAGTAAATTTAAAACTGTAGCCACTCAGATCGGGATATCACTAGAACATTGTCACTTTCCAGTAATGATACAATTTTCATCGGAGAAGGGATCATGTGTGCAGAACTGGCTATTAAGACACCTGTAGCCACCCAGCAAATGTGCTTAGTAAATAAACCTATATATATACCCTTCTCAGCTATGGCGTTAAATAGTTTACACTGTGCTCTGACGTGATAATACGCTAAATCGCTAGTATGTTTACTTACCTTTAAACTCAAAACTCATTCTCCAAAGCTTTGGAAGCTGTAGTAATGATTTCTATAGATGTTTAACGGTAAAGACGAGGTAATTATCTTCGTTGAATCATCCATCTACCTGCTACCATGAAAACGCCTTTTCTAGCAGCGTTACCGGTAGGGGCGATGACAGTAGGGATGGGATGGGTGTAGACTGATATTTATCATGTCGCAGTGATGAAAATAGTATTTCATCGCTATTTGCTGAGTGTTTACCAGAAGGTTTGAGCACGCTGTATCAGCCTAGCGAATGTATTGCTCATTTTATGCCTAAGCATAACGTATAAGGCGAGCGTATATTCGACTGTATTGCGGAAATGCCGCATTGATCATCAGAAAGCATTCAGTCCGGACTGGGGATAGTAACCGATGGCGGTCGATCTCACAAAGATCTACTAGCGATGACAATTAAATTTTCAACCATAATCTTTATACTTTTGATTAAATTCCAGCAACCATCGTAGCAGCGCGTCGGATAAGTGTAGTGATAGTCTAAAAAAGACCAAATAAGATCATCTGTCTAAAATAGGGGGTGATGTAAAAAATGTGGTAGAACTAGGAGTGCATGATGGTTTGTGGGAATATGGGTATTCCGTTAATTTTATTTTTTGTAAATACCAGTTTCAATTATGGAAATTATCTGCTTAGTAACATCGGTTGTCAATCACAAAGTCCGGCCACTTCTGCATCAGAAGTGGCTTAGTTATGAGGAATTAACATAATGCGGACAAATCATTATTGCACTGTAGAGATCTACTACACTGATATATATACTAGCCGCCAGCGGGTGTGTATAAATGATTTTATTTTTTGTTTATGTTTACACATACCCTTTACTTGAATTATTATAACTTGAGTGACAATGAGGTTCTGGGATTTCCTGATTAGCAGGTCTCAGCTTCTACACTCGATTTTTTCAATTTTTCTCAATTTGTAGACTTTTTTTAAAATAGGGAACCTTATAAAGGGTTACTAACTCTATCTACGCAGGCTCTTGAGGATTTGTAGCAGTACTTATTTTTAATTCTGATGCAACGCGAAGGGCAGGATAACTTACATGACACGTCAGGTCAGGCTCTTCCATCTAATTGCACGAAATATTTCTGTATAACCGTATCGTGATTTTTTATTTTAGACCTTTAGTATTAGGTTAATAAATAAGCAATTGCTTCGCTTTTTATCGATATTGCAGGAAAGATAAAAAATAAATTTTCAATACACGCAGCCCCTGCGTTGCTGTTCGCTTATCAATTTTATTAATTCACTGAAGGTTCATTGCTTCTTCTAGCTTTTAATAGTTTTTTAACGTCATCGTTTTCTGCTGAAAGTGGTTATATGCCACTGTGGCGTCTTGGATAATAAAAAATACCAAATAACAAAACACATTTATGTAAAGTAATGATGTCTGTTATTTCATGAGTCTTCCCCTTATTTTTGTGTATCAGGGATTATAATGCCAGTCTTGATACTCTGAAGTGGCAGGTATAATGAAAAGTGTAGTAGCACATTGAATTTAGCCACTTGAACAGAGGTACGTTCACCTAAAAATAAAATGGGTGAACCAATGAAAATAAGAAATTTTAGTTTTAAATTTAAATGTAAATAGCTTTACTGCTTATCAA
>JBPESP010000005.1:0-175774 GCA_051710585.1 Sodalis sp. (in: enterobacteria) | reverse complement strand
CAATCATTACATACCCGCTTCCCTACTAAAGTGCGCTTTAATCGGCATGGGAGTTATCTCTCAAATATTTTTCAATGAAAGGAAGAAGCACCCTTCGCCGAACTGAGATATCTTATGTAGTGCACTTCAAGAATAATGCGCATAAATATGATTAAAGTGCTGCATACGGATAGACTGATCAAAAAAAGTACCAGGAATTTGTACTACTAACCAAGCTGTGGCGGTGAATTCACGACCATACCCTTAACATTTTGTGCTCGTGAGGTATGTTCTACTGGATAGGTGTTTGTCAACAAAAGCCGTGCGGGTGGCACGGTAAGCGTTAACTCGAATCAAAATGCAAATAAAATAAAAGTGTGATGGCATAAAGCAATTAATAAAACTGTTATCGGGCGCGTATCTTAATTCCCATCGAAATCAGTATGGTTAGGGTTATTGTTGAGAATATTTATGTCATCCTTAAAGATAGTGTGTATTTTGCGCTTGATGAGTATTACCAGTAGCATTGACACTAGCGACAAAATCCCCTATATTGCGCGTCAATATGCTACGCTGGCTGAGCCTCATTATGACGTTAAATATATAATTAAAAGAAGATGTTATAACCAAAGATACATTTTTATACTCAAGAGCGCGCAGTGTCTTTATGCACGATAATTTTTAGATAGCAAGATGAACCGTGTTTTTATTGATTGATGTGGATAGCCTATTAAATCTTGAGTGGCTCGATGGAGAGTGCATGTCTATTAAACAGAGTTATATTTCTAATAGATAGGCAAGGTTTACTGATTGTGGTAGGGGGTGTAGTGGCAAATTGAATTTTGACTCCCTCTAAAAGGTAATGATATGTTTCTCATAAAAAAACATAAGTGCATCAATGAAAGGAATAAATTTTAGTCCTATATTCAAACTCAAATCTATTTAATTGATTTTTGAGGAAAATTACACTGGCCGTATAATGATAAAAGCTATTTTCATCGGCTACAAAACGATAATAGCAACATTAGTGGGACTTTTAGTTGTTAATTGTAGAATGGAAAATTTCAGTCCCTACGGTGTGGTCGCCTTAATAGAAAAATTTGAGGCTATAGTTATAGTTTTGGATACTCGCCTTAGTAGCCAGTAACTTCAAGACTTAAAAAAATAAGCTTGACCCAATCCGCTACAAGCTTACAAAACGGCAGATCGCTCTGCGGTTTTTTCTGTTGCTTGAGCTGTTTCTTTAGCACGATCAACAAGCTCAATGTATGCCATTGGCGCATTGTCACCTGAGCGGAAGCCAGACTTTAAAATGCGCGTGTAACCACCGGCACGACTTATGAAACGCGGCCCCAGCTCATTAAACAGTTTACTTACAATCTCGTTATCACGAGTGCGGGCGAATGCTAAGCGACGATTTGCTACGCTGTTGGTCTTAGCAAGTGTAATTAGCGGTTCAACAACCCGGCGAAGCTCTTTTGCTTTTGGAAGAGTTGTCTTGATGATTTCATAACGAAATAAAGAGCTGGCCATGTTACGAAACATAGCCCGGCGATGGCTGCTGTTACGGTTTAGTTGACGACCACTTTTACGATGGCGCATAACTTTATCCTTCTAAGTAAAACTTAGCCTGTAATTGGCTGTTCATCGGCGATATTTTCCGGAGGCCAATTCTCAAGGTGTATCCCCAGAGATAACCCACGGGAAGCTAAGACGTCCTTGATTTCGGTAAGAGATTTTTTACCAAGATTAGGTGTTTTTAGCAACTCTACCTCGGTGCGTTGTATCAGATCACCGATGTAGTGGATAGCCTCTGCCTTGAGGCAGTTGGCAGAGCGGACAGTTAATTCCAAGTCGTCAACGGGACGCATCAGGATAGGATCGAATTCTGGTTTCTCTTCTTTCACTTCTGGCTGACGTATATCACGTAAGTCAACAAAAGCCTCCAATTGTTCAGCCAAAATAGTTGCCGCACGGCGGATTGCCTCTTCAGGTTCTATCGTGCCATTTGTTTCTATTTCTATAATTAGTTTATCTAGGTCGGTACGTTGCTCAACACGCGCTGCTTCTACATTGTAGGCAATACGCTCTATAGGGCTATAGCATGCGTCTATTAGTAGACGGCCGATTGGGCGCTCATCTTCTTTCGAATGAATGCGGGCGGAAGCTGGAATATAACCACGCCCACGCTGAACTTTGATACGCATATTAATAGTAGCATTTTTATCGGTTAGGTGGCACAGGACATGCTGGGGTTTAATGATTTTAACATCCCCATTATGAGTAATGTCAGCTGCGGTCACAGGGCCAATGCCAGATTTATTCAGGGTTAAGATAACGTCATTTTTACTTTGAACTTTTACTACCAGCTCTTTTAGATTGAGCAGAATTTCCAGGATGTCTTCTTGTACACCTTCTTTGGTGCTGTATTCGTGCAGTACACCATCAATCTCAACTTCGGTCACTGCGAAACCCGGCATTGATGAAAGTAAAATACGCCGTAGTGCGTTACCAAGAGTATGGCCAAAGCCACGCTCTAAAGGTTCAAGGGTCACCTTGGCGTGAGTTGAATTGACTTGCTCGATATCTACTAGGCGCGGTTTTAGAAACTCTGTTACAGAACCCTGCATTGTGTCCTCTCTTTGCTATTCAGCTTTATTTGGAGTAAAGTTCAACGATCAGGTGTTCATTAATGTCCGCAGACAGATCGGTGCGTTCTGGAACGCGTTTGAACACCCCTTCTATTTTAACAGTATCGACCTCAACCCAGCTTGGCTTTTCACGCTGTTCAGCTAGGTCTAATGAGGCACGAATACGGAGTTGTTTTTTTGATTTTTTACGAATGCCGACAACGTCATTCGGAGTTACCTGATAAGAAGGGATGTTAATAACACGGCCGTTTACCATGATTGCCTTGTGGCTAACCAACTGATGCGATTCAGAGCGGGTGGCACCAAAGCCCATGCGGTAAACAACGTTGTCAAGACGACCTTCTAGTAACTGTAACAGCTTTTCACCAGTATTGCCTTTTAGGCGAGCTGCTTCTTTATAGTAGTTGCGGAATTGACGTTCCAACACGCCATAAATACGACGAACTTTTTGTTTTTCGCGTAACTGTACCCCGTAATCAGAAAGACGTGGTTTACGCGCACCATGCTGACCTGGTGGTTGCTCAATTTTACACTTGGAATCTATCGCGCGAACGCCAGACTTAAGGAAAAGGTCTGTCCCCTCACGACGGCTCAGTTTAAGCTTAGGACCTAAATATCTTGCCATTTTTTTCTCCAACTAACTATAAGCAGCGTTATACGCGTCGCTTTTTAGGCGGACGACAACCGTTATGGGGGATCGGAGTTACATCAGTGATATTCGTGATACGAAAACCAGCCGCGTTTAATGCACGGACGGTAGACTCGCGACCTGGACCTGGTCCTTTAACCATAACTTCCAGATTCTTGATGCCATATTCTTTCACGACTTCAGCGCAACGTTCTGCTGCGACCTGTGCGGCAAAAGGAGTAGACTTACGAGAACCGCGAAAACCGGAACCACCAGCGGTTGCCCAACCTAATGCATTACCTTGACGATCGGTAATAGTTACAATGGTATTATTGAAAGATGCATGGATATGAGCTACACCATCTAAAACTTGTTTTTTAATACGCTTACGTATACGAATAGGTGCTTGCGCCATTATTTAATCACCTCTTATTATTTTTTGATTGGTTTGCGCGGACCCTTGCAGGTACGGGCATTAGTTTTAGTTCGCTGACCGCGAACTGGAAGACCATGACGATGACGAAAACCACGATAGGTACCAAGGTCCATTAAGCGCTTTATACTCATGGTAATTTCACGGCGAAGATCGCCTTCGACAACAAACTTAGTAACTGCTTCACGCAGCGTGTCAAGCTGTTCTTCAGACAGCTTACTGATCTTAACATGTTCAACAATACCCGTAGCCGCGCAGATCTGCTGCGAGCGGGTTTTGCCTATACCGTAAATTGACATTAGGGCAATAACGGTATGTTTATGATCAGGAATGTTAATGCCTGCTATACGGGCCACTATGCACTCCTAAATTTTTTAACGGCAACAATATATCCTAAAACTCTATTTTAAAATATTTAGGTAATGTTGCAGTGATACACAAAATATTTGCTGGCTAATCTAGCTAGCTTAACTTTTATTTGCAAGAAAAGAATGCCGTAAAATTAGCCTTGGCGTTGCTTATGGTTAGGCTCAACGCTACAAATCACACGAATGACACCATTACGCTTAACAATTTTACAATTAGGACATAATTTTTTTACGGAAGCACGAACTTTCATGGCTACTCTCCACTCTCCGTAACTTTTAATCGGCCTGAATTAGCGGTTATAACCTTTCAGGTTTGCTTTCTTTAATGCAGAATCGTATTGACTCGACATCATCAGAGTCTGTACTTGAGCTATAAAGTCCATGATAACTACAATGACGATCAATAAAGACGTGCCCCCAAAATAGAAAGGGACTTTCATTGCATCACGCATAAACTCTGGGATCAGGCAGATGAAAGTAATATACATGGCACCGACTAGCGTCAGGCGGGTTAGTATTTTATCAATATATTTTGCTGTTTGCTCTCCAGGACGAATGCCTGGTATAAATGCACCGGATTTCTTCAGGTTATCTGCTGTCTCACGTGGATTAAATAACAACGTAGTATAGAAGAAACAGAAGAACATGATTGCAGCTGCATATAATAACACGTAGAGTGGTTGAGCTGGCTGTAAATAGAGCAAAATTACAGCCAGCCAGCCCCATCCTGTACCACCTCCAAACCAGGATGCGATCGTAGCTGGAAACAGAATGATACTGGATGCGAAAATTGCTGGGATGACCCCGGCCATGTTTACTTTTAGCGGTAAATGTATGCTCTGAGCTGCATAAACGCGACGTCCTTGCTGACGTTTTGCATAGTTAACGACGATTCGACGCTGACCACGTTCAACGAACACCACAAAAAACGTTACTGCAAATACCATAACCGTAACCAATAGCAACACGAGGAGGTGCATGTCACCTTGTTGAATTTGCTCAATAGTGTGACCGATCGCAGGTGGCAAGCCTGCCACGATACCAGCGAAGATAATGATAGAGATACCATTACCAATACCTCTTTCAGTAATCTGTTCACCTAACCACATCAGGAATATCGTCCCACAGACAAGGCTCACTACTGCAGTAAAGTAAAATGTAAACCCCGGATTAATCACCAGACCTTGCATTCCAGGCATATTAGGTAATCCGGTAGCAATACCTATTGATTGAAATATCCCTAAAACTAACGTACCATAGCGAGTGTATTGGCTGATTTTACGTCTGCCAGACTCACCCTCTTTTCTTATCTCTACTAGCGCCGGGTGAACTAGCGTCAGCAGCTGCATGATGATCGATGCTGAAATATATGGCATAATCCCCAACGCAAAGATAGAAGCACGGCTGAATGCACCACCAGAGAACATATTAAACATTTCAATGATAGTGCCACGCTGCTGTTCGAGCAATTTCGCAAGCACGGTGGCATCAATACCAGGGATTGGAATAAAAGACCCGATTCGGAAGACAATAAGTGCACCGATAACAAATAAAAGTCTGCGTTTCAGTTCAGTGAGTCCGCCTTTGGCGTTTTGAGAATCTAATTCCGGTTGTTTAGCCATCTGCTACTTATTCCTCAATTTTACCGCCCGCAGCTTTAATCGCGGCACTCGCGCCTTTGCTAACACGTAGGCCACGTACGGTTATTGCACGTTTGATTTTGCCAGATAGCATGATTTTGGCGAATTTAGTCTGTATGCGAACGATATTAGCGGCTTTCAACGTGTTAATATCTACCACATTGCCTTCTATGTGCGCTAAATCAGATAGGCGGATTTCCGCAGAAGCTATGGATTTACGTGATGTAAAGCCAAATTTTGGTAGACGACGGTATAAAGGCATCTGCCCACCCTCAAACCCGCGCCGTACGCCACCGCCAGAACGAGACTTTTGACCCTTGTGACCGCGTCCACCGGTTTTGCCTAAACCAGAACCAATACCGCGGCCTGAACGTTTAGAGGCGTGTTTGGAACCATTCGCTGGAGATAGAGTATTTAAACGCATCTCTTTACTCCTCAATTTTAACCATATAGGAAACTAAATTTACCATACCGCGTACAGCAGGTGTATCTTCACGCTCTACAGTATGTCCAATATGACGTAGCCCCAAGCCAACTAGAGTAGCTTTGTGTTTCGGTAGACGACCGATGGAACTGCGAATCAGAGTGATTTTAATGGTCTGTGTCATGGCCAATTACCCCAGAATTTCTTTAACGGATTTACCACGCTTAGCAGCGATCATTTCAGGAGACTTCATATTTCCAAGAGCCTCGATAGTTGCACGAACCACATTGATTGGGTTGGTAGAACCATAGGCTTTTGCTAGTACGTTATGAACTCCTGCGACTTCTAGGACAGCGCGCATTGCGCCGCCAGCGATAATGCCGGTGCCTTCGGAAGCTGGCTGCATAAACACGCGGGAACCCGTATGCGTAGCTTTAATTGAGTGCTGCAGGGTGCCACTGTTTAGCGCGATATTCATCATGTTGCGACGAGCTTTTTCCATCGCTTTTTGAATTGCTGCTGGAACTTCGCGTGCTTTGCCGTACCCAAAACCAATACGCCCGTTACCATCACCGACAACCGTTAGTGCGGTAAAACTGAAAATACGGCCACCTTTTACGGTTTTAGATACGCGATTTACTGAGATTAGCTTTTCCTGCAGTTCGCTAGTTTGTTTTTCTGTGTGCGTCATCTTAGCCCTCTATATTTAGAACTGAAGGCCAGCTTCACGGGCAGCATCTGCCAGTGCCTGGACTCGACCATGATATTGAAACCCGGAACGGTCAAAGGACACATATTTAATGTTTTTTTTCAGCGCCCGTTCGGCAATAGTTTTACCTACTACTGCTGCGGCATTTTTATTACCGGTACCATTTAATTGTGTCGCGATAGCTTTTTCTACTGTAGAAGCTGCTAGCAGGACTTTAGAACCATTTGGCGCAATAATCTGTGCGTAAATATGACGTGGGGTACGATGTATTACCAGGCGAGTAGCACCTAATTCCTGTAGCTTGCGTCGTGCACGGCCCGCACGACGGATACGAGCTGCTTTTTTATCCATAGTATTATCTTACTTCTTCTTGGCCTCTTTGGTACGCACGATTTCGTTAGCGTAACGAATACCTTTGCCTTTATAAGGCTCAGGACGACGATAGGCACGCAGATCTGCAGCAACCTGCCCAATAATCTGTTTATCAGCGCCTTTCAGTATTATTTCAGTTTGGCTCGGACATTCTGCAGTGACACCTGCCGGTAGTTGATGGTTGATAGGGTGAGAAAATCCCAGAGATAAATTTATCACATCACCTTTCACCATAACACGATAACCTACACCTACCAGTTCTAGTTTTTTACTAAACCCGTCAGTCACACCAATCACCATGTTGTTCAACAACGCGCGTGTGGTACCTGCGAGTGCCCAATCGTTGCTATGTTTTTTGCGTGGAGTAAAGGATAGCTGGTTTTCATCATGGTGAACATTAACAGATTTATGGATAATACGAGTCAGTTCACCGTTTTTACCCTTAATCGAAATAACTTGACCATTAAGTTTTACCTCTACGTTATTAGGAATGACGATGGGTGTTTTAGCAATACGAGACATCCTTTCCTCCAAATTACGCTACGTAGCAGATAATTTCGCCACCAAGACCAGCCTGGCAAGCTGCACGATCAGTCATGACACCTTTAGAGGTTGAAATAACCGCGATACCCATGCCTGCCATAACTTTTGGTAACGCATCTTTTTTCTTATAGACACGCAGGCCGGGGCGGCTAATACGCTGAATGGTCTCTACCACTGGCTTACCCTTGAAGTACTTGAGTACTAGTGCTAGCGTTGGCTTTGTGTCGCCTTCAACTTTAAAAGTATTAATAAACCCTTCTTCTTTTAGCAAGTTGGCAATTGCTACTTTAAGCTTGGAAGAAGGCATGGAGACTCTAGTTTTATTTGCGCTTTGACCGTTACGGATACGGGTTAGCATATCCGCAATCGGATCTTGCATGCTCATTTATGTTATCTCCCCTGATTTAAATTGGCGACAATTTACCAGCTAGCCTTTCTTAGACCCGGTATTTCACCACGCATAGCAGCTTCACGGATCTTGATACGGCTCAATCCGAATTTCCGTAGAAAAGCGTGTGGACGACCTGTTTGACGGCAGCGATTACGCTGACGAGACGGGCTGGAATCACGCGGTAGGGTCTGCAGCTTAAGAACCGCATCCCAACGTTCTTTATCGGAAGCATTCACGCTGGAGATGATGCTTTTAAGTTCAATGCGTTTAGCGAAAAATTTATCAGCCAATTTCACGCGTTTTACTTCGCGTGCTTTCATGGATTCTTTAGCCATTAGTAACTATACCTTACTTGCGGAATGGGAAGTTAAAGGAGGTCAATAGCGCACGGCCTTCATCATCAGATGATGCAGTGGTAGTGATTGTAATATCCATCCCATAAATGCGATCGACTTTGTCATAGTTTATTTCTGGAAAGATGATCTGTTCATGCACGCCCATGCTATAGTTTCCACGGCCATCAAATGACTTAGTGGAAAGGCCGCGGAAGTCACGAATACGCGGTACAGCAATGAAAATTAGTCGTTCAAAGAACTCCCACATACGTTTGCCCCGTAGGGTTACTTTACAACCGATCGGATAGCCCTGACGAATTTTGAAGCCCGCAACAGATTTGCGTGCTTTAGTGATAAGCGGTTTTTGGCCTGAAATTGCGCTCAAATAATCTGCGGCGTTATCTAGCAACTTTTTATCGGTAATTGCTTCACCTACACCCATATTCAGCGTGATTTTCTTGACCCGAGGGACTTGCATGAGGGAATGGTAACCGAATTGTTTCATTAGTTGAGAGATTACTTTGTTTTTGTAGTAATCATGTAATTTCGCCATCGTACCCAACTCCAAATTACTTAATATTTTTTCCGTTAGATTTAAAAACACGGACTTTTTTGGCATTTTCAATCTTAAAGCCTACACGATCCGCTTTACTGATTGCCGCATTGAATATTGCAAGGTTAGAAAGATCAATTGCTACTTCTTTCTCAATGATACCACCCGGCTTGTTCATAGCCGCCACTGGTTTTTGATGTTTCTTGACCAGATTGACACCCTCAACAATGGCCCTGCCGGAAGACAGGACATTTTTTACTTTACCACGCTTACCTTTATCTTTGCCGGTTAGCACGACGACTTCGTCATTACGACGGATTTTCGCTGCCATGATTCCTTCCTTAAAGTACTTCGGGTGCTAGAGAGATAATTTTCATGAACTTTTCGGTACGTAGTTCACGAGTCACCGGTCCAAAAATACGCGTACCGATAGGTTGTTCACTGTTGTTATTTAATAAAACACAAGCATTCCTATCAAAGCGAACAATAGAACCGTCAGGACGACGAATACCCTTCTTGGTACGCACTACTACTGCTTTTAGAACATCACCTTTTTTTACTTTGCCACGAGGAATTGCTTCCTTGATGGTAATTTTGATAATGTCGCCGACGCCTGCATAGCGACGGTGCGAGCCACCTAGAACCTTAATACACATTACGCGTCGTGCACCGGAGTTGTCAGCTACGGTTAGCATAGTCTGTTCTTGGATCATGTTAGTGCTCCGCTAATGTAAACCACTACTTATACTTAATGAACTAAATCGGTCATAAGAAGAAAAACATAATACAAATAATACAAACTGCAAAATTCTAACATCGCTCCGAGTCTATGGGTAGAGAAAAAATAAGCGCCTTATTTAAGGATGAGGTATTTATCTATTTAGCGCACATGTATTATTTTACAGAATTGCTTTCTTTATAACGCGAATTAGCATCCAGGATTTAGTTTTGGAAATTGGACGACATTCGCTTATTTCAACGATGTCGCCAATGTTGCTGTCATTGTTCTTATCATGTACGTGGAGCTTGCTTGTATGTTTGATGAACTTGCCATATATTGGGTGTTTTACAAAATGTTCGATGGCCACAACAATGGATTTTTCCATTTTATCACTGACCACACGACCTTGCAGGGTACGGATTTTGTCATTCATTACCTGGCTGCCTTCTCAGTCAATAATGTCTTCACACGCGCAATATTGCGGCGCACTTGCTTTAATAGATTGGTCTGCTCCAGCTGCCTGCTGGCAGCCTGAATACGCAGGTTGCATTGTTCGCGCGTTAGCTTCAGAAGTTCGCTATTCAGCTCTTCCGAGTTTTTTTTATGCAGCTCATTTTTTTTCATTACATCACCGCTTTAGTTACAAAGGTAGTTTTAATTGGCAGCTTGGCCGTTGCCAGCTTAAAGGCTTCACGGGCGAGTTCTTCAGGAACACCGTCCATTTCGTATAGTACTTTACCCGGCTGAATTAAGGCGACCCAGTATTCTACGTTACCCTTACCTTTACCCATACGTACTTCAAGTGGCTTTTTGGTGATAGGTTTGTCTGGGAAAATTCGGATCCAGATCTTACCTTGACGCTTAATTGCACGTGTCATGGCACGACGTGCTGCTTCGATTTGACGAGCGGTTAAACGACCACGGCCAACAGCTTTTAGACCGAAAGTACCGAAGCTAATATCTCTACCCGCCGCCAGGCCACGGTTGCGGCCTTTATGAATCTTACGGAATTTTGTACGCTTTGGTTGCAACATTAGCAACTCTCCTTACTTGCGGCCTTTACGTTGCTGTTTTTTTAGTTGACCAACTGATTCCGGTTGTTCAATAGCAGCCATACCACCCAATATCTCACCTTTGAATATCCACACTTTTACGCCAATGACACCATAAGTTGTTTGCGCTTCGGAGCTGTTGTAGTCGATATCTGCACGCAGGGTATGTAGCGGAACACGACCTTCACGGTACCATTCTGTACGTGCGATTTCAGCGCCGCCCAGACGGCCGCTAACTTCAACCTTAATCCCCTTGGCGCCAAGACGCATGGCATTCTGCACAGCACGTTTCATCGCACGACGGAATATAATGCGACGTTCCAGCTGTGAAGAAATATTCTCAGCGACAAGTTTTGCGTCCAGTTCCGGTTTACGGACTTCAGTGATATTAATTTGTGCCGGTACACCAGCGATATCTGCTACGATCTTACGTAGTTTTTCGACATCTTCGCCTTTTTTGCCGATCACGATGCCTGGACGAGCAGTGTGAATAGTCACACGGATGCTTTTGGCTGGACGTTCAATCACCACACGGGAAATAGAAGCTGTTGATAATTCCTTTGCCAGGAATTTACGAACTTTAAAGTCGCTGTCCAGGTTGTCAGCGAATTCTTTAGTATTCGCATACCAGGTAGAATTCCAGGTTTTAATAATACCTAGCCGTATACCATTAGGATGTACTTTCTGACCCATTCCTAGTCTCCAGAGTCTCAGCAATCAGACACAACCACAGTAATGTGGCTAGTGCGCTTTAGGATACGATCTGCACGACCCTTGGCACGCGGCATGATGCGCTTCATGCTTGGGCCCGCGTCGACGAAAATATTCGCGACTTTTAGATCATCGATATCTGCGCTATCGTTGTGTTCAGCGTTAGCGATGGCAGACTCAAGTACTTTCTTTACTAGACCAGCAGCTTTCTTGTTGGTGTAGGTCAAAATTTCTAGAGCTTGCGACACTTTTTTACCGCGAATTAGGTTAGCCACTAGGCGAACCTTTTGAACAGAAGAACGAGCGTGGCGATGTTGGGCGATAGTTTCCATCTCTTTCTCCTAACCTTAGCGCTTTTTAGTTTTTTTATCGGCCGTATGGCCTCGATAAGTGCGTGTCGGAGCAAATTCACCCAGTTTGTGGCCAACCATTTCCTCGGCGACAAAAATAGGTACATGCTGACGACCATTATGGACAGCAATGGTTAAACCGATCATTGTTGGAAAGATTGTTGAACGACGGGACCAAGTACGAATAGGTTTCTTGTCACCGCTTTCCAGCGCTTTCTCTACCTTCTGCAGTAAGTGCAGGTCAATAAATGGACCTTTCTTGAGAGAACGTGGCATGGTATATCCTCTAATATTATTTATTACGGCGACGCACGATAAATTTATTAGTACGCGTATTTTTACGAGTCTTCTTACCTTTACTCTGAATGCCCCACGGGGTTACTGGGTGCTTACCAAAGTTTCGACCTTCACCACCACCGTGTGGATGATCAATCGGATTCATCGCTGTACCGCGAACGGTCGGACGGATGCCACGCCAACGGTTAGCACCGGCTTTGCCAAGTACACGCAGCATGTGTTCGGCATTACCTACTTCGCCTAAGGTTGCGCGGCATTCAGATTGAATTTTGCGCATTTCACCGGAACGTAGACGCAGCGTGACATAAGCCCCATCACGAGCCACGATCTGGACATAAGCACCTGCGGAACGCGCTAGCTGAGCGCCTTTACCTGGTTTCATTTCTACGTTATGTACAGTAGAACCGACCGGAATATTGCGCATCGGTAGAGTGTTACCGGCTTTGATTGCTGCATCAACGCCAGATTGAATCTGATCACCAGCCTTCAGGCCTTTCGGTGCTAAGATATAACGACGTTCACCATCTTTATACAATACCAACGCGACGTTGCTAGAACGGCAAGGATCATACTCCAAACGTTCTACTACTGCCGGGATACCGTCTTTGTTGCGTTTAAAGTCAATCAGACGATAGTGCTTCTTGTGCCCCCCCCCGATATGGCGTGTAGTGATATGGCCATTGCTGTTACGGCCACCGGATTTTCTGAGAGTTTCCAGCAATGGGGCATAAGATTTACCCTTATGCAGCTCAGAGTTGACTATTTTAATAACATGACGACGACCCGGAGATGTCGGTTTACATTTAACAATTGCCATTGTTCTTATTCCTCCGACTTACTCTACGCCGCCGATGAAATCTAGGTTCTGACCTTCTTTCAGGGTGACGTAAGCTTTTTTCCAGTCGCTACGACGACCGATACGCCGTCCGTGACGTTTACTTTTCCCTTTTACGATCAAAGTACGCACGTTATTGACTTTGACTTTAAACACTTTATGAACAGCGGATTTAATTTCTGATTTGTTTGTATCTTTAGCTACTCTGAGTACAATGGTATTATCTTTCTCTATCATGGTAGATACTTTTTCAGAAACATGCGGCATGCGCAGGACGTTCAGTAGCCGTTCTTCACAAATCATCCTAGCATCTCCTCAACTTGCTTAACAGCGTCAGCTGTCATAACAACTTTATCAAAGGCAATAAGGCTAACCGGATCTATACCATTAGCACCGCGTACTTCTACTTTATAGAGGTTACGCGCAGCCAGGAATAGGTTTTCGTCCGGTTCACCGGTAATGATTAGCACATCTTCTAACGCCATGTCTTTTAGTTTTTGTACCAGTAGTTTTGTTTTCGGCGCTTTGACAGAGAACTGTTCAACAATGATCAAACGATCCTGGCGTACCAGTTCAGATAGGATGCTTTTCAGTGCACCGCGGTACATCTTTTTATTTACTTTCTGACTGTGATCTTGCGGCTTTGCGGCAAAGGTAACACCACCAGAACGCCAAATTGGGCTCTTCACACTACCGGAACGCGCCCGTCCGGTACCCTTCTGACGCCAGGGTTTTTTACCGGAACCTGTAACTTCGGCGCGGGTCTTCTGACTGCGGGTTCCCTGACGGGCACTTGCTGCGTAAGCCACAACAACCTGGTGTATCAGCGCTTCATTAAAATTACGCCCAAAGGTAGTTTCGGAAACAGTTAGTGCGCTGTGTGCGTCTTTCAATACTAATTCCATTCCTATCTCCTTAGACGTTTGCTTTAATAGCTGGTTTAACGATCAGGTCACTACCGGTTGCTCCTGGGACGGCGCCTTTAACCAGTAGCAGATTACGTTCTATGTCAACACGTACCACTTCCAGACTCTGAACGGTTACGCGTTCATTACCCAGTTGCCCTGCCATTTTTTTACCTTTAAATACTTTTCCAGGCGTCTGGTTTTGACCGATAGAACCTGGAACGCGGTGGGATAAGGAGTTACCGTGGGTAGTATCTTGGGTGTGGAAATTCCAGCGCTTCACAGTGCCGGAAAATCCTTTACCTTTGGAGGTACCAGTAACATCAACTTTTTTTACATTAGCAAATAGTTTTATAGTGATGCTCTGACCAATAGTAACTTCTACATCGTTTTTAACACGAAATTCCCATAGACCACGTCCAGCTTTAACGCCCGCCTTTGCAAAATGCCCAGCTTCCGGTTTGGTTATGCGGTTGGCTTTTTTAGTGCCAGTGGTAACCTGGACAGCGCAGTATCCATCGTTTTCCAGATCTTTAACTTGGGTAACGCGGTTTACTTCTATTTCTATAACAGTAACAGGAATAGAAATGCCATCTTCGGTGAAGATACGAGTCATGCCCATTTTGCGTCCGATTAAACCCTTCATTATTTCAACCTCTAAATCGTTTTACGATCTGATTAACCTAGACTAATCTGCACGTCTACACCGGCAGCCAGGTCCAAGCGCATTAGAGCATCAACGGTTTTTTCGGTTGGCTCAACGATGTCAACTAGACGCTTATGAGTGCGGATTTCATACTGATCGCGTGCATCTTTGTTGACGTGCGGAGAGATCAGAATAGTAAAGCGCTCTTTGCGCGTCGGCAGTGGGATTGGACCACGTACCTGAGCACCGGTACGTTTGGCAGTCTCGACGATTTCCGCAGTTGATTGATCAATCAACCGATGATCAAATGCTTTCAAACAGATACGGATTCTTTGATTCTGCATGAGACCAGAGCTCCAATTATTTATAAACGTGAAAAAACACCTCACACACCTATTGCAATTGATGGAGGAGCATAATAATTCAGTATTATTCCCTAATTGGGAATGTTGTTAACCGGCTTACTGTTTGTGCGACTAGCACGGATTTAAAGAGTGGGCCAGCTTATTAACCTGAAGCACTACAAGAAATCTTAACCATTATACGCAAATATGTATTAGGAAGCAAACACGTGCACTATAAAGTACGCTGTTTTGGATAGACGATAATAAGTGTTATTAAAGACAGTTTGCAGTTCCGAGCAACAGTATAAGATGGAAACTCCAGAGTGAATTAGTAAGTCTCTGTTGTAGGGAGACGGCGCAGGGGGTATGTTTACTGATTGTGCCCACTCAAACTTATTGGCCAGAGTCTTTCAACTGTAATTGAAGATAGTTTTGAAGGCCAAAACGCGTGATATGGGACAGCTCGGTTTCCAGAAAATTAATATGCTCCTCTTCGTCAGTTAGGATTTCAATCATCAGGTTTCGTGACACATAGTCACGTATCGAGTCTGCGTAAGAGATGCTTTCACGCAGATCTTGTGCGCTCTGTAATTCCAAATAAAGATCGGAACGTAGCATTTCTTCAACATTTTCGCCGATGTTTAGCCTCCCAAGATCCTGCATATTAGGTGATCCTTCTAGAAATAGAATGCGTTCGATATGGCGGTCCGCATGTTTCATTTCTTCGATAGATTCGTGGTATTCAACGTCGTTAAGACGCATTAGGCCCCAATTCTTAAACATTCGGGCATGCAGGAAATATTGATTAATAGCCACAAGCTCGTTGCTAAGCAACTTATTGAAATAATTAATAATCTTGCCATCACCTTTCATGAGAAACTCTCCCTATAAGACGTATTATACAGAATATATCTGCAATAGAGGATTGCAAAGTGATAACTCTACATTTTATATAATATTTTAATGGTGTGATGTGCTATGTTCATCCTCCATTGTATTGCGTGCTACGCAAACCTATTTTTACATTGGCCACCTATTGGTAGCAATGGTAGCAACTGTTCGAACTAGAATTGGTTAAAGGTTTTGGGTTTAGTATTGCCTCACTGCATCGTTTATGGTTTTTTTTGCTAGCCGCATTGTGTAAATAAATACACATTTCTAGCACTCACTGAATTATCTTGCGCTAATTTAGGTTAGAACAAGTGTTTTTACAATAGCAACAGTATTAGTGTTTATTTTTATTCAATACACTACATAGACTTTTTATCCGATAAAAAGTAATTTTTTATTGATGTACCGTCAGCTAGTCTCTATAGAGATTCATTATGAGTCAACGTGGGTGCGTGCGCTGTTTAAATAGTGGGTAGTGGGGTAACTGCACAATAACGGCGCTAATTGCAGTATATCATAATAATAATTTTTATAAGGTATCTCATGGTAGATTACATGGCAAGTTGGTTTTACTAGTGATAGTACTGGGTTCCATGGGAACGATTGTTATTATTTTAGGTTTTCTTTCGCTATGATCTGGTACTAGCTTTTGGGTAAAAGCAGCTTTTCTTTGCAGTCAGTTTTAAGGTCTTAATGGTAGTGTATTTTACATATAATCTTTAACTGTAGCAGTGCTTTGTTAAAGGTGAAATGGGTGATATATTCATAAAAAATCACCTTGCATCGCCCTTTTATGCTAGCTAGCGGTATTTTTTAAGATGTTATTAGCTTAAGGGATAACTTTAGAAACAACTCTAGTGCCAACAGTACGCCCGCTTTCGCGGATAGCGAACCGCAGGCCGTCATCCATGGCAACCGGAGCAATAAGGTTAAAAACCATCTTAATATTATCGCCAGGCGGGACCATTTTAACACCTTTCGGCAGTTCGATGGCACCAGTTACGTTAGTCGTACGGAAGTAGAATTGTGGGCGATAACCATTAAAGAATGGCATGTAACGTCCACCCTAATCTTTGCTTAGAATATAAACTTCTGATTCAAACTGAGTGTGCAGTTTAATAGAACTTGGTTTAGATAGAACCTGACCATATTCTATCTCGTCACTTTTAGTACCTCTGTATAGCAGGATGCTAACGGTTTCACTAGAACGGCCTTCCTCTAGAATTTTACGGAACATTTCAACGCCGGTGCAGGTAGTTCTGATAGCGTCTATAATGCCGACGATTTCTACTTCTTCAGCCACTTTTATGATTCCGCTTTCTGCACAACTAGTGACTACGGTACCGCGGCCGGAGAGAATACGTCTTCGATAGGCAATAAAACCGCTTGTTAATGGCGCGCTCTTGTTCCGGAATATAGGTATCCAGTGTTTCTGGCAGTTTTGATGATATTTTCTATCCAAGACCAGGATTTATCGCCTTCCAGCGCTTTCAGCGCCGAGCCACGGATAACCGGAGTCTCGTCGCCAGGAAAGCCGTAATGCAACAGTAGTTCGCACATTTTTATTTAACATTTCTATTTAAACTAGTTCTAGCAATTATTCATCATTGACCATGTCACATTTGTTCATAAACACGATGATGTATGGTATGCCGATCTGGCGACCAAGTAGGATGTGCTCGCGGGTCTGTGGCATCTGGCCTTCTGTTGCGGCAACTAGGAAACTACTAGAATAGCGGTATCTATTTGCGCTGCACCAGTGATCATATTTTGACATAGTCAGCGTGTCCAGGGCAATCTATATGCGCGGAATGACGGAATGACGGGTGGAGGGTGTCATTCAATGTGCGAGGCCACAGGCCTTTTCTTTGTGTATGCACTATCGCTCTTTGTAGGCCTCAGCAAGAATGGTGGTAATGGCGGCGGTTAGGGTCGTTTTACCATGGTCAACGTGGCCGATAGTACCGATGTCAAGGTGGGTTTTTGTACGTTGGAACCTTTCTTTAGACATAGCTATATTCCTTATTCTTAATACTCTTGCTAATGGGTGATAGCATAAGTTATTAATTACAAACCTGAAATTTTACTTAGCTTTACGGGTGTCGATAATGGCCTGAGCAATATTGTTTGGTGCTTCATTATACTTCAGGAACTCCATGGAGTAAGAAGCTCTCCCCTGAGTCTGTGAACGCAGATCGGTAGCATAACCGAACATTTCAGACAAGGGGACCTGCGCACGAACGGTTTTACCGGTCGTGGTATCTTCCATGCCGTCAATCATACCGCGACGACGGTTTAAGTCACCAATCACGTCACCCATATAGTCTTCAGGTGTTTCAATTTCGACCTTCATAATGGGTTCTAGCAGAATCGGTTTTGCCTTCATAAAGCCTTCTTTAAACGCCATAGAACTTGCGATCTTGAATGCCATTTCTGAGGAGTCAACTTCGTGGTAAGAACCATCGAAGGCGGCGACGCGGACGTCTACAATCGGGTAACCAGCAAGAACGCCGTTTTTTAGTTGTTCCTGAATGCCTTTATCTATAGCAGGAATATATTCCTTCGGTATAACCCCACCGACGATTTCGTTTAGGAATTCGTAACCTTTACCACTACCTGCCTCCATCGGTTCTATACGTAGCCAAACGTGGCCGAATTGACCGCGACCACCGGACTGACGAATAAATTTACCTTCTTGTTCGACGGTGGAGCGGATTGTTTCACGGTAGGCCACCTGCGGCCTACCGATGTTGGCTTCCACATTGAATTCGCGTCGCATACGGTCGACGAGGATTTCAAGGTGTAGCTCACCCATACCGGCGATGATAGTTTGACCAGACTCTTCATCGGTCCACACGCGGAAAGACGGGTCTTCCTGTGCCAGACGGCTCAGTGCTATCCCCATTTTTTCTTGGTCAGCCTTGGTTTTTGGTTCCACGGCAACAGAGATAACTGGCTCTGGAAATTCCATACGCTCAAGGATAATCGGTGCAAAGGTATCGCACAGGGTGTCCCCAGTGGTGACATCTTTCAGACCAATGGCCGCGGCGATATCGCCGGCCCGTACTTCCTTGATTTCTTCACGCTTGTTGGCGTGCATCTGTACGATACGCCCAAAACGCTCACGCTTCTCCTTTATTGAGTTCAGCACAGTATTGCCGGAATTGACGATGCCGGAGTAGACGCGAAAAAAGGTTAGGTTACCAACGAACGGATCAGTGGCGATTTTAAATGCCAGCGCTGAGAACGGTTCTTCATCGCTAGAATGACGTTTAGCATGGGTTTTACCGTCTTCTAGTACACCGTTAATAGCAGCAACATCAGTTGGTGCTGGAAGATATTCAATAACTGCATCCAGTACAGCTTGTACGCCTTTGTTTTTGAATGCAGAACCACAGGTAACCAGAATAATTTCGTTTTTTAGAACACGCTGACGTAGAGCGTGTTTAATCTCTTCTTCAGTTAGTTCTTTGCCGTCTAGATATTTATCCATTAGCTCTTCGGACGCTTCAGCTGCGGATGCCACCAGATGCTGGTGCCATTTGTTTGCTAGCTCGGTCAAATTATTAGGGATGTCTTCATAAGTGAAGGTTACGCCTTGGTCTGCTTCGCTCCAGTTTATTGCTTTCATCTTCACCAGGTCGACGACACCAGTGAATTTTTCTTCTGCACCGATAGCCAGCTGAATCGGAACTGGATTAGCGGCTAAACGGGTTTTTAGCTGTTCAACTACGCGCAAATAGTTGGCACCCATACGGTCCATTTTATTGACGAACGCAATACGTGGCACTTTATATTTGTTCGCCTGACGCCACACAGTTTCAGACTGCGGTTGGACGCCTCCAACTGCACAGTAAATCATTATGGCGCCATCAAGTACGCGCATGGAACGTTCTACTTCGATGGTAAAGTCAACATGTCCCGGGGTATCAATGATGTTAATGCGATGCGAATTAAACTGTTTAGCCATGCCAGCCCAGAAACAGGTGGTTGCAGCTGATGTGATGGTGATACCACGTTCCTGCTCTTGGGCCATCCAGTCCATGGTGGCAGCGCCATTATGAACTTCACCGATCTTGTGGTTTACACCCGTATAGAACAGGATACGTTCAGTCGTTGTAGTTTTGCCCGCGTCAATGTGTGCACTGATACCGATGTTACGGTAACGTGCGATGGGTGTTATACGAGCCATTTAAATCCTCGATTACTTTACTAGTACTAGGGGCGTTTATTTTGAATTTTGAATCAACCCGCCTTCTTGGATAGCGTTGATGTGATTGTTGCAGTGTAATTACCAGCGGTAGTGTGCAAACGCTTTGTTAGCATCTGCTATACGGTGAATTTCTTCACGTTTTTTTACAGCAGTACCTTTGTTTTCTGCTGCATCAGAAAGTTCATTCGATAAGCGTAGAGCCATGGATTTATCACTGCGTTTACGAGCAGCTTCAACGATCCAACGCATTGCCAGAGCATTACGGCGAACCGGACGGACTTCTACAGGCACTTGGTAAGTAGAACCACCGACGCGGCGTGATTTGACTTCGACAGTTGGACGCACATTATTTAGGGCTATTTCAAAAGCTTCCAGATGGCCTTTAGCAGAACGTTTAGCTAAGCGTTCTATTGCTGTATAAACTATTGTTTCTGCAGTAGATTTTTTACCATCTACCATCAGGATGTTAATAAATTTAGCGAAAAGCTCAGAACCGAATTTTGGATCTGGCAGGATTTTACGTTGACCAATGATGCGACGACGTGGCATTGAAATACTCCATTATTAATTCAGGGTTGTCTAAAATTCAATAAGTTCTTCGAAAGAGATAATAGAACGTTTACCCTTATTTAACAGAGAAAAATTAAGCTTTTGGGTTTTTCACGCCGTATTTGGAGCGCCCCTGCTTGCGGTCTTGCACACCAGAGCAGTCAAGTGCGCCACGAACGGTGTGATACCGTACACCTGGGAGGTCTTTTACACGACCACCGCGGATCAGGATCACGGAATGCTCTTGCAAATTATGACCTTCACCTCCAATATAAGAGGTAACTTCAAATCCGTTAGTTAAACGAACACGGCATACTTTACGCAGGGCAGAGTTCGGCTTTTTTGGGGTAGTTGTATATACACGAGTACATACGCCACGTTTTTGCGGACACGCGTCTAGCGCTGGGACGTTGCTCTTAGCAACTTTTGTAGAGCGCGGTTTTCGTACCAACTGGTTAATTGTTGCCATTTAATAAAGCTCCTGGTTTTTTTTGTTTCACCAACACGTAATAAATCGCCCATGATGCTGTTGGCGAAATATGAGAACTCGGAATTTATAGTTGACGGTTAAATTTGTCAATAAACATACACAACTTACCTTTACTTACCATGCCATATACTTCGGCTGTTTTTCTGTCAGTCTAACGAAATCAGTATAACTGATTATAGCAATATTGGGTGAAAAATGAGAAGAAATCCCGCGAGCGAGAATATCGTTTTCCAGTGCATGCAGTGTCAGGGGAGAGGCTATTAGCGCATGTGCGGCCTGTGAACCGATGAGTCCAGAGGTAACGCCATCGGACAATAACAGTAGGTCGTCACCGGACTGCACAAGACGTAGCAGTGCTGCTAGATCGCAGGCATAAGGAGAATGCCTCAGGGTATACAGCATGGGCATCTCTTTAACATCAAAACGTCATCACGATATCATAAGCGCTTAGACATTTACGCCAGTCCACTACCGACAACCATTTAGTCTTTAATACAAAGTCGACATCAATATCTAGACCGCGCTCCGTTGCAGATGCGGCGCAGAGATAAAACTTGTCCACATCATACAGCGAGAGCAGGCCGAAGGTGGCAACAAAGTTTCGTGCTAGGATTTTTACTGGCTGTTGCTCCGCTAGTAATAGCAATACACCATCAGCGATAAAAAAGACGCCGATATTTTCCGCCAAGGCCGATGTCGCCAAAAGCATGTCAAGACCCTCCCTTCCGGAGGCTTCGCCATGTGGACCGTGGGTGAAAACAAATGCAATATTGTTCATGAAAGCCTTAGAACTGAATAAAGCGATCGCATTCGAGCACCGCTTGTGCCAGGCGGCCAAGGCCGCTGAGCTCAAAGCCTGCCTGAAGATTTTCGCCGGTACGCTGAAGCAGCGATGATTGAAGGGTATCGGTCACGCCACGACGCAAGGCGGCGCCAACACAGACATGCAAAACTACTTGATGCTGCTGTGCCAAGTCATGCCAGGCACAAACCAGATCCACTTCATCGTTGGCGGGCGCATTTAAGCGGTTAGCGTTATACACGCCGTCCTGATAAAAAAACACTGTACTGAGTTGATGGCCGCACGCCATTATTGCGTGAGCAAACTGTAGCGCGCTAGTAGCGCGCTGATTGCCATAGGCTGGGCCGGTGACCAGCAGGCAATAGTCCAGGCTTACCACTCCTGCCCTACGCGGTCGGTGCTTCTAAATTGACGGATATATAAAATAAACCGTATGCTTTGATATGTTGAGGTTGTTAGTAACTTAATTGATGTCGTCCTTTATTATTGAATATCTCTTTCTCATACAGATTAGGTACGATCTAACAGCTCTTTGCGTTGTAGCATGCATTGCGATCGGTGTTAACCTTCTCAATGACTGAACTTCAGCGTTTTGGCTACAAGATCCTTAGCTAAGGAGAAAAAAATTGCTGATATAGCTATCTACGTTCCTACAAAACAAAGATTTGGATAATCTGGAAGAAAGGTATGTCTAAATTCGTTTTTAATTAAACTATGCACGGGAGATACTGCTATTTTCTCTTAATCATATTATCCAGCATGTTCTGTGCAAGATCCGATATCTACGAGTTACTTTATACTCGGTATGTGTATTGTTGTCGATACCTAAAATCAAATATTTTAGGTCTTTCAGGGAAAATATGATCTCATAATATCCGCTAACTAATAAGTATCGTCAGCCTATCTATTATGGCTAAATCAAGAGGTGAAAGAGCCGAAAATTTTATGATCCATAGTGCTGAATGGACGTTATTTCAATACATCTAGCTTTCTGGTATCAGAATGAGAAAGAAACGTGGATATGTATAAATACTATCCGTGGTTTTGAATTTGCTAATATAGCAGCAGGGAGATTTGTCTATAATTCTATTATATAGTTGTTAGTTTGGAAAATCCGGCAAAATTTTATCCTTAAAGTGTTTTGTGGAGTTTTTATTATTTAGCGGAGGGATATTTTATCTACACTGTTGTGCGCGTCAGCCTTAAAATGCGGTAGCCGTTTAGCCGGCTATTTTAGCGAAAAAAGCTATTCCTGTGGAATGGCTTGTAAGGAGAGAGCATCTCCATATGCTGTTTTGGGCAGTGGGTTATTTTACTGCGTGTCTGCATCCGGGTAGAAGACTGGCCCGTACGGTATCTCTTGCTGTCAGGTGGGTGTAGCTATGGCCAGTTTTTTATTTTATAAGTTCAAAAGTAAACACTAGTGTTGAGTTGGCTGAGATACCTCAGGATGTCTATTTTACTGAAAACCTGCTCTGGCGGAGGGAATAACTAGATAACTAGGTGTATTTTCCATCTTTCTTAAATTCATTCAGCTCTTCTGTTCAGCCAGGGAGCAAGCCATACAGGCGGATAGATAGGAGCTTACTACGTTTGTAGTAATTATCAAATTCTGTTTTATCGACTAGGCTGCTTTTATAGTGCGCCAGGATAGTATCGCTATCGGTCGCTATGTTATCGGTACCGGTTTTATCTACTTCATACAGGACGCCATTGGTGGTTTTCTTTAGATCCTTATTCTTTAGCATGCGCTGGCACAGTATTTGTCTCTTTCGGCAGCGTTGTCCTTGGGCTCCTGTTCTATTTTTATGTAGCAGGTTTTACGTGTGTTTAAAAGTTTTCTATTGTTATTGACTTGAATTTCCTAATTTAGACATTCCCTTTTACTTGCTGAAAGCGCTCTGAATACCAGTGATCGGCTGATCTTTAATTTAACTTGGTATCTATACTTATTCCTAACTCTTTCAGCGAATTATTTATGATGTTGCGTCCCAAGGGATTTACCAAAGATATAAGGGACTTTATTTCCGCTTTTTTTAAATTTGTCTGAGGTGCTCGTTAGGCGGGTATCATGTTCGTTGGCGAGATAGGTAAGATTAAGCACTGTATCGGCAATCATAGTGTTATTTTCCCCTTAAAGGTAAATAATATATAGTAGAGGTTAGTAATGATACTTTTATCAATTATTTTATAAATATCTATATTTCATGGATAAAGCGCTCCCGAGGATTGATAGTAAAATCAAGCAAGTACTCTAGAGCTAGAGGATAAAAATACAATGGCTATGCCGGTTTATGACCCTCAGCTGGAACTTTTTAAAATAAGAAGTTTTATAGCAATGCAATTTAATTGCGGACTTTATTAATATATAGTATAATGATAATTTTTTTACTGGTAACATTTGTAAATAAAAGTAGAATCTAGGTGGATTTCCCTGCATGCGGACAACCGCGGAAATGGGAATGATACAATATCGTTTGGATGAGTTTTGATTGGTACAAAAAAAGTAAAATTAAGATGGCACTATCACCTTATGCTAGAAAAGCTGAGAGTTTTTTCGAAGAAAAGGTTCCTCTCCAGAAAGTTTATACAATTGAGGAATTAAATCAGACGGTGGTGAGCGTTTGCCAGCGTAGTATCAGGCGGTTACAGGAGCAATTGAACCTAATATCTGATAAATCGTATAAGTAGAACAACACTTTAATTATTACTTTGAAAAGCGAGGTAATGCTCTTGATCCATTTGAGCGAATGATGCTGAGGACAGAGTCTATATTAGAGCCTTACCTTAAAAGTAAACACTGAAAATTATTCATCAGTACGGTTCATATTTTTATCGCAATGACGGTAGAGGATATGGCGAAGTTAATGCCGTTAATACATGTGGTACAGTACGGCGATCACAAGGAAAGGACGCAGGATCTTTGTCATATATCACCCTAACGCCCCTGCGAGTCGGATACTCTTTGAAAAAAACGCAGGGAACTAAACTAGAATTTTATATAAAAATGGATGTTGGAACACGACTACCTGCTAATCGTGTAGTATTCTGAATACTTTTAAAGTAAAGTATCCAGAAACTTAAACATCAAGATGCAATAATATGTTTTAACATATAAACATCTTAATTTAAGACATCCTTAAATTAAGATGTTTATGATTTTTTTATTCGTTAAAAATTCGTTCTGGATATACCTCTTCTACTTGCGTATTGTTTTGATAAACACCAACACTACTTTAGGCTACCAATCATTTCTGAACTTGAATAACTCTAATTTTAGTATATTAAAAGGTAGTCTAGCTAATCAACTGATCTTGCTATTTAATATCACTTCTTTAAAATTCATAATGAAACAAATACAAGGCATTTTATGCCTATAAATTCCTTACATAAAATGTAAAGCACTATTCTTTTATAAAAGATAATTTATAGCTTTTAACTTAAATAATTATTGCAGTATTGAGAAGTGGTAAGCTTAATTAAGTTGAGATAGCTTTATAAATATTTCTGATAAAATTTTTTAACAAAAAAATTGTTATGTGGAGAAATGAAAATAAAAAAATTATTATTTGCTTTACTTTTCTTTATTTTAAGATATTTTTATTGTAAGGATAAAATCCGTAATGACTTATCCGCACACTTTTTTAAAAAAGTAATTAAATAATAGATGAAATGAGATGAAATGAATTATGCATGATTGCCAGCGTATTAATATCGCTGGCTTTCTCTTCGTTGTGTAAGAGGGAAATCTCTACGTAAGATCTTTCTAGTGGACCATAGTTTTGCGTTCAGCACGTTAAAAACGCTCTATATCGTCCTTATCTTAAGGACGAGTGCATTATCTCTAAATATCCTCAACAGAGGATATCCGGAAGACATTTAGCTGAGTTGTTATATGGATAACATATTATAATTATGTTTGTTACGGTTAATGAGTTGGTTTGCCTGGATTGCTTGGTATCTTCAGGCGCTTTGGTGGTCATTGAATAAGCGGGCTGCAAATTTATTTGTTTTTTAGTACATAAGCGTTCAAGCATCAAAATTTTTAAATGACAGATCGATTGCTTACCAGAGCGAACATACGAATTCGTTAATCAGCGGCAATATAAACTTTTAATGGTGAAATTTCAGACTTAACAGATTTATAAGTCAGTTAAACGTAATACTGCCATTAAGTAATACTATGAACTGGCGGTTATCTACCAATAATTCTACTTTGCTTAAATGCAAAGTGCAAAGCCTCAATAATTACCAGAAGCAGATTGATAATTTACATATAATGCTGACATAAGAGGTGGTCTGATTATGGTTATAGCAGGCTGGCATGATCCGCATAACGGCAGTAAATTTTATCGTTGAGGAGTCAAAATCAGACACATTGTCTACTGTTTTTCAGTGCACTTTCTAACGTTAAAAGGGTTGCATTCAGAAAGGGCTGGTAAAAGCCTCCTGTAGGAGAATAGGTGAGTTCTATACTTAGCGCTAAGTGGGTACAGGAAGTGACTGGCGAAAAGAGAAGCTCTCCTCAAGAAAATAACGTGATTTTATAACCTGTTCTGCCTAGGTTATGTCTAACCTTCTGGTTTTTACAGTGCTGGAAACTTACGCGGATTTTTTTTAGCTGGACTAGTAGGGGTGAATACTATGGCACTAAGCCTCTATACTTTTGCCCTGTTGACTTACGACAAGGTTAAGTAGATTTTAGCTAATTAAAGAGTGAAGGAGTGGATCACTAGTTCAGTGTTTAAGGTATATTTTAAGGTATACAGTGAAAGATTAGGCGCAAATGCTAGTAAATGGCTCCTGGATTAGGAGACGATTAGTTCCTAAATACAAAAGTAGCTTATAAAAATATGAGAATAATAGCCTTAGTCTATTAATGCCACAAAAATTCTGCTCGAGAACAGCTAGCGGATAATTTTTTCGAAATCTGCGACGTTGGGCGCATCTGGCAGATGGGCGGCATTCTGATGTGCAATAATCTCAAGGGGCTAATAACAGGTCCACTGGGTAGCGGCAAAAGCTGAGCAGTTTGTATCATGCTGCTGTAGTATACTCATACTGATCTGGTGATATTGAGCAATACTTTGAAACGATGAGCAGGTATACAATACGGACTAGCGCGATAAGCTTAAAGATTCTTATTTAGAAAAAACAAAGCTGTTGCCGAGCGGCTCTAGAGCGTAAACTCGGTGTGGTGTGTATCGGTATCATTCTGCATTACGACTCGGTATTATCAGGCGCTTGAATAATTTAAGATTGGTTGGTAGGAACGGTTTAAATATCTGTGTTATACTAGTTTCTAGTGACTCTGTCTCTATGGGAGACAGAGGTATATGTTGCGTAAAGGATGGGACGTTGTAGTATTTTATATATCAACACTATGCTGAGTATAGGAAGTACGGAAAGTTTATTGACCTACTTTTTTTGTTTTTATAACTCTAATGTATATATCTCACGTTCAGGTAACGGTCACTCTCTCTGACGAGAGAGTACTAAATAACCCGTTAAGCGATGAGGATGCGTTGGTTTCTTAACTACCTATATTATGATGCATTGTTAGATCAACCAGTTTAATGAATGGGTTTTCCACGGGCTTGCGACCCTAGATTTGGTGGTAATGTCGGGTTAGCTATTGTTCACGCCCTAAAATCGATTAGTGCTTATTAGGTAAGCTTACCCTTCCTAATAATCCCTAGGTTTGTTCCGTGAAAGCTGGTGATGAGTATATTTATAATATTAATGGCCGGTTGTTGTGCCGCCACCACTTTAATATAGCTACAGACCGCCGATAACTATCTATTTTGCGTTATCAATAATTAGTCAAGAATTTCTCCTTTGATGTCAATATCCGATGAGGGTGTGATATAATTTTAGTGAGCCTTGAATAGGGCATCTGAATGCGCCAAGTTAACTTATTTTTTTGATATGGAAGAGCACCCTAGTTACTCTTATATGGCGCATTTTGCCGCTGAATCATACTAGGGGGTACGGGAAAATACTATGGCGTATACTATAAAAATGGTTTTTTCAGACATACCAAAGTTTGAAGTGCTGCTGTTTGACTTGCAGGCTGCGATTTATCACGGTTTTTTATCGTGGAAATTACCTGGAAACAAGCGGAAAATATTTGGTTGCTCTTCGCTTAGAAGTAGCCGTAATACTGCTTCTAAATTATAATCCATAATCATAACGCTATCTGCCAAATTAACGGTAGCCAAAATGGAGCTTATTTTAACCCCTTCAGCTGAAGGCTGTCTTTATTGTCAGCAGGCTAAAAAGCAGTTTGGTAGTAAAATTATCTATTCTGGATACTGGTTATGGAGCTGTCTCTTCAAGAATATTTTCGCTACGACATCGCAGAATTTTTTTGAAATTTATGGTTTGTTGTCATGGGTGGTACCTATTTCGACGGGGTAACGATGAAGAGAAAATATACTGCTGTGGACAATGGGTAACTTTGGGGTACTAAGGCCAGCGGTGTTATTGATGAACGTACTGTTATTCACTTTGAATTTACTACATAATGGCAGGTAAACCAATTTCAGTATATTGATATAATATATAGTGTGAAAGGAACCTACCACGGGGTCTTTATGGGTAGCACACCTGATCCTTTGGAGTATGATAAGCTCACTACCAATGCATTGGAAATATATATAACAAGGTTAGTTACGTCTCATCAATAGTTATGGATGCATTACAGTTGGTTTACATGCCAACCTACGATCCTATTAATCCACTAGTAGAACCTAACAGCTATAACGATATTACTCCACATTTCGTATATGGCATTCTGAGTTTAACATTCGCTCACTGGGCGATATGAAAGAGACTACAGAGATCTTGTAAATCCTTTGTGTGCGCAGTGGTATTTTCGGTGCCGGTAGTGCACAAAGACAAGACCGCGAATATGGATACGTACACGGCACTACTTCCGTAGAGAGACATGCTCCATGCTATAAATAGGTTGTGATTATGTGAAACGTTACGGGGTTATTCTTTCGTGTCGGTAACTTATATGTTTAGTAGGCTGAGAAAATTTGCTGACTTTTGAGTAGAACTTGATTGAAGGGTTGTTAGGGACATAAAACTTACTCATATTCAGGCTGTCTTTAACTAGAATAAGAAAATGTACCATAAAAGATATTATCGCACAGTTTGATAATGCGGATGAGCTTTTATGTCGCTGGGAGATACAGCTTGTTAAATTAGGTTTTGAATCATGTTTGCACTTACTGGCTGAATACCATTCAAGGGTGGTCATCATTATCTAGATCGAATAGAAAATATTTTGGTTTTTTGCCATGTTAGGATGTGGTTTAATCTGATACAGCATAAATAGTTGCTAAGGGTACGAAGGAGCAAATTTAATAATATTAGGAAGAGAATAGCAGCTAGAGAACGCTTAAGCAAAAAATGGTGTAAATATCCAGGATAAAATTGGCTTTTATTTAAAATTAGAGTTGTTAAATAAGGCTGAATAGGCATCAAATGTGCTTGATGAACGGATTGACGACACTGTTAATGGCGACATCAACGCAGTGGGTAACCTGTTTTCAACTAGAAGCAGAAATCATAAGGATGTTGCATTCATAATTACGATAGTCGCACCCGCGTGTGCGGTTGTACAAAAAATAAGGACGATGATATATTTGTCTAAAATAATGACTAGGATAGCCAGTATTGATTTCTTATTTTATAAACATGAAAATTTTAAAATGTTAGCACGTTTTTTTGTTGGCTGCTGGTTAAAATTTGGTATTAATATCAATGTCCAATGAAGCGGTAGAACTGCGATTTTCCATGAAAACGGTGATGTAATGAGTTCCATATTATATTAGGTGAGATTTTGAGTGACTATTTCCATAGGACTTTCTTCATGAAAGTCGTCTGACAACAGACATATGGTATAATCGCCAGACTTTTAGCGTAGAAGGTTTTATTGTTGGCGTTAAAGTACATCCATACATTACCTTTGCTAAATTTCCTGTTCGTTATTTCAATTATTTTAGTGATATCCAGATTAGTCTTGTGAATAATTAGAGCAGAATGTTATGCGAACATTAAAAAAATAAGCCTTATAAACTTGATAAAATTTAGAGATCTTAATTAGATTAATATTTACAGTAAACTATTTTGAAAGATTTAAAAATAGAAATGATTGGTACGATTCTCAAAAAATTATTTTCATTATGGATATTGAAAAGCTTATTTTAAGGAAAACGGATTAATAAAAATGGTAGGCATGGATTCTGATATGTTGGTCTTCATTGGTCTTTTGTCACCGGAGTTAATGTAAGCATTTTGAAGATGCTTGATAAGATACTTTTATTGAAAAGGGGATAGATATATCAAGAAAAAATTCAGCCACGAATTCCTTTTTTTATGAAGAACGCTGCGAAGCAGTAGTAATTATTCCGAGAGAAGAAAAAGTAGTGACAAATTTAAAAATAAAACAGCCCTGCTCATATCTACTGTTAAGATTATATATCTTAATGGATAAAGGCGATATTAATGCAGTTGGAGACTTTATAGTATATTTCTTAACTGTGTTAATATCACTCAAATTCCGGATATTGACTGTCTTAAAACACTAAAATATTTTACGATAGTAGACCCGTCTACCTTCTGCTGAAGGGCTGTTGGTACGGCAAATGACAGAATGCTATCTAGGACGTTATGATTGATATTCAGATAAAGAGTATAAAAATATTTTTAGATGAAGTAAAAATGAGGCTTGACGGCAATCAGTTAGAACAGTAGTAGTAGTGGTTAAAGCTATTGCTTTCGCCTAATTATCTCAAACGATCAGTAGCTTTTATCCTGTAGAGAGTGGTTATTGGATTTTCTAAAATAAATATTAATAAAAAATGTTTTTTAAAAATAAATATATTTTATTAAAATTGTATTAGCTGCTGGAAAAAACAGTAGTAATGTAATAGAATAAGCGGATGTGGTTCAGTTATCCATGATGATTGATATTTTTTCTATGCATAATTGTTAGATTTTACATAATGTTAAATATGGCTTATGGTTATCTTAAAACTCTAGGGGGAGTCAATCCTGCAGTGGGATATATTGAAGGAATAGATTAGAATTTAGTGCTAGAGGCGCAGTTAATTATACAATATTTAAATTGTATTACACTATTTCTTTTTAGAAAAAAAATAGTGTTTGTACCTTATTATCAGTTAATATGTTAATATTGATAACTAATTTATTATTGGATAAAACAAAATTAGCTAATAATTTACTTATTAAATTAAATATATTCCTATTAATAGATAGGATAGGTTTATTAAAAATAAAAAGCATTACTATAGATAAAGTAATAGTTAAAGATAAGTCAAGTATGTTAAATAAAGAAATATCTTGGTAGAGTTATCTAATTAACTACTGAGCTTAAAAAAGATAAAAATAATAATTGTATAATATATCTATTAGTGATTTTAATTATCTTATGCTAATAAGAGTTAAGATAAATTAATAAGAATCAATAAAAATTAAGTAATAAATCAGAATTATTAAATATTAAATAATTTACTACGAATTCATTCGTAAATGAATCCAAGGTATGTTTTGATATAATCGTTGTTTATAAAGTTATGATTATAAATATAATAGTAGTATAGATGGTTTTTTATTATATCATATATACATTTTTATATTAAATGTGGTGTATCAAAATAAATAACTGCTGCGTTAGCGTTTTTTAAAAGTATCTATTCCCTTATAAGTTTTGCGACAACAAAACCACTTATATTTATGCGCCTAAGTTAATTTTAATATCTTACGATGTAGTCTGTAATTTTATGAGTTTCTTTACTGAAGATTATGTGTAGCCTATTTATCGTTAAATACTCGTTTCAGACTTCTGAAAACCCTCTATCGAATTATTATTTCAATAGTTACACTATACCGATTTATACCTTTTAATTTAGTAACGCCACCACATAGACTATCAGAACTGCCTGTATAGTAGCGATCTTAATCGCTGTGAGACATCAGTTTAACTAGGTTTACCACCACAACTCCATGCCTTACCAGTGTTTAATGGTTAATTTACCTTTAGAGAAAATGATATGGGTAAGCTACACTAGGGTTTCTCGCAAATAGATTAAGAACAATTATAAGATATGCATAGAATTTCCTAATACATACCAAATAGATATATTGTATCTAGTTTTCTCTTTCACACTAAACTGGTGCTTAAGAGAATTCAGAATCGCAATATACACCCCTAACAGCTATATTTATACACTTGTATGTCAGTTGTTGAATAACTAATCAGTCTCAGCTCTTTTATGAGATTACTTATTATAAGTTATAAGCTAGTGTTCCATCCAACAGCCTCTCTGGGCTGCCATGATGGTGGTACTTTTCGTGTTAGTTTAATCATGGCTGATATTATGCAGTTTATGAGTACCTAATTACGTAATATCGTTCGCTTATTTTCTGATCTATTAGGAGGTCTTTTCCAGTATTTGTAACTGCTAGATAAAACCTTGAATACGTAGTAGAGTATGGTTGTAGAATGATGGGCTCTGAGTTTCTCAATTAACAAGAACTGTTCAGGGGATCTTGAGAACAATAATAAATATAGTATTTTAATATTTTACTTTTATTTAAATAAATTGTAGTTTTTTCATGAACTCATGTGTTTCGATTTTTTCTAGATGAAAAGTGAGGTTTTACTATTTTTACTTTATTGCTTATTACCGTAGTTGTTTTACTCATTTTGTTATTATAGTTAAACTGACATTTATGTATTTTGCTACTTGTTTGGTGGTAATTTTAGTCAAAAAAAATAATTTAATAAATTTATATTTAAATGCAGAAAAAATTTTTTTTCTTCATTCTTGAATCCGTTTTCTTCTGAGAAAACGGATATCACTTATTTCAGATATACAAATGCATTGTGATATTATCACACGATAATATCAATATTACTATTATAACTATTTTAAATATTGTGAAATTATTTTTATCGCTTAATCCTGTTTTATCGGCGACCCTGTGCTTGGTCGTAGTCTGACCATATCATCAAGTAGGAAATGTATTCTCGATTATCATATAATCTATCCTTAGTGATTATCACAGACCTACTTAATATTGTTATTTATATTTATTCATATTTTTATGTATATAAATATACTTTATTTTAGGTATTGATACTTTGATGTATCGGTAGGCTATAATTTATTTCATTAGGTGCATCAATCACTTAGCGTAATTTATCTTTTGTATTCTGAATTTTATTTTACCTGTTTAATGCGGCGCGTATCGCGCACTACCGTGCTCTACCTAGAGGTCGGCGTCAACAGGGCTGTATTACCACTCCAGAGATAACCACTGTTCATCTGGTGAATATAATAATTTCGTTGGGATTCTAGATCCTGTTGGTCACCTGTACTATTTTGCAGTTTAACTTAGACTTGCTGAATCACGTATTTCTCTTCTGTGGTAAATATCTCGTGTAATTCACCCGGCGCCAGGGATGCAATGTTATCTTCTTCCTCGGATAATAGGGTCTTATGGTATAGGGGCGCTGCTGAGTGTCATTGTTTTACCATTAATCTTTGGTAGTATGTGCTATTGCTCGTGGTTATTATTATAATGCTACGTGTCTTTCCCTTGATGGCATCTATATCATCTGCTGCTAATTAGGCACTGAAAGTTTACTTTAGCAAATAATCGATATGGTATTTGAACTCTTATGGAATAATTTATATAAATTTGCAGTTTATTTATTTTATGAAAAGAAAACCTCTGCTAGATTTGCACTAGCCAATCTAGGTAAACTGATTTATTCGCTGTGAAAATATAATTACGACAATTCTATCATATAATGACTTAGAAAAATACTAGCGGTATTCATATTATGTGCATTAGCGATCATGTGTTCACTTTTAGGATAGAGATAATATAGAGCATTTTAATGCACTAGACATCAATCTGAGCTGCATAAGAGATATTGTATAGGAAAAATTTCTTGTGTAAGAGAAGATAGAGGAGTCTACCTCCCAGATTAATCTGGGGGTAGCAGTCGCAATGATTCACTTAATTTTTATTATTTTTTGATTATCTAGCCAAAAGAATTGCTTCAATTAGTGATATTTTTTTATTAACGAGGAAACTCTAATGAAGGATCCTTTATAAGTTACTTAACTTATAATTTATAAGTCAGTAAATAAAAATATTTAAGGTATTAATGAGCCTTTTCTAAGAAGGGGGTAAATGGTATGATGGTATGATCAGGATATATTATTTTAATATATATTAGTTTAACTGAAGAGTTAGGGATAATTTACGTTCAACATGTGAGTTTCAATAAATAGTAATATTGTGGAATGTACCAAAAGTATTAAAGAAGTCCTAGCTTCCTGCTGACCATAATTTGGCATCCCAGATAGCAAATAATTCTCTGCTCAAGGTAATTTTGCACAAATCTTTATGTTCTGGTAGCTGGAGGTGACTGATAGTATTGGGAGGGATTCTGGACATGTTACCTCGTTTTATTTAGGTACTTGTATGATAGATAGTATAACTGCAGTAGAATGATAACTGCATGTAATTCACTATCTTTGCTGGAAATCGCGAAAAGCCTAATGACTCATGCTTGCGGCATTATTCTGCTAGGACAAAAGCCGTGCGCATGAGTCATTGAAAGTTTAGATTTTAGTGACGAAACCGATGGCGTCATAGACCTTGGCTAAAGTTACGCTGGCTTGAGTACGGGCTTTTTCTGCCCCGTCCCGTAACACTTGATTTAAATATGTTTCATCGGCGCGTCGTGCGTAGTAACGAGCCTGTAACGTGGTCAGCATTTCCGACACTGCACTAGCCACGGCTGATTTTAGATGGTTGTACATTTTGCCGTAAAATACCTCTTCTAGTTCCACTACCGGTGTACCGGTAGTGCCGGATAAAATATCCAGTAAATTGGAGACGCCGGGTTTCCCTACAGGATCATAACGGACTAACGGTGGTTCATCGGAATCGGTTACTGCTCGTTTAAGCTTTTTGCTAACGAATTTAGGATCTTCCAGTAATGTAATGATATTATTGCGATTATTATCGGATTTTGACATTTTTTTTAATGGATTCAACAGTGACATTATGCGCGCGCCAAATTTTGGAATAAACGGTTCAGGAATTGTAAAGATCTTACCATATAGTGCGTTAAACCGTTTGGCGATATTTTGGCTTAGCTCTAAATGCTGTTTTTGATCTTCTCCGATCGGCACTTTATTGGCCTTATAAAGTAGAATATCTGCCGCCATCAGTACCGGATAATCAAACAGACCGGCATTGATATTTTTAGCGTAACGTATTGATTTATCTTTGAACTGAGTCATTCGGCTTAGTTCACCAAGATAGCTATAACAGTTCAGCAACCAGCCTAGTTGGGTATGCTCCGGCACATGGGATTGAATAAAAACTGTACTTTTAGCCGGATCGATACCGCAGGCTAGATATAACGCTAGAGTGTCCAGTGTTGCTTTACGTAACTGCTGGGCATCCTGACGGACAGTAATAGCATGCAGGTCAACGATACAATAAATGCAGTCATATTCGTCCTGTATGCTGATCCACTGACGAAGCGCACCAATATAGTTACCAATGGTCAGTTCTCCTGACGGTTGTGCGGCGCTGAATACAATGGGCTTACTCATTTTGAACAGTCCTGATTAACGAAAAGCAGCTGGTAAGACCTTGGATACAGCAAAGATTGGTAAAACAGTTTGGAACATAATTCAGGTAGCTCAGTTGGTCGCTTTATTATAGGTATAGTTATAGGTCATGCTGTTTTTTTTGGAAAGCTGATAGTTTTCTCTTTGAGATATGATTATATAAATCACTGTCGATAATTAATAAAAATAGCGTTTAACGCTAAGGTTGCCATTAAGGCGGAGTGCTGCTGCTCTATCGATTAAAAATGCCGTCAAGATAGAATACGATACAACAGATAGCCTCTGCTTTATGCATTTATCACCGCTTTAGCTAATGCTTGACGCATAGCATCGATGACGGTTTGGTAGTCCAGTTGGCTAAAAATAGCAGAGCCAACAACAAACATATCAGCACCTGCGGCGGCGATGGCGCCGATGTTTTCTATTTTGATGCCGCCGTCTACTTCAAGCCGGATATTATTCCTGCCAGTGCGATCGAGAATCTGTTGTGCTTGACGCAATTTATCCAGGGTTGAAGGTAGGAAAAACTGCCCACTAAACCCAGGGTTAACAGACATCAACAAAATGACATCAAGCTTATCCAACACATATTCAAGGTAGTTCAGTGGCGTGGCGGGATTAAAGACTAGCCCAGCCTTGCAGCCGTTCTCTTTGATAAGTTGCAGTGAACGATCAAGATGCTGAGATGTCTCTGGGTGGAAGATAATGTAACTGGCGCCAGCTGTAGCAAAATCCGAAATCAGGCGATCGACCGGATTTACCATTAAATGCACGTCAATGGGGGCGGTAATCCCATAGTTCCGCAGCGCTTTAAGCACCATCGGCCCCATGGTAAGATTCGGAACATAATGATTATCCATCACATCAAAATGCACCACATCTGCCCCGGCGGCTAATACTCGGGCAGTATCTTCACCCAGACGGGCAAAATCTGCGGAAAGGATGGAGGGGGCGATTAAAAAGTTTTTCATCCATGTCTCTCGTTAGTTACAGGCAATCTGCGGTGTGGTGGGGTTCGAGACTTTCCCCCCCCACTTAGAGATATAATGCCAGCAGTTCACTCACGCTACTGCGCCCAAAGATATTGCTACTGATAGTGCGGCGTACTGTAACATAATGTAGCATTGCATCACCATACCATTGCCTAGTCAGCGCAGTATTATGATTAGAAATTAGCACCGGTATCTGACTTTCACGAGCTAGTTTGCTGGAGAGGCGTGCTAGATCCTGCTGTTCAGTTAGACTAAAACTGTTACTATGGTATGCTGTAAAGTTTGCAGTGGTCGAGAGAGGTACATAGGGTGGATCACAATATACCACCGAACCCGGTATGGCGCGAGATAGTGTTTGTTGGTAGTGCTCGCAAACAAACATTGCCCGACTAGCCTTTTCAGCGAAGCGATGCAGTTCCAACTCTGGAAAGTATGGCTTTTTATAGCGCCCGCAAGGAACATTAAATTCACCGTTTAGGTTATATCGGCATAGACCGTTGTAGCAATGCCGATTGAGATATAGAAATAAAACTGCACGCCGATGAGCGTCCGTACAGAGATTAAACTCTCTACGTAGTAGGTAGTATACTTTAGAGATGTTGGCGTCAGCGGCAAATAAAGTTCGAGCATCGCGGATAAAATTATTCGGACATTCTTTAACGATATTGAATAGATTTATGAGATCACTGTTGATATCGGCGAGGATATATCGGCCGTAATCGGTATTGAGAAACACTGAACCTGCGCCAACAAAAGGTTCTATTAAACAATCACCCTTCGGCAGGTGACGGCGAATAACCTCAATTAGTGAATACTTACCGCCGGCCCATTTCAAAAATGGGCGGTTCTTTTTCATACCTTTGTTACTTATTCACATTCTATTTTAGAAGCGCAGATTGTACTCTGTTTACCATAATCCTACAGCGCTATTTTTAGAAATAGCTGGATTATTTTTTGTCCTTTTTAACTTAAGAATTTTCTATGCTCAGGACTTTGTCCTATACATTAGCAGGCAATTGCGCCATCTTATTTAGGCCTACGGTAGTGAAGGATTACCCCGTTTAACAACATTTTACCGGGGGTGGTTCCCCGCCGCTGCGAGTCTAATAAACCAAGTAGCTGGCTCAACTGCTATTAAAGCGCATAGATGTTTATGGTCGCTGCTTGAGCAGCTTTACTTAACTGTAATATAAATAACTAGCATACGCAACGGTGGTCTTTGTTAGTCACCACTTTGCATTATTGGTGCTCTTTGCTACGTCAGGATAGAAATGTCTACGGCGTATCTAGCCCTTATGGGGAAGTGGCACTATGTTATTGCTGTCTATCATCGTTGTTGCGCCAGGTGAAGAAAGATTTGCATAAGAGTTCGGAAGTTGAACTGAGAAGATTAATATTATGCCTCTAGTTGTTATTATTTCTACCCTTACGCTTTGAATTGGTTTTGATAGATATTTTAGCACTAAACTAATACCATCTATCAGTAAGAGTAGTACCAAGTACCTATACTTATTATTAAATGATATCTCGATAGAGGAATTTTGGTACGCTAAATTCTTTTCCGTTGGCGAGGAGCGGCTGTTCGTTGCTATCGGATCTCAGTTCTTCTTTCAAATTTTAAATTAATCCATATAAAACTCTTTTATTTTGATTAAGAGAGATTTTCTAGCGCTATCGTTCAGTAGACTGGTTCAGCTTCGGCAATCTTTAATAGATGCTACAACTATATCATTAGCCATGTCGTTACGTACTTCCGCATTCCCTAGCGCTATCGGTAAAACTAGACGCAACCGGCCGGCGATGACTTTTTTATCACGCATCATATGTGGTAAATAATCTTCTGGTATCATTTCTGCTGGGCCGCTTATTGGTAGGCCGGCACGCTGCAATAGCGTACTCACTCGTTCAGTATCAGCATCACTGAATTGACCGAGCCGCCGCGCTCCATATACTGCCATCATTATGCCGGCAGCTACGGCTTCGCCATGCAGCCATTTACCATAACCCATATGAGTTTCAATGGCATGGCCGTAGGTGTGACCGAGATTTAGCAGCGCACGCTGCTGGCCTTGTTCGCGTTCATCCATAGCCACTATGTTAGCTTTCAATTCGCAGCAGCGACGGATACAATAAGCAAGCGCCTGCGGATCCATTGCTAATAGCGCTTCGAGATTATCTTCAAGCCAAGTGAAAAAAGCCGCATCAAGAATAATACCATACTTGATAACTTCTGCTAGGCCTGAGGAGAGCTCTCGTCGCGGTAGCGTGCTAAGGCAATCTAAATCTATAACCACTGATGTAGATTGATAGAAGGCGCCGATCATGTTCTTACCGAGAAGATGATTGACGGCGGTTTTGCCGCCAACCGAGGAGTCAACTTGTGAGAGTAGCGTGGTAGGTACTTGAATAAAACGTACTCCACGTTGATAACTAGCTGCGGCAAAACCGGTCATATCACCGATGACACCGCCACCAAGTGCGATAAGAGTAGTATCACGACCATGCGGTTTAGCCAATAGTGCGGTGAAAACTTGATCCAGTACGGTTAATGATTTGTTCTGTTCACCGTCGGGTAATATGACCCAATCGAGTTTAATGCCAGCTTGTATTAAGCGCTTGCACAGAGATTCTAGATATAGAGGAGCGACGCGGTCATTTGTTATTAGCATGGCGTTATCGCCGTGCGCTAATGGCCAGAAGGACGCAGGATCACTAAATAATCCGGTGGCAATGGTAATTGGGTAGCTACGCTTCCCTAATGTAACGATAATCCTCTCCATGGACGGTTAATGACCTTTTCAGCATCTCATTAAATTCAGATTAGCTGTTTTCTAGCATATTGATAATTTGATTAGCAACAACTTTGGCGCTTTTTTCATCAGTACAAATAGTCACGTCTGCTATTTCTTCATATAGTGGGTTGCGCTCGCGGGCTAGCGCTTCAAGAAGCTTACGTGGCGGAGCTTCTACTTGCAATAACGGGCGTTTCTTATCGCGTTGCGTACGGGTTAGCTGTTTTTCAATGGTGGTTTGGAGATAGATAACCACTCCACGAGCGGAGAGGCGGTTACGTGTCTCGCGTAATTTCACGGAGCCACCGCCGGTAGCTAAAACAATCCCTTGCTTTTCAATCAGTTCATTTATGACCTTTTCTTCTCGATCACGGAAGCCCTCTTCGCCTTCCACGTCAAATACCCAGGCTACATTAGCCCCGGTACGTCGCTCAATTTCTTGATCAGAATCGAAAAAATCCATATGAAGTTGTTGAGCTAACTGGCGACCAATAGTGCTTTTACCGGCACCCATAGGCCCAACTAGAAAGATATTGCGTTTCTCTGCCATGTTTTTAGTCTTACTAATATTATTAGTTAATGACAACCCGCACTAATCAAATTAGAAGCGGGATCTAAACTGAAACCCCATAAGCGCTAGTGCAAGAATCAGATGAAAATTATCTCAACACTCTGAGTATTTTAGCAACCGATTAAATTCATTCCTATACCACAAGTATATCCATCAATATTATCACTGGTATGATTTTTTTTTACGCAAAATTAGCGTTTCTCAATGGGGGATCCATGTACCCAAAATTGCTGACAGTGTCAAATTAATAACAAAAAAAACGTATAACTTATTACTGCTTAACAACTTTTGTTTGATGCATGGGCGGTAAGCTATTTTAATATACGAGCCGCGTATTAAAGATGATTAATTCGCTTTATTTATAATAATTTCGCTACCTTTTAAATAATATCTATCTCAGTGAGATATCACAAAAGGGTACTCTCGATTATGACTGTGCTACTTCTGATACTGAAATATACCATCAAGCATGATGGTATCGCCATCGGTAATCGTTACCCGAGTTTTGATTTCCTCCATATTAATGATAATATCCTGACTGTCTCATTTAACAAGGAGCAGTCAGGTGCGTTATAGCTTAGCTGAGAATCTAGGGTAATTGGATTGTTACGAAGAATACGCAGTAATACCTCTATGAATAGCACTGTTTATTTAAGATAGATTGGAAGGATATTTACTGATAGACAGTAAAACAGCCGCGCAGACTTATCTGGATACCCACTTTATTCCTGTTTAAGCATCTTTAAATCTAATATACACCCATTTAAGGGAGCTAACGAGATTTCAATGCAGCCTAGATTGCTGCTTGGCATTTTTATTATTGCAGATGTATCCTTCTTTGCGTAGTTTCCGCCGAATAATGTTATTTAACTTTAACTTTTGGTAAATTTTCCCGTATATTATTAGATAATATGTGTAGCGATGCAAAATATTTTGCATCGCTACAAGTTCTAGTAAACAGTGCGTAACTAATGTATTGAGGTGTTTAGTTACTTTGATGAGCCAATGGAATTATTGTTTACCATGCCCCGAGATACAAAATTCTTTATGCGAATTTTGTATCTCGGGGCATGGTAAAATGTTATACTACCATTTCTGGTAGAAGCGTCCTGTGAAGTTATATGCTGCAGTGGAGTAATATCGTAAGTTAGATATAATTTGGCCTGTCCCATGGGTACACTATATAATATACACAACATATCGAGTATTACTATAAGCTGAAAAAAAAGCTTCACGGATGAAAGCTACAGTATCTGTACCAGTATTATCCGATTTAATTCAAGTTATTTTGCGGTTGAAATAGCAGTATCTATCATTATTGACATTGTTTTTTGTAATTTTGTTAAAGACTACGGGGAGGGTCCCCATCCCATTTTAGCGTCAGCGATGTGCTGGAATTTGCGGTACTGTATGATTTACCCGCCGAGGATGCTTAATTGGTGATGTGACTTTTGAAAGTTATCTTGCATATCTATCAGTCAGTGTCTACCGACGGAATATTTAGAATTCTGAGGTGCTGGTTTAGTTCGTAGCGAAAAGTGAAGAGGGGAAGAGTTAGCCACACTACTTTTCATGCCTATCAGTGGCAAATATTTACACCACCAATGAAACGTTATGGGATACATGAAATAAAAAAGCCTGCTATATAGATATAAGCTATTCTTCGCCACTAAGAAGCAGTTATATCGCTATATTTATATACCCTAAAACATGCGTGAAGCAGGTACAACGCAAGAATTCTTAAGCGTTAGCGCTTTTGTGTATGAATGGATTGATAAAGAACGTCTTCAAGAAATATGGGGAGCCTTTACTATGTCGATTATTTTTGTATATTAGCCTTTTTAAAACAGTTAGCCCAACACATGCATGCCATATGATTCTGCACGGCCGCACTGAGAGCCACTGTTGTTGATAAATAAGCCCGAAGCCACTGCCGTAGTGGCGCTAATTTTTTCTGTAAGCGTAAGCAGAATGTAGGATATTGCTCTTATCTGTCCCGCTATGAATACGAGCGATCTGAATTACCGTTTATTCGCGCAGCTACCCCGGCTATCATCCAAGCTATGTTATTTTAATTTAATGTAATGTGGACTTGTAGGTGGTGTTTCTACCTTCCCAAACTGAAAGTTGAAGTTATCTAAAGCTGACGGTGTTCGATCAACCTGAGTTGTTTGTCAGCGTCAGTGACGTTTCGTCGATCAATGTTATGAACTCCCATTAAATCGATAGATTAGAATAAGATTAAGAGGATGCAGTTATTACAGCAGATTATTGAAACTGCCTTTGAGCAACGTGCTGATATTACTCCGGCTAATGTCGCCGATGCTACCCGTGACGCAGTGAATCAAGTTATCGCTGCCCTTGACTGCGGTGCTTTACGCATTGCGGAAAAAATCAGCGGAAAATGGGTCACCCATCAGTGGCTAAAAAAAGCGATACTACTCTCATTTTGCATAACCAACAATCAGCTGATCAAGGGTGGTGAAATGCGCTTTTTCGATAAAGTACCAATGAAGTTTGCCGGCTGGGATAGCGAACACTTCCAGCACGAAGGCCTCCGTGTTGTGCCTCCAGCTAATGTGCGTCATGGCGCCTACATTGCCAGAAACACGGTGTTAATGCCCTCCTATGTTAATATCGGCGCCTATGTGGATACAGGAACCATGGTGGATACTTGGGCCACCGTCGGTTCTTGTGCGCAGATTGGCAAAAACGTTCACTTATCCGGTGGCGTAGGCATTGGCGGTGTGTTGGAACCGCTACAGGCTAACCCGACTATTATAGAGGATAACTGTTTTATCGGCGCTCGCTCTGAAGTGGTTGAAGGGGTTATCGTAGAGGAAGGTTCGGTTATTTCAATGGGGACATTCATTGGTCAGAGTACTAAGATCTATGATCGCAAAAGCGGCGAAATCCATTATGGCCGTATACCGGCTGGGTCGGTAGTTGTATCTGGCAATTTACCCTCTAAAGAAGGGTGTTATAGTCTTTATTGCGCGGTAATAATAAAAAAGGTCGATGTTAAAACTCGCAGTAAAGTAGGTATTAATGAATTATTACGTACTACTAACTAAATTTTACTCGTGTTGTAGTATACACGTAATCTAAAAAAAATTTTAGTGCGTTAATTATATGGACGATAACGAGCATATTTCCTTATCTTTGCTATGTGAGCAAAGAATTAGATCAGATCCATATGCGTAATTAGTTCTGAATTGAACTTACAAAATAATATTTTTACATTATCTTCGCCACCTAAAAGCCTACTGTCTAATAAAATTGTCAAGAATGAGACTAGTCTGGAAAATGATCCATCAAAATCATTACATCAGCTGAACGCCTGCATGCATGCGGCGGGGATTATAAAGGGTATTGGTAGCAGGAATATTAAGTCTTGGCATTTCATACGCACCCCGGCTACGTTAGTTAATAACGTGCAGTATAAAGGGGGACTACAAGAGTCTGCAATGCCGCGCTAGTCTTACTATATAGCGCGATATATACCGGTATAGCATGACCACTCGACGTGGCACCTTATAACAATGCACCCCACTCTGTCGCCCAGTGACAGGCCAGCGTTTTTATCTCAGGATGTTTTAAGGCATCTATCTCCAGCAAACTTCCGATCCGCTTGGCTCCTTGCTCTTGTAGTAGCGCATCAAAAGCGTACCCTGCACCACAAAAGATATCATAACTGCTATCGCCCAGCGCAATGACGCCATAGCGTAGTGCTGATTGATTCTTTAGCTTATCCTTTATCTGCTGGAATAGCGCTATGATATTATTTGGTAACCCCCCCTGCCCGGTGGTGGAAGTAATAATGAGGATCACTTCTTTGACATACGCTTGCCATTGCTTAAGGTTACCATCCTCAAATAGCATCACTTGATGACCCTGATTCATCAGAATCAACTCTACTTCTTCAGCGGTTAATAACGCGTTACCGTAAACTGTACCGACAAAAATACCTATCTGTGCCATAGCGCTCGACTACCCTAACCTATCCCGTGTAATTAAGAGCATTATCCTGACTTGAAGTCTTGGCAAACTCAACTGTTTCATATTTAGGGAAATAGGCCACGTCAGCCTAATTTTTTTTATTAATAATCAGTAATAATCGGCACTCAACGGGATTTGCCATAGTTATTTGATAAGCGTGGATATCAGCTATCCGTGTAGTTACAGGTGATGATAAAACTGCATGTTACTGTTAATTATCGGATAACATAAATTAGCGAAAGCGTCATAAGCAGGACGCTATGCCATCATGCAACCCAATTGGTGCATGGTATAAAACATAATGTCCAAATGTATCATGCACTGTCTGTATTATTATCACTTTTCCTTGTTATTCAGTTAGCTGCGGTGGATCAGGCAGCCTGTTTTATTAACTTCTACCATACATGACATTTATCATTCTAACATATATCAATTATATGCGCTATCATTTAGAAAATAAACAGGTTTGTATATTTTGTTAATAAGGTAATTAAGTTGGGCAGTACTTTTTTTAAAAAGTTAGTGTGAAAGGTTCTAGGAATGATGTATTCTTTTAGGAGCGCATAAATAGAAAACTTTACCAAAAAAGTGCCTCGATATTGTAGTGTACAACTTATGAACTTTATATCTACAAATTAAACTAAGTACTTTATGCCTTTTACACAGTATTCGATATATTATTCTGTAAGGCTGTTTCAATCGCGTTGACTGATAAAAGATAATTAAGGCAATGAGTATTGCTACTCTGCCCTGAGTTTATTGCTCCAGTGTTTTATCTTCGATGAAAAGGATGGGAAATGCCTTTACTGAGACGGTATTTCATGCGGTAAACCTTTGAAGTAATGCGTATTAGAAAATTTAATTAAAGTAGTATATAGTTGGTAAAATAAACTCCTTTGGATGAGGAGATCTAGTTTACGCTAGGGGCGGTGCTCTTAATTGCTAGAGTCAGTGCAGGAAATTGTTGCTATGATAATTTTCCGTCATTAAGGTATTTATCCATCATTTTAGCGATGTCTTATTTTATATCGAAAAGGGATTGCGCAGCGTATGGGAGTAACGCATTATCCTTTTGGTAAACTTATTGATGCTCTTTCATGATTAGAGAGCTCTTGATACTCTATTTTAGTAGAGAGGATTTATATATCCTAATTATAATAAATTTTGCCGCGCCGCTTTTTTTTGGCTAAGCTGGACCGACAGCTGGCTGAGGTAAGCTTATCACATGTCTATGACACTTTTGTGTCCGCGTTATGGTATCGCTATAAGCCGTGCCTAACGAATTGGCGGATACTATTTAAATAGGGTTAGCTTAGGTAATTGGCTATCCTGTTTTCTGAGTATTACTCGATACGCCCATAAGTGGCTCTGCTAACTACTACCTTTGGGCACAAAGGTACATATTCTGTCTAGGAACTTTTTTGTTTCACGCCATTTATCGTATTATTATTTGTTGCGCCAAGTATAATACTAGGATTGTGTCTTTGATCAGGATGGTGATAATAGTTCACTTAGATGATTGTTTATTGTAGGTATAATACTGTTCTCACTATGAGATTCCTGCCTAATAATAGTCTTAATTAGTATAGTAGCATTGGCTAGGCATGGAGTGATTAACGCTAACGGTCAGCGGTTTTTGTGATGATTAGGTGTGTAATCTGGACGAAGTGGAACTTATGTGCATGGACATAACGCTGATTCGTTATGTCTCTCTAGAGGTAAAATAAGACCTATTTATGTTAATCGCAGGGACTATGCTTGTGTATATAAGCATTGACGCTGCGTGCCGTGCCCTAGGCAGGGCACGGCTATAATGAATTTTACAGTAAATTCTATCCAGAATTTTAGTACCGGTTTTAAAGCTTAGAAAGTTTCACATTATTTAGCGACGACTTGTGTGATCTCATTCTATCATAGTGAGTTTGTCTTAGGTTGTCACCATCCAGCAGAATGGTCTCCGACCTCGGATCTAATCCCGCTATTGTGCGTTTCTGGCTACTTACAGAGTTTTTCTGGCCTGTGTGTTTGAAGTTATTAGGAGTAGTAGACTACAAGGTGCCGCTCGGAATTTATTTTGGCTTTTTTTTTGGGTTACGCATAGTGATGCACTTTAACGGTGGAAGGTGTTCCTATAAATTAGAGAGAGGCTAATAGTGGTTTACTCGTGCTGACTAACTTTATTTTTTCGCGCCGTGTTAGATATTTGTACTAGTTTCCGACTCTGGCTAGTAGCACGGCGTCTAGTGCGAAATATAATAAACAGCACTCTTCTTAGGTAACACTTGCCATTTGATAGGCTTAATCTGGCGCTCAACAACATATGGGAGGAAGTATAGCGGATAGGCTACAAAACAACAGGCGATAAAATCATCTGGTAGCAATAGCTGCAATGAGGAATGTGATCTTGCCTCAATATACAACTAGAGACTCTACAAACACCTCTACTGTTAAAAACCAATAATTCAGATAGGAGTATTACTTATGTGGTAGTTTAGAATGGATTTCTTAATACCTATTTTGGCCTAATGGCTGTAGCGTTAATACGCTACCATATGGGCTACCACTCATTAAAACTTGATATATACTCTATTCACCTCCCATTGATCAATCTTTTTCTACTGCTATTCACGCCCTTGTGATGGCGTTTTCTCGGAAGTGTTTCTACAATGTATCACGCCAATGATTACGGATCTTTTGATTCTTTCTGCTTAGTTGCAGATGCAAAACGCTTTCATAGCGCACTTTATATCGGCGCCAGAAAAGAAGCACTGGGGAATGATAATTCCTGGGAAGGATAGCGCGCTTAACCTTTGCTAGCTAGCAAAAATCCCGTATGTCATTCTGACAGGCCTTATGTTTCATTTTCAGGAGACTATGGAAAAGAGAAGGTTAAACATAACTAACAAATTAAGTGCCATAGGGTACGTTACGCTGTTGATACGTTCAACAAATGCATGGAGCAATTCCATTGCTACTGCCGAAATTCTATTCGAGACTAGCCAGTTACTCCACCACTAGGGAGACACTGAAGTTGTTCTCATTTTTTTGTTTAGGATAAACACTTCTGCATCATCTGCCGGCGTTTTTTTTTGATATTTGAGGGTTTCTGGCTAATTTTAAAAAATATTATAGCTAATCAATTTGCTATAATACGAGATGATGTAACTACTATTACTGCCAAGGAAATTAATAAGGGTCTTGCTTAGCAACAGTGGTGAAGTGTTTGTTAAGCTTTGCGCCAGATAGGCGCATACCCTGATATCACTCATAGCAAAAAAGTTGTTTCAGGCGTTAATCTAAATTAAAACCCAGATAGAGATGTGTGGAGTACGGAGTAATTAGTTAAAGTGTTACTGAGTACGTATCTAAACCCGATAAAGATCAGCGTAGTTAGGGTTGCTGGCAAGGATATCTCTACATCGCGGGGCGGCAATGGTACTTATTTATTGTGCTTAGGCGAGTATCACTCTGGTAGGTGTGATTACACGGGCGCTGGGGATCTAGTTTACATATCAATACGGTAGTAGCTGAGTGCCATTATAGTGTTTAAACATAATTTAAAGGGGATTATATCGAAAGACATATTTTAAACGTAGGAGCGCATGAACACTATTAATAAAATGGTATCATTACTGGACGAGAATTTTTCAGATCGCAAAATGAATCGTGCTGCTTTTTATAAAAAGTAGATAGCCCTGAAAATACTGAGCGACCCAATGGGGCATTCTTATCAGATAAAGTTAGATTACTAATAGATGATTAAGTATGTTAATTGTAATGGGAGCTTGTATGATGAAAAAATTTTACATTTATGCATTCTAGCGCTGCTTACGCTGTTATCCAGTTTGCAACGCATCATTGCAGCTGAATTTCTGCTTTTGTACTGGGCACGAGAAGGTTATAGCGAGGCGGTTTTTTTTATAGGTGGCTGATCTAGTGAACGCCTGTTGCTATTGTTTTTTGTAAACTTATTGCTTACAACATTTTGTCATACTGAGTTCTGTGAACTGTGGAGGTATCTGTTTTAGCAGCTGCCATAGATAATCGACAGTCTAAAGACGAATAGGACATCATTCCATATCTTGCGAAAATTTAAGTTAACGTATTGGCTGTTTATGTTGTAGTGTATAGTAGGTTGCATTAAGTACTATGCTCTAATTTGCGCTAGACTTCATTTAATGGGTGTATTTGAATATTGGAAGACATGAATGCCTCTCTGGAATTTAATCCCTAGGATGCAGACTTTTTTAAGTCTATGGTTTTAGGCGTACCTGGAGATAGATGAAACATTATGATGTGCAATAATATCAAGGTTGCAGATGGCCAATAGTGGTAAAAGCTACGCATCAACTTGGTGATACTGGAGGATATTGAGAACAAAGAGCATGTGCGCAACCTGGATACTGTTCTAACCTGAAAGTTTTTTTACTGAGAAAAAATTGTGCTATCGCTGGAAAGTTGCGCCATAAGCGAAAAACTCGATATTAGTGTATATTGGTAGTATATTGCATTATTTATTCAGTGTTATCAACTAGTTGAATAACTTATTGTATATGGCGGAAGGGACAGTTTAAAGGCTTGCACTGGTGGCCGGTAACCTATTGTTATGGAATGCCTGGGAGGGGGTATCGTTCAATCAGGGGGTCGTGACTTAGAATTTTTATATGGAAGAATGCAGCGAGATGAAGCAGGTGCAGAAATCTTTTAATCTGCGCCTGCTTCATCTGATCTTAATGGATATCTGCATCTAGAGATGTTTACGCTACTTCTAACACCGAGTACTATAATAATCCGCTCAGTGGTGGGGAGGAAAGGATACGCTATTTATTTAGTACTTACATTTCTGGTTAAAAAAAGCTTAACGAGTGGGTTTTCTAGAGGTCTGCAACCGCAGCCTTGGTCATAGAGGGTCTAGATAGCCGTACCAACAGTCTGAAACCGACTACTAACTACTATTTGTTCTCTACTACCTTCACCATGTGGTAGGTTTAGCTTTTTTGAGGAATCTAGAAAAGATTATTCTTATTGATATTTATAGCTGATTTTTTTTGAGCCACTTCTCTATCACAGTCAAAGACTACCGATCACTGTCCTTGCATTATCAATAAGTAGACGAGCATTCCTTTCGCTGGATAATAATATTCGCTGCATGTATGACACATCCTCAAGGAACCTAAACAGAAGATTTAATGGCTTAACTTAACCTGTTTTTTGATATATGAGGAGAACGTGTTAGCCATCTATTTCCTAAGATGCTATAAACTGCCGCTGTTCAGCGATACCACTTAAGAGGCGCATTTTTTATTACCATATCATCCATAGCCTGCAGGGAAAACCATGGAGGTAACATTATGGCGGAATGGTTTTCAGATCAGCTAAAATTTAATGCGCACAGACTTCCGGCTGGTATAACAAGTTGCAGTTAGGTGAAAAAAATATGGTTTTTTTTCAGTCTACCGCCCCGGCAGAGTAGTAGTGGATAAATACTAATATTGATGAAAAGGTATATTTACACATCAGCAATCTGATGGCGAATGTTAGGCTTAACAGCTTTTTTGCTTATTGCCCATTGTAGCGCGCGGGGTTTGTAATTAGCACAAGCCAACTATAGTACAAATATAACAGGGATGGATAAGGAGCTATATTACACAACGGTCTTGACAATATTTTATGATACATTGACGTGTTAGTGAGTAGTGTAGAAAAGCGCTACTAGCACTGCACGAGGATAGTGTCTAGCTGCCTTATAGGTTGCAGAATAGTAAATATATAAGTAATATTAATGATGTAAAAGCCTCATGCTATAGCTAAAAGCATGATGGATGACTTACTTGATGAGTAAGATCAACAATTAACTTTACCATGTTTTAACAATCTTTATTAGGCTATCGCACAGTATTTAACAGTATGATTTCATCACTTTATAATATGGTGATTATAAGGTTAATTACAAACCTTACTTAGGTAAGTGCTGAAGCGCGCTGACTTTAAAGCGAAAATTTTATCAGGTTGATAATAGCTACTGATCACCGAAGGGCTTATCAGTAGCTACGGAGGATAACGATTAACGGGGGTGTGGTGCAGTTTATGGGGTTAAAGCGACAGGGCGGTATTTTGTTCAGTATCGACGTGAAAATTAACGGTATTAGTAAAGCAATTACAGACATTTAATATATTCCTGTATGTCTGGCGACCTTGGAGTGGCCCTCCTCTACTCTAGCCAACAGCGAAGTACACTGAGCAGTAATCCCGGCCAAAATATTGCTGGCTTACTGTAATTGCATCCTACAAGTACCTGTTAGCATAGTAGATAACTGCATCGAGCACGATAGAGAAAAACTGGCAAGCGCCTAACCTTACCCCTTCATACTGTGTTAGTATGTTTGCTAAAGTTGAGATGTTGGGGTTAGGTAACTAATTAATGTGATTAGTATTTCTGGGCGGTATTTTGCTCGATATCATCGAAACCTATATTTACCTGTTGCACCACGAAGACGGTATAGTAGTGTAATGATAGCTACTTATAAAGATCTACCGTCGTTGGAGATACTGAAAGCGGTATATCGCTATCTTGATATAGAGATCTGCCAGATAATTGCGAAAGACTCTGCTACTAGTCTTTAAAGATAGTAAAAACTAACATTACAGCCCGGGTTAGTCTGAGTAATCTAATGACGGTTTTAATGCAATGTGCAAACAGATTATGAGATACTTAGTGAGTACGTTATTAATCGACTACTCAAAGATGCGGTGGCGTTCAGAAACTTGTTATAGATACTGATAACCGAGGTGATTTTTTTGGGGGTGTAGGCTATCAGTTGCTTGCTCCAGAGTTAATCTGTTTCCGGTGTTAATTAACATTAATGATAATATTATCATTTTTCTATAGGGCGGAAAAGCCATTATTTTCATGATAAATTGTGATATAATGGGTTTAATTTTAGGAGGGGAGTTTAGTGGCTATCTCTATATAACTTTATTCATGAAAGATCTCTGATAAGCATTACTTGGACAGGCGGCATAGGCTGCGACCGATATAATTTTAATGATAGTACTGTCCTTGTTGGCATTAAGGACAGATACTTGAGTTGCTACTAGCGAATTCGTTATTTATTATTGTCATTTAAATTACTGCTTAGTGATACATTTGTCACTACTGTCACTAGTGATTAAAAAATATTCTACGTAAATATTAATAAATTTTAAGTGCTACAAACTCTATCAAAAATTCAGCAATTTTTAAGAAATATAATTTTTATAGAAAATTATTTTTGAAAGATGAAGGGGGAAATGATCCCTATCATGCTAAAAAACTTTTTTTATTATGGATATTGAAAAATGTATTTTGAGGAATACGGTTTAATAAAAAAATAGCAAGTATGGATGCCAATATGCTAGTTCCTATTAGTTTTTCTATTAGCAGGTTGATAGAAGCATTTTTTGTGAACGCTTTACAAAGAGACTTTCATTAAAAAGGGATGAATATGTCGAGACAGGAAAATAAAGCCATATATTTTGGTTTTAAAGAACACCGCCAAGTGGCAGGCATTCTGAAAAAAGAAAAAGTAGCCTTAACATAGTTTAGGTTTACAGTATATGTAACTTAACTACATTTATATAAATTGATATAACTAAAGCGATGGATGTAGATTGATTTAAAATACTGAATACTCTGCATAGATGCAATGTATATACATCGCGATAAAAATAAATGAAAGATACTACTTGATCTATTAAGATCATAGTTGAGTTATTCCACGCTACTAACCTTCCTCAGCAGTACTGAGGAAGGGAACTGTTGTGTACGCGCTAAGTGGTTAAATGTCATGCAGGGAGCGCGATGTCAATACCTAGACAGAGCATAAAGTTTTTAGCTGGGGTTTATTTATGAGGTACGATAGCAGGCATCCTACACTGGTTCTGGTAGGGCTTAAAGTTATTGGTGTCGCTTTATTATATTAAGCAATCAGTACTTTTATATTGTAGGGATAGTTATCTTTTTTTACTAAAAAAGATCTAAACATGTTAATTTTAGATATTAAATAGGATCTTTCAGTTAAATAGCACTATTTATCTACCTAAAAATAGTAGTCATTATGATAACTAGAAGTATATTCTATTAGTTACCTTGATGACTGATAATATTCCTCTGTGCAATCATAGTTTTAACGGTAGTATAAGTATTTTAATTACAGTTACAGATGAACAAGCATGGTTATGAGTATATGTATAATGTAAAAAAAAGGTTAAATCCGTCTGGAAAATATGTTGAAGGGTCTCCTTTTTAACAGAATAGATTGAAGGAATAGGTATATTAGAACTTTTAGTGTTGGAAACCAAGGTAACTATTATTATGATATTTATATTGACTTATACTCACTTTTTTTCGGAAACTACCAACAATATTAGTGTTTCACTACGACTTAATGTTGTAAACATTATAGATAAAATTTATGGAATCGGATAGAATCTGTTAAAAAATTTTGTGTGATATAAACTCTTTTTTATCGGCTGCTAACGATTTTTTATAAAAACTATCATAAACCATAGAAAGAAATAAGGAGAAACTAAAGTGTAGTTATAACGATATTGAGTAGAGAAATTTAACTAACTAATGATTTTTTAAACTCTAAAATAGAATAAATATAAGGACATCTGTTTTGACAGATTTAGGTGTTTTTATTTATAAAAAAGGTAATGAATAAGAATAAATAAATAATTAATTATTGTTTTTATGTTTATATTTAAAAAATAATAAATAAGAACTCTTAAATAGTAAAATGTTAATTTTTATTAAATACAAAATAATGTATTTTTTATAAATTTAATCGGCAATCCTATTTAAATCTGGAAAATTTTAAATATAATTAAGTTTTATGGTCTCTAAAATAGAGCTATTAAACAGAATTATTGACTATAATATTATAATTATATATAATGATTTTTTATTTTAAACGTATTTTGATTATTGTTTTAATCTATTGAGATTTTATATCATTATAAAATTCATAAAAATAGTATTGCTTTAAAATCATTATTAGTCATATTGACTATTGCTATGATAGTATTAATCAATAAGTTTATCATATTGTATGTATTAGTGCATATTTGACTGTATACTTTGGCTAATTTAAAATGCTCATCGCATTCAATTTTTGATATTTTTCTGATTTCTTTATAAGTGAACAACTAGTCTTTTTGCTAAGAAAAAAAGAATAACTTTAAAGTATATGTTCAACTATTTTTCGATCATATATATCACATCGCTACACTATACCTGGGTTACCTCTTTAGGTGGCGAAATCATGCAAAAAATATTATTTTGTAAGTTCAATTCAGATTTGACAGACAACTGTATCTAAAAATAATTCAAGATCGTAACATATATTATTGATCTTCACGTTTATACTTATGAATCGGGTGGCTACTGATAAATGATTGGCCTAAGCTCTTTCATGAGCCTGTCTGTGTGAGAGCACAGCACTCCCCGCTCAAAGCCTCTATGGGTTAGAGAAGTGGCGATACTTTTCGATAAATATCTGATATATAAGGATATTTTCTAGTATTCATAACTATTACGATAAACTTTGGACATGTGGTAGAACGTGGGGTAAATAGAATGATACGCTCTAAGTTTCAAAATTAATAAGAATTTTCAGGGAAAATAAAATTAAGAGCACTCTAATTTTTAATATTAATAGTTTTACTTTTTGAGTTTACGTATTCCAATTTGTTATGGAAGAGGTTTTAGCGTTTTTCTTGTTTGCTTATTACATAATTTTTATACATTTCATTATTGTATAATAAGCCGAAGTCCATATTTTTTCTGTTTATGCGGCGCTGTAATTTTTCTCTCTGCAAGTAGTTGAGAATATTTATGTTTAAATTCATTACTAAATTTTATTCTTGCATTTGTCAAGTAACTAAATTAAATATTTCACTCCATAATATTACTGGAATATTTAAGGATATAGTATGGAGTTTGCCTTAGCACAATAAGGTAATGTTAGTATCTTAGCTAATTAATATTAGTAAAATGATTAATTCAATTAATTATTTTTTTGAAATGGAAGGTTTTTAAAAAAACCGTCATACTGACGTTGTCAGTATGAGATACTCATTAGATAGTAAAAACTACCATAGTAAAGGTAAGTTAATCATCTGTAATTTTACCTGATTTTATTTTTTTAAAATTATCCTAGACTATTCGTAATGGATTTTTTATAGTTGAAAGGAGCCTAAAATTGGCTGAAATTACTCCAATATATTTTATATTGCCATAGCATTAGTCGGTGTAAAGTCAGGATAATTATGTATAAACCTATCGTTGGATAATGAAGGTTAAAGAGGAAGAGTTTACCAAAAGGATTATGGTATATATTTTAGTCGTATTATCTTTAGCGCCTAGTAAATAAAATAGGGTAATACCGGTAATCAATCAGATCGAGTTGCATCCATTGTTACAATAATAGATATTGCGGCTCTTTGATGACTAAGCTACCAGATTTAATTAAATTCTGGAACTATTGGTAAGGGGCACAAAAGGGTATTTAATCAGACAAACATCCATGAACTTGCAAAAAAAAATACGATAAAAGGACTGAGTTTCTTTTGCATATAGATACCATGACAACGTTTTGATATAGGGGTTTAGTTGGGGCCGACTATTCAGTTTTCGTTTAAGTATAACGTCAAGTAAACTCCTAGTTATCCTAGATTTGAGTATTAAAAGTCCGGTAGTATTTAAGTTTAGGTGTTGGGTGATTGATGGCGGTAATCGCGAGTGCCGTAGGTAGTGCTTGCTGTATCTTTGCTTGCCTGCTATTAGGCAAGGTGTCAAGACTGAACTCTATGAATATCGCTATAGTCTGTAAAGCGCCATTATCTCTCAAACTGAGGCTGTACTACAAATTGCCCCGCTGCGCCGCGATCGGCCATTTCCAACGTCTGGCTGTAATAAAGATAAGGAAAGTGATTTGGAGCAACCTGTGTAAACCATACCAGCAATTCAACTTCTTTATCAACCCACACGGTATCCTTCCATCCCTGATCTTCCGGTAACGGTGTATTGCTATTAACGCGTTTGATCAAAAAAGCCACGCCTTGGATATGGAATGCCTGCGAAGTATTAGTATGAACTATCCAGCATTCAAAGCTGCCCTGTATGCTCTGGAAATCATTGCGACTCATATTCCATAGCGCACTATTGATGTTAGACCTGCTAGAGCTTCCGAGGAAAAAACTTACGGGTGTATCTAATAGCACCATCAATAAGCTGGAGATAGTAAATACATGAGCAAGTTATCGGTAACTAATGGTAATAGCCCTGTCGGCTTAAGTGTTAACACAGTGGTATTGATCAATATTGATAAGGGTTTTAAAAAAACCACGCACCTTATCTATTAGACCGGCTGCTTCACCTGCGGTGATAGCCTCTTCTTCTCCTCTGGACATGTCGATAAGAATTTCACGGCGCTCGCCTGGCGCTAACGATAGTCGAATTACCGGAACCGGTGCCGGCAAGAAACACTGATCGCCAGCAATGACGTGACGTGCATTGCGCGGACATCGCTCAATTGTAGTCGGTACCGCCGCAAGTTTGAGGCATTGAGTAATCGCAGACGTACCCAACCCGCAATACTTCTACAAACGGGCTCTGCGCACCGTTTACAAATAGAGTATCACCGAGAAAACCGCCGTTAATGGGAGCCTTATAGATAGGTTGACCAAAGTTGTTCAGCTGTTTGTCCTGGATAATGAGTGGAAAATAATCGATCCCGTAATGATTTTGCAATGGTAGAACTTTACTGAGCGCATCTTCAATCACCCATAGCCCCACTAGGCCATTATAGATATGCGGCGCCATCCGGTTTTGGGTATTAGCATGGTAACAGCAAGTGCTGGCGGGTTGCCGGATGGGCAGAATTGGCGACCACAATACGCCCCTGGTGATATTATCCGAGAATCTCCGCCCATGAGTGTGCCTGGTATCTGCAGGCCGCTGATGGTCATCGCCACGGGTTCCGTCAAGCGGTTATTATAGATGAGCTTGACGTCATCGCCATTGTATACTCGTACTGTCGGGCCAAGGTATCCGCCATTAATCCCCAAGTGGAGCTGCGCTGGCTAGCAGAAAAGGTCTATTGTGAGCGCTGCAGCGTTAAAAATAACGGTTGGCCACGGTACGATTCAAGCAAAGGAGGGATCGGCAACGCAATGGGTGTTTCACTGGCTTATACCTGTAGCGGTAATACACTGGCGGCAAGAGTAATTCCCGCCGCCTGAACAAACTGACGCCGATTAAGTAACATATTTGCTCCATTAAACACAGCAAAGCTTTTCTCATAAGTATCCGGCAGAGAAAGATAGGCTAAAAACATTAACCTTACTCCGGAGCAATAGCGCTACAGGACGGGGTCCTTTTGGACGAGGCACGGGTATCAGTGTGTAATTTAAGTGGTTCCAGAGGAGGTGTATTTAGAACTCCAGGATTCCCTTTGAGCTACTTCCTCATTTAGTTTGTCAAGTTTGTTTTTCATTATATTCTGGCAATATCTGCTCAATACGCGTACCTGCTCTCGGCTGTAGCTAGACGTTTCTATCGGTGGCAGAATTTCAATAATAACCAATCCATTGGACCAGCGATTTAGTTTAATTTTGTTTGAAGTATTGGAAACGCAAATTGGCACAATAGGAACGCCGGCGGCAATCGCGGTATAAAACGCCCCTGTTTTAAACGGGAGCAAACCGCGACCGCGGCTGCGAGTACCTTCCGGAAATATCCATATGGAAATATTGCGCTTTTTAATGCTCTTTATGATTTTGGTAAGCGTGTTATGGGCGCAGGCTTTATTATCGCGATCGATAAACAGATTACCGGTAAGCCAGTAAAACGGCCCGAATAGCGGTATCCACAGTAGACTTTTTTTTCCTACCGTAATGGTACGGGGTTGGACTACATATGCAGCGATGACCATATCATAATTGTTCTGATGATTGGCGATATAAATACAATTTTGTGGCAAAATCACGCTTTCAAGATGCCGAACTTCCACTCGAATGCCAAACAGAGGTGACATACGGCTAAACAAGCGGCTAAAGATAGCAACATGATGTGGGTTTCGCGGGCTGAATAAGCAATAAATTAAACCAAAAACGCAGATTAATATCAATAAAAAAACTACTAGAATGGTGCGAAAAATAGCGAGCATACTTACCTCTTAACCTTCAGATATTGCTGGTATATTAACTTCTTAATAAAATATACGGCCTCCCATCCTCATGTTCTGGTATCGGTATAAAAAGAGAATAATATCACCTTTAACCTAGAGAAAACGGACGGACGTTATCCGGTCTGTACGCCTATCAGGCTATTTTTCATCATAGGCGCTTACGAGGGGATCAGTGATTTCTACTCGGTTGATATTTCCATGAGGTAACAGTATCCCCTTAGGACTGTCTTTAATTCTAAATTTCTGCAAATCCTGCGTCCGCAGGGTTAACTTGCGCTTACCGACGTAACATATTATAGAAGCTTTTGTTGACAGCAGATACAGCCCGATAAGACGATCCTTTCCCGCCTCTGTATCCGTGGAGGGGATAAAAATAATTTTATTACCTTTACCTTTTGATAAGTGTGGTAGATCGTCGACTTGGCACATAAATAGGCGGCCAGTTTCAGTTAATCCTAATAGTTTATCAGTAATGCTATTTAGCCACAATGGTGGCATGACTTTAGCTTTTTTCGATAAGGTTAATAGCACTTTACCGGTACGATTACGCGTCACCAGATCGCTGAAACTGCATATAAAGCCGTAGCCGGTATTGGAGGCTATCAGTAGTTTTCGTTCATCGACGCCCGTGAGCATTTGTTCAACCGCTGCACCTGGGGGTAACTTTAACTTACCGCTCAGTGGCTCGCCTTGGGTGCGTATCGAAGGCAGGGCAGCCGGTTCCAGCGCGTAGCTGCGTCCAGTGGAATCAATGAATACCACTGGCTGATTGCTCTTTCCGCGCACCGATGACAGATAATTATCACCGGATCGGTAACTAAGTCCTCTCGGATCAATATTGTGGCCTTTAGCGCTACGCACCCATCCCATGATCGAGAGGATCACTGTTACCGGTTCCGATCCCATAAACTGATTTTCGCTCAGTGTTTTTGCTATGCCGCGCTCTATGAGGGGTGATCGGCGAGCATCGCCGTAAGCGGCGGCATCCATCTCAATTTCTTTTTTCAGAAGTTTGCTTAGCTTAGATTCAGAGGTAATGATCGCCTGGATTTTATCACGTTCTTTCTTAATCTCATCCTGTTCAGTGCGTAGCTGCATTTCTTCCAGTTTAGCTAACTGACGAAGTTTCAACTCAACGATGGCATCGAGTTGCGTCTCACTTAGCTTAAATCGTTGCATTAAAACCTGTCTTGGCTCGTTCTCAGTACGGATGATATGGATCACTTCATCTAGGTTAAAATAGGACACTAGTAGGCCAGTTAGAATATGCAACCTGCACAGGACTTTTTCCAGCCGGAAATTCAAACGACGGCGCACGGTATCACGGCGATAAACTAGCCATTCCGATAAAATTTCATGCAGATTTTTTACTGCTGGCCGGCCATCTAGCCCGATTATGTTCATATTAACACGGTAGCTGCGTTCTAAATCGGTCGTGGCAAACAGATGATTCATCACCTGTTTTATATCAACACGATGAGAGTGCGGGACGATGACTATACGGGTCGGGTTTTCATATTCTGATTCGTCGCGTAAATCCTTTACCATTGGTAATTTCTTTGCGCGCATCTGTTTTGCTATCTGTTCTAGTATTTTTGCACTGGACACTTGGTGCGGCAATGCACTGATAACCGCTTCGCCGTTTTTGACGGTCCATAATGCGCGCATACGTACGGAGCCACGTCCGATTTGATAGATTTTACGCAGTTCATCCTGCGAGGTAATAATTTCCGCCTCGGTGGGAAAGTCTGGCCCCTTAACATGTTCTAGCAATTGTTCTAGCGTAGCGGCAGGATTGTTTAACAGCTCAATTGCAGCGGCGGCCACTTCGTTAACATTATGCGGCGGTATATCGGTTGCCATCCCGACTGCAATACCGGTGGTACCGTTAAGCAACACATTTGGCAACCGTGCTGGCAGGATTTTTGGCTCGTCTAGCGTGCCGTCGAAGTTAGGTATATAGTTGACTGTGCCATCCTCCAATTCACCGAGCAATACTTCGGCATATCGGGATAAGCGAGATTCAGTGTAACGCATGGCAGCGAAGGATTTTGGATCATCCGGTGCCCCCCAGTTACCCTGCCCGTCCACTATTGGATAGCGATAGGAAAAAGGTTGCGCCATCAATACCATAGCCTCGTAACAAGCACTGTCGCCGTGAGGATGGTATTTACCCAGGACATCGCCAACAGTGCGTGCCGATTTTTTGTATTTTGCGTTGGCGTTTAGTCCAAGTTCCGACATGGCATAGATAATGCGGCGTTGCACTGGTTTAAGTCCATCACCGATAAATGGTAGTACGCGGTCCATGATGACGTACATAGAATAGTTGAGATATGCGTTTTCAGTAAATTTATACAGCGCCAGGTGTTCGGCGCTGTTATGAGTCAGTTTTCTCATCGATAATTATTCCTCTGACTACGGCATTCCCATGAAAGCAATCAGATCCTTACACTGCGGGTATTATAGATTGTGGGTATGAGATAATATACCTTATATACTCTTTACTGCCACAGAGCTCATATGGGTGCTAAACGGTTGATATGGCTAAAGTGCCTCTGTATTCATTCAGTATACCCCAAAAGGGGTAAATCACAGGTATGATAAGATATCACGAATATCCAACCTATTTTGGTTAACTATTCACTCGTCTGAACGAATATCAAAAAAAAAGGAAGTGATAAGCACACACGGTAATTGTAGAAATAAAACTGAAACTAGGGAGAAGAGATGTGCTTTAGCTGTGATCGAAGCGTTTAAAGCAAACGTACTAGCCGAAGACGGATGCGGCGAATATATTTTACTCATTTACTATAAATTGCAAATACCGTGGCAGTAAAAATGCTCCTGCTTTAATCTTTATGTTGGAACAAGATAAAGAGTTTTCATCATTTTGAGTAACGTCAATAAACAGCACAATATGGATACCTAGTGCGTCAATATTTTTGATGATGAAGTGATGTGCCTTTTCATATTCTGAAGAAACGTAAAGGTTTTAAAGGTGGCAGTGATGACAGAAAGGCAGTAAGCGGTGGTAGGACTATCGCTAACGGGATGCCTGTTAGCGCCTATCGGCATCACGAAGATCGATTTAAACATACTAGTCAACCTTAGAAAGCCGATGATAAAATGACGGTAATTTTCTATAGAAATATTTTATTCTTTTCTTCCTTTTAAGAGATTACTACTCTTCTAGTATAGAAGAAAAAAATCAGGATTTACCGTATCAATAGTTAAGAAATTACCTATCGCACAACGGTCAGTGTCAGATAGAAGGCTATTTTGCCTATGCTGGCGTGGCGGGTTACAAGAGAAAAAACTAATGCCTCTCCTCAGGCGAGAGGCACTTACCCTTTCGTGCACTATACCCGGATAGGTTCGTGTTAAAATATCCTCTATGGCATCTTGTAGCATTTCGCGAAAAAAGCTGTACATAATATAGTTCGGTCAGTACACCACCATCTCAGCTTTTTTGATATCAGGGCAAAAAACTTTTCTATAAATCCTGCTGCAATACTACCTGCAGGTTAGGCAAACGTTACTTGTATCTAGCCACGGCACCGTGCCGCGGTAATAGTCTCAGAAAACTGAAATAATTAAGTAACAAGTTACCGATCCTGGTGCCGATATTAAAACCTACAGGCTATATTTAACTAAATTTAGCATCAATCCCTTTTATCAGCTAGGAGCGACTAAAAAAACTATTTGCTATGAATATCCCTATGCAGCAGTAATTCTGTTACTTATAAGGAAACGGTGTTTAAGTGCTACCACTCGAGCTTTGATTCTCGATCATCATTTAACGTTGCTGGGGTCTTGCGTTAATTCTAGCTCATAACCATTACGCCTTATGAAGACGATAAGGGTCTGTAAAATAGATCTCTTAATTATCCAGAATATCTCAGGTTTAGCAAAATTCTAGTAACTTTGTTTTTTCTTATCCCTGCGAGGTGTAAAGTGTTTTAGTATAGCTGAGGACGATAAACGGCGGGTATTGGCTATCAAGTTACAGTGCTAAGGTTTTTAGGGTAAGTGCGGTCATAGCAACGTCCCTGATAACCTATAAAAGGTCGAAAAAGTGTCAAACCATTTAGACGGTTACATATCTTGATGTAAAATTAGCAAAGTAGCGAAAAGATACAATAAATAAGATAGGGATAATATAGCAATCTAAATGTTTACTGCCAGCCTTTTGGAGGAAGGAGGGTAACACCGGACGCAGTTTGAGCGCGATCTGGCGATATTATATTCACATAGCAAATTCAATGGCAGTTAACTTGATGGATCATATGACACGCATGGTGCAAGTGATGCTGCTAAACTAAATTTCGTCAACGCCATTAGCAGGGCGTTGCAGTGTGGTTAGTAGCGAAAATCGGGGGGGGATTATTTGATGCTATCACTTGGCATGGCGTGATGATGGTTAGACAACAAAGTCGCCTGTTGACTCATTACGATACCAACAGGGTGGTGGTGGGCAGCCTATGATACTGCGCTGGGTATTTTCCACTCTAGCCGGTATCATGTAGCAGGAGCGGTAAAGTGTGGATATGGATAAAATGCGCTCCTGCTGCTGAGGAGCGGCATTTTACAGCCTTGGAAGTGAATATATACCATATCTTACCGGTTGATATGCGATGGCATGATTTTCTAACTTTAATTGTTTTACTAGGTGGAAAGTATTTTTGTCTGCGTTGTTGGAGTTACTACCGTTAGCAATTGTCGCTAACAAGATTAGTATTTATAGCCTGACTACTTACACTAGCCGTTGGCATACAGGTAGCGTTTTATGCAGCAGTGCTACATATCCATCTGCGATGCTATTAACACAGCGGTGAAGTGAACCGCATTGAGTAGCGTGCCGCCGCCTCTGAGGTAACGGTATGTATAGCATTTTTGAACAGTGCTAATGGATGTCTATTGGAGTGGCAATCTAAAATCTACCTCTCGACCTTATGCTGGAGTCTTGATTGATGGGCTGAGTCCTAGAGAGATACCGTTTTCTTGATGCTAAAATAGATAGCAGAAGAGCTGCTTATACGCTAATTAAACTGATAAGGTTAGTTCTACTATCAACAGTAATCCGCTAGCGGTAGCTAGTACACAAAGAGTAGATATCTATCACAATGATATCTTCGATAAGATAGACAATCTACCCCTCTGATATTCTAATATACTAGGATAGCGATAAATTTGATTCTTTACGGGTAAAGGACTAGTACGATATACTAGTTTGTTAATACTAATGATTAAATCATTTTTTAGAATAGTATTGATAGATTCTTCTCCTGTACATATAAGCAAAAATAGAGCCCTCTACAAAAAAATTACATTTCATCTCCACCACGGGTGTGTTATACTAGAAAGTTGTTTCGTGGGGGTCTTATGCTGGGATCCTCTGAGTGCATTCTAATAATATTCTAACCTTTATAACCATTCTCACCACTAGAGAATCGATAGCATACTGATAGGTAGTAATGTGACCATATTGCTGTCGGTTTTACCAGTTCGCGATTAACCTGTCAGTACTTGAAACGCCCACTGATAATGTTCAGCTCACGCAAGATGGTGTTATCTTTGTAGCTTGACCAGCTTATAGTAATGGTGGTCAGTATCAGAAAAATGATCAGTGTGCTTATTAAATAAGCGCCTACAGTTTTATCTGATCAACACGATATACCGTGATATTGCTGCCGACAGCAATATCATTGGCGCGAATAACCTGACAAGTGCACACTATATAGCAGTACAGCCTGCATCAAAATACTGATAAATACAGGATAAAAATAAAATACCTTCCTGCAGTAGTAGAGCTTCAGTTCGGTGGTGATAGTCTGTGACAAGTTTTACAGTGTTGTTTCGCGCTTATACGCGGTATCAAAATGATGACTGAGGAGCAGTCGAAGAATCGTTCTTGATCCTATGCCTAAATAGCAGCTATACTGTGCTTAAAATTGATTCCCAGGGATCAATTTTAAGCAATCAAGCACCCTGGAAGGGTGGAGGCTGATATAAGGTTGTGAGTCTGCAGTATTACATTATCATAAACATGACTAAGAAAGCTCCATTGCTAATCGCTCTTATGCTAGATCTAGATAATATCCTGTAGGTTTGCAGCGCGAGTGATTTATGATCCTTAGCCGTAAAATTGTACAGTATCGTTAACAGATGCTTATTGTTAGCATCATACCAATAGCGATCCTTGTTCGGAGATTATCTAACATTTGTGAGACATCAGGATCAGCGCACGGGTTCGCATTACTTTTGCCATATATTCCGAGTATAGTAGAAGAAAAAGTGCTTGTACACAAAGCGAATATCACTGGCAATAACCTGTAATATCGCTAATCACCACTTAGATAATTTAGTCTCTAGCAGACAGAGCCGCTATTTGTACTCAAACAAAAAAAATTGAAATCTTCTATATGGCGCTGGGGTCTCTCGCGCACGGTACTGCCTCTTCCAAAGTAAGTTAAGCTATATCTATATGTCAGAAAACTCATGCAGGGAGGTAGCTTATTTTGTTGTCACGACATATTTCCGGTTAGCCGGGCTTTATATCTTCACTCCTATCTAACGGTAGGCAGAAAATATTTTAGTGCAACAAGCGTCCTTTTACCTACCGAAGGGCTATATACTTGGGAATTTAGCCATCTGTATGTATTATTGTTACATAAATACTAACACTGATATAGAACGTGAGAGCAAATTAACAACAGGTCTTCCTTTGGAAGAAGGAAGTTTGCCTTTAGAGTGACTTTTTGAAGTATTTAATGCTGAAATATGGCATTTTAAATAAAAGAATGGAGAGGTAAAACAGCTTCACAGGATGTGTAATAGGTTTTTCTGAGCCACTGTCAACCTTATAGCTCTGACGAACAGAAATGCATGTTTTTTAATAGATACGCCAGTAATAATTCGGCGGCTCAAATTTCAATTTTCGCTTCATTGCTTTTTTTTTGCAACCAGCTACGACGGTCTGCTGAACGTTTCTTTGCCAGCAACATATCCATTATCGCTAGCGTTTGATGCATGTCGTTTGCACTGAGCGTTAACTGTATCAGCCGCCGAGTATTGGGATTAAAAGTTGTTTCACGCAGCTGTAACGGGTTCATTTCACCAAGACCTTTAAAACGTTGGACGTTTAGCTTACCTTTTTTATTCTTTAAGCGCTTTAATATAGCGGTTTTTTCTTCTTCATCAAGGGCGTAATAAACCTCTTTACTTAGATCTATACGGTAAAGAGGCGGCATCGCCACATAAACACGCTTTTCTTCGACCAGTTTACGAAAGTGTTGCATGAATAAAGCACATAGCAGGGTGGCTATATGTAGACCATCGGAATCGGCATCTGTCAGGATGCAGATTTTACCGTAACGTAGTTGGCTTAAATCTTTGCTATCAGGATCAATACCTAGCGCTACCGAAACATCGTGTATTTCCTTAGAAGCAAGCACTTCATCAGAAGAGACTTCCCATGTATTGAGGATTTTTCCTTTTAGCGGCATGATAGCTTGATATTCACGATTGCGCGCCTGCTTAGCGGATCCACCTGCCGAATCCCCTTCTACCAGAAATAATTCCGTGCGCGCCAGATCCTGTGTAGTACAATCAGCTAGCTTGCCTGGCAGTGCTGGCCCGCTTGTCAGCTTTTTGCGCACTACCTTTTTCGCTGCATACAAGGAACGCTGGGCGCTAGCGATTACTAGCTCCGCTAACTGTTCCGCCAGCTGTATATTTTGGTTTAGCCATAGAATAAAGGCATCTTTTATTACGCTTGAAACAAAAGCGGTGCTTTGCCGCGAGGATAAGCGTTCTTTGGTCTGGCTTGTAAACTGCGGATCCTGAATTTTCACTGAGAGAACATAAGCACAGCGTTGCCAAATGTCATCTGCTGATAGCTTGATGCCACGTGGCAGAATATTACGATATTCGCAAAACTCACGCATTGCGTCTAATAACCCTTGACGAAGTCCGTTTACGTGCGTTCCGCCCTGTGGTGTTGGGATTAGATTAACATAGCTATCGGTTAGCAATTCTCCTCCTTCCGGTAACCATAACAGCGCCCAATCCACCGTTTCGGTACCGCCGCTCATCGTACCGACAAAGGGTGTCTCTGGTAATGTGATAAGCCCATTGATTGCTTCATTTAGATAATCGGTCAGACCCGCCTTGTAGCACCAGCGCTGCTCAATATTATTGATACGATCCTGGAAAATAATTTCTACGCCAGGGCATAGTACTGCTTTTGCTTTTAGCAAATGGGTTAGGCTAGATATTGAAAAGTTAGGATTATCAAAAAAATGTTCATCCGGCCAGAAATGTACGCTGGTACCGGTATTACGCTTGGAGCATCTACCGATCACTCTCAGGTCTTCGACTTTATCGCCATTTTTAAACATGATGCGGTATATGTTAGTGTTACGGCGCACTGTCACTTTAACCCTAGTTGATAGAGCGTTAACTACCGAAATGCCTACGCCGTGCAGACCACCAGAAAATTGATAGTTTTTGTTAGAGAACTTACCACCGGCATGCAGCCGGCATAGAATTAATTCCACTGCCGGCACACCCTCCTTAGGGTGAATATCCACTGGTATGCCGCGTCCGTCATCAGTGATTTCCAGCGATTGATCGGGGTGCAAACTCACATTAATGCACTTGGCGTAGCCAGAAAGCGCTTCGTCGACGCTATTATCGATGACCTCTTGTCCAAGATGATTGGGCCGCGAGGTATCAGTATATAGCCCTGGGCAGCGGCGGACTGGTTCTAGTCCGCTGAGTACTTCTATCGCGTTAGCGTTATAGCTTGATTGAGCCATGGCTTGAATTATATATCGTAACAAATTTTAGAAAGCCTACCGCAAAGACCGGCCTTCTGGAAGCAGATATTTGTATCATTCGGTATAGTATCACCTGGGGTAAGTCTCAAAAAAATGCATGTATAGGGGAAGAATAATAGTTATTCCTATGGGAATAAATACTTACTGTGCTGGACTCGATTGTCTAATGATAGCGGGTATAGTATAGAGTATGCCTTGTTTCTTGGCTATAATTGCAAATCTTATTGTCGCTTTGCGCTAACAGTAAAATAATATTTGGTGACTCTAGCATATTTATCTACAATCATCATTATACCATATATATGCTACAGTAGGGACAAAACGCCAATTATGTTATCTATAACTCAATTTCTGGATAATGGTAATCAAACTAGTAAGGGTAGTAGGTTTTAGCAGATAAAAAGGGGAGTTATTGAGTTGGTGGAGATACAGTAGTGTTGCTATTAGTAGCTTAGTAGCTTTTGTAATCAGTATTTAGCTGATGTTCTGCCCCGCCTAGCCGGTGTACTTCGGTCTGTAGTAAGCCGCCTGGTTTTAGGTCGAGATAGGGCCAACCAGGACACAAGGTATCAATGGTAAAATCAGTGCAGTGTGGCTTAAACTGCATGCAGGTGGAAAGTACCCAGCATACGCCAGCCAAAGCCAATCAACGTCAAGTTACTGATGTATGTAGTCACACAGCAGAGTTTTCACCCTCGGGTGGAGTTTTAGTACTTTCGCTAGCATTGGGTTGCGTAGGCTATGCTGGTCAAGCCAGATACAGCCGGAGGAAAAAAAGGATGGTGATGCAGCAATAGCAACGTATGGCGCTCGCTCAAGCTGGTAGTTGCTGAGTTTCCCGTGGGGTGCGCCGTAAACCTGACTGTCCAGTAAAAACAATTTCCATTCATCGCCTATCAACATCTGTTTAGCGCAGGAAATCCTGCACTTCGCAAGTACATTGACCATCGCAGGCTAAAAATCGTGATTGCTTGACAGCCAGACGCAGGGCGCAGGCAGGCAGGCTATGCCGGCGGCGAAGTTCTAATAAGCCTGCGGCGAATGGTCCTTGGCTAGATCGCCCATAGAGATAATTAAATTAAATGCCACTGTTCAGCCTGTACCGCCTTCAGAACTGTGCTGTAGCTACGAAATGTATTCACTCCGAGCCAATGCTTCATTCTTACCTTTTTGTAGGTGAGAATCGGTGATTTATAAAATCCTGATATTAGCTTCACGCGCCAAAGGAAGTTTAAAAGGCTTTTCAAAGATTGTCCTTGGTTGTCGAAATCTGCCTAATAAACAGGAACTACTATGACACCATACGCCAAAACAATAGCGTGCCTAGTCTGCAAGGAGCTGGTTTATTTGATGTCCCTCATCATATTGATGTATTTTTTTATTCAGATAATCATAACGCACTTTCAAAGAAAAGACCTATTGATTGGAGCACACTTTTGCAATCATGCCGTCATGATAAAGCCTAATGGTCATCGAGGGTAGGCTCCAGTAGCTGGTGGCTGGCTACGTCGTGCGGGTTTTTTGGTAATTTTTTACAATAGTTGTGTATAGTGTGGATATATTCCTGCATACTCAGCTGGAAGTTGGAGCTATGGAGTTGATAGATAGGGGGATTGATTATCTCATTAATTAGTTGCAGCAACCGGCTCAGTTGTAGATGAAGTTTATTTCGCATACTCGCATCATTTCAGGGAAATTGATATATGCAACATTTCATTTAATTAGCACACTCTTTTTGCAAATATTCATGGTGTACTCTCTAGCCATTGCAGAGTAATGATAAAGGCAACATTATTAATCATAACTTCCATACAATTAGCGGTACAGTTGTTTGCATCTTATGTATGGAGACAAATATCTTCATTTTTTTCTACTAGTCCACGAATACCTTCAACTTTCAGTACGTCTACTTCACTCCCATTATTATCCTCAGACGTTCACTAGTGTTGCCGGGGCTCTGTGGCTAGAGATAGCTCACAGCATCTGTTTGCAGCGCCTCGTAGTGAGTCTCGTTTTTCCATCGCTTCCTGCCAAAAAACATGCTTCAGCGTTTCTCCTGTCTTAACCATACCGTTGACCATCTTCAGCACGCACTCAGAGGCGGGGTAGGACTGTTGTCATAGGCAGCGATACGAATTTGCTCTAATAGTATGACTTTGTCACACCGCGCATCATAAGGTAATAGGACTCTACTGCATGTCCGCGTTCAAAAATTTTCGGGTTACCTTCTGGCTGATCCTGCCATTAAATAGCCAGTATTGGAAATGGTAAAGCTCTATCTTAAAAAGATCCTTCATACAGTGGCTTGCGGGAAAATATTTCAACATTGTTACGGACAAATGTCACCGGCGTGATAAAAAATAAGGTCATTATAATGCTCCTATTAGAAAACAACGATGCCCGGAAGCTAGTTAAATAGCCAGCTAGAATCTAGCGGTTTATGATAGATTTTGTAAAGAGCTCCGGCATGCTAGTATCTTGAGCCACCTATTTTTATATGGTCTGATAATATCTGCTAAAATTAGCCATTATTTATAATAATACTATAGCAATTTGCTGTTTCAAAAAGAATTTAAATGAAGAAATTGCTCCAAATTAGACTAATTCTTGGTGATTTCATGAAATTAGTCAGATAAAATAATATGGGTATATTAGTATGTTATATCTTCCAAGCTGTATTGTTACTGTCTCTCGTCGCTAATGTGAGATGCAACCTTTGAGAAGATTAATGAAAGCGCGCTCTGCTGCTGCCTCAATTGATATTTTAGATAAAATTACACCATACTCATGGTTTTTAATGATTATGATATTAATTCCAATGCGTACAGCTCCGGTGCGAGGCAGTTGATACAGATCATTTTTGATATCTGTATATGGTATACCCTAAACCTTTCAGCAAAACGAGGGTTTTAAGGATGTCTCGTGTAAAACTGGCCAGGAATCGTTAATTTTTAATATTACTACTAACTATCTCAAAGCATTGAATGCCATTGATAAACTATCGCATATAGATAGTGGGAGCTTTATCGCTAATTGGACAAAACTACCCACTGCTTTCAATATTGATCTAATCGTCATTTATGGATGTGCAAAATGCGCGATCGTCGGAATACAGTACCGTTCTAGCTTCCGAAGCCGGTGTTAGCAATATCTTGGTAATATGCTAAAAGGATTACCTAGATTACTGGGATAGAATATCTGCAGTTATTAAGGTTTTTAATATCGTGAGTTTTGAGACCAGATGTCTTGATGCGATCAAGAACTTCTTAAATTAAAGAAGCGGAAAACTATAACCTTAGCCTCTTATTGGTGTACTTGTTACAGAATTTTGTTTGTGAACAGATCTTTTACTATCTATCGGTCGGTTATTTATTAACTTTAGCTCTTAACGCCCCGTAACGGTTAGTAAATACCAACTACAATGGTTTGTTTAATAATCCTATAAACAATTCCGATAAGTAATTAGCTGCAACGAACACTGTCAGCCTTAGCATGAACGTACTGTTTTATAGTGAGGAATTTATCACTTCTTAGTTTAAAGTAGGCACAGTATAGTTTTATTAGTTTTAACGAACAGCGAATATTTTAAAATGTGCATCGCTAATATAGTTGTAACTTTGTTCTTATTGTTTAAGAAGATTTCCGCTTCCATTAGTACTATTACTACCTATGAATCTACGCTGGTGTTGGCATAAAGTTCTTTATCCGCATCAGAAGTCGTCTACTAGGTAGGGGCTTACTCGTACTATTATTAACATATTTTAGATGTTACCATAACGTTTTTATAATTATAAAACGGAATCTCTCTTAATAAGCGCGCTCTATCAATGATATAAACAATCAGTTGAGTCTGAAATCTGTTTTTTGGTATGCTATACTAAGGCAGATTTTGTGATATTTAATAACCCAGTTAGCAAAAAATGATGCTGACAGATATCGATAGACGATAGCGTCTTAAAATACTTCATAGTATATCCATTGCTAATGGTACCGGTACGTCGCTTGCGCTTGCTAAGCGCAAGCAGCATGATGACTGCATTAGTTATCGTCGTCAGTCAGGCTAACGAATGTGATTTTTTAGCATTAAGTTCTTTTCCAACAGCAAAAGCTAATCTTTATTTTTTCTTCGATGGCCGCTTGAAATTATTATTGAATGTACTACCACTGCAGTGGGGGTAGGAAAGTGTATAACTACGTAAAGATATTAGCTGCAGAGTGGCTCTGCTTCATTTTTTACTGTTTTTCCTCTATTCTAGGGTGATTTTTATGGATCAATTTTAATATCAAAAAAGCAGGATAATAATGAAACGCACTAAACAAATTCATCACTCTAGCTTTCGTAAGTATTGCCGTTCTTACCATATAGCACCAGTCGCGCTGGCTGTCAGTGCCGTTTTTGGATTAGCTGGTTGTGAAAAAAGTGACGAAAGTATCTCACTTTATATGAATAGTGAAGACTGTACCCGCGCTAATCCTTTTTTAACTGAACAATACACCACGGCTTACAACGCCGCGCAGCAAGAAGTAGTGAAAACCGCGCCAAAATACACCTCCCGCGCTGACTGTGTGGCGGAATTTGGTGAAGAAGGATGTGTTCAACTATCAGCTAAGGCCGGTATGGCGGCGGAGTCACAGCATAGCGGTAGCATATGGATGCCGTTGATGGCGGGCTATATGATGGGTCACATGATTGGTGGTGACAGCTATGCACAGCAGCCGCCGCTGACTTCGCGGGCTACTAATATTTCAGCACCAGGCCAGTTTGTCAATGCTAGTGGTAATAATTACGGGGTTGCTACTAACCCCCGTTCGATGGCAGTACCGAAGATTACTTTAGCGCCGAAACCGGTGACCACGAAGACTATCACTCGCGGTGGCTTTGGCGAGATCGTCGCCAAGCAGAATAGCTTGCTCAGCAATAGTGCTACACCCCACCGTACCATGGGAAGCTAACAGGACATGAAACGAGTCACTATCGAAAAACGGTTAAATTGGCAGGAAATAGCCACCGAATATGGCTTTAACTTTCATACTCTGTATGGTGAACCCTATTGGTCTGAAGAGGCTTACTATCAGTTTAAACTGGCACAAATCGAGATGTTAGAGGAGTCCACTGCTAACCTCCATCAGATGTGTTTGCAAGTAGTTGAAAAAGTTGTGGCCAGTGATGAACTAATGAGTAAATTCTGTATCCCCCAACATACCTGGTCGTTTGTACGTAAGGCCTGGAAAACACGTCAGCCGTCACTGTATTCACGATTGGATCTAGTTTACGATGGTCGGAATCCGCCTAAATTGTTAGAAAATAATGCTGATACGCCGACCTCACTGTACGAAGCGGCGTTCTTTCAATGGATATGGCTAGAAGATCAGATTAACTCCGGTAAGCTACCGGCCAATGCCGATCAGTATAATAGCCTACAGGAGAAGCTTATTGCCCGGTTTTCTGAACTGAAGTCAAAGTATGGGTTCAGTTTGCTACATTTTGCATGCTGCAAAGATACGGAGGAAGATCGCTGTACGGTGCAGTATCTGCAGGATTGCGCCACAGAAGCCGGGTTGCCTAATGTGTTTCTCTATATTGAAGAGCTAGGACTGGGAGAGAGAGGCGAGTTTACTGATATACAGGATCAGGTTGTCAGTAACCTGATCAAGCTTTATCCGTGGGAATTTATGTTGCGAGAGGTGTTCTCCACTAAGCTGGATGATGCTGGGGTTTACTGGCTTGAGCCGGCCTGGAAATGCATTTTGTCCAACAAAGCGCTATTACCGATACTTTGGCAGATGTTTCCAGACCATCCTAACCTGTTGCCAGCCTATTTTGCCGAAGACGATTACCCCCCGATGGATAATTATGTAGTAAAGCCGCTGTTTTCCCGCGAGGGTGCAAATGTGTGTGTCTTTGAGCAGGGACGTGAAATTTCACGCGTAGATGGCCCTTATGGGGAGGAAGGCTCTATTGTACAGGCGTTTTGCTCACTGCCTCGCTTTGGTGAAAGTTATACGGTTATCGGCAGCTGGTTAGTTAACGATAAGCCCTGCGGTATTGGTCTGCGTGAAGACCAGCAGATTATTACCCAGGATTTATCCCGTTTTTATCCCCACATCATTCTTGATTGATTCTGTTTAGGCGCAGTGTGTGGCTAGAGCGTTTTCTCTATCCAATAATTAAGTAATATTTTGCGCTGCGGCTGAGTTGTATTATCGGAATATTTGCATAGGAATATATTATTAATATGTTCCAGCTGCTGTGATATAGCGTTCATTCGTTTATGTTGCCTTATATCAATATTTTGTGCTAAGAGAGACTATAATCGTTGTGTTAGTGCCAGCGAAACTATAGGCAAGTAATGTTAATTAAATAGCACTTGTAAAAAACGATCGAAGTTATGCGTGGTTTGCGGTTTTGCCATGGGCTCTCTTGATGGTACTAGTAGCTAGAGATGCCTATTATCATACCTATGGCTGTATTATTTTGCATCTGAATCTAGTTATTTCTAGTTACAGGTATAGTAGTTGTCTTTTAGTATTTTTGTCGAATTTCCGTGATCGAGGAAAAGAGCGGCATGGGTGTGGGGTAGTACTCATCGTGTATGTATCTTGATTCATTATTCATTCTGCATCACTGGGGTGGTTTATGGGATAACATTATGTCTTTTATCCTAATTATTCTGTAAGTTGCTTTAGCTACATTCTTGTCAGGTTGCGATGGGCTTAGGTGAATGTAAAGGGGGCTTTTAACTCTTCAATGATAAAGCTTATCGCTGTAATGCGGATCATCCTGGCCTCTGTTCTAACTGAACTATATTGCCTGTTCCAGCATCATAAATACACTGGCAATCTGCTTTTACTAGATCGTTGAAGCTTTGCATTTTGCACTCAAGTATGGCAAAGGATATTAATGCATAATCGTCAGTTTATATGTAAATTGATGGTAGTGTTGCGCTTAAGTGACTTATCAGCTACTGGCATGGCCGGGTTTTCTACTTAAAGATGATAATAGTGCCTCTATTTTATGAGAGGCTGTGTTTGCTTTGGTAACTAATTGATATTTTAGTCGAAAGTCATAGCACCAGAACACTTATGGACTAAATTGGATGAATTTATAGTTGTTTTATTTAATGAGCAGTGAAGTTTCTGCAAGGGTGTTATGTAACATATGTAAACTGATTATTCTGTTACCATAAGAAGTTAATCTTACGGTTAAATTATAGATTACTATGAAGTAACAATATCTAAAATTTAAGATAAATAAAGAAACTAATAAATTTCTTTTCCGACTGCCATCATATAAGAGATGTTTCTTTATTTTATTGCCTTAACTAATAAGTTTTAAAGGAATAAATAAGAAAAAATATATTTTTCTTTGATATAAATACAAAATAAAACTTTATTGCACACCCTAAACAATTTATTTATAGGAAATATAAGTACTAAAGTTCATAAATGGTTTGATGCTTCTTAATATTGCATAACTATTTAACTAAAAGTAAAAAACTTTTTTAAGTCTATAGATAGTGGATTGTACATAAGGAATTCTTCAGGTTTAACTCATTGTATTTAGTACACATAAATTAAAAGAAATACTTTCAACTTAGCGAGATTTAATAGATTAATGAGGGAAACCTAGCATAATAGAAAATTTTAGAAGGTACTTCGATATAAATTATAGGTTTCTTCTAAAAAGATTCAGAAGAATTAGCAATAGCTACTTTTGAAGGCAGGGAGAGTCTCTATTAGCGTTATCAAGATCTTAAAGATCACTCGGATAGTCTGTTAATTCAACTTTTAATAGAAGAAAATATCTAATAACCTTTATATAAATCATACTTATTTAAGTGTAGAATATAGTGCAAAAATAATTCTCTGCCATTTTACGATGGGTCTAAAATTTATATAATCCGCATCATCAAATTGCTTTCGGCAACCTATTATTTAACTTAAGAATAAAAAAATGAGTGCCGCCTCACATTAAAGACCATCATTTTAGTATTTTATCTGTTGGCATATCTAGGCAACGGCAGGCAGATATTTGTTAATTACTTATCACACGGGCTAATTTAAATGATTATTTAAGTTATTTATTATGTATTTAAAGGTAGTATCAAATGTAGTCTTGGCTGATAGATTTAATCGCTTAAAACTGAAGAAATTCTATTGATAGACGTTATAGAGTTTCTCAATTTTAAATTGAGAAGGTGAGATGGATCAATGCTGACTCAGCTATGTATTTTATAATATTATTTCAGTAATTACTGGTAATTCTAGATACAGCGGCATTGAACGGCAAAGTGATTCGTCATTGGATTTAATAAAAAAGATTTATTGCTAATCATCTTCAATAACTAACAGCGTATAGTATAGATATTATCGCTATTAAAGTGAGTTAGATTACTTGTCAGGTTATCTATTTTATAATAAGCCTTATCAAGGTATAAGTGAACTTCGGTCAGCCGCTAATAGCTAATAATAGAGAGTTGGATGTTAGGTAATAAGCTGGATCTGTAGTATCTACATTAATACCTTTAGTCATCTAGTTTAGCTGTATATTTAATAGGATAACAGTATGGCTTACCTCATTCTTCATTGTATCGTTTATTTGAACCTTACGGTCCTATTGCACAAGTCTGAAAATTTATCACGGTTGAGAGATGTATATTACGATACCTACGCTATGGTAACTAGTTTATTTATCGAAATAACTTATTATTTAAAATTAGAGCCGCTCAAGCGAGAAAATTATTAGTTTTATTACGTTTGATACTGAAATTGTGTTAGACAGATATTTAATCGTTTATATTATATGTAATATAGGATATTGCATATAATTTTGTTATATAAATTTAACTAATATTTTATTTATTCTGATGGAGTATATTTATTTAAGGCACATTTAAGCTTTATAAATTTATTATAAAATAATACCACTACACTTAATCTATCCATTTCAATAGTTACCATGGAGGGCTTAAATGTGCCTTAAATAAATATACTATAAAAATTTTTAAAAAATAAAATGATTAATTATACTTTTATTTAAAAAATAAAAACATAAAATCATACTTTTAAAGTATGTTTAATAATAACTTATTTTTTATAAATAATATAACGTTGTATTTATAGCGCTTGTAGGGTGAGTTTTAACGTTAAATAGACAATTTTATTATTTTGCAAATTTGGTACAATTTACCTTATGGTGTAATAATATATCTGTCGCAAATAAACTCGCGAAGGCGATAGAGCTAAATTTTTCTAGTATAAATAAATAATTATTCTCTTTATTTAAAATCTATAATATTAGCTTTTAAATATTAATGTATCTATATCACTCTCTCTTTTTTTTGAGGATTTTATATAGTAAGTGTTTTCTTGCTGATTGGCTATAAATTAGTGTGCGCAGGGATACGATATATTTTGAAAATATTAAAGATTTCAAAGTTGTTGATGAGGCATTGCTAAATGTAGTTAGGGTACCGTGAAGTGGTGCCACAGTAATTACATCGACGTCGTATTAATTAAATAGATATGAACATCCCGCGGATAGGCGGGTTGGAGAGCTATGCGCAAAATCATACACTTCTCTCTGGATATAAAAATTATCACACTGGCCGTTTACACAAAAAGCTTCTACCCGTTAGAATAACGCTAGATGAAATCGAGGAGGGTTATTTCAGCAAAGATCTACCGTGCCGCATGATATGTGTAATACACATTACTCAAGCAGTCAACGCCGGTAAACGCTATATTGCGTCAGATATCGCCAGCAGATAACCCTGAGTCAACCGAAGTTTCAGGCAGAAATCCCATTTGAATATTTATCTGATGAGGAATTATAAATTATACTGATGATTATACGTGGTTAGAAGCTTAATAACATATAAGAGTAGCACAATTTAAGCCTTAAAATAGTCAATAGATATCACTATTGGATATTTAGTAAATAAACATCAGAGGTGATGTAGAATTAACTTGTCTAGCCATCCGCTACGGGTTTTTAATATGGAGATTTATTAAGTAGTGACTGATAGTTTCGACGCAAAACAATTTCTAAGCATTTTAACTAGCCAGCCTGGCGTCTATAGGATGTATGATGCGTCTGGTATGGTGATTTATATCGGCAAGGCTAAAGATCTAAAGAAACGCCTGGCAAGCTATTTTCGAATAAAGGTTATCAGCCGTAAGACTGAAGCGCTGGTGAAAAGCATTCATCATATTGATGTGACCATCACCCATACGGAAACTGAGGCGCTACTACTTGAACACAACTATATAAAGCTATATCAGCCGCGCTATAATGTGTTCCTGCGTGATGATAAATCTTATCCTTTTATTTTTCTCAGCAGTGACGTACATCCGCGTATTACATTTCATCGTGGTGCCAAGCGTGCGAAAGGGGACTATTTTGGTCCGTTTCCTAACGGTTCTGCGGTGAAAGAAATATTAGCTCTTCTACAAAAGCTTTTTCCAATTCGCCAATGTGAAGACAGCGTATATCGCAATCGTTCACGACCATGTCTACAATATCAGATTGGTCGGTGTCTTGGGCCTTGTGTAGGATTAGTCAGTGATGAGAAATACCAGCAGCAGGTAAAATATATACGTTTATTTTTATCAGGCAAAGATCAGCAGGTCCTTAATCAGCTAGTAGAACGAATGGAGTTCGCTAGTCGTGCTTTAAATTTTGAGGATGCTGCGTACGTGCGCGATCAGATACAAGCGGTACGCCATATGACGGAAAAACAGTTTGTTTCTGGTGATCTGGAAGATCTGGACGTTATTGGCATCTCTTTTAATGCTGGGATTGTCTGCATGCATGTGCTGTTTATTCGCCAGGGTAAAGTGTTAGGTAGCCGCAGTTATTTCCCAAAAGTACCGCCTGGTACTGAACTTGCAGAAGTAGTACAAACGTTTATGGGTCAATTTTATCTCCAAGGTAGTCAGATGCGGTCACTACCAGGAGAGATTCTGCTGGATTTCACACTAATGGAAAAAACGTTGTTGGCATCGGCATTAAGTGAACAAGCGGGCAAGAAGATTCAGATCCAAACGCACCCGCGCGGTGATCGTGCTCGTTACTTAAAACTGGCTCATACGAATGCCGTAACGGCGCTAGTGACAAAATTATCGCAGCAGTCAATAGTGCATCAGCGTTTGGGCGCCCTAGCAAAACTTTTAGGCATTCAGATGATCAACCGGATGGAATGTTTTGACATCAGTCACACGATGGGTGAGCAGACCATTGCTTCCTGTGTTGTTTTTGATGGCAATGGGCCAGTACGCAATGCATATCGTCGCTATAACATTAAAGGTATTACACCCGGCGATGATTATGCCGCTATTTATCAAGTTCTACACCGTCGCTACAATAAAGTATTAGAAGAAAAAAAAATTCCAGACGTAGTAATTATTGATGGCGGTAAAGGGCAGTTGAGAATGGCAAAAGCGGTGTTTGAAAAGTTAAAGGCTCCTTGGGACAAATCACGTGTGGTTTTACTTGGTGTGGCAAAGGGGGTGGATCGCAAGGCCGGTCTGGAAACGTTATTTTTGCAGCCTCACGGAGAGGGGATAGTGCTTCCACCGGATGCACCTGCATTGCATGTGATACAACATATCCGCGATGATTCACACAAACATGCGATTACTGGTCATCGCAATAAACGTGCTAAGGTAAAAAACGCAAGCGTCCTAGAGTTAATTAAGGGTGTAGGGCCAATACGCAGACAGTCTTTGCTGAAATATATGGGTGGTTTACAGCCGCTGCGCAACGCCAGCATTGAAGAAATTGCCCGCGTACCGGGTATTTCAATTGCCTTTGCAGAAAAAATATTTAATGCATTGAAACACTAGCGCCAATGTAGCAACATACTTTTAATCTCCATTCCGATCAGATAGTTATAAAAGTATTATGCAACTAAATATACCGACTTGGCTTACCCTGTTCCGTGTCGTCATGATACCATTCTTTATACTTGCTTTCTATCTGCCTTTTAAGTGGACACCGCTTTGTTGCGCGTTAATTTTTGTCTTGGCGGCAGTAACAGATTGGTTTGATGGATTTTTGGCTCGTCGCTGGAAACAAATCACTTGCTTTGGTGCCTTTCTCGATCCTGTCGCAGATAAAGTGATGGTTGCTATGGCATTAGTATTAGTTGTGGAACATTTTCATTCATGGTGGATTACGCTGCCCGCGGCGACGATGATAGCTCGTGAAATCATTATCTCTGCTTTGCGTGAGTGGATGGCGGAGATAGGTAAACGCAGCAACGTAGCAGTTTCCTGGATTAGTAAGGTTAAAACCACTGCGCAAATGTTCGCATTGATTGCATTATTGTGGCGTCCGGACAGCATCGTTTCTGGAATAGGTATTGCCGCGCTGCATATCGCGATGGTGCTGACGTTCTGGTCTATGTTCCAATATTTATATGCCGCCCGGGATAATTTTTTTAAACATTAAGAGAAGAGCTTTTAAAGCCAGAAAACACACTGATGCTGGTTATTTTGTATTGACTAATACTACGAGTTAGTAAAATTGATCGTATCAAAAAGAAATCGTATTTTTGTTAGCCTTCAAAACTAGGTATTATAAATAATTAAGAAATAACTCAGTAATAAGCATAACCTTTCCAAAATTATGATCGCGATTGTGAATCTCGTATTACACTACAATTTAGGTCCTTTATGGTACTATTGAATTTTGTAACAAATTAAAAAGGAAGAAAGGTCCTTTTATCTCAGTAAAGTTCATATAGATATCGTTAACATCATGCCCGTCCGCTCGCTATTGACCTTAATTTATTTCACGCTTGGGGGCGATCATACCACCTTATTTGGCACAGAGTAACAAAATTGATCCGGTTAGCGCTGAGGATACACTGTTTGCTCATTTATACCTGTATAGTTTGGTTAACAGGCTTAATGAGTGGGTCTTCTACGAAGGGGTCTGCACTTCTCCTATAGAAGAAGGCTGGAGCTAACCATGACCTGTTAGCGCTACCGATTGGTAGTTTTAGTTCTACCATCAGTATCCTAGATATGGTGGAAGTAGCAAATATGCAAATGTTTATCAAACGTTATTATCAACAATATTATTGTTTTACAGAAAGAATATCGCTATATACTCTAGAGTATTGAGGTATCTCAATTCCAGGAGATTTGTGTAGCAATCTGATTAAATGTATGGTACAGTCGGATATCACTATCACTATCACTGTTCTGTTGGTGGAGGCTATTGTCTCCATCTTGGTAAGCTATTGCGTATTGAGATCCTTTAGCTCATATGGTGAAGGTCTTTTTTTTGACTGCACTCCAATTATATCACTTTTATACAGCAGTTGCGCTGCTCTTTTTGCGTTAATTGTGATGATATGTGGGCCCCAGATGTTCTGCAAATGCTCTGGACGTTGACTGTGTAGTGTGTCCACAGGCCTAGATCTAATACTGCTCTCATTCTTCAATAACCTCATTATGGACGGCTAGATTTTTCGTGGAGGCTAGTAATGAACATACTCACTGATATTTATATAGTCGCTCATTACATCGCCGCACCCTGATATAGCCATAGACTTTTTTTGTGATTACCACCTGCGTTATTAGTAATTTGGCGAGGATCTTTTGCTGAGTATTGATATCTGCTGAGTATCTAATATCATTCTGAGCGAAGCCGAATATGCCCGGGCCGTCTTATGCACTAAGTTAACCTTTTGATGCAAAGGAGTACGCCAGCCATTTTCTTCCAAAGATGAGTTTGTACTACCGTTTAGTGATCCTCCCTCAGCTAACATAGCTTTTCCTGTGCTATGTCATCCTAACGCACAGGAAAAGCTATGTCGTCTTGCTATGATGGAATAATTTTCAGATCTTCCTGAGTTTGAAATTCTACTGCTAGGCTTGTGCCGGCCGTTGCTATTAGTTACTTTTTTCTGCTGTAGAAATTGATGTATTATAGGTATAATATATCTAGATATATTGCACTTTCTGCAAGAGTCCGCAATGCTAGTTTTAGGCTGTGACTCGTAATTTTGTAATGTTTTTCACCTTTATTAATGATATCTTCGACGGCGCTGACTAAAATCTTTAGCTGATCTCTAGTCGTCAGAAGGTAAAAACCGCTGAGTAGCGGAAAGCAGTTTTTTCAGATACCAGCTAAGGGTTGATATTCTTAGATAGTACGGTTAGTAAGCAGTGCAGTAATACGTTAACTGTAGATTGGTATCAATCTTGAGCAATGCTGTTACCGGACCAAATAATCTCACCGGTTTTTACTAACATTAGTTGAAGATCGAGTCCCGGCTGCTGCACGTCGCCAGTAGCAACGCTATAAAGTACATATTTCGCGTTAAGATAGCGCGCTAGCCACACCGCTTTGCTGCGTGATTCTAAACTATCGTATGAAAAAAGTCCTAAATTTTGGCGTGCCGCGTTTAATTGCTTAGCATCGATAACTTGAAATTTCCCGCCGCCGGCTAAAATAAGGTTTGTAAGCGTCTCTGTGGCTTTACTAGTTTGCAGGTTGCCATTGGTGGCATTTTTCATAGTATTGACTAGTAGTACGTTACCATCATTGATTCCCTCTACCGCTAGCATTTTCTGTACTAGAGACGATAGGCTAGACTGCCAGTCTATGGTTTTAATTTTTGGCGGTATAGGCATTGGTTCGCTGGTGGCTGGCGGTGGTTGTTGTATCGTAACTGAAACCGGATGCATACTGAGTTTGATGAGCGCTAGCGACGGCGCGGGCTTTCTGGAGGTACAGCTGGTTAGTACTAGCACTGTGAGGAGGATGAAGGCTTTCTTTTTCATTATGAACTCAATATTGATTTTTTTTAATTGCAAAGATAAAAAATGGATGTGTTTTGTTTTTGGATTACCATTCATTACTTGCACTGACCATTCGCCTTTAGGCAGTAAGATGAGTTGTTATAATGTTGTCAAAAGGAATAAACACCACCAATCATTTCCATTGTACTAATGGAAATGGACACATATTAATAACCAATACGGGAGATTATTACCAAGTAAATTTACAGAGCTTCTAAACCACTCCAAATCAGTAGTAAGCTAAGCACTGGTGGCGTGCATCGGTAATACAAGCACTGAGAGCGATGGATCCATAACTAGCAATTGCACGCCTAGCTATGATGAGAAATTAATCTTGTTATTACTCTTCTGGTGGCGGCTACAGTTTGCGAGTAGCGATAGTGTCACTATCCAACCCATCTTAACTGCCTGTTTTTATATCAACTTATTAAACCAGCAGTGGCCCAAGCGGTTTACCGCCCAAAAGATGCATATGTAAATGATAAATTTCCTGGCCACCGTGGCGGTTGCAATTTACGATCAACCGGTAGCCTTCTTCATTGATACCCTCTTGCCTGGCAATGTTCGCTGCGACAGTGAAAAAGCGTCCTAGCGCTGCTTCGTCGTCGGCGGTGACATCATTGGCAGTGGGGATAAGTGTGTTAGTGACAATCAAAATATGGCTTGGCGCTTTAGGATTGATATCGCGAAAAGCAGTAACTAAATTATCCTGATAGAGAATATTAGCGGGTATTTCCCGGCGGATAATTTTACTGAAAATACTTTCTTCGGGCATAATGGCTTCCTTATTTCCTGATTGGTTAGGAAAAGGGTATGAGTGGGGAGTTCTCTACTTTCAACCAGGTAGGTCATTAAAATAAATTCATTAAATGTAGAATAGGCAACGTGGATGTATTAACCATAGCAAACAAGAAAGTATTATCCGTTTTTAACGGATAAAATTTACCAGCTTTAGCGAGTATGGCTTTGGTGCAGCGACACATTGTTGGTCTAACTGGTATTGTATTGGCGCGGGTTATATTGTTTATTGTAAACAGCTATTAGAGTTTTTAAATTATCTAATTTGGTACAAAATTGCTTATACCTTAGAACATACCATATAAACCACACCCACGTGTTAACTTTTTCAGTCCGATCTGATCGACTCTCGCTATACCGCCCCGTGGATACATAGCTAAGTGACACAAGCGTCAAAGACTTCTAAAATTATCTTTGATCTTTGCTTGTTACTACAACAAGTGCTCAACAGCGCCACATCCTCGCTCACTGCTACTTTAGTATATTGACTCAATAAGCATAGCATCTCCTGCCGTCGAGTTGTATTTAGATTTAGTTTTATGGTATGTTGAACGTATAGACTATAATAAAATAGTCTATACGTTTCCCTCAGTGAAAGTATAGCTAGATGCAGTTACTGCTGCCTCTCTCTGAGAGGTTAAAAAATCGATTAGTTCATGAGAAAAAACTAGTATGGTCATGCATCCGAGAAAAAATATAAAATAGGAATATCCACATCCAGACAGTAAGGCATGAATGACATATAGCTCGCTATATAATACTGCTCAAAAGGCAGTCAATGTGATAGAAATCTTGATACTGCCATTAGTGTTTAAAAAAGTCGCCTAAGAGCTTGCTTATTAGCGATAAAATTTGGCATGCGAAGTAACGAGAGGTACATCATCATAAAAACCTAACCTGAGACATTGCTAAATTTCTTGTCTGCATTTAGAAAGAATAACATTCTAGGTATACTGCAGCCCGAACGGCACCAGTAATCTCTTTATTACGCCATAAATCGTAAAGACTACTATCGGATTATAGTTAAGTAATAGATGCTCAGTGAATAAAATCTTGGATAGTGCTGACCCCAATATCTCTTCGAGATAAACGATAGCATCTGGTTGAGCAGAATCCATTAACTTAAAGTGATCGGCATAAAAAAGGTTTATCGGCAAAGAAACCGAGATATTCTGACAGTTTGATGTGCTCGAAGTGGTTAAATACCGATGCAGCGATGGTTCTAGTAACAATCCTAAAAATTCTTTTATCTGCCAGATATTTGATGGCGTTCTTATTTATCGTCAAATGTAAAATAAATAACGCCAAGACAGCAATAGTTGTTATAATATCGTAGGTTTTCACTATAACCAGGCCTGAAACGCCGTCTTTATTGGTAAAATATTGTGTCACGTACGCTAACTAAAAAAACCAGCTGAAGATTGATAAAAAATCCTTTTATTTTTTTTGGATAATATTCTAGATAGCGGCCAGTAGTCAGTTAAATTAGCGAAACTTTTTCCATAAAATACTGGCAGCAAGCAGACATAGAAATAACCACTTATTACTGAGTTAGCAATCTTTTATAGGTGAAAGAATACATTATTCTGCAATATAATTTTTTTTATTCAATATTATAATCCTAATATATCAGATGTCGTATCGGGAGTAAATTGGTGCCGTAAGGTCTGTGGGTATTCTTAATTATCCCGACAAAGAAAGCGTTCGGGCTTAATCGGCAGTTTAAGCTGCTTCTATAATTACGTCATTGTATTGACAATGACGTCATGTATGATGACGATCAGATAGCGGATAGATGTCTGACAGTAGCAGAGATTTACTCAGGTATGGTGCTATCAGACATTTCCTTTTCGATACACCCAAGTATCGTTATTTTAATAACTAACACTATTTAAATTTATTTAAAATAAAATAATAAAGTTATCTATATCAATTAGCTTTGAGGAAGGATTACATGTCGACGTGGAACAAACTAATGAAATTAGTGCCGGTAGCGGCCGATAACTACTACGTTTAAGAAGACTCATTATAAGCATCGCTGTTATTCTGCCGGATTATACATATAAAACAGACTAACTCTCTTTGAGACGGTAAGGTATCAGCTTTAGATAAGGCAATTCAGTTTTCACTAGTAGTAGTGAAGGAGGAATAAAGTACGTCACCTCCTTGAGCGCTTCAAGGTTACGGAAGGTTTAATTCTGGAGAATGAGATATAAAAGCAAGTTATAATAGTGTGTTGGCTGTTATGTAGATTGCAGTGAAGGAGTGCAATATGCCACCGTATTCATGGGGCTAATCTTCAGGGAGCAGTATAGCGAATATATCTTCACGTACATTAGAGTGTGTATAATTACCGTTTTAATTCAGCCCGCTGTTCCATACAGGTATGTTCGTAAAACACCGGTTACATCATGCTATTAGCAGCTTACTTATAATAGTAATAGTAAGTAAAATTAGTTTTATTGAGTGCTACTATGCTCTATCCTTCTGTCAGACGTTATAGGGTGAGATGCACTCATTTCTGCATCCTTAAGTTAAACGATAGGTTATCTGTAAGTTCTTTAATGACATTCCTTACAAAGATTTTACAGATTCTGGTGGTTTCATAAAATAGGTAGGAAATAATTTTCACTAACCTTTTTGATTTAAGTTACTTTTTAGTAAATTTAATATGGCGTAAGGCCCCTGTATAGTAAGCTAATCAGTTAGTAAAGCGCGGCACTACCATCACAAGTCACGTGATAAATTTAGTATAATCATACGTCATAATGCCCGTCTTGTTCGAGACGTAAGGTGCAGAGCTTCAATGATCAGTAAAAGTAGATGGCTGATGAACGCATAATGCTAGCACAAGAAGTAATATGATTAACAGCAGGTTGCTATAGACCTCCCCTGCATCCTAGCCAGTAACCTTTATTCTCGAAAAGTTAAAGCTTTGTACATTGTCAGAGGCTCCTCGGCACTGGTCAATACCAAAAAAGACGTATTCGATAAAGAGTGTATAAAAAATAGCCTGCAGGAATTGGTGAATTCCTATCTCAATGTGGAACGACTCCCTAGGAGTTTCTAGTGACACCGTTCCCTCAGAAAGCCAAAGAAACATCAAGTATATTTCACTAAATTGAAGGATTTAGGGGATATTATCGGTTCGAATTTAAGGCATATCAGCTATACCAAGTAACGATATTTAGCCCATATAATACTAATTAGCTACTAATTAGTAGAGAAAATAGCAAGTCCTTTAACATAAAAGTAGCGATGCCGATATAGGAACAATCCTTTACCCCCATAGTTAACTCTAACTCTAGAGCTTAACGGGTGTATTTGTTATCTGGCGGCTATCACTGGCATAACGTCATCGTGCTAGCAGATCTATTAGCGTTATGCCATACAGCAGCGCTGTACGCTATTGTTTGCTTTTTTTTGATAACGGCATTTTAGAAATCAGTAAGATACTCAATGTAATATCACTGAAATTTCCTAACTAGCTATCTATTTAATATTTTGACGGTACCTCTCCATTAACTCGTAGGTACGGGCACAAGAGCAAAACTACTGGATCTGTTAAAAAAATACACTGCGCCATGAAAAGAGTTTAACTCTAACCAACAGAAAACGCTGGTGATATTACGCCAGATAGCGTTAGCTGGTAGACGTCGCCAAGGCGGATATTAAACGCTTAAAGCTGAGTTAATTATATGAGATGGTTATCTCAGAAAAAAAGAAACATGTGACTCAGTGCAGTTTTATTGAATTTCTAAATAAAAAGTATCTTAATTAATAAGGAGCCTGATTAAGGTATGCTGCTAAATGGCAAGGGGTGATATAAAATATTTATAATCCTAATAAAGTAATTATTAGCTAGATGAATGCTGCTTATTCCTGTATTGTACTTTAAGATGATATTGCTACATTTGCTGGTGCTTATCTTCAGAGTGGATAAAAGCGTTGGAAGCGCGCCAAGGTGTTACATGAAACTAAATGAAAGAAAATTCAGAATACTAAAGATAAATGACGCCCGTTGATTAATACACCAAAGAAAAGTAATAACAGTTTGTTGGTACCAAATTACCAACACAAAAATAGAATAGGTATTTATTTAAAAAATTTATAACGATATAAAGTATACATTATACTAATAAGTAAGAACGTGTTTTCAGCTAATAGAGTAGTCAGGCTACACCAAGCATAAGGTAGGATATAAATAGGATTAATGGAGAAAGTATTATACAATGTTTAAAGAGGTTTATAACGGTATTATTGACAACGTTGTATATTTTGGCGGAATTTTTTCTTGCAAGACAGTGCGTGCCCCCCGGGGGGGGGATTAAAGTAAATTTAATTCCAATATACTTGATCAGGATAGCGTTTGATCTAATGAATGCCACGTACGATTTTGGCGACATTTAGTGTGATATGCAACACTGCCAACACGGGCAAATATGGTGCTGAAGAAAGCTATATCCACGCTAACAGTGCTAAAAAGGGTCATCCTGTTTGAAGCTGACCTTTGGCATAACACAAGGGGTGTTATTGTAGGCGTTGCTTGATAAGCAACGGGCTAGTCCTGGTTTATGAAGCTAAACTGGTACTATGCCAGTGCTATAAATCTTGTGCATCATTCAAGACTATTCCATGGAACGACCATTTTACTAGTAGTAAATACTGAGCTTACTGTTAAATTTGAAGAGCTTACGTGAGATTACGTTTGGCTTATAGTCGGGTGTGGGGGTGGCTTTAAACTTGGAGTTTAGAAAAGCAAAGAAACTGAAGCTTAGAATTTTAATAGCATTCTGGGTAGCCTTTATCGAACGGTGAGGTCCAGTATGAACTGTTTGTATCGGAGATAACTGCTGCTTTCGCAAGCATTCACAATGGTTATCGCTACTTGTTTAAATTTGAGCGCGAGATTGACAAAAAAAATAAGCACTATCGGCAATTAAGGGATCTACATAAAGTTAATCTAGCGTTATATGAGAATAATAAGTCATTGAATGAAAAGTATTTAAGTTTCTTAGAAGAAGGTATTGGGCAAGGAGTACATTACCCCTACAATGAGAAAGTCAGAAGTTATTATATGATATTTAATGATAAAAGCGTATATTACATGGCTGTAAGTCAATTATCTTGTATTAAGAAGGATACATTTTTAAACAATTTTTTAAAAGAAATCTTAGTATGTATTATATCAAAGTTGGAAAACTACGGTATAGTTATTAATAATAAGTATTAAAGTTATTATGATAACATCCATCTTCCGCTGCATTAAGGGATTAAAGGATTTTAAACACTGTGTGTTTATTGATATTTAAGCATTAATTGACATGTTAGTTGAGTAATACGGAGTTGAAGTACGGCGGCATAAATAAAATGTAACACTGTATTTTTTGCTCCTACAAATTCATTCGTGCGCCCCGAAACGTTATTACCGTTGATTAAGGTACTTAGACTAGTAAGGAATAAATTAATAATTGTATGGCGAAATTGAAGCAGAATGCGCGCCAAGAGAGAGTTACTGGTCATTATTGATTAGGTATTTACAGAAACAAGAATAGTGATATTAAATATAGCCATTATTCTGAAATAATATCGCCATAATATTACCGACATTACTGGTATACTGAAGTTAGCCACCTTAAAATAAGCAATATACTCACCCAAGAAAAATATGAGTGTACCAATAAAAAGAAGAAATGTTCTTTTGAATTAAAACGTGAATTCATTTAATTAGTTTTCGACAAAAAAATAAACTGCTACGCAAGAAGAAAAAGCCATATATTCCAGTCTTTTTACGATGACGAAATGGGCAAAAATAACTGCGTAATGAAAGAAAGAAGAAAATATAAAAAACCTCTTTTATATAAGCTCGGAAGGAATTGAAATATATGATCTTAAGAAGAAAGTATAATATTTTTGAAATAAAAACAAAATAATTAAAAAGTTACAGTGATCTTTATTTTAGATTTATTGAATATCCTCTTTAATAGGAGGATTCATAGCGCATAATCCTGTGATTAAAGTTTACCATGTATTCAGAGTTTATTGTAACAGTTATAAATACTGGAAAAGGTGTCCTGATAAACCACAAAAAGGTGAATGGTATTTTGTGAAGGCAGGTGCATGAACTGCATAGTATCAGGCATGGTACAGCTAACGTAAAAAAGTATCGCTACTATGGTCTCTTAAAAAGAGGCTCCGGATGGGGAGCTGTCTTCTAGGCAGCTCATGAAAGAGCTGAGGCTGGCTAAATTGTTAGCAGAACAAACATACAAGTAATAACAGTAGCTGTTAGGAGAGCATGTTTGGATCTTAAATTATATTGAACGTTAATTTACTGTAATGGAGTTAAATCAGGTATGGTGCAGCGATGTAACGTATATCTGGACCAAAAAAAAGGCTTGGGATAACTTGTGGTTTTGTGTTCTTTGTTTTTTATGAAGAAATTGGTGGGGATGGGCTATTTTATTAAGGCAGTAGACTGACCATCAAAGAGTTAGAGATGGCATGGGAAATGCGTGGTAAATCCAGTAGGATTGATGTTCCACAGAAATCAAGGTAGCCAATATATAAAATAGATAGTTCTGACAGTTTCTTTACCGTGTTAGCAGCTTAAAAGCATGAGTTAGCGTGGATATTTACTGAGATCATAGTTCGATAAAACCGCGTTTTCAGAAATATGAAAGATGAGTTCATAGTGGTATAACGCTATATAAGTTTCAGCAAAATAGTTTATGTAATATTATTACAAACTATATCATGACATATTATAGCCAGTGTATTCAGATGTATGAATATAACGTTGCGTTCCACTAAACGAATCAGAAAATAGATACTACATGAAAAAAATTAACGTGATTGGTCAGTTTTGGTTGTTCAATTTACATTAAGCAAAGGTGAACTAAGAATATTTTTAGCTTATTTTATAGGAGGATATCTAGACGTCTCTTATTGAGAGTTGCCATTATTAACAATAATGGAGAAGTTAGGTATTTTCTTATTTTAAGAAAATTTATATTAAAAAGTTGCTCTAAGTCGTTCTAGTAGTCCCGCTTCCCCGCAGGGGGCGGGACTTTGATGGTCTATAAAGTGGATGCATTATATATTTTTATGGAGCAAGAAAGAATTCAGGACAAAGTTATTATTAGGATTTGCGTTTAGTCGTGCCCCCTGGCGACAAAACGCAGAGTTAACCCGCAGCCTGGAAGGCTGAAGTAGGTATTTATGTTATAATCTACGCTTATAAACTTACTACACTGCCTGAACGTGAGCGTTAATCCTGAATATTTAATGATTATGGCGACGGATCTATTTGCAAAATCATCGGCTGATTAATAGGATCCTTAGATATGTAGTGGGATAAATAGCGCGCGTAAAAAAAACCAGTAACACCGCCTGCTACGCCACCACAGGCTGCTGCTAGATCGGTACTCAGTATGCTTTGGAAAATCACCGCACTGTTGATAAATCCTAGTAGTGGCAACATGTACACTAGAAAAGCGGAGCGTAGCAGGCTAACTTCATTGATACCAACCTCTACACGCTGTCCTGGTACTAGTGGAAATAGACTGACCACCTCTAAATTATCCTGTCTGTTGTGTGCTATTTTGTCGAAAAAACGAATACTGCAGCTTTGCCGATTTCGGCAGCTGCAGTATTCTTCAGATGCTTCGCAGTATACTTGCGCAATACCCTGCTGCCAGGTAATGACTATACCCCATTTTTTAATCATAATTACACCTAAAACGATGCTGTCAGTGATACTTTTCGCTGTGATTAGTGGTATTTGGCCAAAGACAGTAAATTCTCAGTTACCATGCTGTTTGGTATTATAGATGTTATTTCTATCGGTGTGAATGAGACGTTCTTCATTCTTTGAAGTTAATAGTTGTATTTGCTTGACTGATATTTACTAAAAGGTAAACAAGTCATCGTTTATAGCTTGGCCTTAATTGGTTCATTAACCCCTGGCTACGTATGACCAATAGATAATGGATAAAAGAGGCTTTGGATTCGGTCGCTAACAGCCAGTTAACACAACAGTCAAAATTGCCAGTATCCATCACTAGTAATACCAACTAAAGTGGCAAGATTATTTTCTCAATCCAGTTATGCTTTTTAAAGCTGCTTATCGAGATTAAAGGTGATGGACGTGAAACTATTCTAGTATTTTTCGTTATAACGATACATACAGTAAATCGATCCGTAGCGGGAGTCTCGTGGTGTAGATCAGGCCAGATGATATAATTAAATCGGGTGGCGTTATATACGATAACCCGTACTGTACTTTGTACAGACGATTATTAACATAGGCGCAACGAGGGGTAAATAAAATCGTAGAAATTTACTAGAAACGTTTAAAATTAGTATAGACAATCAAGGAAAAAGAGAATTGATAATATAATCGCCAAGAAGGATATAAAAGCTTCTGCGTAGATTTGAAATAGTTTATCTTGGTATTTTACTGGATAATCTAACGCTGTTGCCCGTTTATTTGCAGCACTGCATGCATTAGCCATTTTATAGACAAAAACACGGCGCTAGCACAGTACAGTGAGTTGACATCCAATTTTATTATTAGCATAAATGCATATGTATAGTACAATGTTCTTTTGGCTTTGCTTATTTGTATGCGCAACATATTGGATGCAGTAGTTTGAGCTGATACCTTTACGGAGGAATATAACAAGCTACTGTTTAATAAAACGTACTATGCTAGTATTGTTATATTAATATTTTGTATTACTAGTAATTACGCACTCGCCATACCTACATGTAACACCTACTGCGCATCTTGATTTTTTTTGAACTTTAGAGTATCAATATTCAGGTGGCACTATAGCTTATAGTCCTACAAAAAATGGTATTGATACATCTTTGTTATCCTTGTAGCAGTATCTGCCAATTCTTTTTCTATCCCCTCTGTTAATTACAGAGTCGCTTATGACTAAGAAACGGCTCTCTGCTCTCTTATCGGAAGATGGCAGAATACGGTATTTTATAGTTAACTGCTTCCTAGTAGGATTCGGATCCCTGTTAGGTATATTTTAATTTTGCACTCAGGTTATAACCGCTAACAAGTTGTCTGTTGCAATATCTATTTGTATAAAGTATGACGCGATACCTAACTGAGTAATCTATGATAGAAAATATCTCTTCATAACTTAGGCTATTCGGCTTAAGTAGTGTAATCGCTATACGTAAATTTCCTTAAAAATTTTAATGATAGTACGAAACACTATTTATAGTAATTCCTCAGAAAATATTAAATTTTAGAATTTAATATTTCTTCAATCTACTGACACTTTCGTAATTTTACGTATCGTTGGAGGGTAGGCGCTTCTTGAGTTATTAAGTAATTTTTCGATGTGTTGACAGTAATATAATAAACAACCAGGCATAAAATGTGCTCCATGAAATAATGCTAGGGTTTGATAGCCTTTGATGAATATACTTCCTACATCTCTTCTTAGGGAGTACGGACGTAGTATGAGATTAGGTTCACTGTTTTATATTTTTTTAATAAATGCCGGCGACTCTAATTATGGCTTAGAGTCGCCGGCTAGGTTTTTACAAAATCTAGATATAATTAATATAGAATTATTGGTACCTTCTTTCGTGCATAATTTTCAGCTATGCACGAAAGAAGGTACCAATAAAATCACAGGGGGGGTAACGTGAATTAGTATGTTCTTAGTAAACATACGTAAATAAAGCACATTAAAAGCGATACAGCCAATATTTGGTGCTGGTTTTCTAACCGGTCCTTTTTATCTGACATATATTATCAGCTAAGCAAGTATCAATTGAATATGCTTGCTTGTTGGCAGTAGTGTGTCGGGTTATATAACTAGGGTTACTTTTTGTTGACTGTTGCGCTGATATTCAATAAAACTAATAGCGTCTCAATTCCACGTTAGGGATGTGATCATAGCTATCGCTAGTGTTTGCGATTGTGAGGTGGTATAAAATTCATCATTAGCAATGCCGTTGACATCTCTAGTGATAAATTGATTGAGATATGGTGTTTATACTGACATTTCAACGCCGCTTACCACCTCTTAATCTGAGAGGAAGGTCATAGCTATTGCCATATTTTGCACGTCGCCTTCAAAATACTAGTAGTAGTGGTAGAAAATAAGTTTGGTCAGAAAGACGGTACAGAAGCGCACCTGTGGCATCCAGATCTTGCAAATAAGTATCTTTGTTAGCTTTGAACACCTGTAGGACTGCTGTGGTATGTAATAGATGCTGGTAAACTTATATCTAGAATTACGCTTAAAGAAAGGGTAGAGTTGTGACGTGTATGGACGGTTGGCGCTACTCCTAGCTACCATCTAGACATATAAAGTCTAGATCAAATATCACTAACCTATATTTTTAAATGACGGCATTACTATAAACTGTTGCATTGAATACTAGTTGGCCAATACCGATATAGAGTTAATTAGCAGCTTTACCCACCTGTCCGGGAGGTTATTAATGCTGTGATCGATCCGATCCGTTAGCCCTTCTATATCATTCTAGTGGTTCACTATAGCTGTAGCAATGTAATAGTGGATAAACACGGGCGTACCGATTTTGACAGTTTGTAATACTATAGGGAAAGTTAGCTATGCTAACTTGCACGGCAAAATCGCTTGATATCCAATCCCCTCTGATTTTGGAATGCTTTTTAAATAGCTAGTTTTTGCTGGAAGATGTCTAATGCTATCTGTTAGCCAATTTTCTCACCTAAGTTTTGTTTATCTTCCGAGAAGATAAACCAGGTTAGCAATTCTGACGAAGAAATCCTCCTGAAAAAAAATAACTGGCATAAGTTACGGCTATACCACTAAATGGTTGAAACTCTCCTCTCTTGTAGAGAGGTTTTTTGTTCAAAAACAACAAATATTATTTCCATTTTTTGTATTTCTAGTAATCTTTCGAAGATCCGTAATCTGATAGAAGTGGATAAGTTTGATTATTAAAATTCATTTGTAGTGCAAGAAAAGTTACAGCCTATATTTTAAGCAGAATTACCATGTAAAGATGAGTATTTAATATTAATAACAGAGGTAGATAGAATGAGCAAATAAAGGAAGAAGTTTATTACTGCGTTCTGCCATATACATGCAATACAGAACAGTTTAGTAGTTGAACACCGGATAATAATAATATTCGCACTACTAGTGCGTGAAACGCCAGTATCTAGATGCTTGACAGATCGCGTAACATAAGTGTATCTTAAAATTTTTGCGTCGGCTTGTGTACTCCAAAGTCAGTAGCCAGCGACGCGATAGTATTTTTTGTCGTTGATATCGGTGGGTTTATGCAAGTATTAATTTTATGCAAATATGTAAAAATGAGCGCTTACCCCTCGACGGCATAAAGTTAGATAGTATCACTAGCCTGCCTTCTACAACGATTGATGCTTTATTCTCTAAAGCCTAGAATACGCATTCTTTATTTTACTAGAAGTAATGTAGGCCAAGCTTACATTAAAACAGGGTGTATTCTGACAATTACTCTGTAGCGATACATCCCTCTATTAACGTAGATACGAATATCTCTATAATAATAGCACACAGGGATATCGCCTAAGAGCCGGCAGAAAATTATTCTGTGCTTAATTGGTAGCGTATATAGGTATTATTATAGTTCAACGGTCTTTATTAGGACTAGCATCGTGCAGGTGCTGTATTAATTCAATATAACTAGATTAATTCTGTTGCTGATGTCCAGAGCTATTGTTCGTTTTAATGAAAAACCCCGCAGTATCAATCCGGTACCAGCTTTTATTATGTATCAATCATAGTGACATTAAAATAAAATGATACGTACAAACAGATGAAGATTATATTAGATACGGCCATAATCTAATTTTCTGAATTCAAATTTTACGAAACCCGCATACCGTTTACCTCGGTAAACTATTGCATATTTATTGCCGCTCTTTTCAAATATCTTTGATTTTCCTTGTAAATAGTCTAGTTCACTACTAGTGTGATTGTTACTCCTAATTCAAGAGATGAAAATATCAGTAATGAAACAGTCTAATAAATAATTTTGGTTATTCACACTTCTCTGGACAGAGCCACCATTACCGACGAAGTGCCTTATATGAATTATAAGACGGAAATGTTTAGAGAAGATCAAGATATGGTGGCGGCTACCATCGATCTCCTACTACATATAATATATCTAAAGAAAAAAATGACTGTAGAGTGGTTTAAACTCTGAACTAGACAGATCTGATGACTGGATATATTGTTTACCTCAGGATGTCTAGCAGACTAGATTGTTGTTAAAACTTGCTGCAGGGCAGCAGACGGTTTTCGGATACGCTGAAAGAGAAGGTAGTTAAAGATTTTGTAAAATGTTTTTACACACTTTAGTAGAAATCAATCCTCTTTTGCCCTTGCACTGTTAATATAAAATCGTGCAAGGGTATTATTAGGCTGCTTATTTGACGTATAAACACCTTGTTTTACCATTTAATTAAATAGCTTGATATCAGAAAAAGCTATCGTTTGCGTCTAGTAATGCATGAGGTGCTAGACTGATTGTGAGACACGAGTATTTCATTATGTTATCGGATGGGCCTTTGATGATCGTCCAGGCTAAACACAATGAGGCCATTAAACGCTTAAGCGACGGCTATAAATGAATATCCTGGTATCAACGAATATCTGGCAACGTGGTTTAGATATGTAGGACATTAGTTATGTTATTAATTTTGATTTGCCAACGATAAGGTAACTTTTATCTCTACACGAATAGCTTGTACCTATTGGTCAAAAGACTTAAATATTTACTGGTGAAAGCGTACGATAATTTTTTATTGCGAAAAATTAATTGTTACTTCATTACGTTAGAGTATCGTCCACTGTTAACGTGTCATTAAGGGCTAATAAAAGTAATCAACATGTTATTTTCTGATGAAATAATAAACTCCGTTGTTTATCAATTAAATAATTTATTATGTGTATCGTTGATACATATTCAATATTAATACAATTGGACTATTTTATCTTTGTTTTTGGCCGTGATAAGTATAATGAAACCGGGTATTTAAACGTTTATCCACGGTACTTCTGTCTAAACGCTGCTTAAGCCTGCCAGCTCCGGATTTCCCTTGCTGCTAATACTAGCAGCTGTCTTCAGGAAGACTACGGTTTTACTGTTTATAGATATTAATTTGGATATAAATGGTGTATCTACTTATTACCTGTATTTTTTAGCTTCAACAGATCTCTAAGGTCTCACTACCCTATTTCTCTCATTTTATTAGGCTGCTCTTGGGTTAGTATTTGTATTGATGCAAGTTTATTTATAAATAAAAGCCTATTGTACGCATATTGTACTGAAAATTAGAAACCTTCAGTAAAAGTATAAAGTAATAATGTCTCGCTGTTCAACACGTTGACATTTAGATACTGCCTGCTTTTAATACAAATTACTTCTTTATTTTCTATATAATTTTACGGTACTTGCATTTACTTTGTTCCTAAAGGGAACATAACTGGTTGTTGCTAATTACGCTAACTACCAGTTAGGTAGTAGATTTTAGTCTTATCCAAGAGCTAGAAATAATTTACTGACGTTTTTAGCTTCGGTAATTTATATTTAGATAATTATAGATGCTTCAGTGGAAGGGGTTGGTGTATTCAGATTTTAAATATGTGTTGTTTATCATTTAGCTTACTTGGATATTTTATAGATGCAATTTTTAAAACTTATTATACACCTGTTATTTATGGGATCTTTAATTTAAATTAATTTCTGAAAGAAAGTAGTGGCATTCTTTGGCGAATTTATCAGGTTAAATTAATTTTAAAAGTTACCTTAATTCTGTTAAAGAGGCAATGATTTTCATCATAATAGAGTGAGAAAACGTTTAATCCGGAGTGAGAAGCGTTAAGCTTATAGGCCACTTATCATTATCATGGAGTGTATCATGATCCAAATTCTCACCTGGTGTGATACTATTGCACGGGAAAAAACTTTACCCTATTTTCAGGAGACGCTGGCTTTTATCGCCAGAGAGCGGGCAGTAGGGGTTACTATCTATCCGCCAGCTAAAGATGTGTTTAATGCTTTTCGTTTTAAGGAACTAAGCGCGGTGAATGTAGTGATCCTTGGCCAGGATCCATACCACGGCCCTAATCAAGCTCACGGTCTTTCTTTTTCAGTCAAGCCGGGCGTGTCTGTTCCGCCTTCACTGGTTAATATTTATAAAGAACTGGCCAGTGACATTTCTGGTTTTGTTATCCCGAATCATGGCTGCTTACAAAGCTGGGCGCAACAGGGTGTATTGCTACTTAATGCGGTATTAACAGTGGAAGGGGGTAAAGCGAATTCCCACGCTAATCTAGGGTGGGGGACTTTTACTGACAAGGTCATCAAAATCCTCAACGTGCATCGTAAAGGTATCATTTTTCTTTTGTGGGGCTCCCATGCTCAGAAAAAAGGCATGATTATCAACCCAAAACGCCACTATGTTCTTAAAGCGCCTCATCCTTCACCCTTGTCTGCTCATCGCGGTTTTTTTGGTTGCCGTCATTTCTCTAAAACCAATGTGCTATTGGAACAGCAACACAAAAAGCCTATTGATTGGATGCCTACGTTGCCCCGGCATAATTAGTACATCATTTTGCCTGCGTAAAATAGAGCACGAAAAATAACAGCTCTTCTAGCACAGTGCTGCAGAATGCACCTTGCTTTTTTTTTGAGGTATCTGCGTCTATGGTTAATAGACAGATAGCATTTTATACAATACGCCCTTCGTAGGCTTTGAGGATCGGTCACTAGCTTCATGTTTTTTGTTTTTATTGATTGATATGATAGCTGTAACTGGTATGGGCGATCTCTCTACCTGTTGAGGATAATAGAAGGGAAACATCAGCTTTTGACTTTTGATACTGCAACTATCGCTGGGCGTATAAGCCGGCCATTGAGGGTATAACCTTTTTGCATCACTATCATTACTTGGTTTGGTTCATGCTCGTCGGACTCCAGAATTGTCATTGCCTGATGTACTTCAGGATCAAATGGTACGGATGTGTCTTCTACCACATCCACGCCGAATTTTCGTACTGTATCTAGAAAAGACTTCAGTGTCAGCTCAATTCCTTCAATTGTGGACGCTAGCTCAGCGTTTGTTTTATCCGAAAGATCCAGCGCGCGCTCTAGATTATCGATAACTGGCAACAATTCACTGATAAAATGTTCCAGAGCAAATCTATGTGCCTTCTCGATATCTTGTTCACTACGGCGGCGTATATTTTCTATTTCAGCCTTAGCACGTAGTGTGCTATCACGCTCAGATTGTTGAGCCTGTATTAACGCCGCTTCCAATTTAGAAATACGCTCATCTAACGGATCCACAACATTAACCGTCTCAGCCGCCGTTTTTATTTGCTGCCCTTCTTCCATTTTACTCTCTTGTGAGACTTTCTCGTCAGGGGTGTTCTGTTCTTTATTACTCATCATGAGTTTTCTCCGAGGTTCAGCATTATTCTCACTTGTTCGGTTATTATGGGGGATGAATGGCGGGGATTCAACAGATGACGCATAATGAAGTTTACAAAAATATACCAGGGATTAACAATCAAATGATTAGAACTTTTCAGACTATTGGCATCGTTGGTCAGTCATGTCACCACAATGCGTTAGCTACGTATGAGCCTCTATACCACTGGTTGAATAAAAAAGGGTATCATGTTATCATGCAACATCAGCTCGCCCGCGAGCTGATGTTGCATGAAGCTACTACTGGTAGCTTAGCCGATATTGGAGAGCAAGCCGATCTGGCAATTGTAGTTGGTGGTGATGGCAACATGTTAGCCGCGGCGCGCATTTTTGCGCACTACGATATTAAAGTTATTGGTATCAACCGTGGAAATCTTGGCTTTTTGACAGATCTCGATCCAGATTCGGTGCAGGCACAATTATCTGACGTGCTTGCGGGTCACTTTCGCAGTGAAAAACGCTTTTTATTAGAAGCTCAGGTTTATCGGGGTAATACGTGCAGTAGATTAAGTAGCGCTATTAATGAGGTGGTACTACATCCAGGTAAGGTAGCGCACATGATCGAGTTTGAGGTCTATATTAATGATAGTTTTGCTTTTTCCCAATGTTCTGATGGCCTTATCATTGCCACACCAACAGGCTCCACGGCATATTCCCTCTCCGCTGGTGGACCGATACTTACCCCGTTAGTGGATGCTATTGCATTGGTACCAATGTTTCCTCATACTCTCTCCGCACGCCCGTTGGTTATTAACGGTAGTAGTACCATACAGCTTAAATTTTCCCAACTAATAACGGACCTGGAAATAAGCTGTGATAGTCAGATAGTACTTCCGATCCAGAATAGCGAAGAGATCTTTATTCGCCGCAGCGACTATTCTCTCCATTTAATACACCCAAATAATTACGATTATTTCAATACGTTAAGTAGTAAGTTAGACTGGTCTAAAAAATTGTTCTAAATTTTGAGCGTCGTTGATTTACTGTATGAACAGATCTTTCTCGATCATGTTTGCAGACTTGGAACGCCATGTTTGATTTTTCATAGTAGAGTAGCACGCTTAGTTTTAAACACTGATTTATTCCTGAAGTCCTTTAACTCAATATATTGAGTAGGCATATTTATTTTTTAGCGATTTAATACTGTCGTTTAAGATTCTGTTTTTATTCTATGTAGAATTACACCGTAAAGACCTTTTATTAGAATCTTGTAAACGCCGACTATTAGCAGTTTTACACTATACTTTATTATTATCATCTATTCTTGCTATAGCTTTTGGGGTATAATTTTCATAGTTGTGGTTTATTTTAGATCGCAGGAAATCTCTTTTGTAAGATAGCGCTGACCGTTTTGGAATAACATTAAGCGTATAAGCCTCCAATTTATCTGCTTTGCATCAATATCGCTTCTGTTTATCGTAACATCATAGATGCTACAAGAAATGAACGCCTTTTTTGAGGAAGGGATTTATTTCATTTCGGCCATACTTGCTTTTATCAATAGCGGTGTATAATTTTTTCACATGGAAGGAGTTGAAAAAAATAATTTTACCCACAGTCATCTGGAAGATGGATCCGAGCTACGCCTAATATAGGCTATCGATCTCTATCGAGAGTATTTTATCTCGTCCTATTGATGATAGTTTAGACAGTATAGGATAGATAGTTGATAATATTCTCCATATCACTGCCATTATATCAGTTTCAAAACCTGGTCTTAATGGCCAGGGATGGCGGTAATGTATTGATGGCTTTTTGAGGTCAAATTTATCAACGTAGAAGTGGTGGTTGATAAAAGTTTTTATCTGTGTAAGATCTTCTTTAATAGGCGCACATCATAATGATATCTACAGCGCTCCAGCTTAGAGCGTGTGCTATTTTAGTTATAAAAAAAGATAAAGCACACTTGCATAACAGTCTTTTCGCCTTCCAAGATCAACTTAGGCAGTGTTTAAAGTGACAGGTATTAAGGTGACGTCATTTACGATGTTGATTATCATATAATATGGTATAGGATTTATCACAGCTTGGATAGATTAAATGCACTTGCTTAATGATACCGACGGTAATTGCCACGGAACCGGTATTTTTATAGGAAATATATATCCACTAGGAAGTGCAAAAGAATGATGTAGTAGATCAAGCAATTCTGGTCAGCTTACATCGGTAAGTTATTTTTTTCGTGTAAACAGAGTTAAAGAATAGGAAGTGGGCGTGTGTGATTATACACGATAGCAGTCCCCTAAACTTTATCTGCTCTGTGATTTATTAACGTCATTGCTGGTGCTAGTGTCCCAGTCAAAAGAGAGCTACTTCCAATGTCTTGAAGCGCTACTGGCTATATCTGAAACGCTCATGGCGGGTTCCCTATCAGTGCTAGTATTTTTTATAGTCACACTATTGTGGTGTGCAGTCTGAAAATAATCACGTTTGGCTTTTTATGCTGAGATAGAGCTACCTTGAGAAACGGAGAGCGAAAGACGGGTTGCTATTGAGTGATACATCTATTATATGAGCTGATGAAACATATCGTTGGTTATAGATAATTTATATTTTGTTATCTCTATTCTGTCCGGAATGGTACGTATGGGAAGGCTAATGAGTATCAGAGCTTCGGCATCAAGCTACTACTATTTGTCGCTGTGGTTATCCTAACCATGATACCAGTCATAATATTTAATCTCCGTTTTTTTTTGGACAGGGCTGTGCAAAATGTGTTAAAAGAGTTTTTTCATTGAAAGAAAAATAATTATCCTAACGATAAAGTAACACGCCGCTCGGCGTTTAGGTGGCGGTTGTTAAAACTACTATTAAAAGCTGCAGCGTTTATATCAGTACTATTAAGAATCTATATTAATAAATGATCTATTTCATGTAGAAATCAGAGTGCTGATTTAGAATAGCATGAAAAGTGCTTAATTAAGAATTTGGTGTTTTGGGTAGTGGAACTACAGATTAGTAAGAAAGGAAAGTGTCTTTTATGGGAATATTGTTATACGACTCTACATCCAATTACAATTTGATCTTAAAACAGAGAATCGTGATAATTCATATTACTGCCTGTAATACAGATATAATCTATTTCTCACATTATATATTTTACACTAAAGGTGCTAAATATCCAGAGCCTCAATAAGATACCGCCGCTGCTGAACAGCAAGACAAACGGGCTGATAGTTGAAGTGGATAAAGGTAAAGATCCACTCTGAAAAGAGTAAAATAATGCAAAAAAAAATGATAGAATTCTATTTCTTACGATAAACTTATTATTCATCAATTGCGGTCATGATAATGCTTCTACTATTAACTACTATATTAAGATAAGCAATATTGCAGCGACGTCAATTTTCATCGAAGTAGGCACTACAGTATCTAGCGTGAGTAGTCTGATCAATGTGTAAAGTAGAATACTGCCACTGCTAATTACATTAGCAGTCCTATTTTTACATCCCAAGCTTTGTGTATATCAGGTATAGAATGCATATTTTTGGTTGGCAAGAACTGATGTATAAAATCAATAACATCCAATATATTACAGTGCACTGTATAACCTATATACCAGCACTTGCACAGCAATTAGGCTTAACCTAGTAGTGAATTTAAACATCACTCTGCTGAATATGTTGCTTCCATAAAGCCCATCATTAGCAGTACTGACGGAAACGATCAATTATCGGTGACCCCCACTGCCTTGCACGAACATTATGATAGGCAAAGTCAGTCGTTAATCTGGTATTTTTTTGCAGAGAAGGATGCTGAAGACGCACTAGAGTTTACGGTAGCGTAGGGTTGCGGCACGGTAGATGTAGATTAAGAAGGAATTCAGCGGCTTAAGGGACTCTTCATCATTTTCTGAGCGAAAGATTTCTAAATCTTGCCTAATTTAGAGGATATATGATAATATGGGTCGAGCCTTCACGATTTTTTTCGTTAAAGATCAAAGATGATCTCAGTATATTTAACTTTATATGATTTTCTCAATCAGCTAATATTTATGAGGGATAAGCCTATAAAAAAGATAAAATAAGATCGCTTTAAATGCGCTCATTCTCACGCCTATCAATAAGATACATCAGAGCGTACCTTTGAAATTTATTTATATAAATCACTTAATGCAGACGCTTACTAGCTTTGGGGGCTGATGCTAAGCCATGAGACTAATTGGCTACATTTATAATCTGCCATTCAATAAAACCTCTACGCCAGGCAGAGGTTTTATTGTACCTGATAGTAGCAGCACATACGCCGACAGACGTTAACGCTATTCCGGTAGGGAGGAATAAAAGATGGCGGTGTCTTTAAATAGACCAACTTTCAGGTCACGTGCAGTATAAATGACAGTACCATCACATAGCACTTCCCCATCCGCCATACCCATTACTAGTTTACGATTTATTATGCGGCGGAAATGAATTCGGTAGGTGACCTTTTTTGCGCTCGGCAGGATTTGCCCGGTGAATTTAACTTCACCTACGCCAAGTGCGCGCCCTTTGCCTTCTCCGCCAAGTCCGCCTAAATAGAAACCGACCAATTGCCACATAGCATCTAGACCTAAACAACCAGGCATTACCGGATCACCGATAAAATGGCAATCAAAGAACCACATATCTGGGTGAATATCCAGTTCTGCTTCTACGAAGCCTTTATTGTAATTCCCGCCATCCCCAGTCATTTTGATCACCCGGTCCATCATTAGCATGTTTGGTGCCGGCAATTGCGGGCCTTCTTTGCCAAAAAGTTCACCGCGACTAGACGCTAGCAAATCTTCTTTTGTATAGGATTCGCGTTTATCTACCATATTTATCTAAACCTTAATTATTAAGTCCTGCACATTACCTAACATGCTGTCTCCTGACAATTCCATTAGCGCTGGTTAAACCGGTTTGACCAGCGAAAAACCCAAGATAAATTTTGTCGTTTATGTAGATTAATATTGGTGATACGCTCACGTATCAAAGCGAGAAGATTTGGACGCTTATCATGCTTAAACGGCAATGCTGTCAGAATTTCTAACGCTTCATTGACAGTACTCACCGCCCATAGAGAAAATTGCTCTTCGCGTACTGCCGCAATAACATCGTCGTGCAGGCACAGGTGACGTACATTGGCGGTTGGAAGAATCACTCCTTGGGTACCGGTTAGCTTGCGCATCTGACATAAGGCAAAAAAACCTTCTATTTTCTCGTTCACACCGCCGATAGGCTGGACACGGCCAAACTGATCTACTGAGCCGGTCACAGCGATTTGTTGATTAATAGGTTTATCTGCTAACGCGCTGATAAGTGCTACCCCCTCTGCCAGTGAAGCGCTGTCCCCGTCTACCTCCCCGTAGGACTGCTCAAAAACTATCGAGGCTGAGAAGGGAAACTGTTGGTCTAGATCTAGCGCCGATATCAAAAATGCCTGCATAATCATTATGCTTTTAGCATGAATATTTCCGCCTAATTCCGCTTTACGTTCAACGTCGTTGATTTCACCATCGCCAAGATGCACGACGCAACTAATGCGAGAGGGTTCCCCAAATGGCAACGGATGACCGGGGAAATCTAGAACTGATAGTGCATTTACTTGACCTATAACTTGACCATCTGTTTCTATTATAATCTGACCTTCAACGATTTCATTTTGCATTCGCTCATTAAGATAACTTTCACGCCATAGGCGGGTACGTTCACTCTTAGAAAACGCCGCGGCGGTTAGCGCTTTCTGAGAGTCATAAAGCGCTGCCTCTTTCAGGTGTCGGGTAAGCCAGTGAGGACATAGCGGTAGGTAGCGTTGATCACCGCTATAGCGAACTGATTGCTGTATTAAAGTTGGCCACGCGTCAGAGTTTAGCGCTGATAACCCTTGGCGCTGAGCTAGCATGTTGACCCAACCGCACCATTGTGCCATTTCCTCTGGCTTAGTGATACATTGCTCGAATTCAAATTCACCATAGAGCGCCAACTTGGTCAACTCAGGCTCCAGATCGTTCATGTCGGCTAACCCCTCACGGTTGCCAAGAATGATTAACCGTAAGTCGAGCGGCATCGACGGGATAAAAATTGGCAAAGGACGGCTATCGTCTGCTGATAGCCAATCAAAGCGTTGTTGTAAAATTATTTGCTTAAGCCGCCACCAGAGCAAAGGCTGGCTGGTGAGGACGCGGGCCCCGACGATAAGGACCCCCCCGTTAGCCTGATGTACTAGACCTGGCTGTAAATTAATAGTATCCCGATAGCAAAGTAGTGCGCCAAACAGTTGCTCGTATTTCATCCAGGACTGCCACACGCAAACATCGCGGGCGGCAAAATTATCCTCTGGCTTGATCGCCGGCTGTTCGCTAATACTTATGCCGGTCACGATATAGCGGCTACCGACAGTTTTGGGTGATGTAGGTAGGATTTGTTTAACTGTTTCGGCGATCAGCTGAAAATAGTCCTCCTCCTCCTTTGCCGTCAGCAGCATAAAGCGACTAGGTGTATGTAAATGACAAAATTGTGTCAACCCATCCATAAGACGGGTCTGTAGGGTTGCTAAAGTGGCGTATAAAGGTGGGGAAGACCGATTGAATACCGCTGCAAAATCGGTCAGATCGGGCAGTAAATATTTCCATTCTAATTTTTTATTGATCAAAATAATAAATAGGGTTCTTTTTAAAGGAAACGCTGATTATACAAGAAGAGACACCGCTCGTCTCGGCCTCTTTTTTCCTTCTAGAGATGTCATAGCCGTAATATCCCGATACGGGATAATTTGACCGATGTAGATAAATATCAATAAAAAAAATCAACAATACTATCGGTAACATCGTTATACCGTTTAAGTGCGCTTATATAAAATATAATCACTGAAAATTTAGAAAATAGTTTGAAAATAGAAACACCTGATTAAAATAATTATGAAGGGGAATTAAATATTCCGTCACGAAGAAAATATGGCGTCAATGGAATCAGTTTAGCAACTAATTAATTATCAGCATTAAACAGGAAAAAGATCTTGAAATAGATCCGCAAATTAATTCATCTCGCTTTGAGAAGCGCGTGAAGAAAAATCACCCGTCTGCACCACAAGCGGTATTTTAATATTGAGAATAAGGATAAGATAAAACATATTAATTTATAATATTTTATTTAGCAACAAGTGATGGTACTGCACCGGAACAGCGGAGGAACATCCTATCGGAAATTATTATCACTTTGCTGGAAGGTGCAGAACGCAGGAAAAATATTACAATACTTTTCATGCGCAGTAAACTCAAGGTGTTTTCGGCGAAAAAAATACCTGATTAGCACAGGATGCAAGAATGCCCTTGCAGACTATATATACACGTGGCTAAGATTTTCCTCTTCTACGCCAGCTCTCTGATATAGAAGACTATTGTAGGAATTATTTGATGTATTTATTTCCTATAGCTTGTACTTCGTACTAAAATTCTTAAATTAACTGGATAGCAAAAAACAAAGGTGTTATAGAGAAACACGGATAGTCATCAACCTTAATCTGGATGTTAGTGATAATGTTGTAAAAAACTTAATGAAGCTAATGAATGAATTATCACAAAATAAGGATTTATCTCACAATGCTACTTATTTATAGCACAATCAGATCATCAACAAAACCCTTGAATGCCGTCTACATTTCTGCTAGGAATGTATTTTAAAGCGCCTATTAAATGCGCCGATGCCGTCGCCATATGGTCTATTTTAACCATCCGCGCCAAAGGTATATTCAGAATTTTGTGAGGTATAATATACGACTCTGGAGATCTAGAATGTGTCGCAACAGGTGTCGTTATTTCGAATGCCAATTAATTGGTTGTAGCGCGGACTGTAGAAAATAAAAAAAGCCGCTTTAGCTGAACTTAGAATAAAATTATGCTAATCATCTCTAGAGATGTATATGATAAGAGATATTGCGCTAATTTCTGATAAGGATTTTTTTAGTAAAATCACGGTATACCTATAAATGAGATCAGTTTAAAATTTTTATTTCTTATAACTTCAATATTGTTGTTTGTGATCGTTTTTTTAGTAATATTGTTGGCGGTTGTTTTTTAATAATTTAAGAAATTTCTAGAGGGAATCCTCCTCTGAGGAAGAGGAGGATATTGTAACATTTAGTATTGTTTTGTGCTGCATCTTTTCTACTAAAAGATGCAGATTTTAATATTTTTTTAAAAGCCTATACTTTGGCGATACACTGAATTTATCCACTTTAACAGAGAGGTATATGTTTACTTCAGAAAAACACGGGTAAACTAATGACAATAATAAATTTTAATCTTTAATTTAAAGACAATTCTATCCAACTAACTGTCGATTAATATTGCATTGCCGCGCAAGAAATACAAGCTATGAATGTATGAATTACCTTGAACGTTAGTTTGAGGTAATGGAGCCATACCAGGTATAACGCTGCAATGTGACATGTATCTATATAAAAACGCTGGGCATACGGTTTTTTCTTGATTTGTTCGTAAAGAAATCAGTAGGTTAGCTTATTTTTATGAGGGTTAATTTACTATCAAAGTACTGAAATGGTATAAAGGGACGGTAAAAGCGTGTGCTATTAATTTCCTCTCTAGCGAGAGGACTGAGATTTGCTGGTGGACAAAAATAAGAAACTACTCCTGAGTTAGTTATATCAGCCTGTAAGAATTAGAAGTATAATTTTTATTTCGTTTGTCCATTGGTATAAACAGTAAGAGTGGTGTAGAATTTACGGCAGATTTAAGGATTTGGATATCGTTAACGTCGTAGTAGGAGCATGAGAGCAATTGTTATTACCCCGGCAAGGGTAATAAAGTCGTTTTTTATCTATTTCAAGTTAACTAAGGCTGAGCGGTAGCAGTTTTTTTATTTTAAATCTTGAAGAGCCATCAATAACGCAAAAACAAATATTTTTTGCGTTATTGATGGTGTGTGGTAGTATAAATTTAAGTTAGTACAGCTTTGCTGGGGGGGGCTTAAAATCGATGATGATGTCGATGAAGTTTACTATACAGTGCAACGTTTTAGTGCTTTTACCGTATGACGGGAGGTTAAAACGGGGGTAAGAAACTAGGATAATCTCGCTCTATTTATCTTCTAGAGCCTCACTTCTATGAGGTTCTAGGGTTTTAGCATTGAGGATTAATGGTTAAATTTTTAGGCAATAATAGGATTGCTGCTATTATGAAAAATCGGTCAAGATCCCTCAATACTATAACTATTGAGGACGAAATATTTGTTTTTCATGTTATTAGAAAGTAAGTAAAATTATTTACTATATCTACATGCCAATCTTAATATCTTTAATTTAGTTAAACTTATTGTAAGTTTAATATTTTTTTCTTTTTTAGAAAAAGTTTTTATCAGATTGTAGTAATTTTAAATAATTTTTACGTATAGAACCATCATGGATAGACACGAAGATCAATAACACTTTTAGAACCCTGAAGAGTATTCCGCTCGTGAGAGATAGTAATATGGTACGGTCAGAGTCTAGGAACGACCTTATACTTATTTGCTGCCCGAAAAGGCAGTATGGGTTCTATTTGGGGGGTTCTTTCTGGTGAATTCAATTCTGGCAGAGGGAAATCATTTTAAAGTAGATTATTTGCGGCTATTTAACAGAGATTCCCATTAAAATAAATATGTTGGATATTTTCGATGTGCTGAAACTAGGTATGATCTAACGAAGAAAATGATTGTTATTGATGCCGATGTGCTATGGCTGGAATTAAGCATTGTCAATAAACAGGGACGGCGCTAGCAAAAAATATGATATGAAAGTGCTAATGAATCGTTGAATTTTGCTATCATCGGAAGCTTAAGGCTGATTTATTAGTCTCAAAGATAATTGTAGTACTCCCTAGCTATTCTTATCATACAAATAATTCTGCCTCACTAGTTAGTAAGGCAGAATAGGTTCCCAAATTGCCAAGTTATGTCGGTTAATTTCTCAGACGCGGCGCTTGAAGCTGTAATTGAATGGATTCAGCCAACTCATCTAGCGTCGGCTGTTCGGGATGAACGGGGAAAGATTCGTAACCAAGTTGTGCCTCTGCAAGATAGGTATGCACCGGCTTTCCCTCTTCATTTTCCATGACCACGTGATACCACGGCGCCGTACGTAAGTTATCATCAGCTGCGATATCGTCCAGTAAAGGTTTCTCTAAGGAGTATTCCGGATCCACGTCAATAACAACCCCTAGGTACCCTAGTAGTTTATGTCGGACTTGCTGCCCTATACCAAATTTACTGGCAATCATAATATTTCCACAATGAAAGTATCCCTTACACTTAACATGGGGGGATCCTTGAGGAATTCAAGGTAATAGAATACAATTTAGCCGGCTGTAGGGGTTTATAATTATTTTTGGACTTGAATAACTGTAGTGTAAGTAGATTTAAAGATAGTTTAAATACTTTTTATATTTATTAAATATATGCTAAATTAGGCTATTATTATGCTACTTGTTTAAATATTTTTATTCAATTTTGAATAATTAGATAATTTATTATAAGCTTTGCCCTCTATTCTTATAGCCCGGCAAATCTTAATAGGTAACAAGTCGTAAGACTACAACGAATGATGTTCGTAATATAAACTATAGCATGCTCTTAATCCCTGCGCTGGTAGGCAGGGGCTTAACTTTTACTGGTATTAAAACTTCTATAAGTTATAGTTAGCTTTGACTTATCAATTATTTACTTAACCTTATAGATGTTCAAAGGTAAAAAAACCGTAACGGTATTTATAGTTTACAACAATATTTGTCATTGTAAACCGTGGCAGTTAACCATAGATATTGGTACGATTGCGTAACTCTTTACCCGGTTTAAAATGCGGAACATATTTGCCTTCCAGTTTCACTTTATCACCGGTTTTTGGATTACGGCCGATACGTTTGGTACGGTAATGGAGAGAAAAAATACCGAAACCGCGGATTTCGATGCGCTTTCCAGTAGAAAGCGTCGTTATCATGTGTTCAAGGATCTCCTTCACGGCATCCTCAACCACTTTTGCTTGGATATGGGTTAGTTGGTTAGCTAGTTTTTCAATAAGCTCAGACTTTGTCACGATCTCTCCAAGGCTACTATACTCTTTACAATAGTAACTTAACACTTTCTTTGACTATTGTCTAGGAGCAGAGTTAACGTCCGCTCTGCTCCCTTATTAATTATGACTCGTTTTTGGTCGCTGCTTTAAAAGCTTCAGCCATCGCGTTGGAGAAGTTGCCTGCTTCTTTGTTTTTGTTCACGGTACTGATAGTTTCTTTCTCGTTCATCTCATCTTTAGCACGAATGGATAGGTTTATAACGCGGTTTTTACGATCAAGACCGGTGAATTTTGCTTTTACTATGTCGCCAACGCTAAAAACTAGCGTAGGTTCTTCTATTCGGTCACGTGAGCCTTCAAAAGTGCGCAGATAACCTTCAACGCCGCCTGCTAATTCAACTGTAGCACCTTTTGCGTCAACAGCTGTAACTTTACCGGTAAGAATAGCTCCTTTCTTGTTCAAAGAAAGGTAGTTATTAAATGGATCTTCAGCTAACTGCTTTACTCCCAGGGAAATGCGTTCGCGCTCTGCGTCAACCTGTAGAACTACGGCCACAATTTCATCACCCTTCTTGTATTTACGTACCGCTACTTCACCGGGTAGGTTCCAGGAGATATCAGACAGATGAACCAAGCCATCGATACCGCCATCTAGGCCGATAAAGATCCCGAAATCGGTGATAGACTTGATTTTACCTTCAACGCGGTCACCCTTGTTATAGGTTTCAGCGAACTGCTGCCATGGATTGGCTTTGCATTGTTTCAGGCCAAGGGAGATACGACGACGTTCTTCATCTATATCTAGCACCATAACTTCCACTACGTCGCTTATGTTAACTACTTTTGAAGGATGGATATTTTTGTTGGTCCAGTCCATTTCAGAAACGTGCACTAGGCCTTCAACGCCCTCTTCGATTTCAACAAAGCAGCCGTAGTCAGTTAAGTTTGTCACGCAACCAATCATACGGGTACCTTCTGGATAACGTTTTGCGATAGCGATCCACGGATCTTCGCCAAGTTGTTTTAGGCCGAGAGAAACTCGGGTACGCTCACGATCAAATTTTAGTACTTTAACAGTGATCTCCTCGCCAACATTCACAATTTCACTCGGATGCTTGACGCGCTTCCAGGCCATATCGGTGATGTGTAGCAGACCGTCAACGCCGCCCAGATCAACGAAGGCGCCATAGTCAGTTAGGTTCTTGACGATAGCCTTGAATTCCATACCTTCTTGCAGGTTTTCCAGTAGCTGATCGCGCTCGGCGCTGTTTTCAGATTCAATAATAGCGCGACGGGAAACCACGACATTGTTGCGTTTCTGATCTAGCTTGATCACTTTAAACTCAAGCTCTTTGCCTTCCAGATGTAGGGTATCGCGAACTGGACGCACGTCAACAAGAGAGCCTGGCAAGAATGCACGGATACCATTTACTTCAACGGTGAAACCGCCTTTAACTTTTCCATTGATAATGCCGACAACACTAGCCGCTTCTTTATACGATTTTTCCAGCATTAGCCAGGCTTCGTGCCGTTTTGCTTTTTCGCGGGACAGTAGCGTTTCGCCAAAACCGTCTTCAACTGCATCCAGCGCGACGTCAACTTGATCGCCTACTTCAATTTCCAGCTCGCCATGGGCATTGTAGAATTGTTCGACGGGAATGGCGGATTCAGATTTCAGACCGGCATCAACCAGAACTACGTCTTTCGCGATGGACACAACGGTACCGCGAACGATGGAGCCTGGACGGGTTTCAATTTCTTTCAGAGATTCTTCAAAGAGTTGAGCAAAAGATTCTGTCATATTTGATAATCTTCAGATTTTTTTGATTAAGATCCATCTGTTATGTATGCTTGATGGGTTGTTATACACGCTGCTGTCGTTCCCTACTGCAGGGTATTTAGTTAATATAACACTATTACGATAGCGCTAGAATCCGCCTGGTATGCGCCAGCACTTTGGCTATTATTTTATCGATAGTTAGGCGGGTAGAGTTTAACACCAGCGCATCAGCTGCTGGCACCATAGGAGCCAGCATGCGATTTCGGTCGCGATCGTCACGTCCTTTTATTTCGGATAAAAGGCGCTTAAAGTTAACACTAAAGCCCCTCTCCTGCAACTGCCGCATGCGGCGGTGTGCTCTTTCATCCGTTGCCGCGTCCAGAAAGATTTTTACCGGCGCATCGGGAAATACAATGGTTCCCATGTCCCGGCCATCAGTAATTAGACCCGGCGCAGCGCGAAATGCACGCTGGCAGTGCAGAAGAGCTTCACGCACACGCGGAAATGTGGCAATTTGCGATGCGGTATTGCCGATGCTTTCATTACGTATAGCCTGACTAACATCTTCCCCTTCTAACACTACGTTCAATTGCCCTTGGTTGATCTTGAAAATAACGTCAAGATGGGCAGCTAGTGGCACCAATGCCTCCTCGCTATCGATAGCCACCTGATGAGACAAGGTGGCCAGTGCCAATACTCGGTAGATCGCACCGGAATCCAGTAAATGCCACTGTAATGTTTCTGCTAGTGCTTTGCAGAGCGTCCCCTTCCCTGCACCACTCGGTCCGTCTATAGTAATTACTGGAGCTAAAACCGTCATTCTTTTTATCCTTTAAACACGACAACAGTGAAAATACTGAAGATGGTCCTCAAACTTCAATACGCCACATTATACCCTGCATTACGCTTAAACGTTACTCTTATCCATTATTATGGCGCTAAATATGACGATAGCGGCGTGCTTAACGCTGCCAGCTGGGCAAAGAAGTCTGAGAAGGTTTTCTGTGTACATTGCGGGTTAAGAATGGTTACGGGGGTGTCTGACAATGCCACCAGCGAAAAGCACATTGCCATACGATGGTCATTATAGGTACTAATTCTGGCAGCGTTCAGTTTAGCGGGTGGCGTGACTGCCAGATAATCTTCCCCTTCGATCACAGTTGCGCCAACTTTTCGTAACTCGGTAGCCATTGCCATTAAGCGGTCAGTCTCCTTTATCCGCCAGTTGGCAATATTGCGTAGTGTGGTGGTGCCGCCGCTAGTGAATAGCGCAGTGGTAGCGATGGTCATCGCCGCGTCTGGAATATGATTCATGTCCATATCAATAGAGTGCAGCGCCGCCCGACTGCATTCAATATAATCGTTACCCCAGACAATCGTCGCACCCATCCTCTCCAGTACCTCTGCGAAACGGATATCGCCTTGCACGCTGTGACAGCCGATGCTAGTTACGCGAACGGTACCGCCGCGGATCGCTGCTGCCGCCAGAAAATACGATGCGCTGGAGGCGTCCCCTTCCACTAGATACTCTCCCGCTGACTGGTATACGCTGCCGCCAGCAAGATAAAATACCTGATAATTATTATGCCTCACTTCAATACCGAAGCTTTTCATCAATGCTATGGTTATATCGATATAGGGTCGGGACACTAGTTTGCTTTTGATATGGATGCAGCTGTCTCGTGGTGCCAGTGGTGCCATCATTAAGAGTGCAGTCAGAAACTGGCTGGAAACGCTACCGTCAATAGTAATATTGCCGCCTTGATAGCCGCCTCGCAAACGTAGTGGTGGATAATGCTCGTGTTCAAGGTAATCTATTTGCGCGCCGCCTTGGCGCAAGGCGTCTACAAGGTGTCCGATGGGGCGCTCTTTCATACGTGAATCACCGGTTAATATAATATCCCGTCCCTGTAGACACAGCGCCGCGGCCAGCGGACGCATGGCGGTGCCGGCGTTACCAAGAAATAGCGTGAGCACTTCATTCGAGCGTAATGGTCCGCCAATACCGTCAATTTTACAGCTGCGGCGATCCGCTGACAGATGATGATTCACCCCCAATTGTTTGAGGGCCGTCAGCATATGGCGAATATCATCGCTGTCGAGTAGATTGCTTAAACGCGTGGTGCCCTTAGCTTGCGCCGCTAATAGCAAGGCGCGATTGGAAAGGCTTTTGGAACCTGGTAGGTTGAGGGTACCATCGACGCGCGCGATGGGATTAATGGTCAGGGAATCCTGCATGTGTAATATTTTCTCTAACAAAGAATAATGCCTGGATAATGCTTGGCCGGTTCTGCTATTAACAGAAATAGGATGTGTAGCCGCCGCTACGCGGCAGCCAAAAGTTGTTAAATGGCAGTAGTTGAGGTTGTTAAGTCACAGTTCCCGTGCCTATACGACCTTACTGAACATAATGTGGGTAACCTCTGGCAGGTTAAGGCACTGAAAGCATTACCCGTAGCGACAGGCAAAGCTGCGCATGAAGTCTACCAGTGCCTGCACACCTTTCAGCGGCATAGCATTGTACAGCGATGCGCGCATGCCGCCTATTACCCGGTGTCCATTCAATGCATGGAGACCAGTGGCAAAAGACTCGCGTAAAAAGAGTGAATCCAGTTTGCTGTTTGCCAAATGGAACGGTACATTCATCCGCGAACGATTAGCTGGCGCCACGCTGTTGTGATAAAAATCACTTTCATCAATGGTGCGATACAATAGAGATGCCTTTGCTTGATTACATTTATCTATTTCTGCTAATCCGCCTTTAGCTTTCAACCATTTAAATACCAGCCCTGATAAATACCAGGCGAATGTTGGCGGTGTGTTGAACATGGAATTATTTTCAGCTAGTACGCTATAATTTAGAATGGATGGTAAGACTTTTCTCGCATTTCCAAGCAGATCTTCACGCACGATAACCAGCGTCAACCCTGCCGGCCCGATGTTTTTCTGCGCACCGGCGTAAATCACTCCAAACCGGCTAACATCTAATGGGTGTGATAAAATCGTGGAGGAGAAATCTGCCACAACTACTACTTTATCGCCAAAATCTGGCAGTTCATTGATGGCTAAACCATCAATAGTTTCGTTTGGGCAATAGTGTACATAGGGGCTATCAGCCGATAGCATCCAATTACGCATTGGTTTAATTGCACGTAAACCGTTAATTTCAGTGATGACATTAATCACTTGTGGGTTGCAATATTTTTGCGCTTCTTTTATGGCGCTGTGAGCCCAATAGCCGCTATCAATATAATCAGCTTGAGTAGCCTCTCCTAACAGGTTCATCGGTACTGCGGCAAATTGCGCACGTGCGCCGCCATGGCAAAATAGGACCTTATAATTTTCGGGGATTGCTAACAGCTCGCGTAAATCTTTTTCAGAGAATTGCGTAACTTCGAGAAACTCTTTGCTGCGATGGCTTATTTCCATGACTGATTTGCCAAGGCCATGCCAATTACACAATTCCTGCTCTGCTTTGCGCAAGACTGCAGATGGCAGCATTGCCGGCCCGGAGCTAAAATTAAACACTTGATTCATTTTTTATTACCAAAACTTTTTAGTAAAATCACTAAATATCTACGATGGTTAAACACTGTCCATGCTCAGTTGCAATGTCTGATAGGTAAAAGAATATATATGGAGCTGCAGGAAAAACACTGTATTATAGCGATTTACTATTGATAAAAGTCAATCTGATGATGCAAACTTTTATTCTAGGAAAGATAACAGCGCCATCTTCAGTGCTTTGGAAGTCTTTTTGAACGTTTCTCCGCATAATAAGTATTCTTTAGGGTGTTCGAGCGTTATGTCAAAACCGTATTATTGCTGAAGCTATAAGTTTATCCGCCATTTTCTGGTTTAGTTCTGGCGCGTTATTCCGGTATGGTTGAAGCTATTGCGTGCTTTTTTTGGCAAGGATTCCCTATTTTTGCCTATGATACTTTGATAGGCAGAGCCCTCAGTTATCTGTATTGTGCCATTCAAAGCCAGGTAACTTTGTCTGTTTTATTTCTTTTAGGGTCTATCTGAATTTTGTTTTTGTGTTGGAGTGAACGGTGTGACCAAGCTGTTACAGGAGCGCAGCCTGAAAGATCTGGATGTGTTCACGCCGTTACTTTCGGTAATCAAGAAGTCATAAAGCAGATCAATATGGAAACCTATTTTATTCATTCCAATAGTCTGATTGCTTGTGATATGTTTAAATAGAATGCGAATTATGCTTTTGCATAAGTGAGCCACTTTACTGGCACCAGTATCTCTGATTTTACCACACTCATAGCGATTTTTTGTAAGCACGACACCGAGGTTTATATAGCTGACTTAGTGGAATCTTGGTTTTTTATGCCTACATTATCCTAATGCTAGGAATGGCAGGTATTGTCATACTTCTATCTGGTATTGCTCACGATTGAATGCTGTTGTGGGTTTATAGGCGTGAGATTTCAATAATATCAGTCAGTCCATAATGCAAAATTGTTACCGTTTCTTGCAGATGATGCTGTAGCCGCAAGATAATGATGACACAGCCATGTGTGGAGCAAGATCAGTACGTATTCGCACGTCTGTACGGCGTGGTGCTGCCTCTGTCTAGCTGTTATCACTATGGTACTTTTGGGAAAAAACCAGTTCTACGGTTTGATGTAGCTAGATGAAGATATCAAAATTATACTTGCCTGTATTATGAAAAATTGCAGTAGACAAAACACCATTTCCGGTCAACATCTTAACAGATTGGTCGGAAGATTACGTTGTTATCTTTGTCTAAGCGCGATACTCGCGCACTTTTAGCGGCTTAGTAACTATAAGGTAATCGACTATAATAATGCGCCTGTGTTTAACACTTTTCTAAAGCATCAAGCAAGCTAAAGAGATTACTCATCTTTAAGATGACAAATTAAAGGTAACTATTTTAATAAAGTTAAGTTACGCTCACATAAATGCCAATAATAACTTTATTTTTAATAAACGGTGTAATATATATGCATATATATTATATAGAATATATATGCATATATAAAAATAGAAATTATTAATGATTGTGCTGTTTTTTTCCCTTTAAAAGTTTTCTTTCCTTTTGAAGAATTTTCATTTTTGTATTCTACTTAATTGGTAGAATTAACGCGTCAATTAATTCCATAAAAGAATTAGTATGAAATCTAAGAAGCTTTTTGTTTTTTTATTGCTCTACCGGAGACAATAAGTGGTTAAAGAAGCGGGTTTCTATTAAAGAAATGAAACACTACAGAGTCAATTTTTCCTGGCAAAAAAACTTCGGGCGCTTCATCCTCATCGCATTCATATTTTGTAGCATAGCGACTACAAGTGTCGTTCTCATATAACGGCTTCGGCAAACTTATTGGGAGTTTTTTATTTATCTCCGGGTTAATACTAGTCATTATCAGGGATGTGTATTTATGTATTTCATCGGTAATGATTGTTGTGTCCCACGTGCGGTCGAATCAATTAGCCCAGCTTGGGCGTAACTAAATCAATGTCTATGTCGGTAAACTGATAAAGGTACTTTTATTTGTGGCCTTTATCTGATATGCTGTATCAGCATATACTTGCTGACGACCATTGGGAGATGAATGTATTAAAAATCTCTTAGTGTAAAATATATAAAAGCTTTTAAAGCTGTCTCCTAATTGCTACATGATTCTGTACGGGATAATTATCTGATGGAAGATAATGCGCTAAATTCTAGTCTCTATAATTTAAATTAAAAAAATATCGATTAACATGGCGCGGCTATTATGGAAAATTAAAGAAATGCTCCGCTAGATGCAGCTGTGATATTTCCGGCCTATGGTATATTTACATAGGAAGCCATATAGTGGATTTACTTTATATATTAGTTGCCATTAAATCACAAAAAAGCGCTATGATATCTTTCAGCAGCGTATTTACTTTCCTTAAAGTGTGTACATCTCACGCAACTTGAGAGTTGATAAATTATTCAGAAAAACAGACGCAAGAGGGGTGGGGTTATAGGCCATTTGTTTATAAAGTTACGCATGGTACAATTCTTACATAGGCTAGAATGTGATAAACTATTGCTTAGGAACTCCGATTTTTGCAACTGAATCTAACGCTAGAATGGTTATAGACTGCTTCATCATAGTGCTGGAGAGATAGTTTCCTTTTCTTGAAGAAGCTTGTAGATACAGAAAGGTGTAGATGGAACTAAATATGATAATAATATATAATTTTAAAATACCTATTAACTTCAAGAAATTTAATATAAAGTATTCATTGATACTTTACTTTATATGTCCAGATATTAAAAAAGATGAACTGATATGCCGAGATTTCAATAATGACGATTATCCCATTCCCTGTGCTTATGGGATGGCATGTTTGCTTAGCAAAAAACACAGCTCTTTACTGGCAATTATATAATAAAATTATACTCTATATCTCAATAGGAACCTAAATGAAAAACCAAAAATGCAGGTTGATTTAAATTGGAATCGCTGGCATACAGCGGCCCTGTATTATGATTCCATTCTAGAATCAGATCGAGCATTTTATGGATTGGATGGTAAAAAAGTATATCACTGCACTAAACATCACTTAAGATTTATGATATATATTTATAAATTTAACTCATTGCTGATGGTAATGCAATGACAGAGACGTCTCTACCGTATATTTTCCGATAGTATTCATCTCTATCTTACCGAGATGAGATCATTGTGCCTAGCTGTATTATATATTTATTTATTAATCTTAAAATTTATAAATACGCTAAATTGGCGTATGTTTTATTATGATTATTTAATAAATAAATTTGATTACGAGTAATGAAAGAAAATCACACTAAAGTAAAATCCGCTAGCAGGACATTTGATTTGGCAGGTTATTGCACTCTTTTTTTGTTCTGAATAATAGTATGCATAGAGTCTATTTTAACTGTTATTATTATTTCTTTGACTATCTCTATTATTTAAGCGTATTATTTAACCATTGGAACTAAGTTTTACGATGCGCTGTAAATAAAAAATACGTATTTAAAGTTAGCTCTTCAGATTTTACCTAGCTTATATTTATCTATATTATGCTTCTATCTATAAAATTTATATAGCCCAAGGATTATGGATATATAATGGCGGCACTGTATGATCCGATAATATATTTAAATGTGGCTGGCTTACCACTCTTAGTTTCATGCTGAACAGCGGAAAATGATAAATAATTCAGAACTGTGCATCATTATAATAATGCGTCATTAGCATGTCGGACTCATCGTCGGACCAAATAGATTATCCGAGCGCATATTGCCGCGCAATATGATTAATTTATGGTCATCATAGTTCATCAGAGATGAACAGCACCATAAATAAGCTGAGAATAGCATCGTTTAGGCCTAGATGCGAGAGATATAGCAGTACCAGATCGTATAAAGAAGATGAGTAAAACTCTCAAAATAATACAAGTATTAAACGCTAGGCTACGTTACGGTACAGCAAAAGACTCTTATAAAAGAGCAATACCGACAATCACAGTGATAGATAGTTACGTTGCTTAACAGAAACTATTCCGCGCACGGTACTTAAATAATAATTATCATATAAGCTCCAGGAGCTAACTGCGGTATGAAGGGTACCACTGCGTATCAGCGCGTAGATGATTGCAGGTCGTAAAATATACTAGGTTGTTATAAAGCTAGTGACCCCCTCCCCTCCAATAATCTAAAGCCTAAACAAACCCCTCGCGTTCGCCAACGCAAACAATATGTAATATACAGATGATGAACGGGTGAAACCAAATTATTTAACCAGAAAAAAATAAAAGCATACTGTCTAGATTACCAGTAAAATAGGACGAATTAACCACTTTGTCCTGCCAGGTTATTAGTGTAGGATTGCTGAGCTAAAATTGTATAAGCGTATTTAGTACAGCGATGAAAACTGTCAATAACAAAAGCTTTACAAGCAACAATAGCACCGGGCCAAAATAGACGGATATGGTATGAGAAACGCAGCTTCAGAAAAGAGATTGCTCGCATTATGTTATTACCGTTTTTAAAAAAAATCAATCGTTCGTGTCTATCTGCCGTATTTTTTTGTCCCTGTAGTTAAGCGGTCTGATCGTGCATAAAAAAATGTGCCACATTGAACGCGTAGAACGTGCTTGCAGTTGCTGAGCCAATATGTGTTAAGCCTTTCATATAGGGTTGTAGTACTGCCGGTATAGCAATACGCCCATCAGAAACTTGATGGTTTTCCAGCACCGCCATTAGGGTGCGACCTACCGCTAGACCGGAACCATTCAGTGTATGTACCAGTTTCAGTTTTTTGTCCGATCGGCTGCGGTAACGTGTCTGCATCCGCCGCGCTTGGAAATCACCGATGTTGGAGCATGAGGAGATTTCGCGATAGGTATTTTGTGCCGGCAACCATACTTCCAAATCATAAGTTTTACAGGAGGCAAAACTCATATCACCAGTAGAAAGCAGTACTTTTCGGTACGGCAGTTGCAGTAATTGCAGTACTTTTTCGGCATGTCCAGTCATCTCTTCCAGTGCCTTCATCGACTGTGCTGGTTTCACCACCTGCACCATTTCTACTTTATCAAATTGGTGCATGCGGATAAGCCCACGGGTATCCCTCCCGTAAGAGCCAGCCTCGGATCGGAAACATGGAGTGTGGGCGGTCATTTTTAGTGGCAGTGCATCTTCCTCGATGATCTCATCGCGTATTAAGTTGGTCAGTGGTACTTCTGCGGTCGGGATTAGCACGTAAGCGCTAGTGTCTGTTGCTTCTCTCAAGGGTTGAGTATGGAACAGATCTTCGGCAAATTTTGGTAACTGTCCAGTACAGTATAACGAAGTATGGTTAACTAAATAAGGTAGATAATATTCTACATACCCGTGCTTTTCAGTATGCAGATCTAGCATGAACTGGGTTAGCGCTCTATGCAGACGAGCTATCTGACCACGCATTACCACAAAGCGCGCACCGGTTAGCTTGACCGCTGCGGCGAAATCTAGTCCGCTTGCGATACCACCAAGCTCCACATGATCGCGGATGGGAAAATCATATTGCCATGGTTCGCCCCATCGCGAAACTTCCCTATTATCATTTGCGTCTCTCCCGTTTGGTACTTCATCATCTGGAATATTGGGTAGGGATAGCGCGTAGTCTTGGATCTTGTTCTGCAAGACGTCCAATTCGATTTTAGCGGCTTTTAAGCGTTTACTTAACTGGTTAACTTCTTGGCACAGTGGCTCAATGTTTTCCCCGCGGGATTTAGCGATGCCGATCGCTTTAGAGCGGAGATTACGTTCAGCCTGCAGATTCTCGCTTTCCACTTGGAGTACTTTGCGTCGCTCTTCTTGCTGGCGAAATATCGCTACATCCAGTTTAAATTTTCTGCGCGCCAATTTTTTAGCGACTACGTCGAGCTCATTACGCAGTAGATTTGGATCAAGCATGTTAGTCCTGTGGAAATGATTATTTAATGTATGTATAGCTGTGTGGGGCGCTTCGGCTTCTTCTTTTAAAGGGTCGCATCATAAATTTATCGCTGTTTACCTTACCGTAAAAACTTAATTGTCGGTAGTGTTTGTCGAGCTATTTTGATCCAATCTGTCAAGCCGCCACGCTTTTTGCCGATTTATCCTCTAGTCTATGTGAGTTAGGATAGTAGTAGTGGGTGAGGATGTTACGCAAATGCGCCGAGTAGATCATAATCCGCCTTTCACGCATATCGCTCGCCATCAATTTCGTTTAGTAGCGCTGTAGTCAGCACCCATTCTCTCAGCATCAGTCTCGGGCATGTTTGCCATTGTTCCTAATACTGTTGACTATCAGACGCGCATAGTAATTCACTCGTCCTGCTAGAAGTTGACGGTTTCTAGTTGCAATCTGATATTTACACGTGCTGTACCTGCGTTGGTTATCCTGTATCGTCTGCTCAGACGTCAGGTCGATATTCTCTCTCTTCATACTATTAACCTTTTCAGTAAGTAGGCCTTTACGCGGGGTAAGGTGATAGTTCTTTCTTTAATATTCAGTAAAAGATGTTCTTATAGGCTTTATGAAAGCTCTTAACCTCATCAACAAACAGAAAATATTATGTTTCTCTCGACCTAGAAAATTTCCTCGATGCCGAATGTTATCGCTAATAAGTGCTCCACGCAGTAGTCCTGGGTATAGCGGGTAATCAGTTACCTGAAGGCTAGTCTTTTTTTTGGTATCTGGTATCCAAATAAAATTATTAAATTAAATGGAGCTGGGCGTTTTTAATTGCCTGCAGAAGTGGTTACCCATCGTTAGAAGGTGGCTTTAATTGATATACTTTTAGGCGTTAACGGACGTATGTGTCCCCGCAAACGCTTGAAATGTATTCTGGAAAATCTGAGGACAGGTTACATATAAAGTTACTTCACTGGCGCTGGTCATCCAGCGTCACGCCTTTCGGTAGTGTAAAGTGGAATTTAGCAGCATCCACCGGACCATTCTGTTGGTTTTTTAGCTGATAGGCGTTTCGCTGGCCATCTTGTTCTACGGTGGTAAATCCGATAATAGTACCATTATCAGTAATGTTAATTATAAACTGCTTCAGGTTGCTGTTATCCGATTTCGGTACCAGCGAAAAACTGTCGCCCTGTTTCTTGACAGCATACTGCACCCAGTCGGCAACGTTATTGCGGGTGATTAACATGAATGGCATGTTGCTAGTTTCGTTTATCAGCCAGTTAGCGGTCACCTGTTCAAGAAATGGATTATAAAACCAAAGGGTTTCGCCATCGGATACTAGGATGCTTTCATCCGGAGTGATCATATGCCAGTTAAACAGATTCGGCCGCTTTATCCACAATTCGCCCATGCCTTCCTGTACTATATCACCTTCGGCTCTAGTCACCTGTTGGGTGAAATTAGCATGAAAATTTTTAACCTGATTTAAACGCTTTTGTAACACGCTAGTATCGTTGGCAAACGCTGGGAAGGCCAGGATGGCGCAAAACAGGTAAGTGGTTATAAACCATTTTTTCATTATTGGAATTCCTCCTTAGGAAAGTGACTTACATACTCCCGTTCATTCATGATGCGGCATAAAATTAATTTATCAGAAGATGAACTGGATACCATAGAAATACTAATAGAGAATATGTCCCATTGCGAATTTTTACACGCTTACGTCCCCCGACGATAGGCGTTTATTTCTCTATGATGGCGGGGAAAGAGCACTTCACAGTTACTATTGTATCCTGGAGACTAACAGTATTTGCAATTTTATTTGCTCAACGATTTTAGTGATGTTGTTTGTAATCGATGCGGAAATGTTGTTGTATGCTGCAGATTAATGAGCGCCGCTTGTCGATAATGAATACCCTGCTTAATCAAGCACCGGATATAGCTTCTTGATTACTGTTTATTACTGCTGGTGCAGGGGTACCTTTATCTTTATCACTGGCGCTAGTGATATTTAAATATATTGCAGCCTGCTGTGGGTTTTCTAGTCACTAATCACTCACGCCATGCACTAACGTGCATTGGTAGCGAGGAGTTGGACTCTAGATAGAGCATGCTTTATGCTGAGTAGTGATTCGGTGGCGATCTGATTGAGAATAGTATGGGGATCTATTTTGCTAGAAACTCTAAAGGCAATTCTTGTTGAGATCCTAGTCTTGATAGGTTTGTTGATAACGTCTACCGACGGCCAAGCCTCCTAGTAGAACAAAAAAATAATATCGGGCGGTGCGCGATTTTTGCGTCAGGTGAGAAATCAGCTCTTTTGCCTTTTTAAATCCCCATCATTAGGTTGGTAAATTTATCTACATATCTCTAATATATAAGATAGTTTATATAGTACTTGCGCTGCTTCCATCATGTTGTCACTGGGTTTTTTAAAATTGGCTCTAGTACACATTCTGAACCGTTTCATGTATAACGTCTGCTAGATATGTACTCTGATAATATCATAGCCCATCAGAGATTGCGTATACCGAAGACAAGATTAGCTTATAGCGTCACTCTATTTCTTCTATCTAAGCGTAGAAGCGTTAGTGGCGTACTTTATGTTGGTGAGCAATTTTGTTAGTAGTTGGATGATAACTTTTATAATGAAAATTTCAGCATTTTTGGATTGATCACAATAAAGCATATTTCTTGCGGTATTGCTTTTTATAAAAAATACTGAGAATTATGGGATCAACAACACTCCTGCAAATTTCTTAAAGGTGACTCGTTCCTGCTATCAGCAAAACACGGCGTTTTATCTAGATTGGATAATCATTAGCAGGCCGCTAATATCCTTGTTAACTTTCCCCGCTAAAAGTTAACTGTTTTATAGAATTTGTCATAATCAAACACTTTTGCGTAAATAAAGTGAATTTCGCTACTTATTGAGTAAATACAGATTGACGTATGGTTTACTGGAAATCACTTTCACTAACCAACACGCGCTATCGCCGATAGCGCGTGTTGCAGATTGCGAGACAAATTAGAAATCTGCACCGATTTAATGCCGGCCATCAAATCTAGTTTGAAGTGAGTAATGAGCGGCTAGGTGAAATACTTAAAACTTCTATCTTGGAGCGATAGTTTGCTAGCTAAGCTTCCATTGTATGTATTTTTTCTTTATAGCTAAAGAAATCCACTGGTTCTTCTTTTTTTGCGCCGGGTGGTATCGTATCCTCTGTTGCTAATCATAACGCCTAACAGCGGCTCTTTCACGGTCAAGATTTGCGAAATTCCCGGTATTTTTTGCTGTGGAATACAGCAATCGCTTTTCGGGTGAGAGTTTCAGTAGCGGATCGTCGCGCATATCTTCGGCGTACACGGTGATATTGTCCGCCACTTCGTGATTCGCACGGCGGTAAGATTTATCTGTTTTATCGTTGCATAGACGTCGCTTAGAGATAAACGTTGCACAACTAAGTACCATCGCGCCGATTTGCTCCGCTATAGTTAGCCATGACCAGCCAGTAAAGAGTGTTAGTCCAAAGGCCCAAACGCACAGCAGCGCCAGGTTGGCGCTGCTGTTATTTAACCATGGTAAAATGGCATCGCTCAGTAGATTACCGATAATTCCACCAGAAGCGAAATAGTACAGATCATCAATATTCAGCGCCGCCAGGCCGCAAGAACTGAGCAGTAACGCTAGAATACCAATAAGCCGCAGTGAGAGATCAAACAAATTCACATAATCTCGCTTATCGTTCTGGGCAAAGACACTCCAGCAAAAGAACAGTATAATGGGCGGAAATGTATAAGCAAGAACCCCGAAAGTGAAAAAAAAGGTATCGGCAAACCATGCTCCTACCCCACCACCCATATTATGAATAGGACCATGCCAGCTGGCAGTTTGTAACCAGCTTGGATCGGAGGGGCTAAAACTGATCAGGGCCCCCATTAAATAAAACGCAAAAATACCCATTGCAACCAATATAATTTCTAGTATCCAGCAGCTACTTTTAAGTTTTTTAAGGGGGATATCTTTATCTTCTGTATATTCTTGGCTCAAGAAAGGGGCTCTCCAGGTTCCTCTTAATTTTTATAACTATAGCACTGAGATGTTATCTAGCGCTGGGACTGTATGAATTCAGAGGAGTGAAATCAAAAAAAATTATATTTGTGTATGGTATATTTGCTTTAGTGCATTTTTATCATTAGACGATTGCTCTGTTTCACTTCTTCCATGACAACATAGGTTCGCGTATCATTCACGCCAGGGAGACGTAGCAGTGTCTCACTGAGCAGTTTACGATAAGAGGACATATCCGGCACGCGCATTTTCAATAAATAGTCAAAATCGCCTGAAACAAGATGGCAATCCTGGATTTCCTCCAACTTTTGCACTGCAGTGTTGAACTGCTCGAAAACATCCGGTATCCCGCGGTTGAGGGTAATTTCAACAAACACCAGTAACGACGCATCTAGATAATGCGGGTTTAAAAGCGTAGTATAACCCTGGATGAATCCCTGCCGTTCAAGACGCCGTACGCGTTCAAGACATGGCGTTGGCGATAGTCCTACCCGCTTTGACAATTCTACATTGGAGATCCGTCCGTTCCTTTGCAGTTCATTTAGGATACTGCGGTCAATATGATCTAGTTTTTTTCCTAAGCGTTTTTTATTTTCTACCATCATTAGTATTTCTCTCAATTCCGTACTTGTACTTGTCGCACTCTCACTAAATTCATTATGTCAAGGGTTGACTAAAGACCTATTATTATTTTTAAGTAATATTTCACTAGAACCATTTAGAACATACTTGTCAAAATAACATAACATCAGGGAGAACAGGATAACACCCCCTCAGCTTTACTCTGTGTACGTACGGTTTCGCAAAAAACCTACTAGTGTAACCACTATGTAGACAGCCATGTCCTTTTAAATATACCCACCTAAATGTTTTCGCAAAAGCACAGGCAATTGTCAAAGAAAAATGATAAAAATAAGAATAAAATAGTGCTTGTGATTGAAATCCTTTACCGTGTAGCGATTTTTAATGTTTTTACCCGATTATATCCGCCCTGCCGTCAGCCTTAATAAGGCTGTGATTAATTGGAAAAATTATTAACCACTTTTATATTCTTTTTTAACTCTGATAATTTTCTTACAATGCAATGCTCAAGTTAATGAGGTGATGGTAAAGAGAAAAATATGTATACGGTAAAACATAGTAAATTGCTTATATTAGGTTCTGGGCCGGCGGGTTACACCGCATCAATATATGCTGGGCGTGCCAATTTAAACCCGGTGTTGATTACTGGTATGGAGCAAGGTGGACAGCTGTCGACTATCACTGAGATAGAAAATTGGCCGGGCGACACGGAAGGACTGACTGGTCCGCTGCTAATGGAGCGCATGTATGCTCACGCCAAAAAATTCAACACGGAAATTATTTTTGATTACATTACTCGGGTTAATCTGCAAACCCGTCCGTTCCGGCTTATCGGTAATAGTGGCGAGTATACCTGTAATGCACTTATCATTGCCACCGGCGCCTCAGCACGTTATCTTGGTTTGCCTTCTGAAGAGGCCTATAAGGGGAAAGGGGTTTCTGTCTGCGCCACCTGTGATGGCTTCTTTTACCGTAACCAGAAAGTAGCGGTTGTTGGCGGTGGTAATACTGCCGTGGAGGAAGCTCTATACCTGGCTAATATCGCCGAGGAAGTGCATTTAATTCACCGCCGTGACACTTTTCGTTCAGAAAAGATCCTTATCGATCGTTTGATGAATAAGATTAATAATGGAAGTATTGTACTGCATACTAATCATATCCTGGAGGAGGTGCTTGGCGATGAGATAGGTGTTACTGGGGTACGTCTGAAAGAGGTAGCTGGTAGTGCCCATAAAGATCTGGCGGTCAGGGGGGTATTTATTGCTATCGGTCATAGCCCCAATACCGCGATTTTCAGCGAACAATTGGTGCTGCAAAACGGCTATCTACGCGTGCAGTTTGGTATTAATGGTAACGCTACCGCTACTTCGATTCCGGGTGTATTCGCAGCTGGTGATGTTATGGACCAGAACTACCGCCAGGCAATTACCTCTGCTGGGAGTGGCTGTATGGCGGCACTGGACGCTGAACGTTATCTTGACACCCTGGCCCAGATCGGATCTCTTTGAGATAGCAATTATCGCTGCAGGACAGGGTGAATCTCGCTTTTTTTTGATAACCCCTATTGTTATGCATATTTGCACGTCCAGTTGCTTCGTACTGAAGTGACAGAAGCGTGCTGACTTAGCAGAAATAATTTTCACTTTTTTTTCTATGAAAAAGTAAGATATCAGCGCGCTGGCTGGCAGAGCATTTTACCTCGCTTTATGACATAGAATTTTCAACATTAACCGTCTGCTCGTTTCTCTTGGAAACAGACTTTCAATGAATAATAAGTGCCGTTATCATTCTTGGATAGAATTTGGCAGTGGCGCCTCCGGGTTTTATACTAGAGGCGTTTATCATGGATAAATACTCTTGCGCCACTCTAAATGGCGGTTTTATTGCTGGTTATTTTTTGCACTGCTAAATCCATTTCCTAGGTGTGAAACATCTTTCATTTTTTTTGGATTAGCTTGTGGATCCTCGGTAAATTTGCTAGAACTAGAATAGGATGCTACTTAAAAATGAGAATATGCACAATTTATACTCCTGCTATTCACCGAAAATAGCGCTGGCGCGTCTCTTGGATTATTTTCTAAACTGGTTACGCAGGTTGAAAAACTTAAAGCTTTTTTCATACCAAAGCAGAAACGAAAATAGTTCCGCCGTGTAAGCGAGTTATTCCGTCAGTGTACATGGATGTATTACGATTGGCGTTTCTTTTCTTTAGCATATTGAAGTACTTTTTCTGGATTTTCATTTCTACGGGTACAGTATATTTTGGTTTCTCTTAATACCTGAGAGATCTGCATTGCGGCAGATATGAAAGAGCGGCGTTATGTTTTCATCAGTTTTTTTTTGATGCTGATCCTGTTATCAGAATTATTTCAGCCGTTGCATGTGGTATTGAGACGTTCTAACTACGCTGAAGCCTTAGATGCTTGGCGCCGCAGAATTCCTCATCCTCTTTATTGGAAGAGGATGATATAAAACTCAGAGTAGTGTTGGCGAGGAGATACTATCTTTTCGGGACTGGTGAGTTTTTTGTCCGCAATCTGTTGGTGCTGGCACTGAATAAAAGTGAACTTGCTAGACCACTGAAGTTTTCTATTTTAGCGGACCGGCACAGCTATCATTGGCACCTAGCATCACGTGCAAGAGCTCCCTTCTTATTAGCGTATTGCTGGGGGGGTTCTGCCCTATCTTGATCGTTGGTGGTTAACAATTCGTGCTAGGCAGAGTCTATGGCATGAACGATTAAGCTAGATTAGTTAGAATCCAGCGTTGCTAGCGGATTAATGCTGCGCGACGATACCCTGCTAAGTAATCCCACAGCTTTAGCTGCAGATGACGCGTAATTAATGTATGTAGTAAAAACGTCTATGTGATAGAAGTTTCTCAGTGCATTGCCAGACGAACTGGATAGAGCTACTCTTAGTGAAGAGCCCCGGCTTTCTCTCCGTTTGTTAGATACAGCGGTTGCTTTGGTGTGCGCGTGTTGATCTGTATTCTTAACCTGTTCCTATTTGACGAATACACCATACATGGCCAGCCTTAATGTCCATGGTTAGTAGGTGGTGTATGCATGTGCTAGAAAATGTCATAATCTGTTATATTATGTTGCTAATGACATATATGAGCTAAAATCTATCGTGATTTTTTAAGTGCTCTAATGAGTAATGTATGATGGTATTATTTACAAAAAAATTGGCCATCTCAATTTTGTTGTTAATGATGGAGAAGGTTAGCTTATTTAATATCTTTTCAAGCACAGAGAGGGTGTAATCATGAACACTGGCTTTGTTTGTGTAGCGATGTAAAAAAAGATTCCAAACTAATCTGCAGTCAATACTAGATTTCTTCAAATACTAAAAGTATTTATCTTGAGCAGTTTAAAAAAAATATTTGCAAAATAGAATTAGGCGAAATTACGGATGATAACTTGCATTTGTTGTGATGGGTTGCTATCTAATAATGCATAGGTTAGGTTAACAGCGTTAAAGTTAAAGTTAAAGTTTTTTAATATTATGTTTTATTGTTGGAATTTCATTAGTTTTAAATAATCATTTTTGCCTATCAAAAAACAAAGGCTCGTGATGACGTTATCTTTTTTAAAGACATATTTTATGCTACATAATCCTTAAATATTCTAGTAAAGTAGATTTTATTGGCACGCTAAACTTGACAACCTGATATAGATGTGATCTATGCTAACCTTATAACAATAATGGTGGATTAACGATAAAGAAGAAATTTTCGTTCTTAATATAAACGCGAATTAACTCACTAGTTTTTAATAAAATTACATCGCCGTGCAAGCAGCAAAAGCTATGGATTTAAGCCTTTCTATAATAACGAAATAAGTAAAAACAACTGCGTGATTAGTGACTGGAAATGTAACTGCAGAGTAAATATAAAATACATAAATTCAAAAAAGAAGATAGAGTGAATTAAAAGAAAACGAAATATTAAAAGCTATAGTACTTTGATGTCAGATTCCATGAATAATTCTTGTTAATCAGAAAGCTTAGAACTCATTATGCTTTTGGCATATTTTACTATACCTTAAGGAAGGGTTTATCGCAGTAGTTATAAATACTCGAAAATTTATCTAAAATAGGGTAGATGATAAGCGAACGGGTATTTCGTAGTCAAGTTCATGAACTATTATAGTATGGCTGCGGTCTTTTAGTGCGAGAAAAATCCACCACCATGGCAACTTAGAGAGGTTTCCGAATGTAGTTGTTAGCTCACAGGCAGGGTTATGAAAGAGCTAGGGCTGGTCAGTTTTAGCAGTTGATACAAAGTTATCAGCGTGGCGGTCACAGGGGGTATCTTAACAATCCTGAATTATCTATCACGGAGCTAAAACTAGATATAGTATAGTACGATGATGTGACGTATATTTTGACTAGGAAACTATGAGTATATATTATGATTGTGCTTAATCTGTTCGCGAAGAAACTCTATGGCCAGGGGATACCGTTCTCCTCAGGCAATGGGCTATCTATCAAAGCACTGGAAATGGAATAGGAATGCATGGTAAATCAACCAGAGTGATTTTTCCACAGTGATCGGAGTTATGCGCTATATAAGCAGGTAGTTTAGACACTTTCTATGGCTTAGTAGACTAAAGAAAGTATAAGTCAGCGTAGTAATGATTAGGATAATAGTTCGATGGAGCGCTTCTTCCAAAAGTTTTAAAAAAATCAGTGGATACTAGCAACAGAGCATATAAGTTGCAGTGAAATAGCTCATGAAATTAAAGATTATATAGCGGTATTATTACAGCGCACTTAGATCGTATGAACATACTGGTAAATTGTCACCAAACAAATCAGAAAATAGATACTGTAAAATTCAAATGTGTTGAGCAGTTTTAGTTAGTCATTATACTCATAATATCCTGCACTACTCTAACCAGATGGGTTGCAAAGATTACCATTGATATTTTTATAATGGGTAAGCTTTTCTTGTGCTTTAAGAAAATTTCCTTTAAATATTATGAAATGGTCCCATTACTTAATTCTGTTTATCGGCTATTTTGTATTGTGTTATAATTCACCAGCACTATTTTCTAATATAAAATACGTTTTACGTATTCATATAACATATCTTCACTGGCCATTAGAAATCTAATTGCTATAATATATATTAAAATTCAAATAAATATACCTTCTCTTTTTTTTAGATTCCTATATTTTTGTATTAGCAGACTGTAATCACTTTCCTTTTGTGTATTAATTATCGGGAGCAATTTATCTTTTTTGTATCTTGAATTTTCTTTCAGACAGTTTAATGCGACGCTTAGTGTACTTCCAATACTTTTCACTTTTAAGAAAAGTGGGTACTGGTGAGGTAGAGGCTTTGCTATTCCAGAGTGCGATGTAGAAATAAAGGCTGTCTATTTGGTGAATGATCACTTTACTGGAATTATAGGTATTGTAGGCACCCATGCTATTTATAGCCTATCTTAATTAGTTCCTTAGCAAAAGATAAAGCAAGTAGATAGCACCATCCATTGACCGCTGCCCTTCGGTAACGCACTTTATTTTTTCTTTGATTATACCCTGTACCTTCTTCTTAATAGTGTCTAGTGTCTATTGGATACCGCTAGTTGGGAAATATCGCTAGCGTTTCTGTTGGGTACAGTTCAATTTCTAGCATTGACATAGTAGATTTGATGGATTTAGCAGTTCTGCCCCTATGCTTGCGCCACTTTGGAATCAGTGCTTAGTTCTTTATAGGTCTGAAAGCGCAAGGGATATCTTTGTGGCGGAACCTAATTCAGCTGATTAATACCAAGTCATGAATTCAGATAATATCTGCATACAGTATTATCGAAGTAGGCAAAAAGGGGGGGTCACCATAGAGTACTTAATATCTAACATTATGTATTTGTTAGCATAATGGTTCTTTCTGTTACTAAAAGCTCTAGCTTACTGGATAGAGAGTACGCTTATTGAATACCGAGGTTAATAACTCCATGGTAAGGGGGTTATCCCTGTATCAGGTATACTACTTTATCTTTAAGTTCGCCTAAAATGTGTGCTAAACCTTTAAAACCGTAGGATCACACAGTCGGTATAGAACCCACCAGAATAGAGTTTAGAATTAAGTCATCTTCTCAAGGCACTGCTTTCTTCGGTTTCTATGGAGCCAATATTAGTATTGGGGATGCTCCCGTCCTTCTCTTAGAATTTTATTAGTAGGATAATATCCTGTTTATAGCTAATCTAAGTAAACTTAGTAATATTTTTCAATAAGTTGCTGCGCCTATAGTATTTAAATGTGCCGGGCAAAGTATCCTAAATTTTATCCGTGGGCAACGAAAGATACTTTGCTGATTAGCTATGACATGGATACTCGAGTTTTTACAAACTTTCAGATAAGCTTTTAAATTCAAGCATGATAATTGCTTCCTGTAGCGTCGTGTAGCTGATATTCATATCTTCGGAGATATAAGGGCTCCGCCATTAGCTTCTGATATAATCTACGGGTTCAACGTATAAGTTATTGCAATACTTTAACAAAGGTACTCGCAGGACTTTTTATTATATCACTTTTCTTTATTATAGACAAGTTGTATATACCTAGCTTTATTATTCTCTAACAGATCACATTACGAGGATAAAAATTTCCACTGAGACATAAAACCGTTATCAGTGCTTTCTGTGATTATAGCTTATTTTAGGATGGTTTTTTAGAATAATCCAGATGAACTAAGTCTTTTAAAAATAAAACTATGTCAAGATCAAAATAGAGGGATAAAATAATAATGTCTGCCAGTGTGCTGATTACTAAGGGGAAAGATTATACTGGCAAACAAGGCAGCTATTTCAGTTAGATCTTTAACGGTAATTACTTCATTACGGCAAAAGATATCCAAGGAGGGCGAGGTAATCAATTTACTCGATAGTGATTAGTACGAGCGAAACTGTTGATGCACAGCAAGTTTATGAGTAGATAGGGCTAGTGAATAGGGGGTTATCGAGATCATGCTAGGCTAATCATTAGGAATGCGAACAGAGTCTCGATTAGTTTATGCAAGACAATTATGTTTATATTGAAGAAATATGGGAAGAACAGCGCTATCATTGCAACTAATGATGAAAGTAAAATTGCTAAATAGCATTGGACATCTAGGCAAATAGATTAATTTATTTCAGGTTGAAGTTATACACTTTAAATATAGAAAATATCCGGATACAGGCGTTAAATATCCTGCATCTCGGTTCTGCCAGGAACCGCAGCTGGCTGTGTTAAATGCTTTAAAACTGTTTTTTGTTATGCAGGATTTCTAGAAGGCTCATTTTTTGTTGTTGATTTGATACTAAGCTTCCTAGCCCACCAAGAATATAATCATATTTTATCCGATAATTTCTTTTTTTTATTTCAGTGTTTATACAATATAAACAAGAAAAGTATCTAGATGAAATTCAATACACTAGTAATGATAAACGCTATTTCTAAAATATAATTCATAATTGCTTAGATTACTAGCAGCGGAGCTTCCATAAGAGGATATGGAAGAGCTGAGGTTAAAATACCTACTCGTAATAGTATTATAATAACTTTAGAAATTAAGCATCATAAAATATTAATAATTTAAGAGAGTGATAATTCACTCTCGCTATCTACTTTTTTGCAAATATGATATTCATTGATTGATGAAGGTTGTTTCGTATGATATATCTTATAATTCAATTGGTTAATCTTAAATTAAGATAAGATCTTTCAATATTTTTTTTAAAATTTAGTTTTAAAAAAATAAAGATGAGGAAACCTGTTATGATCGTATTTATTCACTAAATATTTTTATGAATAGCAAGTTTTTGCTATTCATATCGTAACTATACGAAAGACAAGCTGATTTTTTATCATCACTATGATAATTCCGCTGGAATAGATCGCGTAAAATTACTTGGTAAAAAACTTGTACGACATCTACCTGAAAGGTGATAATTAACATAGTGCATAATATGCACCAACGGTATAGCTGAACAGTTTTCTAGTGGCACAATGCTGGCGAGTGAAAATTGCAGCTTAGGTGCAGAACTTGTTGCATATCATTGGTAATCCGCTCTATAAAATGAACTCATTTAGAGTTGCGTCGTTTGTTCAAGATTAACGATATTTTATTATCACTAGCTACTCGTCCGGAAAATCTGAGACCGTGATAACATTTCTGCTAGAGCAGGATAATTTTACTGTTCGCGCCATCATGCAACAGATGAATGTGAAAAGGGTTTTTAGTACCAACAATCCCATAAATGATCTGCACTGCACCATCATTTAATTGTCACGCAAGATAGAAATTTCACTATTAAAGTGCTGTAATAGCTAGAATCTGAATGAATACTGCAATATTAAAGCCAAGGGCTATCTCTATTATTTGAAAAAACTCCAAAACCTGACAAGCACTGTTATCAGCGGATCCAGCGCTCTTTAAATGTATTATTAAAACATTTGGATTAACTTTTATCGCTTACGACTACATGCTCTCTGATCATACGCTTAAAAGTTATAGTGTATGATGAGGATACACATATGCTTGATGGCCTTTTGGCCAGTCTCCTGAAAGGCAAGCTGCAGAACGGTTACGGCTTGGTACAGTAGTGTATCCATGTTGTCTGTTTACGTAATAACAATAGCTGTATTCGGAAACTCTTTTTCTCTGACACCGCCAATGATCAGCTGGCGGCGTAAAGCTCATCTCACCTAATTAGGTGCGTCGGCGAAAAAAAAACGATATGTTACTAAAAAAATCATTCTATATTGCCTGAATCTGAGTAACGAGGAAATTATCGGCACTATAAGTCGGTAATTTCCAGGGGTGCTAAGGGATCCCGGTAAAATATAATTTAGTTCTGGTTGATGGTTTAATGATCAGGAGGAGACGGCATGGAGAGGCAGATGAGGTAACTGGCCAATATAAGCCTACTTAAAGCTACTTTCTTGGTATATTGGTCTACAAAGCGGTTTTCTATTTTACATCTACCACGGATACTTCCATTATATTTTATGCCGCATGGATTCAGACATTGATACCACGTTATCCGCACCTCGAACAAACAGGTTGAAGCGGTGTAGCAAACGTGCTTTATCCGATCGGTTAACCGTGATATCGATATTTATCATAAGTTTGGTGGCTATCTTTAGCTGGCCCATGATGTCAATATTCATTTTATCTTCTAGAACACCATCAAGGCTGAGATTAGTTTTTTATTCGAGTGATAGACTGGAGTAAACGCTGTTACAAACCTATTCAATCAAATTGACGTATCTACTTCTGTAAGAACGTTTCTAATATCTTAAGAGCGCACCGGATAAATTATGGGTGCCTATTCTCTAAAAGCTTACCAATTAGAACGGCGACGCGCTGCGCGAAATGGTTCTACGCTATTATTAACCTATAAGCGGTACTACTTGCCGGCAGTATTTGTTGGTTAGCTGAACAATAGCAATGGCTTTTACTCCAGTCTGGTAGATTGTATCTTTATAAGTATGCTTTACATAATTCAAGCGCTATAAAAGCAGAACTCGACTATCAAGATGTTTTCCTGAATATAGCTCTGATTGTCTTAAGATATAATGAGCTGTCGGCCGAGAATAACCCCCCCCCAGTTTACCGGCGAGGATCTCGGTAAGTGGTTACACTGTGCTGTGTATTATTGCTAATTCTGTCTGGATTATCTTCTCTGTTTGTCATTATGTAATCTAATTGCCAAAGATGTACACCTTATACAAAAAATACTATTTTCAGCTTTCTCATAACGTCACTTTTAACCCTCTCTGGAAAATAGAGGCTGAGATCCATAATAGAGTCGTTAGATAATTATAAAATTACGGAATAAAGGTATTTGAGTTCTTGCTGGTCAAGTACTTATTATAGTGTGATGAGTACTGACAATATTTAATAGCGTATTACGTAACCCATCCACGGATGGGCGGCATTAATGAACTAATGAATGTGATCCAATTGGCGCTTATAATAGCGAAACGAATCATTTAAACTGATAACTTTTAACTAAGAAGGGGAGTGAAGCAGAGCAATATGCTTATCCGACAAAGTCAGTTGTTTTTAGTGGTAAAAAAGTATACTGATTGCTATCAATGACATTTTTAATCGATTTAGATTATCATTAGGTAGGATTTATGAGCCTTTTAAGCACTCTGCCGGTATACTACCGTCTGGATCATTGTTTGCCTAGGGCATCTAATGACGCTTTGCATGTTTATATGCCGCGGATGAATACCGCTTTAGGTATTATACCTACAGCTGATAGACCTGGCTACTGCTAATTTTTAATGACACTTTGGCGCGCTCGTTTATACGAGCGCCTTATTGCATTAGAGATCCATATCTGAAATAGTTTGTTACTTGTCATAATCTGGTGTAGAACGCTCTGGCAATGGAATTGATAACTCTACCGAAATTTGTGCATTCGCTGGCCTCAATATACAGCCAGGTTTTAATAAAAATACCTAAACTCTGGTGCTGTTTGAACAGCAGTTAGACACATTAGACCTAAGTTATAGATCATGATACCGACCTTCCTTGTCGCTTGGTTAGGCTCCGTGGTATTCATCGTTCCACGAACGTCGCTTTTAGCGACATTATTAATCTTATTTATATCTCATTGCCAAAAAATATGTTCTTTATTTACATCTATAGCGCCTTGGCCGAGAAGGCTCCTCAATGCTACTTGCAATGCGGTCGTTCAAAGGGTACATCATACCGTATTTACAATTACCACTAATATGTTCTCTCGGACATCGTTGCATATCGGTGCGAGTTTTTTGCCATATTTGTCACATGACATTAAAGAGATGCTGGTAGATGATTTTGGCTGCGATAATGGTTTCTTCTGGGCTTAATAGCCCAGGCAGAGCAATAGCATCATACAGGCCGTTATATGTATAATAACTCGTCATTTTATCAGAACAGTAGGTAATAACGGATTACATTGCGTAGTAAATGTTCTTCGATATCAGACGAGGCCCTGTAATGGGGCAAATTATGTATCGTAGACAATTGTCATTTATATTATTTTTAACTTAAAGGTTTATTTGGTAATTGTGAGGCTCTAGGCGGCTAAAAGAAATTCGTAGTACTTAAGCTAAAGAAGCCGCGCCAGGAGCGCTAACTCGGTGTAACCAGCGCTACATTGAGTTTGTTGCTGCGATGAACAATCATTTATACTATGCCAAAGATCGAGGCAAGGAACAGTCATGTTGTTACAAGAAGTAGAGACGCGTTTAGATGCAGCCTTTTCAGTATTGGAAAATAGCGTCCTGCAGCACCAGCAAATATGGCGACAGGAATATCAGTTGTTACGACATCAATTGGAACAATGCCAGGCGCGTGAAGTACGATTACAGGAGTATAACGCGATCCTGGTGGGTAAATTAAATAATCTTAACAGTTTACCAGATCACAATCAATTGTTGTATAAGATAAAAATTATCAGTTCGCATATTGACGCACTAGCAAAGGACGCCGCAGCATTTCGCCAATCATGTCAGCACTCTTCAGCTAGATAATTATTTTTTTGATGCTTACTTATTAGCGCATTGTACCAACATACTCCTGCGTTGTTCATAACTTTGCAACTGCCGCAGCAAAGTTATGTGCTTGGTATTTAGACTTGTCATGCTGTGGCGACGGGCTGGGATGTGGGATGGGGGCTGAATAACGGCTACGTATTATAGGGTTCGATGTCACGCTATAGTCAACGATTTCTCTTTAAGAATGGTACTGAAACGGTAGTTGTTTCTTTAGCTGCTTAAAGTGGCTGGTATTTCAGCATAAAATAAAGGCCTATGTATCATTCATAGCACTACTAAAGGTTTACCTCTCTGAGAACCTGTATATCCAAACTGCGGTGTTTGAGATAGTTATTTAAGAGTTTTCTCCATAGCGTCAGCTCAATAAAAGCTTCCTTAAAAGCAAGATAATGCTTGAAAATTTTAAAAATGAAAGAAACATAGTCGTTGTGCTCTTAAAGATACTATTGGAAGAAACAATTAAAATCCGCGCTTTAGGAGATCAATTAACTGAACCTTCTTTCTTTCAAGGATTTAATGTTGTTATTACCTAGGCTATCAAAGATAGCGAAATGATAATTATCATTCTTTAATACCATCATCGCTCTGAAATTCCTGATTAGCGCTATTCTAGCACAAGAATACATAGAGTCTGATATAATCGGCAATAGCAAAATTCCTCGATGAATATATTTTGAGTGTCTTCTATATCTGGTCAAAGCTCAGAGCGTTATATTACTCACAGATAGTTATATAAGCATCCTTGATGCTATCTTAGTGTATTAGTTATAAGAAAAAATAGTCATGACTATAGCAGATACGAAAAGTAATGGTTCCATAGAACGAGACAATGGTTAAATAAAATGAATATAAATTTACGAAAATCCTACCCATTTTATTACAGCTAAACATTGGTGGAATTAATATAATTTTCTTGGTAACTCTTTACTATATAAATAAGAGATATAAGCTAAAAATTAGCTATTTTCTATAGGAAATAACTTTCTTAATAATTTATGTTTAGTTAATTAATCTATTAATTCTCTGCCGAAGATAATTACGCCATATAACGTTAGATACAGATAAATTTTTTATCTTTATTGAGGTTTATTTTCCTCTGTTATTGTTTTTTTATAAATATAAATAATTCTAAAAATAAAATGGAAGTTTTCATTGATTATATATCTGTTAAGATCCCTTGAAAATAAAACGTTAAAATCTTTGCCTTAATAAAAAAGTTCTAGCGATAGATATTTAATTGATTGTTTATAAATAAAATTATTCTAACTTGTCGAATATCTGTAGCGAAGTCAAAATTTGCGATAGGCTGAGATAGCATGGAATTTATGCATAGTTCAATATTACTTTTTGCAATAATGCGAATATTTTATCAACTGTATTCAAATGGCATTCCTCCGCAAATTTATGGCCGACTGATCGGAACGTTAAATAGATCGCGAACCATTGAGGGGCCTTTAATTTCTGTTAACCAGCATCTGTCTGTCGTTCATTTCATTAAATTAATAATCGATAATATAGTGTTTCACTACCATCTATTAGTATAATGCTAAGTCGGATGGGGTATCTACTCTGGTTTAAAAACCAACTAATATTAATATAAAATTTTATGCGTTATAGATTCCTTCTTCTAAGAAGAAGGTTTGTTGACACTTCTAATGTGACTGCTGGCTGCGATTACGTACATGCTGACTAGTAAAAAATATCTTCTTTATCTCTCTTCGCTGATATGTAGTGGTACACTGAATTTAGCTAGTCTAACAGGGGTGACATTCTTACTTTAAAAGAACAAGGATGTAGAAATTTAAAACAAAAATTACTCTTGAATTAAAAAGTAAATCTGCGTAATGGGGTATAGAACAAAATTACACTGTTGCAGAAGTAGCAAAAGCTATAGACATCGGATTTCTATGATAACAAAATAGGTAAAATATCTGTGCGATAAGATAAGCGGTAAAGGAAAACACAAAAAATCTCTTCTATATAAACCTGAAATAAATCGCAACACGCGAACTCATGGAGAAAGTGCAAGGTATTAAAAAAATAAAATATATTGAAAGTCTACAGTGTTCTTGGATGTTAGATCCCCTGAATAATTCCAAATTATCTTGAGTTCTAGTGCGCTTTAATGGAACTAAATTAGGTATGGTGCGTGATGTGGCATATAGGTAGACCGGGAAAGATGAGGTATATATATCTTGCGGTTGCTCTTAATCTGTTCTTAAGGAAGATACTTGGCTGTGTGGGCTATATTGTGTTCTCCACGGCAGCAGACTGACCATCAAAGCACAGGAAATAGCCCATTGGGGGAATGTGTGGTAAAAAAGCAAAAGTGATGTTCTATAGCGATTAGGATAGTCACTATATAAAAGGTAGTTCTGACAATTTTTTAGCGTTACTGGATCAAACAAAACATAAGTTTTGCATGATAAATGTTAGGAGGATAGTCCGATGAGTTTTTTTTATTTAGAAGTGTGAAAATAGTGGATGCCAGTCACAGCTTATAAAGCTTCAGTAAAATAACTTATGAAGTTATAGATTGTATAGTGAGATATTACAGCGCACTTAGGTTGCATGAATATAAGGATTGATTACCACAAAATTAATCATAAATAGATACTGAAAAATTTTAATGTGATGGTATATTTTTAATATACCATCACACATTCAATATAAAAAGTTTATTTTATATTGAATGTGTCTATAATACTGTTATATTATTTCATAATTTATTATAACTGATGATGCCGTTAAGTCATAATCTAGACTTATTTTAATTAATTTTAGGTGTTTGTTAAATATTTAGAAGTTTTAAAATATTAACTAGCACATTACTTGTATTTTTAAAATAAGTTAGATTCCCTAAGATTAACTCTAACCTTTTGTTATATATAGTTATTTTTATACTTCCGAAAAGTACAGAAGTAGATAATTATAAATTATATAATAAATTTATAGAGCTTTTTTAGATTTTATTTTCAAGACTTTTATGATAAGTAATAATGCTTATTATTAGCCCTTTAAAGCGATAAGTTATAAAGTATATAATTTTTATATTTTATAGTTTATTTACCTTTCTTGTCATGTGTAAAAATTATAGCTTTACTGACAGTTATGATTTCTAATCTTCAATTAGATAATTAATTTTATCCAATGGGGTATTGGAGTGTATTTTTAAAAAAAATAATTAAATTAGATAGTAAGTATTCTATTTTAGAAAGGATGAAATGGAGTGCTTTATAATGATTTTAATCAATCTTTATATTGATTAATAATTTTAAATTAAAAGTATATTTACACTTTATAATAATAAAGTCATTTATAAATTATAAAACACTTAGAAATGAAATATTATTAATAATATAATAGATTAATAAATTTGTTTTATAGTTTCTTCTTATAAAGATAAGAACTTTGATATATATTTATGGTCTTCTAGTTTTTAGATAAAATTAATAATTAAACTTAAAATAAAATACGTTAATATGTATTTATTAATATTGATATCTTTATCCATAAAATTTTATTTTAGGGTTTTATATAGCACATTAAATAGTGCTATATAATTACTCTATTTTATTTATTACTATTTCCTTACTCCTAACGTATTAATATGAAGTTCTCTAAACTATTCGTAGAGATCTTTATTTTATTTTAAAAGATAATGAGGAACCAATAGTATTAATAGTTTATGAAAAGGATGTAAGTGTAATTAATATAAATACCATGATGACGGTTACTTGGGATTCCAGAATAGAAATTCTAATATACTTATTTAATATATCCTTCTACAGAAGGATTCTCTTCAGGGGGTATTCAGAAAGACATGAGTAATATTTTATATTATGCACATGCTCACAATTATTGCTCCTTCATATGGAAGGATGATTAAAGCCGCCTTTACTACCCCCTATAATATTATGACTGTACATTAGGAATATTATCAGTATCCAGGATAACTGGATCAGATTAGTCTATTGTGATAAAATCAATATTTTAGCCAGCTGAGTATGGCTAGTGCGGTTTTAAGTGAAATAATCCAATATTATCTTTATCGGAAATAAAGTATTCAGATATTTTTTAGAAAACAAGACAGTGATCCTTATGAGATAAACACTGCTGATTTATTGATAGAATCAGGCGCCAGTAATAGCTTGAATCGCTACTAGCAACTGTGCCAATTGCTTATCGTTGAACCGTATACTTACTTCAGTTATAAGTATTTATATATTATACCACGCACAGTATAGCATACAGCTATACTGTGCACTATAGTTTTTTCGGGATTAGTAGAAGGGTTAGCATCTTAAAAATCTTAAAAATAAATTATCTATAGGTATTGATAGATGAAATAATATATTTTATTTATTTTTCTCATTATTATGTTAATTCTATTTATATAGGGTTCAGTGTTTTAGGTTAATCTATATCTTGCACTTTTAATATGGAGATGGTATAGTAGTAAACTATAGTCACTAACTATTTTAGCACTGTTTTTATTTTTTTTAGGATGTCTACCGCTTCGCGGTATTCTTCAGTACTATAATTTGATATAAATGTAAATTGAAACAGGTATGTTAGTATTCACGCTAATCATTTTGATTAGTCTATTTTTTATAAAATTACGCTATTTGATATTTCTAGTAAAATAGTTTTTTAACGTAATACTAATTATTGCCATTTTGTCTTTCAAAACACTTTGCTGTAGGAGCCAAATTTCTTAAATATCACTATTTTATTAATTCTGTAGTATTTTAAATTTCTTAATGGTTACATGACATTCTTCTTTAATTGTTAACAACATTGACTTAGGTATAATCAGAAAATAATTGGAAATAGTGAATTGAACGATGGATATCTTAGTATTAATACCAGGATAAATGTTTGACTTTAAAGTCAACAGTGATATCACTGTCACTACAAGGGTGAGCGATCGTAACCCTATGTTGCTTTTCCCTCGTTTACTAAGGGGGCTGAAGTGATAAAGCGATACCTGTGCATCATAGATATTTGACTATCCAAAACTAGATATTTTTTTTGATACCCAGATTTAGATACGCTCTCTAGCCCGGGCAATGTTGGCGCTGAACGGCTCTAGTTCATTGATGCTAATGCGATAACCAAGTAATGTATTTAAGCTGATAAAGTATTACTGGCTCATACCGATCCGCCAGTGGAGTTAAACTATATCCACTATACTGTAGTTTCAGAATAGCAGATAAACATAGGCGTCATTGACGTCCGATAAGGATGCTGCTAAGCAATATAATTGTATCGATAGTTACCTGCCGGTGACCAGTGGAGTGATTTTTACATCCAGCAGATGTTCAGTAATATGTGATGGGGGTTTGTATTCATCTGCGTGGCTACTCACTCATGCGAGTGATAGTAAGGTTACTCTACTAACCAGGCTAGAAAATTATTATCAGTAGAGTATCCCGTGTATTGTCCGATAGATCACTTTTATACCGTTTTGCAAGGCGTGTACTAGTTACTCACTTGCGGATATTGCGCAAAAGTGGGAGGTAAGTAATTTTAGTATAATAAGTGGAGTATGATGCTATGTACGTGCGCCATGGTATTTTTCGTTTAAATGACCTCTATCTATCAGATAAATGAAGGTCTTTAAATTGCTATTGGCGGTATGACATCGATATACCGCTACAAGGCACTTTGTATGGCAACAGTTAATATTTATGTTAATGTGACTCTTGCGATTATCAGCTAGCGGAGTTTTTATAACGCTTATTCAGTATATTGCTGGCTATATAGCCAGCGGCGGAGGGGTAGCCGAGTTCTTGGCTCGTGCTAACTTATATAGATGTGACAACCCCTAGCTACGGGTAAACTCAATACTGCTCAAGTGAGGGTTATTAGCCGAAGGTAAACCGCGTTATGTAGTTTAGTTTTTTTTGGGTATTGATGTAAAATTATCATTCTGGTTATCAATTGGTATTCCTATGGTGTATAAGGGTAAGGTAAGTGATGGATGGGAGGAGCGACTTAGGCGTAGTAGAGGTAGCTAATATGGGTAGTGCAGATCGCGAATTGCGCTGTTATCTTACCCATTAACTAGGGTATCGGACAGTCTGGAAGGTATCTTGTAGATGTGACTATTTCGCCATTTTATATTGATTCTACCTCGCCTCTATGTAGAGAGAGGTCCTAGATTGGTGCTCTTGATATCCTCTATAACATGTGTATTTAGTCCATGACTAAATTATAAATCTTTATATTCCGTCATGGCCTCTGATAACCCCCTTTGTCTATCAAAATACCTATAAGGTTGATGGTTGTAGTACTTTAAAGTACCTAATAACGTTTGCATTTAACCTAATAATCATCATGACAAAAGCAATGATTTTATGCCGTTTTAGGTAATATTAGCCCGGTCATTATCAGACGTTTATTTTTTGTAGATCATCTAGCGGACAGACGCTATCCTCGCGTAGCCTTCAATATGGTTTGAAGTGGTTGTCCACGCTTGCCGCTTATGTGTCAATACATAATGTAAAATATCGTCAAGACCATACGGTTTATTTTTTAATACACACCACAACAGCCCGGCTCCATAGCCGGGCTGTTGTGGTGTGTATACTGCAACTATGCTTTGATAAGCAGACCGTTAAGTCCAGTGTCCGCTATTAGCTTGGAGTTATGAAAATACACCATCCATATTTTTATAGGGGGGTATTTTATAGCTTATATTATTACCAGCATGGAGTAAAGCGTTCAGCGGCTAGCAGTATAAGGAAGCTCTTAGGAGAATGCGAGTCCCTAGAGGCCGTATTCTTTGTATGACAGGCTTCCAACAGCCTTATATTCCAGCCACTTAATGTCGAGGTCAAGTGCTATAACTAGCAATGCGAAGCGCATCTAGGCCATAGAAACGTTCAGCGTATGCTGGCTACGTACAACTGTGTGCCGTAGTTTATTCATCTGATCCAGTTATGATAAACACATTAATAGTACGAAGTTTTATCTGCGTATTCATTTTTTATCTCTGCCGGTAATCTGGCGACCTTAACCAAACACTAGAATCAGCAGGTGAATATCTATCATAGGCAGCCGCAACGCACTGACACGGCAAGTCGCTGCGTGCCTCTTCTGTCAGGCTATCATATGAATGGATCCATTTACCAAATGTAGTTTAATAGCTTTCGCTGAAACTAGCTAAAGTAGTTCTTTATCTGTGGTAAATAGATAATATAAATAATTTTGGAGTCTTTTAATCTTATCACAGATAGTATCTTGCTTTTCATTTTCTACAACAAGCTAATTATGAGGCGACAGTCTTCAGTAAACTTCCAGCTCAATAGGGTAACGTAGAAACTAGTTTTTTGTAAAAAAGGTACGAAAAAAAATCTCTCCAGCCGATAACTTTTTTTCCAGTTCGCTATCTAGTGAAGCTTTAGCCCCTTAAGAGTCAGCCATCCCAGTAAGAGAATCACAGTTTTCTTTAGGAGGGCTCAATTTTACCCCTATTTTAATATATCTTACGCTAATATTGGGGATATTATTTAGTATATCTTATCTTCTTGATAAAATCTGCCACTACAACAGTACAGGCTTGCGCTTCGTCGACAAGGTCTTGCTGACTAAAACTAAAGGCATAACTCTAATTCAAAATACACTATCCATTTTCCCGACAAGGTCAGATTATGCCATAATCTGACTGAACGTTTATTAAATTTCCAATATTCCCACGATAAAATGGCTTTGTAGGCCTATCAGTTGCCAGAACATCTGCTCATCAGGCAGGGCTACAGCACTTCCAGAAATATGGCCAGTGACAGCAAAACACAACATGATATCAGTATCATGGATCAAACTGTCCTTGTGCAGAAGACTTAAAAATAAATAACGATGCATTTGTAATAAAATACCTACCGGCATTATTGCCAAAGATCGAGCAATTCCCCGTAGAAGAATATTTATCCCTCCCTTGCTGGACTCATCGGAATAGATTTCTCCATCTCGCGTCGAGAGACCGTAAATTTACAAAAAAAATCTGTCAGTTCACAGAGAAGGATGCTCTTGAATGGATATAATAAATAGGTGCCATTCCAGTACCTTGGACAGTCCACTTTCCTCCATCCAACCACTTTTAGCTTAAAAACAATACCACAAAAGAGCAAGGAGTCGAGGGGTTAAGCTCATAACGCTTCCTGTTAATCAAGCGGAAGGTATTGCGGTTATAGATCGTAATCGGGGGTGGGAGGTGGCCTTTTCTAAAAAAAGGGGGGATAGCAGTTCTTCACAGCGTCCGTTATAGTTTTTTCTGTGTGATTAAGATGATGCAGCGCCACAATAAGCTAGGTAAGCGGCATCAGTAAATAGCTACCGCGCTTGCCTATCTCAGAAAATAGGTGCGAGACGCGTTTTCCATAGCAAAATCAGTCGTCTTAATCTACAAGATAACTCTATTTAATCTTCCTTAGGATGTCATATACCCGGAAGATATTTTTTGCTAAGCAAAATGCTCATTCTCATTCATTTCCAGAGTCCATGGGAAAAACACAGTGTCCAAGGTGAGGCTTTCTGGGGATAATGAGCGGTATTTGGTTTGAGCTCCTTATGCAGGTTATACAGGCCTACAAGTCCTGGTATGACACAGCTGTGTGCTGCACGTTGAATAGCTTACTACGTAGGAAAAATCCTACTACTGTAATACCTCAACATTAAAAACAAAGCAGTATATTCCTTTTGTAGAGTAATGATGTTGTTAATAATGACTGTCTGACATAACCCTACTTGCGTATCTATGTGTTTCCACCATATAGAGTACATCGATGGTGTGATTTAAAACCACCTAGCGCACGGCCCCGACGGATTATGACCGACCCAGCCCCGGCCTGATGAGATTAGGGTTGCAGTCTTCTTAAAAGACCCACCCTTTAAGGTAGTTAACCTAGAAATATAGGCAGTGGGTAAAAAGCATATCCTCAAAGCGCTGACAGAGGCCTATTCTAATTCTTAAAGCGTTAAGATGGCAAGAATGTCTAGGCATCGAATATATCAAGCTCAACAATAAGCGAGCGTATACCAAGAGACTGCCGTACTTTCCTTTATCTCGGTACAGAGTAATATATAAAATCCTATATCAAACTTTACTGTCTAACGATAGCACGGTTTTTCTCAGGTAACTTTCCAGCTTCTCATGCTGGTTCGGTTTTATACTTGCTCGTCATTCTCAATATTTTTTAGTATGACCAGTCAAAGTGATACACCTTGTAGCGAAAATACGTAGTTTGATAAACACCTAGGCGCTATTGCTAACCTAGACCTTTGTGATTCCCTGTGATAATGATTATATCATCCTATATTTTAACGAATTAATTAGCCACCATGTTTTTTCAGTATTTGATCAAAAGTGCTAAGAATGTTAATAAATGCCGCTAGATGCCGGGGATGTTTATCCTGAATAAATACTGAGAACAGTTTCAAGGTTTCCATGGCGATGAACAGTTAATTCGTTTCGGACAGGATTTTTTTGCTAGCGACAATGAATACGCTTTATGTATCCGTTAAGCGTATTCATTGAATGGGAAAGACCAGCGCTAAAAAAACACAAACTGATACCGTAGGTTTCCAAAGAGAACTAAGATAAAACCTGCAGCGTCAGATTACTTTACTAGTAAATTATAGATATAGAATAGTACCGCTAGGGAATTAAGCAGAAATGAACCGACGATAATCACATCCAAAGTTAACAGCCATCCTACAGGATTAGTGACCAGCTTAACCAAACGCGTTATATTAGAAAAAAGCTCATACAGGTGATCACTTAACGGTATAAAGTTCTATGACTCTTAGATCGGTACTAAAAATTTTAGGTATAACTTTCTGGAAAGTTGATAAGTAATGTGTTGAGTAGCCTTAAGCCAACGAGATTCACAGAATCAATACTTCTCAATACACAGCACAGATTACTGTGTCGACGTAACATGATTTCTATCCAGTAGACAAGACATGGTAAATTAGAGTATAATGGCTGCACACATAGTAGGCCGCCCAGTTCATACAAATACCACCTTATCATCTACTGATCGTCAGGGTCAATTACTCCATGGTAACTAATACTGGTCCCACCGTTATTATTAGCTAAAACGTTACACAGTAAAAACCATACACCCAGTACCAACGGTAAATTATCTGGACAGGTTGGTGGGGTATCGCCATTAAAAACTAGGACATGGTTATTAGATGTAGCGATACAGTAAATAATGATGTGATGAATATAGTGCAGGCATAAGAGCCTTAGAGCCATCTTGGTGTAGTTATACTTAAGAAACAGCTGGTCTAGAAAGCTCAGTCAGAAAGTAGCAGTTGTGCTTTTAGTACACAAGCTTTATGAGAAAAGGGATATACAAAGAGCTCCTTCCATCAGACCAAAGCGCATAAATAACGTGCCAATACGCTGTACAATCTTTTTGCTAATATGTAACGAGGGAACCACAGGGGTCTAATGTGAAAAAAAGCTCACCAATAATGGTACGAGTACACCTATAAACTGGTCATAAACGTATACTTATCACGAATAGCCTCAATCGAGGATTTGAATTTTGCCGGTAAGTGAGCAAAAGGAATACTATGCCATAAAACAGAAATAGTATACCAATATGTTTATTACGATAAGCGTTTAGAATCAGAGCAGTACCATCAATCGGTTAATAAACCAGTGCATGACGTGGGGGAGCTGAACAGCACGATGAAAATAAAAGAAATCTGTTATTTTCTTTTCTCCCGGCTACTATAATGCTAAATTTCAAAAAAAATAGACTCATCTAACAGCAGGCTGATAATAATAGCGATAAGATAAAAGTAGCTGGTAGCATTAAAATAACGTACCCCAGAAAAGGGGTACGTAACACGTTCGTCTTTCGCTAGTGTTCTGCCTGCCACTAGTAGGCTAAATTGATAGAGACGATGATCCACTATATCGCTAATAATCAATAGAAATACAGTTAACTCCAATTACCACAAGGATAAATATCTGCTCATAAAACTGGTCTAACATAATCTCAGCAAGCTTTATAGAATAGCGGAGAGCTATGGCAGGAAGCCTAGTAGTAACAAAGTGTAAAATAGGGTAGTTTCCGCTTCAGTAACGTCTCTTGCGCTGGCTAGCCACTGTAGTTCAATGACATTGACGCCGAAGAATCGCAGACGTTTAGTATAAAATATATCACTAGAAAGGTTAGCTTCTGGTGAATTACCTCAGCCAATTGGAGGAGTTTTTCAAGGTATGCTTTTCGATATGGCTGTTAATGAACTATACGGGAATCTCAGATTCCTCATCTAAGATTCCCGGCCGCCCGTACGTTGCTTCATGGGGCTTGGGGTTGTATCCATAATTGCCATCCTAATTATATAGTTGTGGCTATCTACAATGATTTTTTTTCATAAGTGCTCCTTATTAATGCTAATAGACTGATCTTAGCGCCTATGTAAACGGCACGTTTTATCCTATCTGCTACAGGCAGATGGTGCTTATTGCGGGACTGCGAACCTATTTGCAGGGTATCTTTTATGATGTTTTGTTCAAAATATAAAAATATAGCGATAACATAACATAAACAAATTCCAGAGAAATATAAGTGGTAGGGTTCTTCAGTTACTGAACAGGCTTTCATAGTGTTAAATCTCTTTAATGCTAATCTTCATTGAATAGCATGCTCAGGCTAATCTAATTTTAACTATCACTGATAGCATCATCCTTAGGGTAGTTAGACTCAGTTTTTTTCTTTAGTGAAAAGCGGGATTTTTTACAACAGATAATTATAATAAACGACCCCAATACTTTGAAAGTTTCCAGTGTGTGCCATTCCGCTAAATGGTCCATATGCGTAGTGATCCAGACGCTATAATACCCATTCTTAAATTTGCAATCGGGCTTCTATGCAAAATAGAAAGCTAATTTGACCAAAATTAATACTGGCTTTTTTCGTTTTCACTCATTCTGATAGAAATCAGCGTGACGTAAAATACGATTCCTCTTTTTTGAGTGCACCAAGTGCAGTATTTTATTTTCGCTTGCAGGTGAAACGAAAGTGTTTAATCAGTTAATGAAAATATAAATATAATTGTATTTGTAAACACTTCTACGGCCTTTGTGCTATAATAAAACCCAGGTCAACCTGTAAATACCTTTTCTATCTCATCTTAAGGTTTACTAACTAAAGTAATATAATATAAAGTTAGATAGATACTATCAGTCGTTATGAAAAATCATAGAAATCTTCTTTATAACGGGGAAGATAGAGAACGCATCAAATATTTGAGATAGCAGTTTGTCATTTCTTGTATGCTTGTTAGCAAGGATTTGCGCTAACTCTCGCTAGGAGCTGCTCATCTTTAGGTAATGCGTAATCTGATATTCATAACTCGTGTGCTAAATCAAGCTATGAATAATTGTATGTAATGGCACTGGGCGGGTATTGTATGCTCTAATTTTATACTCGTTATATATAACTATCTTGCTGCGGAATAGCAATTGGATAATTATATAGTTTCAATACACTATTTTGGTGCGGGTGTTGCGATTTATAGTTTGGTATCACTGCCCCAACTTTCACGGTAAGTTTCAAGTTATACTATATGGAGATGGAGGTTGCGTACGTAATCATCGCTACTACTTCTAGTAAATTTGTTCGTAAAATATATTGTTTAATCCGTCTTTCGAGTAGGATCTAGTAGCTAATTAACGACCGATAGGATGGATGTAGAGGTTATGACGTCCAATCAATAATGTCTATTGAATCTTTTTTGTCTTGAATTTGCATTCAAACGGAGGCAAGGAGCATGAAAATAAAACAGTTTTATTTCTCTAATTCTGAAGAAAGTTAGAAGAGTGTAAGATGTTATATATCGTCCGTAAGATATATCAGCGGATTCTAGACATTGGCGCTGGGTATTTCAGTTTGTACAATAATTTCAGGATGACTAACAGTTTTTCCTGTGGATACTTTTACTCTATCTGGCTCTGTGTATTTTAGCTCTATAGAGCTAAAGTTTTTATACTTTATCAGTTATACTCTTTTATATTCTTGCAGTTTTGGAACTAGAAACCTCACTGACGCTCGGTGTCAGACTCCACTGAAAATCCCTTTCTTTTATTGGTAAAGAAAACTGCTTCGTGTAGAGTGTGACCTTTTATTCTTATGCCAAGAAGGTCCAGTTAATGCAAAAAACAAGAGAAGACGTATAAGCGCGCTAAATATTTTACTTATCAAGATGATAAGCGGCTAGTAGATAGCTTTGTGGGGAAGGTGACTGCACCAAATTCCTTGGGTGTAAACTCATTGTTGCTAGTAATTAACGATCAAGCAAGGGCCAGCGCTAATATGATACATTGAAGTTTAATGAATATCTATAGTTTTGCTGGGCGTTTAAAATCGTTATTTTATTCTGTAAAATATCTATTTTATTCATTATGCCGTACTAAGTCAGCTAATTTGCATTTTCTGCAAAAAACTCGCAGAAAGAGTTACTCACGTTGGTGAATAACGATACACAAGCTAATCAGTCGATATTGATAAGATGTATTTTGCTAAAATGAACAGTAGATTTATAAAACCGTCTCGGAGAGACAATGATATTACAGTATTTTATAAATTAAAACGTATAAGTGCGCAATGCGAAATTTTCTAGATACTAGAAAAGATGGTTAGTTAGTCTGATTGGTCTTTGGACTGACGGAAATAGAAGTTTATGCTTACTAAGGTATTTATTAACTGACGAGCTTAACTAATGTGAAATGCTAATAGGGGTTATTTTAGATGATGTGCATATATTTTGACAGATGGAACACTGAAGCTTATGTGGATGGATATGGTCCGCGCTGACCAGTGCAAACCTATCAAATGTGGTGATAGGTAGGATTATTGGTACTGTTTCGTAACATTGACTTACACTTACGTTAAAATCGCCGTCGATATCGCGGTATTCTTTGCTATTGTCATTCAATAGTGTATTAACACTATTATTTAGCATTTTTACGCTTTTGATGAATCACCGCGATTGGCTGATTAGCCGAGGTGATTGGCGTAATATTGAGCGAATAAATTATCTCTATCTGACAGTGCTGTTCTTATTTTATTTTATGATAGCGTTTTTATTGTTTTATCCCTCTGCCTCTGCTAGAACTATAGTTACATCTGTGTTCTATCCATTATTCTAATCGAATTCTTCTGTACCCCGGAAGGAGAGTGAAGATAGTATCTAATTTGACGAGTCTTTTCGTGCAATTCCATAACGACTGTTATGGGAATTTCCCACTAATTTCAGCTAAGATCACTCTAGGAGAGACATAGCTTTATTATGCGGCTGATAACGGTGAACCCCGGCCCTGGCAATAATATTAAGAGTGAAACTTGAAAGCATGATGTTGGTATAGTACAAATTTAGCGTTTTATAATTTATAGCAAGCCTATCCGGCAAACCACCTCATTACCTCTGCTGGAGGATAATAACTTATATGATGCATATGATGATCAGAAGTTTAGTCTAGATAGGGATAAATAACAGATGGCACCAGTGTTTACTAACAGTTGCCTTAACAGAGCTACTATTCTGATAAGCAATCTTTTCACGATGTTTAAATTGCGCCGAGTTTTTAATTGAATGGCATATCTAGATTATAGCCTAGCTATATACCTTATTTTTCGGATTTTGTAAAATCCACCGTAATGAGCAGGATTTATCTAATGTCATGAAAATATATATGGGAGTTTATTAATCTTTATTTATTTAATATGATGTTTTCAGCGGATTTGTGCTTGTCATGATGGAGGACACGTAAAAAAATATCGACGATTCGCGCCGTTAAAGTTTCACTAATAGTACTTCTTAGCAAAACCGGAAATGCGTTATTTTGGATAAAATGCTGCTACTGGTCTACTCTGATGCTTGGGGGTCTTACTGGGGTTCTTAGGTAGCTTCTTTAGAATGGTGATGTTCTTTAAATGTTTAACATGCTCCATTTCAGGTTACTTCCAGTTTGGAACATTGCATGATAAGTACTGCTCCGGTACTAGTGTTTTTATCAAGCTAAAGATCTATACCTAAAATATTTTCCAAGCCGCCTCCAATATCGATATGAAGGTCATTTAGCGCTAAAGTTTTTTATGTGTAATTATCAACACTGTTGGTGATATGCATACTAATAAGGTATGCGTGACGCTTCAAATTGAAGCTTTGGATAAACTAATATTGAATTTCCTGCCATTGTGCTACACGCTGCTGATGTATTAACTGAGGAAATGAAGTTTTTCCAGTTAAGCTTATTGGACTAACACTAACGGTAGTTATTATCCACGTCACTGGTAAATCTATTAGCCCACTTATCAGTGGGGGGTTATGTTCAGTGTAAAGATTACTGGATACAGTAGGTATATTCACTACCGCTTTACTGCAGGACATGCGGACAAGTTGAGGGTTGCCACATTCTCTTGTAGCGTTGTATGTCCTGAAGCGACACAGTATTGAGTGAGGTCTTCGGCAATCGTCAAATGGTTTATTGTTTTCTTAACTGCGATAATGACTTAAATGTTATCCGCTTAAGCGATATGTTAGTAAAAACCCTTTTGCGTTAAGCGGTTAATATCACCCTTGCTTGGCAGAGGCTATGAGGTCATTACTGGCATTTATTTTTAAATAGCTCTAAAAATGATGTTGGATCGATAGCAATTAGATACGGATATATTCCGTTATCAGGCGCTTAGATTTTATTGACGCTACATTACTATACTTTATGCCATTAGCAGCATCAATCCGTTGCTTGTATTGTCTACAGAATTAGGGGGAGGATTTAAAATAAAGTTTAAGTCAGCCTGTCCTCTGCAATATCTTCTGACGGAGACTGAGTTCGATGCGACTGTTGGAGGATATTTAGTTTGGTCGGTGTGTTTACTGCCGCTTAAACCTGCCCTTCTCCTTATCAGTTCTGAAAAGAAATGGTTACAAGATCCTACAAATATCTACATTATAAACAAACTCTTTTTTATTATTGAAAAGTTTCAAAAGAAGAAGTTATTGATTCCTACCCATTATAATTTTTACAAAAAAACCATTAATATAATTAAATTATTTTAATTTTATAAAAAATGGTAATAAATGTTTTATTATCTGAAAATGCTTGTAATATATTTTTTCCATAAATATTTTTGTTAGCTTTTCCGTTAAAATTTCTTCGATTATATCATTATTGGTAGTTTTTTATAAAAATATTTTTGTGCTTAAAGAGTTTTAGAATATTCTATTAAATACTATTTATTAAATAATAGGTAAAAATACACGATATGTTTCTCCCATTGTTTTTTTATTCCTACTTAATAGCTCTCACCTGATGCAGAGCTTCCCCCACAGCTCTTTGTACATAGCAACCCTATTGCTGATGAGATTTGCCCTAGAAATTACGTACTGTACGGCGTTAAACACTCTTGTTCCCATTATTTATCACTATGTCTTGAAATAGTGTAAAGTAAAAATATCTGTTACCTCTCATAAAGAGGAGGTCCTTATGACTAATATTTCCTGTGTATTATTTGATTGTGATGGCACATTAGTAGATAGTGAGACTCTCTACTGTGAAGCTTATATTGTGGTATGTGCTCTCTACGGCGTTCATATCAATCTTGAGGAGGCAATAAAACGCTTTAAAGGCATAAAACTTTATCAAATCTTTGACAACATCCGGCAGCAATATGGTATCGCACAGTCGATTGAGGTATTGGAACGCCAATATTGTCAGGAGGTAGCGCGATTATTCAACTTCGGCCTGAAACCTATCGAAGGTATCCGCACACTACTGGAGCAAATAATGATACCGATAGCGGTTGTTTCTAACGGGCCATTCAGCAAAATAAAGCACTCGTTAGAATTGACGTCATTGCTGCCTTTTTTTAATAATCGGCTCTTTAGCGGTTATACTGTCGGTCACTGGAAACCGGACCCGGCGCTCATCTATTACGCTGCTGAAGAGATGTCATTGCCTGTCGAGAGCTGTATTTTGATTGAAGATTCCTTGGCGGGTGCTCAAGCCGGCATTGCCGCCGGTATTCCGGTGTTCTACTACTGCACTGATACGCATAACCCTCCTCTTGATCATCCGTTGGTCACTTGCTTCGATGCTATGGCGCAACTGCCGGCATTATGGCATAAACGAGGCTGGATTATAACGCACACCTTAGCCTCGTTACTGTAATCAGTGTTAAGAAAAAAACGTACGAGTTAAAGAAAAGTTAGATAACATTGACAGCGTGTGGGGAAAGGGACGTCGTAAGGAAATCCGCTAGTATGTAGAAACATCTGACTATATGATGGCTGAAGGATTCCAGACTAACCAGTAAATGTTGCTAGGAGCACTTTTACAGCTTAGAAATGATTTTGCTAATCAATATTCACTTTGCTATTTCCTACGATGATGCAAAGAGTTAGCACGCTACCCTAGTTGTACATAACACTGATGGGATTGGTCAATTGTTATCTGATCAGTCCCTCTATTTTACTCATCACTTGGGTATAGATATTTTATAGTTAACGGTCTATTTGTGCTAAAGAAAAGTAAAAATATTGTTGATATCGCCATGTTTGACCGGTCTACCTCTAGACTAAATATAATATTGTCATAAATCAACATGGGAACGGAGTAATGTTTTTAAAAAAACTATTCTTACTTTGGCACGTAATAGCGATATATCACTGGTATTAGCTAAGATATCCTGTTTATCAATTTATCAAGCGTGATTTGCTAACGCACGTTCATGGGGATAAAGTTGGTAGATTTTATTAAACATACACAATAGCGTTGATTACCCTTCTGCCGGCCAGTAAATAAATGCTTTAACCTGATTATTTTTATATTGAAGCTAATATTTTAGCACATTATATTTCTTGTAATAAAATAAGATCTCTACCTGTAGTTAGTTTCTTATCAGCAGTAGAATAAATTAGTTTATACTTTCTCTATTTCGGTGCACACCAAACCCTGTTAGCGATATTTGGCGACGGGTTATTTCTAAAAAAATAGGGCAACTGATACCCCTTCAAAACCTATTATAGCTAGAATAGGCTAATAAAATGGTTAATAGTAATAAATACTACGCAATAAAGTTTTTATCTACCGATAGCTTTAGCGTTACGTTCTGCTTTCTTGTTCTAGTGTGTTCTTATCAACGATTCTATCGTTACCATTATTTGTTTTCTTCATTTTTTACTCACGCTTTATCATAAAGCGTGAGTAAGCCAATACAATAACGTAATGATGAGAATATAAGCCCTAGAGCTATGAGTGCCGTGATATACAGTCTTTCTTACATCTCAGCTAATTTATTCCCCTAACGTCAATGTGATACTGTTCTCTACCATAAACAGAGATAAGCTGTCCAACTGATAAAAGGATTACCCGGTAATTAAGGATCACTGCAATGGTTTCTCTATCAGCATTTTCTAAACCCAACATTACACCCTACCATATCGTTTTTATGAATGTTAAAATGATGTGCTTTATATCAATTCTAAGGTAGTGTATGTTGTAGGCGATATTGTGCACCGATTATTTTATCAGCACTGGCATTTTCAAAAAAAATATGAGCTGCAGTTTTTTTTGAATTTTTAAGCTAAACGATGGATTAGCTGTAACCCCCTTTAATGATATTCTTTACAGATATTTTATAGATCCTGGGGTTGTCATAAAAAATGAATAACATAATGTTTTTGCACTGAATTATGGACTTCAAATGACTGTAGATTGAAAGATGAACCTTGTTAGTTAACACTATCTTTTTGAATGCAAAATAAACTAAATGCAAGCTAGTGCAGGTTGATACGTTATTTATATAAAAATATATTTTTACATGGGCAATAAGAAAAGGAAATTCATTATTTTATATTTAAGATGTTATTGCTGTATGGATAAGCTCATCACGTTTGCATAGTTAACTTTAAACTAATTGAAAAATAGTTCGTCGATTTACCTAAATTGCTTAGTCCCTTTATAGGGACTTTGCTTGTCATTGAATAAACGGACCGTGAATTTACCTAATTTAGTCCTTCAATGTTCAGGTACTAAAAGTTTTGAATATTACATCGATTATTTGCCAGAGTAAGTGCGCGATATCATTAAACAGTGGCATTATAAATTTTGATAAGAGCAAGTTCCGCTTCAAGAAGCTGGTAAGTTAGTAAAGCACAGTACTACCATTATCAAGTCACACAAACAATAAGTTAGCGATCATGCGATTATGTTCTGCCCTGCTCAAGTATAAGGTGCAGAGCTTCAATAATTACTAGAAGCACATTTTCGATGTATGCATGATGCTCTGCATAGGAAGTAATCCAGTTACAGCAGGCTGGAATGACTCGCATTGCGGCGGTAACCTTTATCATACGGGAATCAAAGGTCGGCAATTCCCCAAGGTCTTTCTGCCGAGTACTGCCGCTTCTAACTAATGCTAAAAAACTTGCACCTGGTAAGGGTGGGCAAATAGCTTTAGGGAATGTAAATCTATATTTCGGTGCTGAGCGGCTCCAGGAGAGCTTATGGCAACTATAGTCCCTCTCTGGAAATTGAAAAAACAGTGTTCAGAGGATATGATGTGGGTTTCTGTACGCCCTTTTATAACCACACAATACCTGAATTATAGTCTTACAATACTGGACATTTATCGCGTATTTCAGGCGTAATGGCAAGGTAAATACTATGACTAACTTACCATAGTAGCGGCTCTGGCTTTGAAAGTTGATAGGCAAGATCAAGGAGAAGGTACAGTGCTCTTATAACCACATTTATGAGTAAAACGAGTCATATTATGTTAATAGTAAATCGATGACGCTAGGTTAATTGTATGGGACGTTTATGCTAAAAGATGAAGAGTGTGTGTTAGCGGGGGGGGGCTGGAAAGATGGATGTAGGGTTATTTTTCAGGATTATTATATTAAAGTCACTATGACAGTTGAAATGAACATCATTGTTCAGAAGATCCCGTCAGCATTAATGTAAATATCAATCCCGATAGTACAGGCAGTAAAGTTTCAAAAAGAAGGAAACTCCTAGCTTAGTCACGATGCATTTCCCGTTGTATTATCAGCCGGGCTAATTTTAAGGCCATCAACAAAGGCTCTATTGCCAATAACATTTAATTAAGAAAGATCATTTCATGTCCACTAATTTAGATGGCAATATAGTGCCCACCGCTTATCAGTAGAATCCCAAGAGCGCATTAACATACCCGAGCCATGGTTAAATCCATTAATTAAGGAAAGAGTAATGTGATACATTAGTCAGAGTTTATTATGGCACTGCATCTCAGCTACTGTATAATGAATTAGAGATATTTCAATACTGTAATATTTTTGTGATTCAAGTATTTCCCGCCAACAAAAATAGTGATATTGATCCAGGCCCATATTCTGCAATTACATCACTATGATCTTACTGATCTGCACTAATTGCAGACGATATGGGATGCGCTAGTGAAAGAAGTAGTATAGGTTGCAGCAGCAAGAGGTATATTTGTTTTATGAGTGTATCGTGCAACCTGCCGGTATCGCTTATTATCACTGTATAATCGCTAGGTATGAATAATAAAGGCAGAATAATTTAATCAATGCTATTTGGTTAGCACATACTTTAATGTATCAACTTAAATTTGATACCATAGAGTAATGATATAGTATTTAAGGTTAACTGCTGCAAGGCTGGTTTGCTCACGTTGACCTGTAAAAGACGAGTAGCTAGCAAAATAGCTGCTACCTTTTCTGGTTATTCTAGGTTAATTCTAACCTGCTGAGGAGGTTAGAATAGCTGTCGAGGACAGATATTTGTACTATTTATTTGACGGCAAAAGCATCAGGCATTAGAGGATGCTTTACATCAGATCAAACTTAACTGGGATAAGGAAATCTACCGTGGTGGCCTCTGGTATGAGAGGCCGATAATAACATAGTGCCAGGCTTTACAATTTTATACCAAAATAGAGGATTGCAAGCCCATTTAGTAGTGGTACGTTAGGGATGCTCAGAGAGCAATATTGCGAAGCTTTACTCTCGGCAGAATCGGAAAGTCCTGAGACTGTCTCGATGGCATAATTACGTTATGCTGGGCAAACGCTCGTAAAATAGTTCAATAATATACGCAGGTACGCCGGCAGATGCTGATTAAATGGATACTAAAAAACCGCTGGAGGCTGTGATGTATCTGTAGCTGCAGTTCAATCATGCTAATGTGTAGATGTTTTTTTGCCATAATCAGTGCAGTTACAGATTGCCAGTCTGATAGGCTTGCTGGCTATAGAGATGCTTATCAGTTATTTCGCCAGGTTCCTGTTGTATATCGGCAAAAGATTATATAGCGCAGTGGTACCTTATTTATGCGCTTTGGTCGTGAGGGAAGGAGCTCTTTATATATCCCTTTTCCCATAAGGCTTGTTGTGCTAAAGCATAACTGTTAGTTTCTGACTGAGCTTTTTTTAGACCGGCTATTGCTTAAGTATGACTACACTAAGATAACTCTAAGGCTCTTATGCCTGCACTATTTCATTGCTACTCGCAAAAAAAAATCCTCTCTGAAACCAATCAACTCCTCATCGCCATGGAAACCTTGAAACTGTTCTCAGCATTTATTCAGGATAAATATCCCCGGAATCTAGCGGCATTTATTAACATTCTTAGCACTTTTGAGCAAATACTGAAAAAACATGGTGGCTAATTAATTCGTTAAAATATAGGATGATATAACCATTATCACAGGGAATCACAAAGGTCTAGGTTAGCAATGGCGCCTAGGTGTTTATCAAACTACGTAGTTTTCGCTACAAGGTGTATCACTTTGACTAGTCATACTAGAAAATATTAAGAATGACGAGCAAGTATAAAACCGAACCAGCGTGAGAAGGTGGAAAGTTACCTGAGAAAAACCGTGCTATCGTTAGACAGCAAAGTTTGATATAGGATTTTATATATTACTCTGTATCGAGATAAAGGAAAGTACGACAGTCTCTTGGTATACGCTCGCTTATTGTTGAGCTTGATATATTCGATGCCCTAGACATTCTTGCCATCTTAACGCTTTAAGAATTAGAATAGGCCTCTGTCAGCGCTTTGAGGATATGCTTTTTACCCACTGCCTATATTTCTAGGTCAACTACCTTAAAGGGTGGGTCTTTTAAGAAGACTGCAACCCTAATCTCATCAGGCCGGGGCTGGGTCGGTCATAATCCGTCGGGGCCGCGCGCTAGGTGGTTTTAAATCACACCATCGATGTACTCTATATGGTGGAAACACATAGATACGCAAGTAGGGTTATGTCAGACAGTCATTATTAACAACATCATTACTCTACAAAAGGAATATACTGCTTTGTTTTTAATGTTGAGGTATTACAGTAGTAGGATTTTTCCTACGTAGTAAGCTATTCAACGTGCAGCACACAGCCGTGTCATACCAGGTCTTGTAGGCCTGTATAACCTGCATAAGGAGCTCAAACCAAATACCGCTCATTATCCCCAGGAAGCCTCACCTTGGACACTGTGTTTTTCCCATGGACTCTGGAAATGAATGAGAATGAGCATTTTGCTTAGCAAAAAATATCTTCCGGGTATGTGACATCCTAAGGAAGATTAAATAGAGTCATCTTGTAGATTAAGATGACTGGTTTTGCTATGGAAAACGCGTCTCGCACCTATTTTCTGAGATAGGCAAATGCGGTAGCTATTTACTGATGCCGCTTAGCTAGCTTATTGTGGCGCTGCATCATCTTAATCACACAGAAAAAAAACTATAACGGACGCTGTGAAGAACTGCTCTCTCCCTTTCTAGAAAGGGAGATTTTTGATTACGATTTATAATCGTAATACTATCCGCTTTATTAACAGTAAGCGTTATGAATTTAATTTCTCGATTGCCTGCTCTTTGGCATTGTTACTAGGCTAAAAGTGACTGGATAGAGGGAAGCGGCCTGTTTCAGGTACTGAAATGGAATCTATATCAATTTGAAAGTGTTCTTGTCTGTAAACTGACAGATTTTTTGGAAATTTACGGTCTCTTGATGTGGATGGAGGAATCTATTCCGACAAATATAGCAAGGAAGGGATAAAAATCCTACTACTAGGTATTTTATACACAAATGCATCGCTGTTTATTTTTTTTAAGTCTTCTGCACAAGGACAGTTTGATCCGTGATACTGATAGTATGTTGTGCTTTGCTTTCACTGGCCATATTGCTGGAAGTGTAGCCCAGCCTGATGAGCAGATCTTCCGGCAATTGATAGGATACAAGGCCATTTTATCGTGGGAATCTTGGAAATTTAACAAACGTTCAGTTAGATTATGATATAATCTAACTCTGTTTTGAATTAGAGTTATGCTTCAGTTCTCGTTAGCAAGACCTTGTTGACGAAGCACAAGTCTGTACTGTTGTGGCGGCAGATCTTCTCAATTAAGATAAGATATACTAAATAATATCCCAATACTAGCGTAAGATATATTAAAATAGGGTAAACTTTAAGCCTTTCTAAAAACTGTGATTCCCTTATTGCAAGGGTTGGCTCGTAAAGGGCTAAAAGCCTCACTAGATAGCGAGCTGGAAAAGAAAAGTTATCGACTTATCGACTGGAGAGATTGTTTTCGTACCTGATTTGCCAAAACCAGTTCGTACGTTATCTCATTGGGGGTGGAAGTTTACCGAGGACTGTCGTCTCATAGTTAGCTGGTTGCAGAGTGTAAAAAAAGCAAGACGCAATCTGTGATAGGATTGAAGACTCTAGAATTGGTTATATATTACCTATTTGCCACGGATGAGAGGGTTCTTCAGCTGTCTCAGTGAGAAATTATTCTGCCATACTCGTACGCACTGTCTTCCTCAAGGCAAGGTTGCCAAAGAAATCATCATGCGCTTTATTGTTATATAACCTTCCTTATTTTTTTCAGAGTAAGGCGTCCGCCTAGCTTTCGTTTCTCTTTATATTACCTGTCAATATTTATTAATTTTAATAGAAATTAAAATAATGCTGATAAACAGCATTATACCCTTGAAATAGTATTTTTTGTGTATAGGTTTTTAGCTGATTCAGATCGTATGGAAATATAGCGATAACTACGGTGGAAGGGAAAATATAAGCGAAAAAACCTACGAAAACGTAAAAGATGTTTCATAGCTGGCAGGGGCGGAGAGACTCGAACTCCCAACACCCGGTTTTGGAGACCGGCGCTCTACCAATTGAACTACGCCCCTAATTAAGGTGGTAGCGTGGATAGGATTCGAGTCCACGCCCTGGTGTAAAAAGCTATTATTCTAACTGATTTTAACTACCGCACCTACCGAATATTACATATGTTGCAGATTAACATGATTCGGGTAGACGCTTATTAGTTACCCCCCTTGGGGCTTGGAGGGGGGGTAACTAATAAGCGTTGCCTGTTGATATTGCTCCTCACATTGTGTTTACCCATCGAGAGGTAAATGAACGTTTGATAGTTCTCTAATTCTCTCATGGGGCCCCACTACCATAGACACCGCTGTGTTTTATTTCTGAATGCGTCATGGGATTAGATGAAATCAGTGTTCTAAACCGTATAAACTATTCTTGTCGCCTCATCATGGAACAGTGTGTCTTTGCGTTGATTTTTTTATAATTATATTGTTAACGTTTTCTTGTTAACGTTTGTTATGCCTTCTCAAATTAAACACCTTATATGTTATAAGGTTTAAGATTTTTAAAGCCATTAGTATTTGTTAGCTCAATACTGCTTGAGCGCCTATACACTAGACTTATTAACGTCACTGTTTGATGTCTATTGATAGAAGACTTAAGGCCTAGGGGTTTATCTTGAAGCAAGTTTGTTGCTTCAAGATGTTTCAGTGTTTATTTCTTTTACACGTAGTTATTTACTATATCATAGGAATCTGCTTCAGTTAAACTAACCACAAGATATTGTTTTCGGTCTTTATAAAGACCTGAGTTAAGAACATTAAACCTTAAAAGTAGTATTTTAATTTACTATAACTTTGACACTAAATATTAAACTTTTATGTGTAGTCAAGGCCCAATACTATGCTATTTGTGCAGGTTTGGAACTTTCCAGACAAAGAATCAGGGTCGTTGTAGTTATTATAGCTGCCGTTTACCGGGGTTTGATTAAGAGCTTTATTCTTACAAAGAATTACATTAACTAACTTTTAGTCGCTGGGTATGTGTCATTATTGACACATTATGTTTAATCTTGTATTTACATGACGCTGTATTTTTAATAAACAGTTTTAGCTAGTTGACATTTTCGATTGGCTTTAGCTTTGAGCGCAAGATTCTCCTTTTATATATGTACATTTAGCTTATCTTTTGCTGAAATTATGGGATAATTTTACCTAGTTTTTCATTCAAGTTATTTCAAGCGCCTAAATATTTTTTGCTTGATTACTTACGTCGGTTTTGGAGTAATTGCTTTTATTTTGTTTCAGTGTTAGGAAGTAAGTGTATTTAGTTATTCTACCTGTCTGTATCTGTATGTTTGAACTGAGATAACTGTCTATACAGTACGCTGGTTTTTTACTCTCTTTGGCCTTAAAAGGAGCCATGGCGGTTTTATTAAATGATGATTGTTTCTAAGCTAATATCACTTTAGATTTTTTTAGTTGGCGGTCTCTGGGTTCTTTTCTGCTTTATTATGGATGTTAACACCTACCGTGTATATTTCGTGATACTCTTTACAGTATTTGCAAGCTGTATTAGATTGGTAATTTAAGCTATTTCTAGCTGAAATAGTGCTATCTATAAGAGATAGCTTTATAAGGTAAAAAATAATCTAATATAGCTTCTGGTGGTATCTATTGCTTTGTTTTGATTAGTCTTTTACCTGAAGCTGGTAAAACTTCTCCTCCTACCCGACTAATTTTTAATATTAGTTGATTTAGTTCTTTAGTTGGTTTTACTTAACTTTTAATTTGTAACTAGACGTTTAGTTAAGACTTTGAAGTCTCTTTATAACGGGTTAACTCTGCTACAGAATATAAGTCCCTAACTCATTATATAATAATGGTACACCGCTACATCCTGAAGGATACTCCAATTTAGTTGGACGTGCACTATTTTAGGTTTTATTTTACTCCCCGCTAAGGTTTTTATTTTTGGTTCTGGTATAGAACAGTTCTAGATTTAGGAAGAGGATATCACGTCTCTAGTTCTACTTAAATCGAGCTAAAAAGAAGCAGATCCTACCTGATATGGGGCTTGTATACTCTTCGTCAGCTTCTTTGTTTAGAAGCACCATTGAGGGAATTTTTATGTTGCTTCTTTAACTTTTAGAATATTGAGATTTTTCATTATTCTTGGTTTGTCTTTTACATTAGCTTTTCAATTAAATATCGCCGCCTGATAACGCTTCATTCAGATATCAGTCTATCGGCATTTTTATAGATTAGTACGTTCTTTAATTGCTTCTGACTGCTTAGGTATTTATCGTGTATGTTTAGTTACTTAATTTCATAACCCTAAGTGTTTGTATCTTCCTGACTTTTCTCTATACCGCCAGGATTAGTTTTTAACTATATGTTCTTTATTTTTAGTTTTGTTCTGGCGTAGATCTCTGAAGATCATGTGAAGGTGATAGAGTCTGTCGTAGTAGACAGTAGTGTGATAACACTTGCGCGTCACTTTATTTTTTTCTTAAACTTATTTAAGTTACTCATATACTGAATTATGCGTATATAACATGTATTTTAATTTTTTTTAGCTCATCCCGGTTTGTTAAAGAGCACTATTTTATAGTGTGTTTAAAATTGTGAACATACTCTGAAATAACAAGTATAAAAGGTAGCTTCTTAAACCTTTTATACTTGTTATAAAAGGTTAGTCTTTTCCTGCTATACACTTTCCTATAGAAAGATGGGAAAGTGTATAGCAGGAAGCAGGGCCCGAGAATATATTCATTGTTGCTTTTTTGATTCATAAATTACTAACGATTTTAGTTGCATGTAATTGAGTTATGGACTTTAATTTGGACTACGTTACATCTTATGCAACCCGCTTAACTCTTGAGGATTGCATTTTTGTGCGTCATTATAGCTATATGTGTATAGCTTTATGCCATTATCACTTGCTAAGAATAAAGGATAAGGGTTGCTTTTTATGCGATTTAAATCTAAAATTTTCAGAATGTTGGTTAATGTCAGATACTCAGTAATTATTTTAGAGCTCCATAAGCCACAAAGAAATATCTGCTAAGTTCTGTGGATGTCAAGAGAAGGTAAGTTTACTTCTTGTTTTTTTAACTAATTTTATCTGGGTTCCTTTGATTTTCTAATATAGAAGGTCTCTCATTTTATTTTGATGTCCGATAATTAAAGGTGGTATTTGTTTTTTTATGAATACTCAAATATTTTAGTATCGTCCTATGATTATTTTGTGCAGAATTCTGATTTTTTCTTAAAGAGAAAAAGGCGATATTTTTATAGGGAAGTAACCTATATTAATATATATACTTTTTATATTCATTGTCAAGTTTTTATTTGCCTATAGCGGGCAGGCACCTGCTATAGGCTGAATCGATGCGCTTTCGCGATTGTTTAAGGTCAGTAAAAGTGAATTCTAAAAGCTTTCACTGTCCGGTTGAGAATCACTATTTCAGAAATATAATATTGTTAATTTATTTTCAGTAAAAGTAATAAAAGGTATGATTATATATCAGAAATGGGAATTTCATTTACAGTCACCCGCTAATATAGTACATATACCTTATTATTACCATGAAGGTAATAGGGAATAAACTCTATATTTATTCTTACAGAAACGGGTTGTTTAACATAACTTCTCTATAAAATAATAGGTTGAAATAGTGGTTTAAAATAAGCCAGAATATTCTGGTCGAGAAATTTACCACTGGTGGAGGTCTCCAGTTCGGCAAAGCAGAATTATGAGAATCATTCGGTGTTATTTAAATCGCTATGTGTGAATTGATTAAAATTATTACAGCAAATGGAATAGTCTTGCTAGACTTCAGAACTGGAACAAAAAAAATATTGCTATGTTACCGATAGATTTTTCTTGATTAGAGAATACTCACATGGTAACTGACAGAGAAAAAATACAGAAAATTCTTCGCGTTTTCTAATATGCAAAAAAACCTAGAGCTGCAATCTTGCAATTAATAGTAGCTGAGAACATTAATTAATAAAGGGGGATATGTACAGGCTTCATCAATATTTTGACTGCGAGCGTTGGATAAGGATTGATGTGGATTTACACCACCATAATTATAAAATTAGCGGTAATCTGTTCTTGCTTTTATTTGCTAATTATATAAATACGAAATATTCTTAATTAATTTTAAGTTAATTATGAACTTTTAAAAAAAACTAAAAGTGTTTTTTGATAGTTTAAAATTATTTATAAAAAAGAATAAGGCAAGTTTACAGGATGATCTGGTGTCATTTATGATGACAAACTTGCATTTGTTAAGACAGTTGTTGCTAACTTAGTAAGTTATATCAGAAGTATCGATATGTAGGTTTTAATATATGTTTCATTTTTAGGATGTTCATTAATTGAAATAATAATTTTCCTATTATTGTCTTGACTAGACTATTGATAAAATTTTATTTTAAGGATAACTTTACGTTATATCATTTAATCCAAACAGTAATGTGTATTTTAAGGAAATACGTTCATTTCAGAATAAGACGAGCGTGTCAATGACAAAAAATTAATTCTGAATTTAAACGTAAATCCGCGCAATTGGTTATCGAGTAAAATTAAAACTATATCTTCATGCAATCAGAAAAGCTATAGCGTCAGTTTTTTCTATAATAAAGCAATGGGTATAATAGCTATTTTTTTAAATCACTTTAAGCGTTTTTATTAACGGTAATTATGGTCTGCTAGACTCTTTTAATGGCTTCTTACAGAAGCATAAACTGCTAAATACAGATAACTTACTTTCAATTATGCAATATACGTTTTATTTTTTAAATACTATATAATAGTTTATGTCTATATTATTGCGGTAATAATGTGATTATTAGTAGATATCTCTTGATGATGTATTAATATGTTCTTCTTTTTTAACGCATCAGTATTTAAAGATAGCGATATATTAACGTTTAAGGAGATCTATTTTGATTTCTGATAGCATTTATTCAGGTTACACTTTACACACAAATTTAAATAGACAGCAGAATTTTCTCATGAATGCTTATACGAAAGCGACGAAAATACCTAAGGGGTTAGACAATTAATGTAAAAAAACTTACTTACTGTAACAAATATAATTATGACATCTTTATTATATAAAGATTCCGATAAACGCTAGCTAGATCCATTATTAAGCGTATTAGCAATAATGCATTCACCTTTAGGATAAGGACGCACAGAGATTTTTTTAATGTCCTGGATATCAGCGCCGAGCCGTGGCGGGATTAATATCCAAATGCTAGTCGCAACGATGTGCTTATATTTCTATCTATATATTAAATTACTCTAACAAGTTTGTTAATCATATGGATAATTTATGGGGCCTTACCCACATAGCAATAATATATGAAATTTAAGAGAAGCAAGGTAAATAATGAATATTATTTTTCTTATTACCTTTTTATTACTTTACCTTATGTGAGAGATGTGTTGTAGTTTATTAACTATAAATTCATAAATCATAGAAAACAGAAAATAAAATTTATTGGGGCACGATAAAAAAACTTATCAATAATAACATCTGAAGCTGTTGAAACTAAATAATATTATCCTTATTAAAATTGCACCTCTCTATTTAACTAGAGGTGCAATTTTAATACTGTACTCTGATACAAAGTATTGTACACGAGGAACTCATTAGCCTAAACTAACTTGTATTTAATTCATCATACAGTGGAAAAACTAGCTTTAACTAGCGAAATTAAACTAATTAACGAGAAAAAGTTACTGAAAATACTTTAGTAGCCATTCCATCGTTTAACTTTAGGGTATAAAATGATTGCTCTTCAATAAAAGAGGTAGTACTAGACAGGTTTTGATGGTGTTTTCCATTAATCCCAATAAAAAACGCCAGCCTAATTTTTTGCTCGCTTGATTTGTCTAGAAGACTTTTCGTTTAGTGTCAGGATATGGGTGATAGCACAGGAGATTATATATTATAAGTAAGAGCTCAAAGCGTTATTTTTCGCGGATAAATAGAACGGTTCCTAGTTTATGTCTAACTGACATGGTTAGATATTTAGGTTAGACGGCAACTAGATGAGGTTTTTCGGCGACTCGGGAAAAAGAGAGCCTATTTTAGCTATACGTTAAAATATTTTAACTTGGATAATATCTATATATTCTCATTTTATTATCAATTAATCCTAATTATTTATTTTTATCATTCTAGTGATAAGGGATTCTTTTAACAACTAAAATGCATCGTTACGGAATAAATATTAGGATATTAAAGATGGGATTAAGCAGGTTTCAGGAATTTCTGGTGGCTATAAGAATAAGGCGTTTTTAAGCCGCAGGGTTTTGCTAATGATAGCGAACTGAAAGCTCACTCTGACCAGCATTCTGCTACAATTAGCCCTGGACCCTCAGTGAGCGCACTATAGTTTTATCGATTGGTCCAGCCTAGCGTGTGGCTAGGTGATTATATTGATACTGGCTTAGCACAATAACAATCAACTATTGTGGCTACGTCGTTTTGTATAGAACAGTGCAATCTTTGTTGATTCCAGTACAAGTATTTTCGTTAGTGACATGCTGGCGATTTTTTTGTACTACATTCTTGTTTGAGGTGAGTACTGCTTTTTGGTGGGTTAGAAGCCTTATCGCTGGGGTGTTTATCGTTTTTTATCAGCTGCAATTTGCCACATATAGCAGTATGATGATATACTTTGAATCAGACCACCATTTTACCAGTTGGTCTGAGCTCTTTTTATTAAAAAAAAGCTGCTATAGGCTATGCTCTGACGGGTTTTAGTTATATCTTGTTTTTTCTTCTCCTCCCGCGACTTTTCTGTTGTAAATGACGATGCAGTACTTTCCTAGCAGCGCTTTTAGCCAGTGCTATGACCGCCGGTATTAAGCAGCACCCGCTTTTCTGGTATCGTAATCGGTATCCTCATTTGTCACTGGTTATTCCGTCGTTCATTGTCTAGCGCTAACCTTGTTGGCACAGGGGTAGGGGATCTTCCTGATGATAAATTTATCTAAAATGTTAGTAGTCTGATTGTCGGCATGTCGCTGAGAGTTGGTAGTTTTCTTAGCGTTATCTAATTAACGCTGGAATGGAATGTAGTCGCTGACAGATTTTTGATGATCTACGTTAGATGATGAGTCCCATTTTTCTGATATTTTAAACTGGTACTAATAATTTCTCTATTAGCGCTGGATGGGTAGTAGGCTTTATTGGTCTGGCGTCTTAGTTATAGTAAAATATGTGCGTTTGATTCAGCTATCATGAATATATTTATTGAATTATCTCAGCTCTCTCCACTAGAGAGCCATTCTGCGGTCTAATTCCGCTGAAGCAATTCACTTTTTTTTGGAGAATAATGAATATGGTAATGCTGACAAAAGAGGCTTCACAGGTACGCGAAGCTTTACTAGCCCGTGGTCTGGAAACTCTGCTCCATGGTGAGGTGCTGGATAACGAAGTGCGTAAACGTCTTATTGCTAAGCATATGACAGAAATAATGATGTTGCTTAATCTCGATTTGACCAATGACAGTCTAGCGGAAACGCCCCATCGTATAGCCAAGATGTGCGTGGAAGAGATTTTCGCTGGTCTGGATTACGCCAATTTTCCCAAAATAACTGTTATTGAGAATAAGATGAAAGTGGATGAGATGCTCACGGTGCGTGATATTACGTTAACCAGCATCTGTGAACACCACTTTGTTATTATTGACGGTAAAGCGACTGTGTCCTATATCCCCAAATATCATGTTATAGGTTTGTCAAAAATTAATCGTATCGTGCAGTTTTTTTCTCAGCGCCCACAGGTACAAGAGCGTTTAACGCAGCAGATTTTGCTAGCGCTGCAGACCTTGCTTGGTACAAATAATGTAGCGGTATTTATTGACGCGCTACATTATTGCGTTAAGGCGCGTGGGATCCGCGATGCTACCAGTACCACGATAACAACCTCGTTAGGTGGACTTTTTAAATCCAGCCAAAATACACGCCAAGAATTTTTACGTGCTGTCACGCATTATAACGATTAATCTCATTGTTATTTTTTATTTACAGCGTTGCCGGTGTTGTCTGAAAGAAAGGAACATTTATGCAACGTGTCGCATCACGATGTTGGATTGCGCGCACGACAGGATAGCAATCCTGGCGTCCTGGTGATGAATATCACTGTCTTCGGGCTATCGAAAGCATGTACCTTAATCTTGTTATATCAGCAGTATTTTCAATAGCAAAGCTTGGACATTGGAGCTGTGCTAGATATAGGACGCAAGTTAAATTTCTGACGCTGTTTGCGTTATTATTTAGTAGTGTCTAGTCCTGCTATTCCTTCGGGGGGGGTGCCGTACTCACTCGTGTCTTCTCTGGCTATTTATGCTATTTTTGGGATAGAGATATTCTACTAAATTACGGCTGGCTGGTCTGTTGTATCTTTGGTTGATTAGCTAGGCGACAAGTGATTATAACCTATCGGTACTGGTATTGTGTGCTCTAGCTCTATATTTTATGGTAATCTTTCTTACTAGTGTTTTTATTTTTTTTCTTGTGCGGAGATTGGACTTCTACCTATTTCTTGCTGCAAAATATTACTAATCCAAGTGTATAGATATTATTGATAAACCGATGATGGCCTACAAGCTCTATTGACTGGTGAGATGTTTGTAAACGCAGAGCTGATGCGAAAGTTTTGCTGGCGAGATCGCTATGAATCGGCGTATTATCGCCGGATGGTGCTTTAGCTGATACCTGTGGGTTGATAATAAATTTCTAAGCAGTTTATTTTATCAATAATTGTTGTATCTGCTCTTAATTTGGTCAGGTATTTCGTTAGGGATCGTTGGAAGTGGTCTGGCAATGGTTAAGGGGCGTTTCAGTAGTAGGTTTGATGCTGGTAGGTGGCTCCTCCTTAGGGTCTCATTTGTGTATTTTGATGCCGTTGGTTCCTGGTGGTTATTTTCTATAGTTCGTGCAGCTGGATCTTGCAAATTGCACAAAGTTAGGCTCTACGCTCGCTGCCTTTTCCTGCACTAGTAGACTAAGTGCTATCTTTAATACTTTTGATTGCTACAAAGTTTTTTGTGCCGGTCTGCGCTGTGGGGCTGCCAGTTCAATTAAATATGGTAGATAAAGTAAGGTCTATTATAGCATTATTGACCGCCTATTAATGGCTACTGGGCTTGCACCCTTAAGGTTTGTTTTTTTTGTTTTATTGCAGCTGCCTTATTACTATGCTTGGTATAATCAAGCTGATACGCCAGCTGATAGGCGTATTTGATTATCAAATAAAAGTGAAAATCAAATATCAACCTGCTTAGTAAAAAAAAATCACAGAAGCGGTACGTAATAGCACCTCAATACTGAAATATATAAAGCTATTCGTTCTTTAAATATATTCTTATTTTTATAATTTTACTAACATTATTTTTACTTTCAGACGGTAAAGTAGATCACTTATACACTGCCTGCGATTCAAGTGAAGATGAAAGCCGCACTATGGAATGTGTTGATTTACCGCCAGAGATGAGTGATGTCCGCAAAGTATTTTTTTGCTGTTACCCACATTTTAATCAGTTGCAAGCATGCCGCATGAATTAGGTGCGTCCCTATTATTAGATATTAGAGATTTTTATCTAGAATTAAAATAAATAGTAGCACTAGATTGATTATCAGTTACTCATTGAGCGAGCGGACAAATATGACGGTTACCATTAAATAACTGCTTATATTGGCCAAGATCCGCAATAACTTTTATTCGGACAGTATCAAGTGGTACTGTTAGTTCATGATGTTATAGTGGCGCAATAAGGCGACCTGCCTGAGATGGCGGCTTTGCGCTGGAAATTACCTGGATTAGAAATTACTGTCTTTCAATCCAGTGATTCAGGGTAATGTGATATTATTAGGTTTATTTATTGTATAATCTGATGAAAATACTCACCATTATTCTCTGGATGGGAAGCATTATTACGGTTACCTTGCAGCAAGATGAGACGTTAGTAATCTAGAATCAATTTGACCGTATTGCCTAAACTTTGTTGTAGAGGGGAAATGAATAGAATCGAGTAACGCCGTATTTACTATATAGTATTGTTTATCTATATCAAATAGCAGTTTAGCGTAATTTATTAGGCAATTTTTAAACTTCAAATGGATTTCTTATCTAACCTTGCTTGCGGCTAATACGTTTAGTGTTGTCAATGCGCTATTCCTAATCCGCCTATCATTTTATAACGAAGATAATTTCCAGTCACTTTAGGGGTAATATGCAAGTCCAAATGATATTTCATTTTTGCTAGAAATAGCGGTATTGAAAATGTTTTAAACAAATATGATGAGGCTAAATAAGATTAGGGAATTTACCGCCTGGTCATAGGCATCCTTTTTACTCGCGATTTCTTTGTTTAACAAAACGCGCTTTAGCGCTTTTCAGGCAAAGAATTTTAACGCATCAATTGATTTATTATTGCGATAACGCTCTAGATAACACATGTTACTGTTCTTTCATATTTTTTATTGGTAAAGAAATATTTTTAAGCTAGTACATTGTACAATATCGTAATTCTTGTTAGTTGTTGTTAAAATTTACTTGGATTATCAATAGAATTGATCAGAGTCTAATTGATAGCGCCAGTCGCTTTTCTATCCCTGCTATAGGTTCACAACCGAATCCCATCGGTAAATTTATTTGTAATCTGGCCGTAAACTTTCATATTATCTCAATGTGGAAATTTCTGATTTATAATTTTCAATATCTATAATATGCTGATTTGATTAATCAAAAAAAATATTCTCAACATAAGGTAAAACTATTTCTAATAGTTTTACAAAATATATCTATTTCTATTCTGCACCATGCGCAGAGCAAATATTTTATTTTTATCCAAAGTTGTTGATTATACTACCTAAGTAAATTTATTAGTACTATCCCATTTTAAAGTTAAATCCAATAAATTGCAGTCATGATATCCATCCTAAATAAGTATGTCTATTTTACTATATTTGGACTAAGCCAGATATTAAACATTAAACATAATACTATATATTGACTAAATATGCATAATATTCATTAATTTTTTCATTTTCGAGTATATTTTTGTGTAGTAGCGCAATAGAAAAGACCTATAAAAAAAATCAGATGTTACAGGCTTTAGGTGTTGATATAAGCTCTAAAGTTGGAGTCACTGCTGTAACTCTATACGGTATTTTTTATAAAACAGCTAATTTGTTAAATTATTAATATTTCTTATATTATGCGTTTTTATAAGGCTAGGTTTATCTAATATTATGTTTCCATAATCACCGGGTTTCTGTAGAATTAATTTCTCGGCAGTATGAGATAGGATATCACCTAGCTGTACAGGGTACATATAGAGATAGTTACAACGTATTGGAACGTTTTATTCTGATAGGCTTTTTTATTTTTCTCTACTATATATAATTGGATTTTTATGATCTGAACGTTTTCGGTTCTGTGACTTGATGTTCTGTTTTTATTTTAAAGTATGAAGATAAGCGCATATATTTCATAATTATTATAATTAAGAAGTGATAGAAATATGAGGAAAGGTTAATTTTATAATAATGACTTGTGATCTAGCCTGCTTAACTGTAAGTTTAATGGAACCGTTTATAGGCTATTTAAGGATACCGTATCTTCTAGTAAGAAGATGATGGGAGAGTGCATACTTCTCAGTGGTATATCAATTGAGTTATCGTCCTAATAATATAATATGCTGGTGCTAGTTAACCAGCGCAGCATCGAGAATTGAGTAGTCTTTTTTATGGATTTCGTTAACTTCTTCTTTGGCGCGCTAGAAAGAACAGTAGATCATTTTGCGCAGTGCTATCGGAAGCATACTTGATTAATAATAAGCTATTATCAGTCGGATAATAGAACACTACACCTCATTGAGGTATTGATACGCTAGTACTGTATCGTTTTGGCAGCGTATGCTGCCTCATTCAGCGATGAGGAATTTATTTTATGTAAGTGCACTGTGTATATGGTAGTGATTAATTATATTGTAGCTCTGGATACTAATATAGAGCTACGTTGCCCTAGAAAACTATCTGACACGCTAATAATTACGCAGATGCTCTGTTCAAGAAGGAGGCGTCTAAATATCAGGTATATCGGCTTTAACTATGATATTTAGGACTAATACAAGTAGCACGATGTGAGGAGGATAGATTCTTATCTGAATAGCAATAAGGAGGCTATAGGGAGCTTTTAGCCGTAATCAGCAATTAAAGTACTACTGTGTTTTTATAACAATAAAAAATGGCAGGTTGTGGTGTTAAACCCTGAAAGAAAACTGGTATTACCATGCAACAAATTTCCCATTATTGTTTTTAACGATCTTTAGCATATAGTTTTGCATTGGTGCGCATTTAACAGCGGTGTACTATTTTGTCTAGAATTATATAGATATGCCTATACTGAACCTGCCGCCATCCTGTAGTTTTTCCTTAAACTATGATGAAGATCGTTTCTTTGCTAAAAGATAAAATGTGACTAGTTTATAGTGAGAGGGATTTCTCCTATATTAAGATCTCTTTCGATATGCTGTAGCTTTTGTTAGATATGGAGAAATCCGTCGTTCGAGATGTTCTAGAACGACGGAAGCAAGTGAAATGGTTTGTGATACCTTTTGGCGATAGGGGGGTTATCTAGTTTGCTTTTTATTAAAGATCTAATTCTTTTATAAAGACTTACTGAGTTTTATTTTATAGATATCCGGATAATTAATAAAAAATATATTTTCATTTCCCCAGTAGGAGGGGGTCCTGATATTTTTTATGAGTGCGCCAGTCGCGAACGTACTGTATTTATCAAAGTTACAATTTTTAAATATGAAAATTTCATGTTGTGTGACGCGGAAATTATGTTCTAGACTCTTAAGTTAAACGATGGAATGGCTACTAAAGTATTTTCAGTAACTTTTTCTCGTTAATTAGTTTAATTTCGCTAGTTAAAGCTAGTTTTTCCACTGTATGATGAATTAAATACAAGTTAGTTTAGGCTAATGAGTTCCTCGTGTACAATACTTTGTATCAGAGTACAGTATTAAAATTGCACCTCTAGTTAAATAGAGAGGTGCAATTTTAATAAGGATAATATTATTTAGTTTCAACAGCTTCAGATGTTATTATTGATAAGTTTTTTTATCGTGCCCCAATAAATTTTATTTTCTGTTTTCTATGATTTATGAATTTAAAGTTAATAAACTACAACACATCTCTCACATAAGGTAAAGTAATAAAAAGGTAATAAGAAAAATAATATTCATTATTTACCTTGCTTCTCTTAAATTTCATATATTATTGCTATGTGGGTAAGGCCTCATAAATTATCCATATGATTAACAAACTTGTTAGAGTAATTTAATATATAGATAGAAATATAAGCACATCGTTGCGACTAGCATTTGGATATTAATCCCGCCACGGCTCGGCGCTGATATCTAGCGCATTAAAAAAATCTCTGTGCGTCCTTATCCTAAAGGTGAATGCATTATTGCTAATACGCTTAATAATAGATCTAGCTAGCGTTTATCGGAGTCTTTATATGATAAAGATGTCAAATTATATTTGTTACAGTAAGTAAGTTTATTTACCCGAATTGGCTAGCACTCTTTGCAAGGACTTTGTTAGTCCATTGAATAAACAAACTGCAAATTTACCTAAATTTGTCTATTAGGATTTAAATACCAAAAAAAGCGTTTGAGTACTACATCTGTTTTCGAGATTAAGCGTATAAGATTGTTAAATAGTGGCACTATAAATCCTTGATAGAAAAAGCCCCAGTTTAGATGGCTAATGAGTTAGTTAAATGCATAATCAAGAGGGGGTTACACCAAATAGAAGAATCAAGAGGATACTCACTGGTTCAGTGATTAAAGTGTATCAATATGTATCTCTTTCATAAATATGTCTACGAGCAAGCGCTCTCTATATATGTGCAAACTTTTTTTATATTCTCATGGTGGAGATATTTCTGCGTCAGCTGCACTATGCCTGATATTGCACAGTTCATGATTTTAATTGCGTAATACCATTCACTTGTTTTCTGGTTTTTCAAGATGGTTTTACAGTATTTGTAATTGCTGTAATGAATTTTGAATAAAGTGATAGAGTGTAGTTATAGGATGGATGATGTACTCTAAAACTTTATGAGTAACAAGAACTTATTTTAGGGGAGTGAAATATCAAGGCGCCGAAGCTTTTTTAATATTTCATTTTATATTTCAATTATTTATACTTTGTTTTTTAAACTTATTTATTTTTTCTGATTTACAGGATAGGTTTTTAGTATTTTTGTTGCTTATTAGCAGTTATTTTACCAATTTCATTTATGCACTCGTATTATGTTAAGTAATATATTAGTTCTTTCAGGTGGTAAATTTCAGTGTAGCACTACAGAGTGCTTAGAGCATAAATATATGGCTAATATTGACTATTTTTATAGTATGATATTTATTTACGTTTAGAACACCTTTTTATTCAGCTTTTAGCGTTGTTTTGTAACTTAAGTTCAAGTTCGGACCATAGGTATGGGAATTTACCATCATAATTTTATCAAAAACAGCTTGTTAATATCATAACAAGCTAAAAATAATTAAAGAAAGATTTAAAGCTATTCAATTAGGTTTGTGAATGGATACATGTGATTCGCCCAGATTGTTGCCATAGGAAAGCAAGCGGGCTAGTATTTCAGTATCTTAATAAGCTGGAAGTGATATGTTTGATGTATAGTTCTTTTAGAAAAAAAGAACGATTTTAAGATCACACGGCGATTTTTAGTATAATTATTTTCGTCATTAATGATATATAGCAAAAAAAAGTTTGATGAGAATCTGTACTTTTATAATAGGTAATAAAAGTGTATTTTTAAGTTTTTATATATAAAAAATATATTAAATAATTTATTTAGTGGCCGTTAGAGGGAGTAAAGCTACATGTAAGTTCAGATTAAGTGAATTTTATTGTTTTAATCCATGTTCAGTCAGTGTATCTGCTTACGTGATCTCTAACTTATTAATCTCAAAGTTACAGGTTTATCACTATTCTATCAAACAAATTTAATTGAGCTGGCGATATTTTTTAAATCTTTAGTACTGTATGCTTAGTTCGGTCTTCACATTTACCTGTTAGCTTCGGACAAATATGCTACTAACAAATTAGTCTAATTAGTTTTAACGTTTTATTTTAGGCTGGATATTCATGTCAAGTTTTTAATTTTACCTCTCTTAATCCCTGTTCTAATAATGGAGGTTAAGAGGAAGAGAGTAACCATCAGTCTATTAAGCTGCGTTATGTTTTGAATTATAAGTTATTTTAATTATTTTTTGATATTTTTATAAAGCTAACATCACGTAGGAATACAATTTAGTTTTTTATAAATCCCATTGAGGCTCAGATTAACTCCGAGTTATTTAATTTAATTAAAGGAAATTTATAGTGATAAGTCAACGCTATTGACTATTATGTTTCATGATGCGCGCTTTATCAAGTTGCCATTCGCGTTCTTTTATATTTGTTCTTTTGTCGTACTCTTTTTTACCTTTGGCTATGCCAATTTTTACTTTTACCCACGCTTTTTTCCAATACAGCGAAAGCGCTATAATGGTGTAGCCTTCACGATTAACATAGCTAAATAGTGAATTTAATTCACTCTTATTAAATAAGAGCTTACGGGTTCTTATCGGGTTACAGACTACATGCAAAGAAGCTAGTGTCAGTGGTTGAAAATCGGCGCCAAAAAGATAGGCCTCACTATCTTTAAGAAGCACATAGCTATTGCTTATATTTACTTTTCCAGCGCGTAGCGATTTCACTTCCCATCCCTGCAGTGATAGTCCCGCTTCGAACTCTTTTTCTATAACGTATTCATGTTTGGCACGTTTGTTTTGCGCAATGGTAGCTAAATCAGGTTTATGTGCTTTTTTTTTCTTTGCCATAGTGAACGATATTATACAGTTAATTTCTGGAAAGAAAAGCTTGCCTCAAAAGATACACGGAGTTTTCGAATCATGGTGGCACAGTCGCACGTAATTATATTTTATCTAGTTAGAGATAAAGGATAATATTAGAGTGAATCGATAAAGAC
>JBPESP010000004.1:0-244967 GCA_051710585.1 Sodalis sp. (in: enterobacteria) | reverse complement strand
TTGATAAGCAGTAAAGCTATTTACATTTAAATTTAAAACTAAAATTTCTTATTTTCATTGGTTCACCCATTTTATTTTTAGGTGAACGTACCTCTGTTCAAGTGGCTAAATTCAATGTGCTACTACAGTCTTTCCCCCAATAATGTATTATTATCGTAATAGGTAAACAACGGCTTGTCGTGCTAGTGCCGAAATGAATAACGCTGTGTGTAACCTGTTATCGTGATAGTGTTTATACAAATGACAAGAAGCTTTATAACACCAAATAGCAGGTATGGGTCGTCCGTTGAGTATGGGGTCAGCTCTGAGTAAAATGGCCTCTATGTATATCGCGGATGCACCACTTTCATGTTCAGGGATTTGCCGTCTGTTATACAGCATCCATTTACAGACATCTGTGCTCAATCTTCCTTCTGAGACAGCCTTTATGTCTCAAACGCTGAAACCGATAATCTGCCTATTGACACTTCGGTTGAGCACAACCCGCTTAATCTTATCATAGATCGGTATATCCGTACCTAGCATGACGGACTTTTAGCCATGGTATTTACCTTATAAGTCCGCCTGAAATACCTAGTAAGCTTTTAGCACTAAGACTATAATGTCGCGTGCATATAATATCGATCATAACATGCATAAAACTAGCTCATCTTCTTGGATGCGATAGCCTTCTTCGGCTTCTAGGGACCAGTATCAGCAGACGCTCCTGAGTCCACTTAGCGTTAAGATAGAAACTCGTCCTTCCAGTATGCTACTTTTACCCATTCTACCTATTACCGGATACAGTTTTTACGTTTGCCAGTCTGACAGATCACACTGCAAGACTCCCTGGCAATGTGTCAACCTTTGATTCCTAAACGATACAATATTAAGTTCACCGTCGGCAATGTGTTCATCTGGCTGCTGCAATAAGACCACCTCCTATGATAGCTCATCATGAGCAAATTAGCAATCTGCTAAACATGATGACGACAGTTTGCTTAATAACGACTCAACCCAATGTCAGCCGGTCCATATTAAGTGTATTAGCAATAATGAGTTAACTTTTAGGACAAGGATAATTATAGATATTTTAATGTGCTGATGCTCTAGTATCAACTTTCATAAAACATTTTGTATGATAATCCTTTTTTTGTGCAAGGGAGGGTCTCCAATATAAAATATGGCGCTAGTTTGCAATAATTAACTTTATTTTATATCTTCTATTCGTATAGAAAAAGAAATGATGATAAAAAGTAATTTTGTTTTTAATATGAATGAAAAAAGAAATTTCCTCATACGCATTATATACTTATAAGGTAATAATAGAAAAGTGCTAGAGCTTTTTGCAACTAAAAGGGATTATTCTCAATATTGCACAACTATTAATTAGAGGTATAGGATTGTCTTTTGAGTGATGAAGAGCATCTTATATTTAAGCAGAAAATCAGCCTAGAGTAGCTTACATTTTACTTTATTATGCACTGAAAGTAACTTCAACTAGTGATATTTGTCAATTAACAAGGAAAGCCCATAGAGGATACTGTAGAAGCTATTTAACATATGACTTATAAAGTTGCTAAATAAAAAAAGATTAGAGGTATTAATAAGCCTACCTCTGAAAGCAGAGGTAAATGGTGTATGATAGTTATCAGAATGTGAATATGACTTATATAGTCTTTTACTAAACTTCTAAAAGAAGAAAAAAATTTGATAGCCCTACAGAAAGTTAAAAAAGGTACCTGAAGAGTGTGCAGTTATAATATTTATTATGTTTCAACTATAAAAGGTGTAGCAACCTAAATAAAAAAATTACCTTTTTATTTATTTTAAAATTACTAATATTTGTAATTTACAGATCCCTAAATATCCTGCAAAGCAGCTTTAAATACCTTTAAATCTACTAAAACCATAGTCATTTAAATCTAGAGTTAATTTTAAAAGACATTCTACACCAATTTTTTTTTGCGACGATTCCGGAAATTATAGCTATTCAGTGTATATGTAAACAAGCAAATACATCGACTGTAGTAAAAAAATCTACACTTCTTAATTACTGATAGTATCTTTTATCATGAAAATCACAAAATGCCAAATTTTGCATTGAAAACGGAAATAAACGATAGTTATAGGATAACAATAATAGTTATATGGTAACTTTACCAACAGCGATATACAGCAACATGATCAGATTGTTTAATAATAGGCGCCTAAAGTATACCATAGCTACTGTACTAACACTTTATAACTATACCTGATGTAGTTTTTTCAATAAGTTTGGTGCTGGACAGCAAGGGCAGCAGGATTTAAAACATCTAGTGTAAATCTAGTGACGCCGCCACTAAAATTACATATAATGGAAACAGGATCAGCGTGATACTTGCCAGTAAGCGACTATGGTTGAATATAGTTAACCCGCTCCGGTATTCAATAATTGATAAAGTGCTTTCGTTCAATAAAATGAAATTAGATAATAGTCGGTATGGATCGCTAGCAGCATTATCACACCACCAACTGCTTAATGGTAATGATTGGATCAAACCTAGTGAAGCTTACGGTACATTTTGTAAACCAACATGGTTGTGTGGCTTATATACTAAAACCGTATGGGTGGTAGGAAGGCTTTAACGAGCGGAAGCATATCTAAAAAGGCAAAGACTACAAATTCAGCACCAGCTAAACAGAAGCTCACTAGGAACTTCAGCTGGAAGAGATACTGAACTAGAGGTAATGTCTTCTATGTCCGCCATTTTGACCAGAGAAGATGGGATAAATTATAGCGCGGCCAAAAAAATTGGTAAAACTTACTTTACACGCGCCACACGATCGATCATTAGTTTTGTTAAACACCAGTGCGTTGCCGCGAATGAGGATATGCAACTGAGATCGGCAACTAAGCAGCGGAGATCATATAGAATACTCTAGACTGGAAGTCTAGAGTGGCTTTATTATTCTATTCTCAATGCCAGTGTCGCTAAAAACCTTATACGCTGCTTTAATAGCGCGGTTAACTACCAACTGGCGCTTATCTCTCGCGCATGCGAGTATATATAGTCGTCGTGTTATCGCGGGCAAGGCGGTGATGCTGGCCGTCAATTCCTGGGGAGTAAGCTTTTTACACTGGAATGATGTGGTTATCCGATCACCTTCCATTTTCTCTAGGGAAACCAGAGATGGAGTTAGCCTGTCTTTAGGCAGCGACACCGCCACTAAATGTTATACTCTATATTTTTCTTTGGTGGCTTATAAATTAAGAAACGCTGGAGGATGTGGCTCTGATGAGGAAGTTCATATTTATCCTATGATGAATACTGCTCTAAAAAATATCACAGCTGTTAAATAAACACAGACTACGATTAAGATACGGCAGGAGATTATTACGATCTCATCAAGCCTCAATCGCTAGCCGCATTTTTTTCATAGCGTTCTTTTCAAGTTGGCGTACCCTCTCCGCGGAGACACCGTACCTGTCAGCTAGCTCCTGCAGCGTACTTTTGTTATCATCATCCAGCCAGCGTGCACGGATAATATACTGGCTGCGCTCATCGAGACCTTCCAACGCTGCACTCAGTTTGTCGGCGGCGTGATCATCCCAGTTATCCTCTTCAATGCCGTTGACAAAATCAGATAATTTATCCTGCAGATAGACCATTAGCGCCATCGGTTGCCCTTCACGGGCATCGTCCTCCGGCGATGGATCAAACGTCATATCTTGTGCAGCCATACGGGACTCCATTTCACGGACGTCTTTGCTGGTCACACCCAGCTCTTTAGCCACCATTTCTAGTTCGTCCTGATTAAACCAGCCTAGGCGCTGCTTGGTTTTACGCAACTTGAAGAACAGCTTGCGCTGTGCTTTAGTAGTCGCCACTTTTACGATACGCCAGTTACGCAGCACGTATTCGTGGATTTCCGCCTTGATCCAGTGAACCGCAAATGATACTAGCCGTACACCAACTTCCGGATTAAAACGGCTGACGGCTTTCATTAAGCCGATATTACCTTCTTGAATCAGGTCAGCTTGCGGAAGGCCGTAGCCGGAATAATTACGCGCAATATGAACAACAAAGCGCAAGTGAGACAGGATCAGTTGCTTAGCTGACTCTAGATCGCCCTGATAATGCAGATGTTCAGCTAATTTCTGTTCTTCTTGCGCTGTAAGCATCGGATAGACATTTGCGGCCCTGACATAGGCTTCTAGACTGCCCTGAGGCACATAGGATAAAACTTGCATATTTTTAATCATTCATGACCTCTTGGGATTGAATGGCCGATAATAAGAGTGCGATTCTGTTGGTAAGTTTAATAACCGCGGCACTTTGTTTTAGTTTCATTATACCAAAAAATGTTAGTCAAGTGTAAACCGGTGTAAATATTATACCATCGCCAGGTAGGCTATAAACCAGCTAATCATGGCTGAATCAGCAGTAGTAGGATGGCTTCATCCCAGTTGAGTTGAGTCCGTGCAGAAAAAACGTTGTACTAAACATCACCACTACATTTGCCACCATTGATTCAATCTGCCAGACCAGCGTCCTGGATAATATAAGCGATAGAACCACACCGGTCAGCCTCGAATAATGCTCTTCTGTTTAAGAGATGGCTGCAGGATAAATCCATCAGCGGCGCCAATTAATTTCATGATATTGATCGTGTTGCGCTGGCAGAAGATACTCAAACGTATACTGTTGCCAATGATCATAAATACTGTAATAATCATCGAAATGCCTATCATGGTGGATATCTTTCCGACTAGAAAGCTCAGCACTGCCGTGCTGGCAACAAGCTATCATCCATTCGCACCTCATCCCCTGCGTTGCAGCAACTCTGGTGCTTAGGTTTTTAAGCATAGTGGCGTTCTGAAAATTAACTTTTAGCGTGACAAAAGCCACTGACGGCAGTGGATTCCACTCTAGAACATCTATGGCGTCACCATAGCCAGTCCAATTTTAGAATTCTTTCACTACCTCTTCGCGCGAAGAGTCGGACAGCGTATCATCCAGATTACTCGTCGGCTCATAGGCCAAATAGCACCACCGGTTTATTGACTACAGCGGGCGATGCCGATACGCTGTTACTACCTTCCTGATAACTGCCCTGGGAAATTGCGCGCTTTATTTAAGAGATCTACTTTATCCAGTGGTGCGGATACCCGCCAGCGAATATCTTCCAAACTTGTTCCGGTGATTACTAGTGGTATTGCAACGTTATCATAAACGGTAGGGTCCATGAGTAGATTATGATTCTGAAAGATTATCCTGATCTTATAGCGAATAAAAAGGATTGTGCTATTTTCGCTGGCTGATATCGTAAATATCAAATAAAATATGCCCTGTACTTTGGTGTTCGATATCATATATTAATTTCAGCAAAGTACTTTCCACAGCCCCGGAAAGGCCGTTCAAAGTACCATCTCTGCCGGACGGATATGAAAATTTATCCCCTGTAACGCCTGTCTTCCGCCAAGATAGGCGTTGCTAACTTTTTTCAAGGCGTATCATCCTTTATTAATCCTTTTTTTTGGAAAAAAGTGCCTCTATAAAATCGTTAGCTTTAAAGGGCCGTAAATCCTGAATATCCTCCCCTACGCCAATAAAGCGAATTGGGAGCCTGAAGCGATCCGCTATGGCAAAAATAACCCCGCCTTTAGCGGTACCGTCTAATTTTGTCAACGTAATGCCTGTCAGTCCCACCGCGTCGTTAAATAAATTGGCCTGGCTCACGGCATTCTGCCCGGTGCTAGCATCCAGGGTCAACATAACTTCATGCGGGGCCTCAATGTCCAGTTTTTTTATCACCCTGATAATTTTCTTCAATTCGTCCATTAGGTATGCTTTATTCTGTAATCGCCCCGCAGTATCTGCGATTAGTACATCAATACCCCGCGCTTTAGCCGCCTGAATAGCATCGAAAATAACTGATGCAGAATCAGTGCTGTTTTTTTTCCTTATTACCGGAATGTTTTTGCGCTTGCCCCATACCTGTAATTGTTCCGCAGCAGCCGCGCGAAACGTATCTCCCGCAGCCAGCATAACACTTTTCCCTTTAGACTGATAAAGATACGCTAGTTTAGCAATAGTTGTGGTTTTCCCCACACCGTTAACGCCGACCATCAGAATAACAAAGGGTGCCTTGCCTTCCACTTCTAGCGACTTCTCTACATTACTGAGAATGGCTGTCATTTCCGCGCGTAATTGGCTATATAGTACTTCAGCATCCTCCAAATGGCGATGATTGGCGTTATTAATCAAAGTATCAATTATTTTTCGAGTAGCCTCAACACCTACGTCAGCCACTAACAGTTGCTCTTCTAATTCTTCGAACAGATTATCATCGATTTTTTTGCCACGAAACAATCCGATAAATTCGGATCCAAAATTTCGCTGGATCTTGACTAGACTGTTTTTCAATCGAGCAAAGAATCCCACGCCTTCGTGGCATGGTGGTTTTCCGTCTGGTATTAGCAGTGGGACGATGTCTTCCTTCAGGTTGACTTCCGCAGGTAGGGTGAATTTTGTACCGGGGTCTTGACATTTTTTTAAAGCCGTATCGATGCTATCATCAGGGATTGCGGTGACGTCAATTTCAAGCGTTGTGGTTATAGTTTTTTTCGGAAATGGCGCTACGTTATTGTCGAGCGCGGGCGACACAGGCTCTTCAACCGCCATAATACTGTTATCGATGGGGATTCTTGCGTCCATAGGCGATGTTAATATTAATTCTGCGGTAGGAATTTTCACTTGCGCCCGAGGAAGGTCCACGTCCTGTCTCTTCATCTTTGGCTGGAGTATGGTGGACTTAACAGCTTCTGCTGGTTCATCATGTGCTGCGCTGGTGCCTACTAGTTTATCGATTTTACCCCTGGAGTTGGAGGTGTCTATCTTCCATTTAGCTTCCAACTCAATGTCTGCCTCATCCTCCTGATCCCTAAAACCTAGCAAGGAAAAGAAAGCACTTTTTTTCTCTTTTTCCATTTATGATTACACTCCTCAGCAAAAAAAGTAGCGAATAAGTAACCTTTCTGATAATACTCAAAGTTTGTCACTTTATTCCAGTGGAAAATACATGCGGTGCGGCGGGTTTTGTTCCAGAAGCACAAGATAGATTAAGTACAAAATACCATTTCACCTCCCTCCACTTGATATAATAAACTATCGTTTTGGTTTTTACGTGTTTTGACTCATAACAAAATATCTATGGTAAAAAAGAATACAGCTCGTTTCCCTGGCAAAATCCGTATCATTGGCGGCCGCTGGCGCGGCCGTAAGCTGCTGGTGCCAGACAGCCTAGGCTTACGGCCGACGAGCAACCGTGTACGGGAAACGCTGTTTAATTGGTTGGCGCCGGTCATTCAGGACGCACGCTGCCTGGATTGTTTCGCTGGCAGTGGTGCTTTAGGTATTGAGGCACTCTCGCGCGACGCAGCAAGCGTCACGCTGTTGGAGAGGGATAATGTGATTAGCGCGCATCTTGCCCGCAATTTGCTGGTTTTGCAGGCGCACCAGGCGGAGGTCATTACTATTAATAACCTGCGTTGGTTTGCGCAATCTAGAAGTGTTTTCGATATCGTTTTCATAGATCCCCCTTTTCGTCACGGGATGATAACTACTACGGTTACCGCACTGGAGCAGCACCGGTGTTTGGCGGATGATGCCTGGATTTACATTGAAACCGAAATGGAAGGATCCGCCCCCGAGGTGCCAGCTCATTGGCAGATCTATCGAGAAAAAATTGCCGGTCAAGTTGCTTACCGCCTTTATATCCGTCACGCTAACCTGGATAAATAACATGATACTGATTAATCTGAGCCGTCTGTTGATGCAGGTGGCGTGGTTTTTTTATTATTTAACTTGATACAACTTTTCTAAATAGTCTAGTCGCTGAAATATTTTTTTGATACTAGCCTGTTCTTTCTTAGTGATGATGTATGCATTACAGCTAACACAGCTGAAAGGTATGTCTAACCAAAGACATAGCTAATCCTGGCGCTATTTTTTTAAATCCGTGTTTTTGGCGTATTTACAATGGTCGCCTAGCAGAAAAATACATAACAGCTGCCTCATCTAGCGGGATATTAATCGTTCGTGAAAATCCCGCTTTTTTTGAAGAGCAGTAAAAGCCCATCAGTCGGAATGAGAGGGGTGTCAAGGCTATCAAAAGCAGCTTATAAGGGTTTTACCGGGCAGATAGGGAGATATTGTAACGTTATCGCCTAAATTAGAAATGTAGAGACTGCCCTTTCCAGTCATGACATCAATTTGAATAATGCTCCTGCAGAGGAGGTAGGTGTAATTTGATGTAGCTGAACTCTACCTGCAATTTTTCCTCAGAGGGATTAAACACTAACTTGTTATGACTACTGAATAAAAAATATTAATTTGATAAATTTGAATAAGGGGCTTTGACTTAACTCACTTACGTGCAAATAGCTGATAATTTTACTATAATTAATAAACTGAATTTAATAAATGGGTTGTTCGCCGCTTATATAAGCCTGTTATCTCCAAATGTGTATCCATGAATTTCGCAGGAAAAAAAGTGATACATCCATAGCATGAAGACTAGTAATCCGCATTTGTCTTGACAGGGATATCAACGCCAAAGTACATAAACGCTGACAACAGTCGTCTAAAAGTATCTTCATTATAAATGTTATCGGCGATAGCAAACTCATTACCCCTCAAAAAGGAACATCAATACTTCTGCTCTTTTATGGCAATGGTTAGTATTTAGTATGGCTTATGTTGACGTTCCTCAACCGTGAGGCGTCTAGTAATGTTGGTTTTTTTTAACCTAAACACTGTTGTCTATATTGGTTGCGGCTATTATTTTTAATCAGTCATTACCGCTATTTGTTTAACCCCTTTGTGGGATATTTGCGGCCTATTTTACTTCACTGGCCATTTTATAATACTGCGCTCCCTATAATCTTTGATCTGTTTTACCTTACAAGCGCTCGTGATCAGCGCTCCACCTGTTGTCGCCACTCCTTTGCGCAATAAGTAACGGTAAGGCAGCTGTTTCGTTATCTGCGTCAGTAACGTATGTTCCATGAACCGGCAGAAACTGGAAATATCCCAAGTAGTTGCTGGATCATCAGCGATAATCAGTAATGTCTGACCGTCGGTCATATGACGCACGGCCTTACGTACCATCATGACGGGTTCGGGGCATCGTAGACCGCGAGCGTCTAGGGTTTGATCTGCGGCGGGAAAAGCATGAGGCATATATTAAATCCAGGTTAATTATTTAAATTATTTGGAGTTTATTTTACACCGGGAAATGATAGCTGCAAGCAGGCAGTGGGTAAACGATTCCCCGTCGTATTAATGGCACAAAAGGTATATACACGCCATGCGCAATAGAAAGACGTCAGCTATTCTGGGTTCCTTCAGCCATAGTAATAAGTTTGATCATGTTTAACTTTATCTACAACAGCGGTTATAGGCTTTTATAAGAGTAGTGTTGTTCAGCCACTCATTATTACATCAAGCCATTACCTGGTAAATTGCCGGTATCAATTTCAGCGTTCCGCTGGCGCTTAAGATTATCCTGCCCCCCCACATATGGTGCTGCTGTTTTTTTTACCATGTCTCGTTGCTTTTTTTATTAGGATGAATGGCACGAATTTACCCCGCTCTGTGACATGAAATTTATTTATGTAGCCCGTATTGCCTGCGTTATTTTTATTAGCTATACTCTAGCTATACTCCTCGGTCAAATTCTGGATGTGCACGTTTTTTTTAAAACGCTTACGGTAGTGCTATTAGGGTAGATCGTGTTTACCGTTTCATACTATTCAACAATTCCGCTGATGAGCAGCTTTTTCTTTGATCACTTTCTATCAAATATCAAAAATATGTTTATGCTAGAGCACTTGATCGAGATAGCCAAGGTTGGTTTAAAGCTTCAAAATATACTGCTTAAACGTTTAGCGTGCCAATTCAATTTAGGATTGCTTCCAGCTGAGTTAATTCAGCCTTTACACTATACTCTCTAGTAATATTTAAACGTTTGCAGATCAGCCACCATTTTCCCGCCAGAATCCACCTGGTGGCATATTAAATAATACCTACACCTCTCAAAAGCTTCGCTTAAAAAATGTAGCCTGTGGCAAGGAAATACTATGTTTTTAGTGTTACTTCCAGTGGAAGTATATTTAAGGAGGGTAATAATAACAGGCCGATGGCGCTCTTCGCTGCCGCTTATGACAACCTTATTTCCTTATGGAAGGCTACCACTTTGATGGCAATATAAAATATGGAGTTAGAAGATAAATATATGCTAATATATTTTAATATATTAGCATTATGACGCTGTTCTTTTGCTTGTCAGTCTGTGCGATAACAATGAAAATAAAGAGATCAGTAGCGATAACTTGTAGACGTGGAGTAGTCCCGGGCAGAGAATAAAAAACCTGCTAGATAGCAAGTTTGCATTTTTATTACTGGGAAGATATGAGCGATAAAAGTACTAAAGTTGGGATGTAGGCAAAAAACACATGATAAATGTCTATACGGATGTAAGTTGCTTGCAAAGCAGTAAGGACTCAATACGTTGGAGCAATGACTACGAACGAGCAATGTGCCCGCGGTGCATATTTACAAGCTACCACTAACAAAACGATTACCATTAACGCTATTACCCCCTGTTCAGTATTGTTCTCAGCGTCAGTAAGTAGATTTATTTAGTAGTTGTATTGGGTAAATATATAATCATCATCTAATGATGATACTTTATTTCTCTGCCAGCGGATGTTAATAGAGAACCCATAGCGCTGCAGAAAGCATTATACAGGCGCTAATGTTCAAATAATACCGGAAAAAACACCGTACAATCAGCAATTAATTGTGGATGTTACAGCCCGTAAAACTCACAAGGTCATTACGCATTCTTGCGCGCTAATATCGCACAAGGGGGGACATGTTAGAAGAGAGTTCTACTGCTCCTTTATCACCCCACTATCGGCAGTGGGTGGGGTAGGTAGTACTATTTAAAATTCCCGCTAGAGGGCTTATTAATAATGCCTCATGCTAAATCCATAACTGTCCCGGTACTAGCCTGTAATATTAAACTTGCCTACTATGGCGGCGATGGAAGGGGGAACTTTATTACCAACAGCATTAATCCTATTAGAGACACTCTTGTAACCAAGATAATACCGCTAATAGCTAATATGCCATAGCTTGGGCTGGGGCGTTAGAGCGTTCTATAAGACGAATCGGCCAGAGATATAGTTGGAATTCACACCGCGCGACCCCTCCTATAGCTGTGCACTACCAGCACAGAAACGTTCTTAGCCTAGTAGTATCGAGGATACTACAGACACAATTGCGAAAACAGTCGCTTATAGCGATGCAAAAGACCTTTGACTAATTTACAGTTAATTCTAATCTAGACGATCTAAAATTTTATAAAGGAGTCAGGCGAAATTATAGATGATCAATTCACGTTGACTGTAATAGTCTTTGCACTAAAGACTATTACAGTCAAAAGTATCAATTATGAATATGTAAGTCAGGTTAATATCTATTGTATTAGTGCATTCTACCGAAGCTTCATATCTAAAGGTTTTTATAGAGTTTTGCTGTAAACCAGCTTATGTAAAGGATTAGGTTGAATATATGGCCTTTACCGGGCTTTATGAATTTATTTTCAATGATCGCGCACGGTTAGTTCGCTATCAAGCATAATTTTAAGATAGGAACGAAATTCCTTGGTATTAATTATAAGAGGCTGTAGTATTTCTTCTACTTTATATAAACTTGGTTTATAAGCTAAAATAGGATATATTATAATTGAATATACTAGACAGATAAAATTCATTGTATTAATTGACCGATGTCAGTGCCGACCTTTTTTCAATTTCTTTAGCTTTCAGGTTTGAAAAGTGCCTCCTATAACACAAAGGAGGCCGCCTTTTTTCGTATTTCCACGTTTTTTTTGTGACGTGGCATGCTGACGAACAACTCGGACGATCTGTTGCTGCATCAAGTGATTTACAATGCCATGGGTGACATTACTTATAAATCATTCCCTCCGAGACGCTAATGGTACTGAGTGAAATCTTGTTCTCTACCGGAATTCTATTCCGCCTACTATCTGCATATTCTGTATAGGGTCTCTAGAAAGAGTTTATTTAAGCTTAAGGATAAAAGCAAGCACGGGAGATTATGAAACTTCTGGAGAAAAAATCTCAGGTTATTCTGGTATCATGACTGGCATTGGAAATCGGTAACGAGCTCAGTAAGATATCGTTGAATCTGCGACTGCGGTAACGCAGATAGCATAATAGTAATATTGCGCTTGGTTACGTACCACAACTGACTAAAGATAAATACTTTGCAAAAAAATGCCGGTAAATGTAGGCTATCAAGCCACTTGATATTACAGGTAGGTATATATTTAGCTTTATTTTTTATCTAGAAACATAAAACTTGACAGATAGCTTTCTTTGTTTGCCAACTACTAACGCCACCGTAAATGATATGATCTTCTATCCCGGCTCCAAGGTTTTTTAAAATCATCAGCCGCACTGTACGTGGTATCGTTTTGGCTGGGAAGCCAGTTTTCCAGGCACTGATAAGCTCAATTAAAAGATAGCAATTGTGCTTCTTGGGGTGTTCATCAGTAAAGCACTACGAGACTCGCCTGCCGCCCATTAATTCATTTGTACTACTGCATCCTGTTAGTAACAGACTGCTGACAAAAGCATTATTAAGATATAGTTTACATTTTTCCTTGTGAGTTTTTATAGAAAATAAAAGTTGCTGCGTATGTCAGCACTTCTCGTTTTGCCCCATGCTTCAGCCTTGAGGATGTCCTAAGTATCTACACTAAAACCTCCTTAGTTGATATAATTTTAAAAACAAAAAAATCTGGTAAGTTGAGGTAATAAACTAATAGTGGCCGGGATAATTACATTATCCCACCAATGCTATATACCTGGCACACTTAACTCAGAACTATCTTTCTTCAACAAGTTAGTTCCATGTATTCGGTAGTGATCATCAGCCCGGCGCTGGAAGCTACATATTCCAGCGCAAAACGAGTCACCTTGCTCGGATATATAGTATATATTTATTCTATATGATATCGATCATGGTACCGTGCTCTTTGATAGCTACGTCATAATCGGCATTCTTTGTGCGCCACCCGATTTAATATCAATATTCTGATCTTCATTGTGTTATGCAGTTCAGTAAAGCTATTGGCTAGACAAATTAGCACAATGATGCTGCCCGGCGATTACGCTTTATTACTACAAGCCCAAGTCAGGTGCAGGTCGTCTTCAATACTAGCTTTCTTCTCTTTCATTTTAACTTTGGTAGCGATATCCACTTTTATAAGTGTAATACTATTGTCTGCCAGTTTTTTTGGCCCCCGTATTCTTAACAGTTTCTTACGATCTTAATCGGAGGTGGTTGCTTCGATGGCGTTTATTAGTTTATTTGTGTAACGCAACCATTAATTACCGTTTTGTTTTCTTCGCTATTAATGAAGGTGCTAGTATCTTTGGTGGTAACGACATATTTAGTCTAACCCATATCTTCTAAGGTTTTTTTCTAGCTCAAAGCCGATTTCTTTGAAGATAATGGAAACCTGTTATCAAGGATAGCGATGTCTTGCAGCATATCTTTTACAGAGATTCCCAAAGCTCGGTGTCTTGATTGAAGGGAGGGGCTTTAACAACAATATACTGTGCATACATAGTATTCACCGGCAGTATTTCGTGAATATTGGAGGTTTTTTCTGCAAGCCGAATAAACAGGTTTTCCAGTTCAACGGTGCCAGTTTCTGTCTTGTTAAAAAACAGTGAAGAGATGATCGTGGTTGAACTGCATCTCTTCCAGCACGTCCAGCTCGTCTTGCAGGCTGCCACTTTTTTCTGTATTAATGATGCTCTCTTTAATTCACTTTTACCATAGCTGCAGCAATCAGAATACCAATAGTTTTGTTGGAGTTAGTGGAGAGGTAGCTAATCTGAGCAATAACTTTGGAATTAGAGCAGGATAATACGGACAGTTTTTAGTTTTTTACTCCAGCGATAATAGGTTTATCGATACTACGCTTCAGATCCATCAGATTCATGCTAACGGCAACCGCTTTAGGCCTTCGCGTTAACTATGGATTGAGTTAACACACTCATGGTAGTGTGGTATTGTCATCTGTAGTGTCATTGGTTTAGAGGCAAATTTTCAACATCTTAGAATTCATACCCTCAAATTTATCTTTTAATTCGATTTCACGTATAACCAAAACGCTGTCTTTTATGATGACTGCCGCGCCGAAAGGTTTTTCTAGAACTACATTAGCGGCCCTAGGCCTCAGGGTTACTTTTTATTATAACGGGCAGAATATTTGCGTTACAAAGTATTTTATACGAGCATCGTTACTGAATTTTATATCTTTATCTAGCATTTCTATTAGCTTTCAATTTGTTCAGTTTAGATGATTAGGCGCAGATTATTTCTCAACGAGAACCGGGATGTTGCTTTTTGGAGATGATCAGGACTTTATCGTTATCTATTTTTCTTAACTTTTACGCTATATTTTTTTAAAAAAATCATGATTTTGCCTATCTTAAAGCTACAATGCTTTCACTTCGCCATTTTCTAGGATATACCAAGGATCATAGGCAGTACTTCACCGCAAGTGAAGTTATCTGCCGTAGAACTAGTCAGAATTATGCTTGTGTCTGTTGATTTTGCTTCGACTTTTTACGCTTGAGGATAACGCGATCATGTAATGGATGAATTTTTATTGATAGCTTTCTTTAAGAAAGTATTATTTTTTTTGATAAATATTCGGCATGACATTATGCTAGGCTTGATGCTAATCAGGATGCAGTAATCGATGAGACTTCAAAGGGGTGAATTTTTTAACTTAAACGATTAATTTTATAAAAATTAAATTAAATAAAATAAAATTATATTAACCTCTTTTTATAATTTCTAGTAAGCGCACTGTTCATTTAACTTATTATCAGGAGAGTTATGGTGATGATATTCACAATTAAAAGTTTTTTCACGGTCCTTTATAGATATGTTAGAAATCCAGATAGGCAATACAGGCGCACTTCAATAGGTTCTATATCGATTCCAACAGGAATCTAATAAAATCAGTAAAAATCAAGGTGAGGCAATAAAAAATATCATCATCAGTAGTAGAGCTCTTCTTACCATTATCGCTGATGGAGTTCTCTTTACGTCCCAATTTGATCTACATCTGCCTCAATAATATGCAGCCTACCTTCCTACCTAATAGAAGGGTACGTACTAGCGATACGCCGATAAAAGAGATGAAAATTACCAGCAACAATGTTGCCAGCATGGTGAGGCACATGAGAAATTTATATAAAAGGGTAACCTAAATTAGGTGATATTAAAAATAAGGATTAACAATAATATCTAGCAAACCGAATTCTTTTATGTTGTCGATTCCAGCGAGAAAAAACGCTGCCTAAAGAGCGAAAACTTTCTACTGAAAATGAGCTTTGTTGCTAGTTATCTATGTAATAGTATCTCTTTAAATACTTTTAAAAGAAACGCCGAGCCATGGCCAAACATAAAATATGCTAATAATGATAACTGATTAAATAAAAAATAATTAACTAAGTGTGATATATTTTATATTCTTTCTTTAATAAAAGAACATTAAAAAAAATAAAATAAAGTTTAAACATAATGAAAAGAGTAGATATTAAGCAATTCTTTTTTAAATTGTTTTTAATTAAAGATAAACAATTAAAGGAAGACAGATGTTAACGCTTTTATCCGTATTGAAGCAGACCTGCTAAGCACCCCCGTAAAGTACTGTTTAACGCCTATTATAGAATGCATTATGTCACCCTGTATAACAGCTAAAATTTTTACATAAGCAACACACCTATCAATAATATTTAAAAGCTGGTAGACGGGGCAGGTGATAGTCAAAAAAATCCACTGTGATCCCTTCAATAAAAAAATATTTGCAGAGTCTTTTGCACTATATAGCGGATATAATACCATCGCCTTCAATTTGAAGTCATAGCTAATAGGGGCCTGGATCTAATGGGCCATCAGAAAAAAACGAATACAAATTCCTAAATCATAACGATTATTTAAACTTATGTAATCTACTAATGATGTTTATCCTGCCGAGTTTGGCCTGGTGGTTTACAACGCGCTCTATCGCTTAATGGAAGTAATTAATTACTTAATGGTTTTAAGTAGAACTTATACTAAGTTGCTAGTTTTTTAAAATGGGTAGAACATAGTCCTCATGACGCTTAGACTAGGAATTTTATGCTTTTAATGTGTTTTTTCAAAGAGAAAAAATATAACCTGCTACGCACCACGGAATTGCTACTGAAAGTAAACCTCAGTGCGGTCGCCATCGGTCGCTACCCCCAATACCCTAGAAGGGTATGTACTAGGTGTTCCTAGCGATGAAAAACTGACCAAAATACTCCTCCTTTCCTGTCTCTCCTGGCCGGAGGATTTTATTAAGGCTACCCCTGACTGCATCACTTATGTAATTGTCCATAGTGTTATTGAAACGTTTATCGGTAAAACTATTCAAAATATGCAAAGACTTGCACCGGCGGCCCTGCAGGTCTGTTTGCCAGACACAATAAAAAAATCTTCAAAAAACTACAGGTGAACCCATCTATCACTCTAACTAAAGTTAACCCCTTCCGCAGGAAGTACAAAATCAAGTGTGCTTCAAGATCATTGGAAACTATAACTATACCTGTATCACCATTGCAGCGGAAAAAAGGTCGACTACAGTAGAATATCATAGAGGTAGTTATCGCCAAAGCGATGTTCAAGTCTTTGCATATTCTTATCACATGCTTACTACAACTGTAGAATAAATACATTAGCGGTATCACTACCAATTAGACCATTTTCAAACAATATGTCTTTAATTTCATCAGAATTATGATTTATCTCAAATATTTTATCAGCCACCAAAATAGCGATATCATCGGTAAAGTCTCTGCCGAGACAGGGAAGAGTGTACGGGAGGTCGTGCTTGAGCGATCTGCTTAGCTCCGACTAGCTGAACAATATTTCTTACTGAAAAACCAAAACTCGATACATCCGAAACACAAGATTAACTTCTATCCTGAAAACACTTCATCCTGAACCCTAAACTGCTGTTGACGCTCAAACGGGAGATGAAGTGCAAATAGTTATATATCAAAAGTCATGCAGTTCAGCTCAGAAGAAAGCGGTATTCGCACAGATTAAACCCTATCATCTCTATCAAAATTTGGCATTATTTGTACTGCCCGTAATAGGTAAGGGAATCCCGATTATCCATCATGGCTCAAAACGCTTGACACTGATATTACTAGTATGCTTGAAGTGCCTGCTGCCTCACCTATGCTGTTTATTCACAATTCTTAAGGCAGCCTATTTTCTGTCTACGGAATAGACATTTCATTTCAATTTTCGTCAACAGATTTTATAATTAATGCTAAGTTAGGACATATATATCCCAGTTACTATTTATAACTCTAGTATATTCACTTAGAGTCTTTCAAGGAAACCCTCGGCCACTTTTACATTATCTGCCTGTCAACATGATAAATTAATAGCAATGCGCCCACCTATTTTAATGAACTGAATATTACACTGCTGCTATGGGATATATAGCTTAAATGAAAGTCAGCTTTGTATCACTTGGAAAGGCTGCGTGGAAGCGACTTTTATATTCACTGGAACCTAAGTGATTCTTTTATCGGAAATATCTATAGTACTGCCAAAAGAGACTGGTAAAAGAAACACCGCTCTTATCCTGGCACTGTCAGGATATTTCTAGCTACTGACTAAGATATATGTGATAGGAATAGCCATTCACTTACACGCTATAGGGATCGCGATACTCACCGCTAGTTTGTAATTTAAAATGACGTTTTAACAGTCTATAGCCTGCTGATCGGGCTTGCCGTTCTGTTTATTTTATTGGCGTTACTGATTTTTTTTGGAGGCTTCATCCTCATAGCTATTATGCGTAGAGATAGCATTCCTTTAATATTGGTTGAACCGTTTGGTGAATCGGCTATTAACCAAAAGCAGCCCCCTGAATTCAGTAGGTCAAAAAAAAGGGATTTTGCTTCATTATTCTGGCGCTAGAGCTTCCTGGTGTGTACTTGCAACCCCTGGGGTTAGATCACAGGTGGTTGACGATACCAATCCAGATCTTAACCTTGATAAGCGGTCTCTCGCTAAGGCATTGCTTTTTATGGGGCGCACCGACCGAAATGACATTAACTATCAGCGTTATGCCAATATGTGACAGTCCGTGTAAACACTACTGCAAATCACTAAGTAACTCAACACCGCTCCGGTGAAACCGATAATGTTGGATCTGTGTACTAACCACCGCGTGTTTTATAAATAATTTAATAAATATACCTTTTGTGATTCCACTGACATTATCCTAATGCGCTGTCGAAAAGAATGCTTCTTAGCTAACTTAGAGTAAATACTTCTGGCAATGATTCTATTTTTTTGATATCTCCTGCTACAAAATACCCAACTTACCGGTAGCCATTATATATACGCAGTATATTTTCCACAATATTTATAGAAATTTGCCTCATGAGTGTGATATTTAGGTAAGATGAGTACCGGTTAAACAAGAGGAAATGTGCAATGAGGATACATGCGAGTATATGTTAACCTTACTTTTAAAAAAGATATGGTTTATAATATATTTTATCATCGAAGAACTGAATCTGTCGCTGATGAAATGGAGCGTTTGCTTCCTCTCTATATCTATCTGGAAGAGTACATCATGATTACTTGACATATCAAGCCGGCTAGATTGATGAATGGCGCAAAGGTATGTACTGCGCAGGATGAGTTGATAGATGCAGAGTAAAACTGCTAGCGCTAGCATTTTCTGATAGAAAAGATTTTTTAACAGTTTTACAACCGGAAAAAGAGACATCCTACTCCTATATGCGGCACTGCTAGTGGAGTGGAGGTTGACAATCTAACTATGATCGCTCAGAAAATGGAGCGCTGGTTTAAAGCTTTTTTTTAGTAAGCTGTTAGTCAAATACAGCGCCTAAAATGTATAGATTTTACGGCGGCACGTAGAGGATATTCATTGTTTGCCGCTGTTTTGCAAAGAAACAGTGTCCTAAACTGAGTTTACGTATTTTGCCTAAAACTTAGTAACTAGCGCGGTTTTGCGTATTTCCACGATAAACCCATTGACGAAATAGAGGCAATACGGTGTAATATGCCACGTTGCCCGGATAGCTCAGTCGGTAGAGCAGGGGATTGAAAATCCCCGTGTCCTTGGTTCGATTCCGAGTCCGGGCACCATTCGTACTTTATTATAATGAGTTTGTTGGAGGTTTAGTGTCGTAATAAAATATAACCTATACAAAAATGTTATAGCGCCAAAGATAATTATCTTTTCTAATGTTCATATTGATTTTCCTACTGACGGGTTACTCTGCATCTTTCTGGAAGCTATATTCCCATCAGGTTGGGAACCTATAAAGCAAAGCTCATTGTCTGTCTAATTAAGGCTTATCTTTAGTAGACATTAACATAGTATGTCCTTATTATGTAGGGTTATTTAATCAAAATATATAACCTTAGGAAGAAAGTACAATATAAAGTACAATATATTGAATAGAAACAAAATATTAAAAAGCTAGAGCTATCTTGATCTTCATACTCTCTGAAGCTGAAGGGTTTTTGTTAATTAGAAAACTTAGAACGTATCATCTTATGGTTATGCTTTCCTATGTTTTTAAGATTAATTGCAGCAATTAGAAATACTGGAAAAGTCGTCCTGACAACTAAGCGGCAGGACGCATAGTATTGCGTAGTCAAGTTAATGAAATCCACAGTATCAGCCATAGTGCAGCCAGAACGAGAAGTATCGCTACTATGGGTAAACCAGGAAGGTTTTCGGATGGGGCGCTGCCTCTCGCAGGCAGGTTCATACAAGAACTGAGGCTAATTAGTTATCAGCAGCCGATACACAGGTATAAACGTGATGGTTAAAAGCATGTTGCGATCCAAAATTATATCTTTAGCGCTAGTTCGCTGTGAGGGAGGCAAACCAGGTTTAGTACGGTGATATGAGATATATCTTCACTGGGAAATATTTGGCATATTTTGCGATTATTCTTGATCTTTTCTTGAGGAAAAGCGGTGATTTTAGCTATATATCGTTATTTCCGCATAGTAGACTAACCATTAAAATATTGGAAATGGTATAGCGTTATACGCTGCTAACCAGGTAGAGTTTTTTCACAACTTAGGGGTGTGGTCCAAATAAAAAGTAAGCAGTTTTAATGGTTTCTGTGGAGTTGCTTTCTAAAAAATATGAGTCGGCGTGGTAAATGTTTGGATAACAGTCCGATAGGGAGCGTTTCTTTATAAGTTTAAAAAAACGAGTGTATATCGGTAAGAGCTATATAAGCTTCAGCGAAGCAGAGCTCATTAAATTACAGACTATATCATTTTATATTACAGTATACTCAGGGCGTGTATGCGCGATGGTCAGTTTTAGTTGACCACTACAACTACAAAAAATAATAAGCTAGGGATATTAGAGATATTAAGGATGAAAGAATGCGATATTAAAAGATCGCGAGGATGTAAGAGTGCAAATGTAAGGCGGTAAGGTTTGTGCAGGCAGTTATTACAACCGCAATAAATAAAAAAAACCGCTGGTAGTTATTGCTCTTTCTTCGCTCGTAATCTGACGTTTTTGCCGGAGGTTATAATTTCACAGCATGTAGATCATCTATATTATGCAGGGTTTTGTCTTCATGGCAGTCTCCTTCTGCATAATAACCATTAAAGATAGGGACTATGGTTATTCAGTGTAATACTGTATTTTTCGTGATATCACTCCAGCACACTTTAATAAGCTCATCGTAAAATTCGATGATATTACTGCAATCCAGGCAGATAGGATGATCATGATGATACTTTCAAAAAAAACCGATTTTTTACCCTCAAATTCGTGACAAGTAGCAATACTAGCATTATAAACTGGTTTAGTACGCGGTAAAAGGTGGCAAGCCCAACTTCCTCACCTATATCGATTAGTTTTATACATTTTTTTGCACTAATGCACTGGAATTCCTGGTCTTTAACACTTTCAGGATCTTTAACCTGAGAAGTGTTAAAGACCAGGCCGGCCTTCTTTAAAGCGACATTATTTTAAGTTATATTAGGTTTTATCTTGTTACTTGATAAAAAAACCTATAAGCTTAGGATAGCTATCACACAATCATAGGCCTGAAATAATTCACTTTCTTCCATTATAAAATGAAATTTTATTTCATAAATAAAAATATTTCTCTTTAATTAAAAACTTAATCGGCGACTAAGGGCTATCAAGGTGTCCTTTAATTGTATTTTGACGGAAAAATTATAAAATTTTAATTTAAAGAAACTATTTAAGTCTAAAATAGAAACTTACCTACCGTTCAGCTATTACCAGGCAATAGGTTGCAGAAAGATTAGTCCAGATTCATCTCTGTGCTGATTTGTTTAACCCAACCATGGACGCGTTCGGCGGTTAGCTCTGGCTGGCGGTCTTCATCAATAGCCATACCAATAAAGTGATCGTCGTCGGCAAGTCCTTTCGACGCCTCAAAATGATAGCCGGCAGTAGGCCAGTAGCCAACTAGCGTAGCGCCATTAGATTCAATAATATCCCGTAGAGCGCCCATCGCGTCACAAAAATATTCCGCGTAGTCCTCCTGATCGCCACAGCCAAAGAGCGCAACAATCTTGCCGTTGAAATTAACCTCGTGCAACGTTGGAAAAAAATCATCCCAGTCGCACTGGGGTTCACCGTAATACCAGGTGGGGATACCAAATAGGAGATACTCGTACTTTTCTAGATCTTCTTTGCTACTTTTGGCGATGTCAAAAATATCAGCAACATCGGTACCCAGTTGTTTTTGGATTATCTTGGCAATATTTTCAGTATTGCCGGTATCACTGCCAAAAAAAATACCCACAGTTGCCATAAATATAAAAACCTTATAAATATTAATGATATGCTTAATATTTAAGCTCGATGTATATAATAATACCAGAACCTTATCTAAGGCGATACCCTATAGGCACAGGATTTTTTTTGCATTAAATTTACCTTTGGCGGCTAAACGCGCTCGATGCGCTGAGAGGGTTGCAGCTATTATGCGCCGGCTAGCTTGCTTTACCTGCAAGCGATGGCGCTCTAACTCTGCTAGCAGGATAACCAATAAGTTTACTGCAAATATCGCCTGTTGATCGGCTAATCTTTTCAGCATACCTACCCGCATTATATTAATTTTCACTCTAAAATACGGCGTAACCTGCGAATTTTTTATCACGTTGTAGCGAGTTACGATTATTGATTATGAACTGTTCATATTTTTTGAAAGGAAAAGTTATTTCGACCGTCCTGGACGACGTTCATCTGTAAACACATCCAGTGTGCTATGGTCTATGTATTCTTTATGATAAGTTTATACTCTTTAATGAAAAAAAATATATAACTGTAAGAGGCAAAGTCACTAGTGGGTTTAGCATGAGCTTTGACTGACATTCTTCCGTAGCGTTATCTTTGCAGCTGCCGGCATCTAAAAAAGTCGTTCTACCATAGAAACGCGGCCGGTACAATGGTTAATTGTTTCTGCTATGCTTGACCCTCCGCCAGAAAATGAGCTATAACGCGTAGTACCACCTCAGGCTTTTCAATATGCACACAATGACCAGCTCCAGCCACTACGTGAGCAGCAGCATGGGGAAATTCTTGACGAATCTGGTCACGGTATTTCTCATCCCAATAAGGGGAATTTTCACCGCGAATAAACAGTATCGGCCCAGGCCATGGCGCCTGTGTCCGCCAGCCAATGATCTCACTATAATTATGCGCAATACTTTTAACATTAAAACGCCAGTAGCCTTGATGAAATGATTTTAGTAGGAACTGTAATGTACCAGAATCATTGATATCCTTCGCCATCAGCTGCAACGCCTCTCTGCGCTGGGTGACTCCGGCGTCGCTAACACGTGCAAGGGCCGTGAATATGGCGTCATGACGACGGGCCTTATAGGCAATGGGCGCTATGTCGATTACCACAGCCTGCGCGATACGTTCTGGCGCCTGCGCGCACAGTGTCATTACCACTTTACCTCCCATCGAATGACCGATGACAATGCAGCGCTCAATAAGCAGCGCATCCAACAATACTAGAACATCCTGCGCCATTTCATCATAACTCATGGTTGGTGCATGGGGGGATAGGCCGTGATTGCGTAAATCGATTTGAAGTGTACGATGGTTTTTGTTAAGGGGACGCGCCAGTATTCTAAGATTGTCTAGACTGCCAAACAGGCCGTGGATTAACACTACAGGCAGGCCCTTTTCTATCTGATGCGCTGTTTGCAGATAATAGTTTAATTTCATAGCATTTTTTGCTCTTGTAAAGAAAGCAATAGCTTATCATTAGTTTAACGTAGCGGAAGGTCACAACGGTAAAAAAATTAAATTCTCTGCGGGCAAGAGAGTGGTTAGATAGATTCCTATTTTACCCCCCCCAATTGGGGTTGGGGCTGTTTGTTATTGATGTTTAACTTCTAAAATGTGGAAGATTGATTTATTTATCAACCAATTAATTAGAATAAAAATAATTAAAGATCGATACAGATCTTTATCTATATTATTTCAGGCTATACATTACGCACTGGCTAAGGCAACCTCCAATATCTCGCTCCGTCTTTTGACGTTTATCCCGATATTGACAAGGCTTTCACCCTGGTCACAGGGGTGACAATAACAGCAAAACCATCGGAAAAATTAGAATTTGTTTTCCTACTATCCCAGAGAGGATTGGCGCATTGCATGAATTATTTCTCTCAGACGACTTGCATTGTAACGGAAGATAATGAATCGTTTTCATGCTGTTGCCTAAAACCATTCACTTTGTATAATCCTATTACTAAATACTGTTTACGGGCGCATCAGAAATGCGGCATAGCCGCCCTCTCTCACATATTTTACCAGTAGTAGGGAAACGCTGTTGCTAAAGAACAGCTATTAGACTAAAACTGAATAGGTGGTACGCCGCTTGTTTAGTTATTAGCAATAGTAATAGCAATTAAAAATGTGGCATGATTTAGCATACTATGCTGGCTGTGTAGTTATTAACGGAATTGCTATAAAAAGTTTACAGCACTCTTAAATTTTATTAACTAGTAACAGATAAGCGTCGATGATAAATCACCTCTACGTCGGCTAAGCCTGCCCGCTAAAGTGATTTAATTAATGTTGCACAATTAACGTCACAATGTTACAATGTTATAATAGGAACTGGAAAAATAGCGCTCAGGTAGTGAATTTTTATACTTCGGACATTATAGGAGCGCTTGACGCTATAGTTTTAGCGAAGCCCAGTTTTAAACCATTAGTCAGTCTATCGCCGAAGAGTGAGCTAATAGGGGATTTTAGGGCCCCGCTATATTTATAAAGATACTCTTATATGCTCTCCGAACTAACGTTTATCTCAGTACTGGAAGTGCCTAAGTAGCGCCAACGGTTAGGGGTGATGGTACAGTTAGATAATGGCTATACGCCTGCTCCGGTAAAATTTCCAATGCTATTCTTATCTACGGAGACCCACGGGCTGACGGCGTTATCATCACCCATTTCTCATAATTCCAGTTGAAGATAGCGGTATCAAATATAATCCACCTAATGGTGGATGGCAGAATAGCTACACCCGTGTTATTGAAGAACGCGCCTATATGATGCTGCTAGTGAAGAATTTGTGTGCGTTAAATGCTCTAATATTAGAGTACAGGCTCGGAAAAGTAGTCATATTTATGCACAAGATCTGGTCCAGTTCTATATTGAAGGGCTTATAAGCAGTGTGGATATTAATGTATCTAGCATGTCTGACTGAAACTCAACGTTAATACACTGGATAATTCCAGTATTATCTATTGGCAGAGGGTATCACTGAACATCACAGGTTGGATATAAAAACTGGTGAATGAAGAGATGGATCAGCCGTTCCGCTTTATGTATATTGATCATGACGGTATCATCCGTATGGACTGTTCATTAGAATCAACAATGGTTTGTCTTTTGTCGTTGGGCGAAAAATTTTATTTAGCGTTCGCTAACAATCCAGACTATTACAGTTACGGTATTTGTCGCGCTGGCGGGTTTTATGAATTTAAACCATTATCTGTCATCCGTAATTAACTATTTTTACAGTACCAGCCACTATGCTGATGAGGTAGGTGTGGATAAAACTCTGCTATTCAGCGCTATGATTAACCGAGTGGTTGATACCTTAAAAGGCACCGTTTTTTGGAAAATTCCCAGTAGGCTTCAAGTGGTTTGTTAATGGATTGCATGACATTAGTTTAGGCTTTAGTGACAAAAAATCTCCGGCATTATTCTATAATGAACTTGCACAGCACTTTGGCGTCCCAATTATAACCTCATACAGGCACTAGCTCTAGCCTCAAAAAGTAATTTTATCCAAGTTTTACTCTAAACAGGTTGCGACAGTATTTCGGCATGTGATCTAATTATTCTACTACTACGCTTGACTGAGGCGTTAAGCAATGGTGTAGCTATTAGAAGGACTGAAGTGATGACCAAACGGCTAGTTTGGAGCCTGACTTTAAGTACTGAAGAAAAGTCTATAAGATCTATTGTAAAAGCTTCCTTGGCGTAAAATATTGTTAACAGATAGAGAAAGAAGGGATGAATACCATTAGTGATGTACTGAGAGGGACGAAAAAATAAATAGACTACTGAAGCTGCCTAATAGGAACCACAGCGCGCCAACTGAGCACTTTGTATTGCCCGGTGATCATTTAGTACGCTTACCAGGTTTTTATGGCCTTTTGTCGTTTGCTTGGCGCCGCGATCCTAAGCCATTGCCAAGGCAAATATCTTAATTCCCTGCCGGCGCATCAAACGAAAATTAGCTATCTTTTGCTTATCGTCATTCTCCGCAGGAGTCGAATATAATTAATAGAATTCCCATAGTTTTATGGAGTTTCTATTATTTCTGGATTATTCAGTTAAATGATGAGTTAGCTGAAAGCTCTTTAATAGGACGCTTACATAAATTTTAAAGATTCTAGATTCGTCGAAAATAGTAAAATTATTTTTTTCTGCATTAAATTCTGCATTCAAAAAACTGTAGTTTAAGTATATTTAAAGTTTAAATAATAGGCTATTTATATCCTGATGATGCCAATAAATATACTCTTTACTATTCTTATAAAAGAATGGCTTACTAAATACCAGTAATTTTATTTATTTAATTAAAATCCATCTAGCAAGATCCTTCTAAAGGATACTCAATTAGTTTTTTTCGTTAACTGACTGAATATCAGTAAAGAGATACTCCTTTTAAATTCATTAAAAATTAAATAAAAATAAGCTTAAGCTAGCTTCTTCCTTATATAATAATCCTTTATTATAGTGAGAATTTTTTCTACCTCTAGTTAAATAGTTGCAACATATTAAAAATAACAAATTCAGTTTCAGCAGATCTATTTTTTATTAGGTATAAGTTTTTTAAGGTGTTTACAAAATTTTATTTTATCCATATCAAGATAAAATTACTTATTTTTCTTTATTTTATTTTATATATAAACTATACTATATATAGTATATATTCCTTATATGGAATGATTATTAAATTAAAATTTATTAATTTTGTTTGCTTATCTCAAGTTTTGAAATATTATTTTATGGGTAAATCTCTAATTTAGATGTATGTTTCCTTTTAGGATGATTAAACAATAGATAGGAATGAAGTGAATCATTGCGACTGGTGCTGGATTTAGATAGGGAGGAACCCTTGCAGAAGAAAGGGAATCACTATGCAAGATCTATTCTGTTACTTTTGACTGGCGTCGAGCACGTTAAAAACGCTCTGTATTGGTGCTATCCTAAAGGGAACGTATTTTTTGCTAATAAACACTGTTATCAAGTTATACGGTAAGCTTGCGATCATTCGTCAATGTCCAGCCTTCTTCTAGTGCAAGATATAAGGCCTCAACGATCACTAGAAGCAAATTGCCGATATGTGTATAACGCTGGTACAAGAAGTGGTCCAGTTAAAGCAGGCGGTATTAACTCCATTGTGAGGAGACTTTTATCATTGAAGAGTTAAAATAGGTATATTACTTTAAGGCTCTACCGCGCGACATTGCGTTGAGTAACACAAAAATGCCGCCTGATCTTATCAGGTTGGAGGGTGTCACTGAAAGAAAATGCTATCATGATAGCGGATGTATGGGTTGGATCTATAGTTCAGAAGCGAAAAATAGCGAAGCTAAAGATTTCAATGCCATTTTAGGAGTTTGCTATTGAATGGCGAGATCTTGGATAAAGCGCTTTCGGCAGAAATTACACCGCTTTTCGTAAGTATCCACAGTATAAATTATTACTGCTTTTTTAAAAAGCTGCGTTGGCTGATCCGGATAAGCGTTATTGGAAATCAGGGGGATGGCAATGATCTATAACGTTAATCGATGCTATGTGGATATGCTAATTCATTGAGAAAAAAGTATATCAGTTTGTCATAAAAGTTTTATCAATAAAGGTATGGACATAAAGGTGTGATATTGCATAAAGCTATAAGTTAATTATCTTTAGTGAGCATTATCCTATTTTGTAGAGGATACCAAGGGCAAATTGATACCTGACGTTTGTAGGTAAAAACCTACTGATAAGAGCGAGACGCTACTGGTCTAAGTTACCATATAAAAGGCAAACTTGATTACTGTATGAGGTTATTGATAGATTTTAAGGAGCGCTCCTTTATCGATATCCAGATATTGATTGACTTTTCTATTTTATAATACGGAGTTAAGCATAGCTTTTAAAAAATAATGTGCTAATATGTTCTTTTATGCTTTTCTAAAATATTAGACTCTTATTTGTAAGCATATCTAAAATATCAAGGCATTTATTAATGTTTGTATAGTGGAGCGAATACAGAATGCACGTCCGGAACTGTTTGTTATGCGGTATTCTGGAGAAGATATTACACGCAACCATTCCGACTAACTTGATAGCGCAGTTTCAGGGAACAATTAAAATGTAGAGCTGATTTAAGCTTTTGGCATACTTAATAGATTTGTAAAGCAGGTCCATGGACAGGACACCATAAATACTACTTAATATCAATTAATTGAGTACTATCATCTAGCAGCGTTTATTGTGATGCTCTTTGGACCTTATGGCTAGTCCTCAGAAAACACTACAGGCCAATCAATTTTAGTATCCAACTAAAATACGAGTGATTAATTAAAAGTTAACTATAGTCTACAAAACTGAGCTAACAGCTCCGAGATTATTTTTACACTCGAAGCTAAAAGGAGTTAGCTTTCTCTGGATAATCACAACACGTATTACTTATTACATATTTTAATATAACCTTTAATTAATCCAGAGGTGATAAATTTCCTTCCTCTTCGAGCATTATGGTCTCTTTTACATTTCCATACACCACCACCCTCGTTCAAACGAAGTTTTATTATAGGCTCATGAGCCGTTTTTGTGCCTGTTTAGCGGCCGTGGCGCTGGGGTAGAGTTTGCTAACTTGTTGATAAACCGCCCGAGCTTTATTCTTCTGGCCTTTTTCTTGCATAATTACGCCTATCTTTAGCAACGCATCGGGTGCTTTAGGTGATTTAGGATAGTTTTTCACTAGCAGGGCAAAATAATAGGCCGCATTGTCTTTTTTACCCTGATTATAATTAAGTTGCCCTAGCCAATAATTGGCGTTAGGCTGATAGGTCGAATCAGGATAACGCTTCACAAAGGATTGCAAGGCGCTAATCGCCTGGTCGTACTGTTTTTTCTCTAGCACAAGTGCCACTGCTTCTTTATAATCGCTGTTAGCATCTGAGCCGCTAGGTGTGGCGGTAGGCTTAGGCTGGTTAGAAAAGCTGTTTATTTGCTGATAAATCTCTTTTTGTCGCTCAATAACTTGCGATAGTTGATATTGATTTTCCTGAATTTGACCGCGCAGCAAGTCAATACCGCGTTCCTGATCGGTAAGTTGTTGCTGAAAATAGGTTAACAGCTGGCTGTGGGCATCGGAAATACGCTCAAGCTGAGTAACTCGGTCTTCCAGTGAACTTGAGTTTGCATTATTGATTGGCGCTTTGGCGGTAGCGGCCAAAGGGGCCGCTACACCAACCGATAACGACAGACTCAATATGTAAGGTCTGAAGTTATTGTTCATTCCAGTCTCTTACTGGACTAGTATAGCACGGCGATTTTGAGCATAAGCCGATTCATTATGTCCTAATACGGCTGGTTTCTCTTTACCATAGGATACAATAGCGATCTGATCGTTGGAAACGCCTTTACATTGAAGGTACATCTTTACAGCATTGGCGCGGCGTTCGCCAAGAGCGATGTTATATTCCGGCGTACCGCGTTCGTCCGCATGGCCTTCGATAGTTATCTTGTAAGAAGGGTTTCTACGAAGAAAATTGGCATGTGCGTCAAGCATCTGAGCGAATTCAGAGCAGATATTGTATTTATCAAGATCAAAGTAAACGATATTATTGCGCTGAAGCTCTTGTATTTGTAAATGAGACTGTTCATCGGAAGAACTGTTGTTGCTGGTTATATTTATACTATCAGTAGAAGTGGTTCTCATAGCAGATTTATCGCCATTGTTGTCATTTTTGTGAGAACTACATGCGGCAATCGCTATCATCGGCCCCGCTAACATTAACCCTTTTATAACTTTGTTTAGTTGCATCTTATATTCCTTTTATAGTTTTCTATATGTATCCACATATGTATTACAGATACGGAGACCAGGCAGGAAATTTGACTTGTCCATCGGTTACTGGGAGACGCGTTTTAAATCCCCCATCAGCTGAGACTAGCTGTAACACGGAACCTAGCCCTTGCGAAGTACTGTAGACGACCATTGTATTATTGGGAGCAATGCTAGGCGTCTCATCCAGGAAGGTGTCCGTCAATATTTGGACGGCTCCCGTTGTTAGATCCAATTTAGTAATATGCTGCACTCCTTTGTTAGTGTTGACCATAGCTAGGAATTTACCGTCTGAGCTAACATTTGCATTCTGATTCTGAGAATCTATCCAGGACAAACGCTGCGGCGTACCACCGTTAATGTTGATTTTATAAATCTGTGGATGGCCGCCCTGGTCAGAGGTATAGGCTAGCGTCTGGCTATCCGGGAACCAGCTTGCCTCTGTATCATTGTTACAACCATCGGTTACCTGACAAATATGACCCGATTCTAAATCCATCACGTATAAATTTAGACTGCCGGTCTTCGACAGTGCGAAGACTAGTTTTCTGCCGTCCGGTGAGAAGGACGGCGCACCATTATGCTGTGGGAAATTTGCAATCTGTCTGATAGCGCCGCTATCTAGTGTCTGTATGACCAGTGCAGAGCGGCCTCTCTCAAAGGTAACATAAGCAAGCTTACTGCCGTTAGGAGACCATGCTGGCGACATCAGAGGCTGTGAAGAACGGTATACCGGCGTTTGGTTATAACCGTCATAATCTGCGATACGGAGTTCGTAGGAGTACTGTCCGCCCTCGATCTGCACGATGTAGGCAATACGGGTACGGAAGGCTCCCTTAATACCGGTGAGTTTTTCAAAGGTTTCATCGCTGGCAATATGGGCAGCATAACGCAGCCATCTGCGTGCAACCTTGAACTGGTTTTGCGCTAGTACATCGCCTGGATTGCTGGAAGTGTCGATCAATTGATAAGTCACAACATTACTATCAGTACCGCTTGGTTGCACTTGACCTACCACTACGGCAGTGATACCAAGTGCCATCCAGGCAGCTGGGGTCACTTCCGAGGCAGTTGTCGGTTGCTGCGGCAGGCGAGAAGTATCGAGTGGGTTGAATTTACCGCTGTTACGCAGATCAGCGGCGACTATACTGCCAATATCTTCGGATGCAGCACCTGGCCCAACCCACTTAAATGGCACCACACCGATAGGTCTGGCCGTATCTACCCCTTTAGTGATTTCAATACGCACTTCCGGAAGCAGTATGGAGGGCCATAAAAAGAAAAAAACTAACGCTATTTGAAATGCTTTCTTCATTTCATCTCCTAAACCGCCGCCCTTAGGCGGCGCAATTATAGAATTGTAAACGTATTTAGTTAAACAACCCTACATCGTTCCACTGGAGGGACGGGATAGTATAAATATTAAACAAAATAGGACCATTTAATAACCATTATATTCTGCAAAATGTCTTTACTAAGGTTTAAAATCAAGCATTACGTTTTTAACTTCCTCATATACTTTCGGGCTGGGTGGCCGGGGGATCGCCGCTAGCTTCGCCGCGGAGATCGCCGCCTGACACAGCGCTAGATCACCACTGCCATAACTGACCGAAATTAGGACTCCATCTGGCGCCAGTTTGGTATATAAAATACAGGTCTTACCCCTGTAGTTGGATGAATCGTAAAACTTATTACTGATAGCTTTGCGCACTTGATCTAGATAACCATTAATTTCCGATCCGCTGGCACCGCTCAACTTATTGTTGCTTGTCCTGGTAACTGCACCAGCGGATTTAAGCTTATTTTTAGCGTTAGTCAGCACGCCCAGCAAATCATCTACCTCGCTCGATTGCTTGATGTCATCAGCTTTTGCTTTAGCTGCCTTATCGCCCTTGGCTTTCACATTGGCTTTAGCTTTAACTGGGTTAGTTACGGTGGTCTGTTTCGATTTTGCCTGCGCCGCTGCTTCTTGTTTTGCTTCTACCGCGGTGGCTGCCTCAGCCTGTTTTTTTTGATAGGCCAGTCGTTGTTTTTTCAGTGCCTTCAGGCGCTGCTGCTCCGCCTGCTGCGCATCACTTTGTTTCTGACGGTTATATTGCTGCACTATGGCATTGGGATTGAGCATCACGGCATCAATGGGCGGCTCTCTGCCGCCCACACTTGCCTCTTGCGATTGATGAATTGAGCTCCAGATCAATATAGCGATCAGAACACAATGCAGCGTAATCGACAGAATAATAGCACGTTTAAGATCGTCCTTATGTTTGCTAACTTTAAACACAATCGATCCCCAAAAAATGGGGTTAATTAGAAATAGTACGCATAACAAACTGACCGTTAGACAGGCTGCGTCATTAAGCCGACTGATTTCACGCCGGCATGATGCAACAAGTTTAGCGCTTTAATTATATCATCATAAGGCACGTCTTTAGCACCACCTATCAGAAAAACCGTTTTTGGATTCGCCGTAATGTATGCTCGCACTTCGGAAATTACTTCTTCGGAAGGTAAGTTATCCTGACGCTGATGATCGATCACTAAACTGTACTGTCCGATGCCGAAAACTTCGATGATGACCGGTGGATTCTCATTACTGCCAATGTTTTTGTATTCGCTCGCATCAGGTAAATCTACCTCAACGCTCTGGGTAATAATCGGTGTCGTCGCCATAAATATTAATACTAACACTAGCAGCACATCGAGCAAGGGAATAATGTTAATCTCGGACTTAATTTCTTTACGCGAGCACTTTCTAGCCATGATTACCCTCCTTCTTACTTGTCGCTATTGCTGGCAAAAACCTGGCGGTGCAAGATGGCAATGAACTCTTCGGTGAAATTGCCGTAGCACTGCTCAAGCTTATTAACTCGATGGCTCAAGCAATTGAAGGCCGTAACCGCGGGAATGGCTACAAAAAGACTGATTGTGGTGGCGATGAGTGCTTCAACTATCCCAGGGGCAACCATTTGCAGCGTAGCCTGTTTTACAGCGCCAAGTCTGATAAATGCATGCATTATTCCACACACGGTACCGAATAAACCGATGTACGGGCTGATGGAACCCATGGTACCAAGTAACGGAATATGGGTTTCTAGCGCTTCCAGTTCACGGTTCATTGAAATACGCATGGTTCTGAAAGTGCCTTTTACTATTGCTTCAGGAGCCTGATTATTGGAGCTGTGCAGCCGCAAAAACTCTTTAAAGCCGATGTAAAAAATCTGCTCAGAGCCGCTCAGCCTATCGTGGCGTCTTAGGCTTTCCTGATACAAACGGGATAATTCGATACCAGACCAAAACTTGTCCTCAAAGGCTTCTGCTCTACGTGTAGCGCAGGTCAGGATACGGGAGCGCTGGATAATAATAACCCAGGACGTAACAGAAAAGCATATTAAAATTAATACGATCAGTTTTACTGGAAAACACGCCTTAAAAAATAGATCAAAGATGTTCATATTAATCACTGCTTAAATTCCGCAACAAAATACCTAGGAAGCCTAATTACCTTAAATTGTTTTAATAGACACATGCAATCACGATATTTGCCTGGCTGGATAATTGTACATCAGTATTCTCAGCATGAGTTGTACAAAGATTCAGAGAGGTGTATTAAGGAAAACGAGATTTCACTTTCCACTTGCAATGAATCGTCAAGACGCGCAGGAGTAAAAATTATACCGCTAAGCGGTGTACTATGACCATAACGTGTCCCTGACAAGCGCTTTCTGATAAAAGTTATCTTCTGGTGTAGCATTTTAGTGTGTGCACGTTAATAGAAAGCGGTGTAAGGGGCATGGTAAAAACATCAGCGCTAGTTAGTCCCTCTCGTAAGAGACGTGACCAGCTATATAAAAATAAAATATTCACTTTACTTTTTTAAAAAAGCACAAGAATAACCATGCTTATTTTCCTACTATACGCAAGACCTAACATGTTTGGAATGATAAAACCAGGGGAAAATAAAATATTTCATTTTCTTTACATTGTGGAATTTAAGAGATCTTAAAAATTATTAAGAGAATCTGTAAAGCAAGGCGGCGATCATGATCAACATTAACAGCAATGCCATAAAAAGCAGACGCCAGAGCAATTACTATTGGTACTTATTTACAGGTATATGGTTGCCACACTTTAAGTTAGGAGCATCGCCAGACGGGGAGGTTAAGCAGCAGAGAGAATTTGCCGGTATAATATATATCATGTGTAGGTAGATTTTTTTGTCCACGTAGAACGAACGGGACCGCCTTGCAGTAGGTTGCAAAATGCAACCACAATTACAACAGGAGAATATAAAGTTGTCTATTAAAGATCCTAAATCCCATAGATTACGTCATTAGGTGGCGTTTATTTTCGAGTAGTATCCAAAACTGACTGGCGATATAACAACAGGAAAACGCAGTGTATGGTAGCCACATTATGGCTAGGTAGTGAACATCGCGCTACTGGCAATGATATAGGCTATACCTAATTTACCCATCCCCAGCGTAAGACAATCATGTTGATCATAACCTGACGCTTGATATTGCCTCAGCTAAAGAGGCAACTAATATGTCGCCTTTATATCAAATCTGTTAGTAACGCGAAGCGTATGAGCAGCAGGCTAATCAGTATCCACACCAGATAACACACAATACATCATAATCAAAGATAGTAATTCTCTCTTGTATGGCCCCGTGTACTCACCGATAAAATGGATGATTATTTAAAATGGTAGTTTCTGGTTTTTAAACTACTTTGCCCCACGCGCATAAATTTGAACATCAAATATATTCCGCTATCAAAATAGCGTACAGAGCCTGCAGATCAACCCCATTCAGAAGAGGATATTAACAGCGAACACAGGGTTGAATTAGCGATAGACGTCGGCAGAATTTCACTAGTAATGAGGCCAGAAACAGGCGGTAATCAGCAGAATCAGTACGACACCAGTTGTTTGGTAGATCACTAGTTTCCTAGTGAATTTTATACTCATTAACTTAGGTAATATCTTCTATAATAGCGTTGCAGAAGTGATACATAACCTAGGTATTACTTTCTATTATTAAATGCTTTGCGTATGCCAAGTTGGCACTGGTTTTACATAACTGTTATAGTAAGGTCATAGAGTCTTTATTCCGTTACGAATACGCACTTCACACTACATCATCAGATCTTTCGGGCCGGTATAACTTAGTGATCGGTAAAGTGATTCGTGCACTACACAAAACGTATCAGGAATACGCAGTGCAGAATGGTTTGTCTTAATCTTTTCTTCCTACTTCACCAAGTCTAATAGGGTTAAGGAAACTAGCACCACCAGCTTTTTTTTTGTATATCACCCATCTCGTAACTGTATTCAACAACAGCACTATAACTGACAAAACCGCTGTACTGGGATTTTGCATCCAGGTGTTGGACACCAAGATCCATATAGCAAATAAATTAGAGATAAGTACCAGCAGCTAGAACATCGCTATATGCTGAATATTACATAAGCAAATTCTAGCCGAAGAAGAACAGGCTGATAAATCTGAATTTCAAGAAAAGGGTTATTGATCTTTCAATGGCCGGGCCGGGCCGAAGATATCGTCAATGTAATGGTGAAGGTATGACTAGTTTATACCAAAATAGCATTCTATTCTAAAATAGAGTAAGCATGCTGAAAGCGAAGTTGATAGAGAATAAGTTACTAAAATTTAGTAAGATCTTTATAGATCTATATATACGAAAATAGAAACTATTTCTATTAACGGCTACTAAAAAACGCTATACCGTCATCAGCGTAAAAAATAGGAAATGCTATATAACTATTAAAGAAAACTATAATAATGGTAGCTTGAGGATATTGAACATGATAACTTCGTGCTTCTCACGGGAAGTATTTTAAATACACCACCACTATCACACTTCTTAAGAGTGTCGGCTGAAAAGCACAGTAAATAATAAAAGGCTTTATAATAACTATAAAGCCGCCTGCCGCCTTGGACCTTAAGGGGAAAGGCGTGGGGTTACAGACAAATTAAAGAAATACCAATAGACCCGAGGGTATTAAAATCGCCTAATGATGAACAGAAGGTAACGCTGCATCATCGCTGAAATTATTCTAAAAAAAATAGTTTCACTATAATCTGCCATGCCCAGAGAAATATTGATTTAACAAAATATTTCACTTGCTTTTAAAAAAGGCAGTTTAAACAAATTTAAATGAAATATTGCTAAAGTGCAATTAATAAAATACGGTTTTAAAGTAAATGTAAATAATAGCGGGAAATATTTATTTCTGCGCGCTAATATTATTTATTACGCGAATCGCGTGATAGTGCGTATTTATTGATATAATATTTATAACTCTCATCATACCGTTATTTTGTTACTTAGTGTTATTTTCAGTGTTTTAGTTGAAAGCACTGTTCACCTCATGCTAAAGCTCTTAATTTTTTGAATCATCAGGCGTATCGATCCAATTCGCATTGCATCCGTATCAGACTAAGCATAAGCCCTTCTTTGTTGGATAATAGATAAAACTGCTTCTATTATTTGCTATTATGGTAAAAAGCTGCCAGAGGCAGCTTTAGATAATGCCATTACCAGAGTCCAGGGCGCCAGTTCATCCTCTTTCAAAGAGGGCAAACTCAGTTCGGTAAAAGAAACTTTAGTTTTTCACCGATATCGGCTAGACTTCGTACAGTCTTAACATTTGCCGTTTCCAGCGCGGCAAATTTTTTATCTGCCGTGCCCCTGCCGCCCGAGATAATTGCACCGGCATGTCCCATTCGTTTCCACTTCGGCGCCGTGACGCCAGCGATATAAGATAGTACTGGTTTTGTGATATAATCCTTGATATAAGATGCAGCTTCTTCTTCGGCGCTACCGCCGATTTCGCCGATCATTACGATAGCTTCCGTCTGTAGATCCTCTTCAAATAACTTTAGGATATCGATAAAGTTAGATCCGAGGATCGGGTCGCCACCGATCCCAACGCAGCTGGACTGTCCAAGGCCGGCATCGGTTGTTTGTTTCACCGCTTCGTAGGTTAGGGTGCCTGAACGGGACACAATGCCTACTCGGCCGGACTGGTGAATATGTCCAGGCATAATACCAATTTTACATTCCCCGGGGGTAATCACGCCTGGGCAATTCGGTCCAATCATACGCGTGCTGCTTTGTTCGAGCTTAGCTTTCACCGTTAACATATCCAGTGTAGGGATGCCTTCGGTGATGCAGATGATTAGTGCAATTCCAGTATTAATAGCTTCCAGTATTGAGTCTTTGCAAAACGGCGCTGGCACGTATATAACCGACGCCGTCGCGCCAGTTTTATCTACCGCTTCTTGCACGGTCTTGAATACCGGCAAACCGAGATGTTTAGTACCACCTTTGGTGGGTGTGACGCCACCGACTATTTTAGTGCCGTAAGCCAGCGCCTGTTCGGAGTGGAAAGTTCCCTGGCTGCCGGTAAAACCCTGGCAAATGACTTTAGTATTTTTATCAATCAAAATAGACATTACGTACCCTCTACAGCGGCGATAACTTGTTTAGCTGCGGCAGTCAGACTCGTGGCAGAGATAATGTTCAGTCCACTATCCGCTAAAATTTTAGAGCCTAATTCAGCGTTATTCCCTTCCAGACGGACCACAACAGGGACGCTAACGCTTACCTTGGATACAGCACTGATGATGCCGTCGGCAATTAAATCACAGCGGACGATGCCACCAAAGATATTGACTAGAACCGCTTTGACCTTTTCATCTGATAAAATAATTTTGAACGCTTCAGTGACTTGATCTTTCGTGACGCTTCCGCCAACGTCAAGGAAGTTAGCTGGTTCGCCGCCATGGAGTTTGATAATATCCATTGTCCCCATTGCTAAGCCGGCTCCGTTCACTATACAGCCGATATTACCAGCTAGCGCTACATAGTTTAGCCCGCAGTGGACGGCATGCGCTTCACGTTCGTCTTCTTGACTGTAATCACGCATCTCGCGCAGCTCTGGTTGCCGGAATAATCCATTAACATCGGCGCTTAATTTACCGTCAAGACAAATAAGATCGCCAGTGCTGCTTATCGCTAGGGGGTTGATTTCCAGCAGCGCTAAATCACACTCTAAGAATAGAGTTGCTAGGCCCATAAAAATTTTACTGAACTGAGAAACCTGATTGCCGCTTAAGCCCAGTTTAAACGCCAGCGTACGCCCCTGATAAGGTTGTGGCCCCGTAAGCGGGTCTAGAGCTATTTTATGAATTAGGTCCGGCGTCTCTTCAGCCACCTTTTCAATTTCTACGCCTCCTTCGGTGGACGCCATAAATACCACGCGGCGCATATCGCTATCGACGATCGCGCCCAGATAAAGCTCTTTAGCGATATCGGTGGCTGCTTCCACCAGAATCTGATTGACCGGCTGTCCCAGGGCGTCCGTCTGATAGGTAACCAGACGCTTACCAAGCCACTGCTCTGCAAAAGTGCGAATCTCTTCTTTCGACTTCAGTATTTTTACGCCACCAGATTTACCGCGGCCACCCGCATGCACCTGGCATTTCACCACCCAGGGGCCTGCACTGATTTTTAAAGCGGACTCTTCTGCTTCAAGCGGCGTGCTGCAGGAGTAACCTATCGGGGAAGGGACCCCATACCGAGAAAACAGATTTTTTGCCTGATATTCGTGTAAATTCATGATTTTATTTCTATTTTAGTCTGGAAAGTATTAATGCCGTTCGAGCGCATCGCCATAATTAAGTATAAAAACTGTTTACCTGGAGCGGTATCGCTAAGTCCGCCATCGTCATACACTAAACGTCCAGTAACAGGCGGGTAGGATCTTCCAAGATCTCTTTCACCATCACCAGAAAACTGACGGATTCTTTCCCGTCGATAAGCCTATGATCATAAGATAGCGCTAGATACATCATCGGCAGAATGACCACCTGCCCTCCTACCGCCATCGGTCGATCCTTAATGGCATGCATGCCAAGGATTGCGCTTTGTGGCGGATTGATGATAGGCGTAGACATCAATGATCCAAAGATGCCGCCGTTAGTAATGGTAAAGTTACCGCCTGTCAGCTCTTCAACTTTTAGTTTGCCCTCGCGTCCCTTAATAGCTAGTTCCTTTATTTTTTTCTCGATATTGGCCATACACAGCGTATCAATATCTTTCAGTACTGGCGTTACCAGTCCGCGAGGCGTAGATACTGCGATGCTGACGTCAAAATAGTTACGGTAAACAATATCCTTACCATCAATAGAAGCGTTCACTTCCGGGAAACGTTTCAACGCTTCCAGCACTGCTTTGATATAGAAGGACATGAAGCCAAGACAGATACCGTGGCGTTTTTCAAACGCGGTGCCGTACTCCCTACGCAGGCCTATCACAGGTTGCATGTTTACCTCATTGAAGGTGGTTAACATGGCGGTATTGTTTTTTGTTTCTAGCAGACGTTCAGCTACGCGCTTACGCAAGCGAGTCATTGGAACGCGTTTTTCACTGCGGTTATCGAACATCGGTCCAGGAGTGTTTTCCTGAGGCACGTTCTGGAGGCCAGCGATATGTTTTTCAATATCTTCACGAGTCAGACGTCCTCCTACGGCGCTGCCTTTAATCGCTTCAGAATTAAGATTGTGCTCAGCGATGAGGCGGCGGATGGCGGGGCTCAGCGCGTCGTTGTTTCCCTCTTCCAGATCTGCGGTATGGCGCTGGGCTGGTGTGGACTCCTGGTCCTTAGACTTCTCTGTTGTGGCCTGTTTGGTTTTTTCTCCCGGGCGCAGATGTCCCAATACTTGATGAGCGGTCACAGTAGCGCCTTCGTCTTCTAACAATGTTTCCAGAACGCCAGCTTCAGGGGCGGAAACTTCTAGTATTACTTTGTCTGTTTCAATATCGACCAGAACTTCATTGCGCTGAACACTGTCACCGGGTTTTTTATACCAAGTAGCAATAGTGGCATCCGCGACCGATTCAGGCAGCTCTGGAACAAGAATATCTATACTACTCATTCTCTATCCTTAATTATTAACTAACGTTTAGCGCCTCATTGATAAGATTTTTCTGCTGGATCTTATGCACAGAAATATACCCCGCTGATGGCGAGGCGGAAGCTGGCCGGCCTACATAATTCAGTGAGGCACCGGCGAATATCACTTTGCGGAAATGGTGCTGGCTACAATACCAGGCGCCCTGATTCTTCGGCTCTTCCTGGCACCAAACGAAATCCTCCACATGCGCATAGGGAGTTATCACCTCTAGAATAGCCTGTAGCGGAAACGGATAGAGCTGCTCGATACGCACAATAGCCACGTCCTGCTGGCCGTTTTTACGTCGTTGATCCAAGAGATCATAGTAGACTTTACCGGAACATATCACGATGCGTTTAATACCCTTCTGGTTGAGATTGTCTATTTCGCCAATGACGTGCTGGAATGTACCGTTAGCCAATTCATCAAGCGATGAGATAGCCAGCGGATGACGTAACAGCGACTTTGGCGTCATGATAATCAGCGGTCGGCGCATATTGCATAGCGCTTGACGACGCAGCATATGATAGACTTGCGCTGGTGTTGAAGGGATGCAGACCTGCATATTTTTTTCCGCGCATAGTTGAAGATAGCGCTCTAAACGGGCAGAGGAGTGTTCCGGTCCCTGCCCTTCATAGCCGTGAGGTAGCAGCATCACTAGCCCACACATTCGTCCCCATTTCTGCTCGCCGGAACTAATAAATTGATCAATGACTATTTGGGCACCGTTAGCGAAGTCGCCAAACTGCGCTTCCCATATTACTAAAGTATGCGGCGCAGCGCTGGCGTAACCGTATTCAAACGCCAGCGCTGCTTCTTCTGATAACACCGAATCCCAAACACGGAAGCTGCCCTGAGCGTCGTGTATATGCGCTAACGGTGTATAGCTAGAGCCATTCTTCTGATTATGCACCACCGCGTGGCGATGGAAAAACGTGCCGCGGGCAGTGTCCTCTCCTGACAGGCGGATGGGGATCTTCTTATCCAGTAGCGTGGCGTAAGCCAGCGTCTCAGCGCCGCCCCAATCAAAAAGCTTTTCACCACGAGCCATTGCGCCGCGATCGTGATAAATCTTGGAAACCCGCGGCTGCATTTCGACATCAGCTGGTACTTCACTGATACGCTGTGCCAGCGATTGCAAATGCTTAGTTTCCACTTTGCTGTGGTACTCTTCATCCCAGTCATGATTAAGGTAGCCCTGCCAGGTGAAAGAATGCCTATTTATTTTCCGCAACTCTTTCACTACACACTCGCCTTGATCTAACGCAACACGGAATATATTAACCTGTTTAGTGGCGTCAGTTAGGGTTATAATACCGTCTTGTTCTAGGCGCTTAGCATATATTTTACGAGGCGTGGGGTGTTTTTTTATCTTCTGGTACATCAACGGCTGGGTAGCACTCGGCTCGTCAGCTTCATTATGGCCGTGGCGGCGATAGCACACTAAATCGATCATGACGTCGCGCTTGAAGGTATTGCGGAAATCTAATGCCACGCGGGTGACGAAGACTACTGCTTCAGGATCATCGGCATTTACATGAAAGATCGGCGCCTCTACCATCTTAGCGATATCGGTACAGTACTGGGTGGAGCGTACATCATGAAGATTGGATGTAGTAAAACCTACCTGATTATTAATAACAACACGCACCGCCCCCCCCACGTCGTAACCGCGCGCTTTAGACATGTTAAACGTTTCCTGCACTACGCCTTGGCCACTAATAGCAGCATCGCCGTGCAGCGTGATCGGTAGTATCATACTGCTGCTTTGCCCATTCAACCGATCGATACGTGCTCGAACTGAGCCCATGACTACCGGACTTACGATCTCAAGATGAGAGGGGTTGAATGCTAACGCCAAATGCACAAGTCTACCCTCTATTTCGACGTCGGAGGAAAAGCCCTGGTGGTATTTTACGTCACCACTGCCCAGCTGCGCTTTATGTTTGCCAGTAAACTCGTCGAATAGGTCCCGTGGCTTTTTACCCAGCACATTGACCAGGACGTTCAGGCGGCCACGATGTGCCATGCCTATCACTACTTCCCGTGTGCCGCTGTTGCCAGCATAGCGCACCATCTCTTTTAACATTGGAATAAGCGCATCGCTGCCTTCCAGCGAAAAGCGCTTAGCGCCCGGGAACTTGGTGCCTAGATAGTGTTCAATCCCTTCCGCCGCAGTCAATTCAGCTAGAAAACGCATTTTTTCGCTGCGACTAAAACTTGGTCGGCTCGCCAGCAACTCGATACGTTGCTGGATCCAGCGTTTTTCTTCAGTATTGGTGATGTGCATATACTCGACCCCGATGGTAGCACAATAGGTCTTTTTCAGCGCCTCATATAAATCCGCTAATTTCATGGGATCACGACTACCGATAGCGAAGGACCCCAGGTTGAAAGTTTTCTGGAAATCAGCTTTTGTGAGGTTATAAAAAGCGGGATCAAGATCAGGAACCATTTTTTTTTTCCATAGCTTCAGAGGATCTACATTGGCATGCTGATGTCCGTAGAAACGGAAAGCATTAATGAGCTGCATGACTTTCACTTGCTTTGAGTCGATATCCGGATCATTGACCGAGGCGGTATAGCGTGTGCCATCTTTTGCCAGACGATGGAAATATTCCCGCGTTTTGGAGTGGGGCTGATCAGGGTTTACGCCCGCGGTCGCTAGCTGTTTAAATATTAAACTCCAGCTTGCATCGACAGAATTAGGATCCGTCAAAAAATCTTCATAGAGCTGCTCTATATAGGACTGATTTGCGCCAGCCAGATAGGAGGAATTTAGCCATACCTTCATTGTGCCATTCTGCATCATGACCCCTTAAGCTTCTTAAAGCTTTAGTTTTCACTATGATTAACTCATTATTGGATAATATATAAGTGATTCAGCCAGTGGATTCCTCCACGAAGTTATCTTTAACTGAAGGAACCTTTAAAAGCGGTTGGCAACGAGGGTTTTGCACCTGTTTTTAAAGGTTTTTTTGTCCCGCCTTCTCCTCTACATAAAGATCACACCTATTAGGCGCTATAGTTCATCAGCATACTCTTGATATAACCGATAGCCTTAGTGGGATTAAGTCCTTTGGGGCAAACGCTGATGCAATTCATGATGCTATGACAGCGGAAAACACTGAAAGCATCGTTTAAATCATTTAACCGTGCCTGTTTATGGGTATCGCGGTTGTCGATAAGAAAACGATAGGAAGCCAGAAGACCCGCCGGTCCGATAAATTTATCGGGGTTCCACCAGAAAGACGGGCAGGACGTGGAACAGCAGGCGCAGAGAATACATTCATACAGTCCGTCCAGCTTAGCGCGCTGTTTCGGTAATTGTAGATACTCACGTGCCGGCGGATTATGCCCGTTGTTTATTAAGAAGGGCTTGATCTTCTCGTACTGGGAGAAGAACTGCTTCATATCTACCACTAAATCACGGATGACTGGCTGTCCGGGTAGCGGACGAATAACAATTTTATGCCCACCATTGAGTAGCATCGACAGTGGCGTTATGCACGCCAAACCATTTTTACCATTCATATTAACCCCATCCGAGCCGCAAACACCTTCGCGGCAGGAGCGGCGGAATGACAGACTTGGATCCTGCTCTTTAAGTTGGATTAAGGCATCCAGCAGCATCATATCGCGCCCCACCTTCACGGTGAGAGTGTAGTCCTGCATGTGTGGTTTATTATCGACATCGGGATTGTAGCGATAGATAGAAAATTTAACCTTCATGATTCATCCTTCAGCCTAGTAGGTACGCACTGTCGGCGGGAACGATGAACGTAATGTTGGCTGCATATTAACCTTGCGACGCGTCATCCTGCCGCTTTCGGGTAAATAAAGCGAGTGGCACAGCCAGTTTTCATCGTCACGCTCCGGGAAGTCGAAACGGCTATGAGCACCGCGGCTTTCAGTACGGAAATTTGCGGCCAACGCAGTGGAGTAAGCAGTTTCCATTAGGTTATCTAGCTCCAGGCATTCTACGCGCTGGGTATTGAATTCCGTAGAGATGTCATCAAGACGGGCATGATGTAAACGTTCGCGGATCTCCTTAAGCTCCGTCAACCCTTTGGCCATAGCATCCCCGTCTCGGAATACCGAGAAGTTGTTTTGCATACAAGCCTGCAGCGCTTTTCGGATTTCGACTGGATTTTCTCCGCTGCGATTATTGTTCCAACGGTGATAGCGGCTCATGGACGCCTCGATATCGTCGTTGCTGGCATCGTGCATTGGTCCCTGCTCCCTCAGCGACTCCTGTAAATGAATTCCCACCGCGCGGCCGAACACCACCAGATCCAACAATGAATTACCACCCAGGCGGTTAGCGCCATGTACTGAGACACAGGCGATTTCACCTATCGCGAATAGACCGGGAATAACCACGTCTTCACCCTGCTTGTTGATAGTGATCGCTTGACCGGTTACTTTGGTGGGGATCCCCCCCATCATATAATGGCAGGTGGGAATGACCGGAATCGCTTCCTTCACCGGATCCACGTGGGCGAACATGCGTGACAGTTCAAGTATCCCCGGCAAACGTGATTCAAGAACCTCTTTTCCTAAATGGTCCAGTTTCAGTTTAACGTGCACACCCCAAGACCCCTCCTCCTCACAGCCGCGGCCTTCACGGATTTCAATCATAATAGATCTTGCGACAACATCACGGCCCGCCAAATCTTTAGTATTTGGCGCGTAACGTTCCATAAAACGCTCGCCGTGCTTGTTCACAAGGTAACCGCCTTCACCGCGACAACCTTCGGTGACCAGTACCCCGACACCTGCGATACCAGTGGGGTGAAACTGCCACATTTCCATATCCTGGACTGGCACTCCGGCACGCAGTGCCATGCCAACACCGTCACCGGTATTGATGTGGGCATTTGTTGTGGATTGATAAATGCGACCGGCGCCGCCGGTGGCTAAAATTGTCGCACGCGCCCTGAAATATACCACTTCACCAGTTTCAATACATAGCGCGGTGCAACCTACAATGCCGCCATTCTGGTTTTTTACCAGATCGAGAGAGTACCACTCAGAAAAGATAGTAGTGTAGTTTTTCAGATTTTGTTGATAGAGCGTATGTAGTAGCGCATGTCCAGTCCGGTCTGCGGCGGCGGCTGTGCGAGCAGCTTGTTCGGCACCGTAATTAAGTGATTGCCCGCCAAACGGACGCTGGTAGATACGCCCGTTGTTAAAACGGGAAAATGGTAGTCCCATATGCTCCAGTTCCAGCACCGCTTCCGGGCCAGTTTTACACATGTACTCAATAGCGTCCTGGTCGGCAATATAATCGGATCCTTTGACCGTATCATACATATGCCACTGCCAGTCGTCTTCATGGCAGTTACCAAGCGCTACGGTTATGCCGCCCTGCGCTGACACTGTATGGGAGCGTGTAGGAAAAACTTTTGAAATTAACGCGCAGGAGAGTCCCATCTGGGATATCTGTAGTGCTGCACGCATGCCTGCCCCTCCTGCACCGATTACTATTGCGTCAAACTTTTTTGTCGGCAAAAACATTGCCTACACCTCCCATACAACAATGATTACATAAAATAAATATACTATAAGCACGATACCGATGCCCACCCGCAACCGCAGCTGCAGCCTTATGGGCTTAATGTAATCCGTTAATACCTGCCACATGCCGATCCAGGTGTGCACTAGGATGGAAAACAAGGTCAGCAGAGTAAAAACTTTCGTTAGAGATGTAGCGAAAAAACTGTGCCAAACATCATAGGTAAAAGGATCTGCTAATAGGATAAAACCGAGCAGATAAATAATATAAAGGCAGATAACGATGGCAGATACACGAACCAATAACCACTCATGTACCCCATTACGTCCTAATGCCGAAGCATTGTTTACCATACGAGGACTCCAGCCAATACAGATAGCACGATAGTTAGCAAAAATGTAATATTTGCAGTGGTTTTACCTATCACCAACGTTTCTTCCAGATAGCCAAAATCCATCATCATGTGACGGATACCACCTAGCGTGTGATAAGCTAGCGTGGTTAAAATTCCCCAAAAGATGAATTTAACGACAAAACTGTCCACCATGGCAACCGCCTGAATAAAACCTTCGGGGGAAGAGAGGGATAATCTGAGAACCCACAGCAGAACACCGATAGCTATAAACATGATGACGCCTGAAACGCGATGAAGAATGGATGCTATTGCAGTTATGGGGAACCGGATTGTTTTTAGATCCAAGTTTACAGGCCTTTGTTTTTTCACTATTTTACCCATACAACTATCATTATAGTTTTTTTCGGTCTTGCCTGTATCAGACAGCGTTAACGGGATAAACCCATTGTGACGTCATGTGCTAAAAACACAATCTTTGTGCGTGAACGACGAATTCAATAACGCTGGGTGCTCCTAATTACGTACTATAAGGCAAGGAGTTTTGAAGAGCTTTTTGAAAGTATATGGCTTTCACATTGTAATTACAATTACTATACAAATAATTTATTAACATTTGGACGATTTAGTGAAAACCGTCACGGTTATTATATTTTTTATAAGAGTGACAATCATTTTCATAATAAAATAATATTTTTGATTACAAACCATCCCGCTTCTATGCTATAACCCGCTTGTTAAGCGGCAGCATACTTTCTCCAAGATTCAGTTTATGCAACACTGTAAAAAACGTCTTGACCCGCAGGTTTTAAGATGCTCATTACTCATTAATAGCAAATAATATTTTCGATAACTCTTAATACTCAAGTAAAACTGTTCGTTCTACCTTATTATGAGTGAAGGGTTAGGTTGCTTTTTGCACTCAATTATGGGGACGTTACGGCTGGTAAAAAACGCGATGCCAGTAAAAGCTGGCTATGGTGAAAGATTCAGTTTATACGCGCTAAGGAGAAAATAATGGCTGAAAGTAAAGTGAATTTTACCCTTGAGGGTAAGGATCCTGTCCCTATGGATATACTAATAGGTACAATGGGTGAAAAAGAAATCGATATCCGCAGCCTGGGCAGGCAGGGGTATTTCACTTTTGATCCCGGCTTTACCTCCACCGCCTCCTGTAAATCCAAAATCACTTATATAGATGGTGAAAAAGGCCTCTTGTTGCACCGTGGCTTTCCTATAGATCAGCTGGCATTGGAATCCAACTATCTGGAGGTTTGTTATATCCTCTTGAACGGCGAAGCGCCGACCCGCGAGCAATATGATGAGTTTCATACTATCATTACGCGCCATACTATGATTCATGAACAAATTACTAAACTATTCTACGGTTTTCGGCGCGAATCCCATCCGATGGCGGTCATATGCAGCGTGATTGGAGCGCTGGCGGCGTTCTATCATGACTCGCTGGATGTTAATATTAAACGCCATCGCGAAATTGCTGCGTTTCGCCTGCTGTCAAAAATGCCCACTGTAGCCGCCATGTGCTATAAATATTCTCTCGGCCAACCGTTTATCTACCCGCGCAACGATCTATCTTATGCTGGTAACTTCCTGGATATGATGTTTGCTACGCCATGTGAAACTTATGAGGTCAATCCGGTGCTAGAACGTGCCATGGATCGAATCCTCATTCTACACGCTGACCACGAACAGAACGCATCTACCTCTACAGTACGTATCGCTGGGTCTTCAGGCTCCAACCCTTTTGCTTGTATTGCGGCTGGCATTGCTTCACTGTGGGGACCTGCCCACGGCGGTGCCAATGAAGCCTGTCTGCGGATGCTTGAGGAAATTAACAAGGTAGAGCATATACCCGAATTCATTAAGCGCGCCAAAGATAAAAACGATTCGTTCCGCCTGATGGGCTTCGGGCACCGCGTGTACAAGAATTATGATCCGCGTGCGACCGTCATGCGAGAAACTTGCCATGAAGTTTTGAAAGAGCTCAAGCTTTCTGATGATTTGCTAGAAGTAGCCATGGAGCTGGAACATATCGCGCTGCACGATCCATACTTCAAGGAACATAAACTTTACCCCAACGTTGACTTCTACTCAGGTATCATTTTAAAAGCTATGGGGATTCCTTCTACTATGTTCACGGTTATTTTCGCCATGGCGCGTACTGTCGGGTGGATAGCTCATTGGAAAGAAATGCATGATGATGGTCTGAAAATCGCCCGTCCGCGTCAACTCTACACCGGCTATGTTCAGCGGGATTTCCATAGCCAGCAAAAATAAACATACCGCGGTGGAGGGACACTCTGCCATCTACTCTATTCAGTCGCTTTGCGCCAGATAGTACAAAATTAGCCTCGATGATAGAGAGGCGATATGCAGATAACTGCGAGGCGTTTGGGTATCGGCCATCAGCACGATAGGCTTGGCTGCCGGAAGCAGCTACAGTATACCGGGCGACATTCCCTGTAGAAAACAACACCTTCCCGTCTGGTGAAGGGGATTGTTAGGGTGTTCTCTAGAATCTGGTAGCTCATGTGGTTACTTTAGTAGACTTAATTGCCAAGTGAAACGCCAAATATATCGCACGCCGAGGCCTGAAATTCCTGATATCCCGGTCCTGTATAGCTATGAATGTAGTTGGTGAACAACGACTGTATTTGTCGCGCTGAAAGCCATTGTTGCCAACCGATAGCCTAAAACCTTTCGCTATCGCGCACCCATGTCTGCCTTCTAAAACGCCAAATATTGCCAGATAACTATGCATGGCGTGTTTAGGTAAGATTAATTTCACTTGATGTTCAGCTGTATTACAAAAAAATACCCGGCGCAGGGTTAATAATTCGCTCCGGTTAGTACCAACCAGTTTTAGTGGTAATTTTAGTATAAAAATGCTCCAGGTAATTTCCAGAACTGTAGCATCAAGCGAGCGTGTTGTTGCTTATCAGAAATTTTTTCATCTCCATAGTTGGCTGGTTCACCAGCACTCTCTCCATCCTTACTGATACCGAGCTAGCGATAATCTCTACGGCTACAGGCAATATTTTATGCCGCCGATAACTGGCACTTTGTTTTTTCCAGAAGTAACCGTACTGAAAGGATGACTACTGCATCGGCGACATAAAAAGTCAGAGCAGCTATCTGGCAGTGCCTTAGAGGTGGTAACTTTGCTGGCAATACGCTGTGCATCTCTTGATAACTTTACATTGCAGGTTGTTAGGGAAGAACCCTCCACAGCACAGCGTTACTATTAATATTTTGATTGACAATGTATTAATGTATTTAAGTTCTATATTGCTTACGCATTAATTTAACTCTTTCATCATGGTTTTCCAGAGTTTGTCCGCAAGCTTTACCATGATCAATGATCGGCGGCGGATAATTCAAACCAGCATATATGGGCAACGATACAATTGATATAGATAAGTATTGGCACTAACTTGAGCACTGGTAACTAACAATGGATAAAAACGCCGCGCGGCAATATTATCGAAACACTTTCTCTGGATGTTCGGGTTTAAAATGCGAAAAAAAGGAACTGCGTCGATACTGCTGGAGAAGCTCCTATCCCCTTACCAGCCACCATGACTGGTAAGCAGCCTGCTATCGTCCATAGGACGTGTAATACATGAAATACCACTAACTAACGCTAGCTCTTTATCTAGAGGACGTAAATTTTGTTGGATAAACCGTCGTTACTAGCGAGCTTATATTGTGATTCCAGTATACTGTTACGGGGTGGGTATAAATACTGCAAAATAGTAGTTTGCGTACCCTGAAAGGACACGCACAGGTACAAATCGAATGGGTTTATCATAAAACAACATATCCACATAATATCAATGTCCGTAACACTGCTGCATCACTTCGGGGGGTCAATATTTAAATTTACTCTTCTTGCAGTACGTGCCTAAATAGTCTTCTACCCTATTTTTTCTGCATCTCCTGTGAGATGTGTATTCGTCCATATTTCATACAGGAACACGGCAAACTGCCACATATTTCATTGACTTGCAAAAGTCTCTATGCTGGTGATGTGATGTGCACGATGCTGCTTCCTTCTTTGTGGTCATGTAAAGCAATTTAGCTGCGGGGATTCTACGCTAGCCTGAGTGTAAGGCGCAGCCCGTCGGCAATTTTATAGCCATTTCCGGGTAAACCGCGGTGAACACAATAAATAGCGCCAGTTTATCCATGAGAAACACTAGACGTTCATTGCCGCCGTTGAAGCAGATACTTCCCCATCAGACAGGCGCTGATAGTCTGTAGTGATGCAAAATATTTTGGACTAATTTGTAAATATTCTGGACTATCCAGAATATTTTTTTTAAATTAAGAAATTGTATAACAGTTATTACTTAATGAGTATTTTAGCTTAGCAACGTCGATATGAAAGTTTTTGAAGATGTCCCTCATTTCTGGTATATCATTAATTAAAATAACTATTCTTTCTGTTATTGAATGGGAAAGTTATCAATTATACTGTATTTCTCCAGCTTAAACACCTCTATAGCCTTAAATCTTCCAGAGAAGTATTTTATCATAAGGTATATTTATTGATTAACTAAAATGGCTGCTGTATTAGAGTTTTTTGAGTATCTATTTTCTTATTTGTTTTCTATCAAAGCACGGTTACATTAATCCAGCCTAAGTTAGCTGTAAAAATACCCCACGATATAGCTTCTGATTTCATGAGCAGCTTAGTTGAAGCTTGTATATCCCGTTACCGGTATCTACTTTTTCAGACTTTTAAAGAGGCGCTCCATAGGACTTTTACCCCAATAAGTTACTGCGCCGACTTATATTTTCTTTGATCTGGTAAAAGATATATCAACTGTCGGAACTAGTTTCTGGTTACAGAACCAGCCTAATCGCTGTGAATATTACTATGATTTTTTTTACTACGCGTTTCTTATGCTATTTCTAGTGTTTTAATGGTTAATCTGATGTTCAGAGAGAATAATAGCCTCGCAGTTGGCTGGTTTTTTCTCGCAAAAAGATCAAGAACAACTGCAAGCTATGCTTAGTTTTCCCTCATAGATATACGTTACTATCGCCGAACTATATCTAGTTTTAGCTCTCCCAAAGTGAACCGGCGTTCAATATAAGTTGGGATTGCAATCTGAGCGGATTCGCATTTGAATTTAGGATTAAAATTTCTTCTTTTCATTGCTACCACCCGTATTGCTTTCTGAGATAAGCATATTACCTAAATTCAGGTGATTAAATTTAATATGCTACTTACAGTATTGCTCAAAACAAAAGGAGAACGATAAGGTAAACATGCTGTCAGCATATACCCTTGTTGCATCGATCCATAAATAATTTTACTTTCTTAACCTACTTTTCTATAAAAAAGTACAATACACAAAATATTTATTGGTGTTGAATAAAGTAAAATAATGCAATTATAACTTTATGATTTTATTATGAAAGATGGTGCCGATAGTAGGAGTTGAACCTACGACCTTCGCATTACGAATGCACTGCTCTACCAACTGAGCTATATCGGCATGGAAAATTACATACGGGTATTAATTTCAAGTAGATACGTTATGCAAATTCAGAAAAAGAGTCAATAGGCGTGCGTTGAACTACTGATAAATGAAGTAGTTCATTCTCTACGGGCGACGCGGAATAACCTTTAATGTCTCTGCCGATTTGCGGATTGCCAGCGCTGTCCATTCTCTCTCCCTTCGCGTTTTCGCTAATATTAATAGTAACGAAAGCACCCCCCGTGGCTATTTTCTCTGAATACTTATATTTTCGCTGGCTGACTCCAGCCTGCTTATGTTATCTGGCACTGACTTCTTCACTACACGCTTCTCCATTATGGATACAAGCTAGCTACCGCTATCAGCGGTCAGCTTAAGCTGTCACTGTAGTCAATCCATTTGTAAGTTGTTAACACTTTAAACTCCATCGGTTCTATGTGCATTATCTTCGGCGTGTTGTATCCACGCTTAACGGATACAAAATATAACCGGTCAGGGCATGCAGGAACCATTCAACGATGAGCTAGAGATATACTAATAATAGCGTTTCTGGCAAATTATAGGTACTGATAGGCTGTATTTTTAGAATTTTAAATGACTGTTCAAGCAGCCTACTCAAAATTGATAGTATCATCTATAGATATGCTAAACGCTAATGCTCCAGTGATAATAGGAATGAATGTGGCTCTTTAACATAAAATATATCGTCGTAGTGGATAACTCTACATACAGGACAGGCCCGTATTCGTATCTCAAAATATCACTGATGTCCTTAGGAGAAATACTGATCAGCAATTCATTTCATGGTATAGAACGTTGCTATTGTAACGGCTCTGATGCTCTGTGGCAATACCGCGGCCATCGGTGCTACGAATACGCAAGAGAATCCTCCGGGGAGTCGCCTTCTACATAATACGGTTGAGGCGGTGTTAACTCACTGGTTGAGGATACTCGAGTACTTAATTTAATAACCAGAGTCTAGCTGCTTTTTTTAACGATATCTGCTGTTTAAGGATATTTATCGATGTAAGTTTGCCTACCGGCAATAGGACAAGATAGTATGCTTGTCAACATAGAGCAAAACGAATGAGAAAGCAGGAATGGAAAATCAGAAGAGACGATGATATTCTCATTCGCTCTTTGAATGCCTTAGCAGCCTTTAGTATTTTAATATACAGGTGCAGAAAGATACGCTACGACATGTAGCGCACTTATCCATTTCATGGATAACATCTTTATCACTAAACTTGTGCTCGGTCTATTTATTTTTTTTGACGCCTCCCTTTTAGTTTAGTGGAAAATATATAGGAAATTTGTTATAGTATTATGACAGCGATTGTAAAATTTAATTGTTCGATTTTATGCGGCAAATACTTAGCAAGCTCTCTCAAGGCAAATATTAGGCAGTATCCGCTTCAGTCGTATATTATTTTTTAAATACGAATAACTACCGGTATTTCTATAAAAATGGGCTATTGGCTTTAGCCAGTCGTATGCGCTGTTAATCTCTTTCATTGCGCGTTACTGCTAAACTCTCACTTAATGAGATCATTCATAGATCTAATTGCTACCCCAATAATACCTTAAACAATATAAAAATGATCGTTATGGGGTCCCTACTAGCAGTAGATATGTGCTATGACCTTCTCTATATCCCGATAATTGATATGTACCAATCCATATTGGATGCTTGATTAACCGGTAGTAGTTGTTGGATTAATGCTGTTTAACGATGATATTATTCTTTTTTTTTGGCGTCATGATAGAGGCAATGGCCTATCAACGTCAAGGTTTCACGGTACTGAATCGAAGGTTTGAGTTGGTTTTTCTCAGATTGTTACCTATCTATCATCGAGACCTCATCTCCAAAGATAAGATCTGGAATAATATAACGATGCCTACAAGGTATAACTATTTAGCTCACAAAAAAAATGCTCAGAGATACTTGGCGTCCATCATAGGTATACTTTAACCGCTGCTATTCAATGTTACTTTGAGGATTCAACGAAAGTCAATGTGGCAATTCTCATTACACGATCCGGGCCATGGAAAAACAGATAAAAAGTAAGGTATAAATGGAATCTCCGCACCAAAACCAGTTATAACCAATAACCAGCCTTAGTATAGCCAAAAAAGGTTATTTTCCTGCCAGAGGCGGCACAAACATCACACCCATATCCCAGGGCTGCTCAATCCAGGTGTTTTGCGGAATATCGATAATATAATCATCCACCAGAGGACGGCCGGCAGGTTTAGCAAAGATGGCGACAAAATGCGCTTTTGGGTACATATTGCGAATAACTTTAGCAGTGCCGCCGGTATCCACCAAATCATCAACCACGATAAACCCTTCACCTTCCCCTTTCGCCCGTTTTAATACGTTCATGTCGCGTTTATTATCGTGGTCATAACTAGCAATGCATACAGTATCTACGTGACGGATACCCAGCTCGCGTGCCAGCAAAGCACTGGGCACTAGGCCGCCGCGGCTGACTGCGATAATCCCTTTCCATTGTTCAGAAGGCAGTAGGTGTTTAGCCATAGTACGCGTATGGATTTGAAACATGTCCCAGGTGACGACGTATTTTTCGCTCATAAGTTCTGTCCCAGCCGGCTTTGGTCGGCTTAAAAGGTCTCAGGGGAAAAGGTTGGGCGGGATTATAGAGATGCAGCCATCCAAATACTAGCACCTCTCCTTTTTTTTAAAACATCAGTTTTATCCTCAGGTAAACTAAAGTGATATTCTCGGTAGAGAAGGATGGTATTGCGAGGACGTTCAACCCTGCCAAAGTTATTTTACGGATATTACAGGAGTTTTTATTACGTTTGAATTTCCTCAATTTGCACTACAGCCTCTGTGGGATCTTTTCGCTAACATTTGTTCAATTCCATATCTGTCCTAGTATGAGGAGGCGCTGGTCATGTACACCCTGCAGTGGGTTCAGGAGAAGGGGGTGTTCGCTGAACCTGGCCAAGCAGGTAATATCCTTATTTGAAAGTCGACTTGCTTGGTTATGAAAATCACCGTTCAGTGGTGACTCAAGCGTATCCGGATATGGCGCTACAAAAATAGAGATATAAAGAGCATAGATCTCACCCGAGATTTCATCCAGCCATGGCTGGATGACGAATGGGTCAAAGCATCTAGTGCCATAGTTGGCGCCGATAATGGCATCAGCATGAGGAGGCAAGATTTATATGGTTTGCGGTTGTGGCGTTGATTTTAAGACTCATCTATCGATTACCGTGAGACGTTATCGACTGGGCATCAAACACATTGCGTGGCAGTACTAACCGGCTTGTATGGCGGCATTCTGGCGCTGATATTCATCTATATGTCTTGGAAATGCCAATAAATTGCTGACTTGCTTCCTGGTAAATTTCTGCGTCATGCTAGATATCCGTTTGTTGGATTTGCATAGCAGAGCATTGAATAGTGCTATCCGCGAGAAGCATGGCTGTTCTAGGCACTACCATAGGAAAATATCGATACCCTCTACGTTTCAAGGCCGCACTTTTCTGATCACCATAAAAAGCAAATTGACAGTAGTTGAAAAAAGACCGGCACTTGACATTAGCGATAACCAGCCCAGCGGACAAGCGCCGACTAAGGCCTGCAGCAACCAGCTTATCGCGTTTTTCCATGCCATGCCCAATGCTATTATTCGCATGAGCTATGATGTAAAAAAGCGTTATGGAAACGTCGCTGAACATTGGTATTATATTGATTGGTCGACAAAGTTGAAATTTTCTGCCTGATCCGCTCGTTTATCGACAGCAGAAAACTATGGTGGAAGAAGGGATAATGCGTGTGCACTAGGATGATTGACCTGCGCGACCACTGTTTTAAAGACAACTTATCCGGGTTAGAAGCGGAAACTAGACGCTAGCTTTCCAGTGATACATTTGGTGCGTGATATTTACTGACAGCTTTTTGAAAAGATCCCTAACATTCAGGTGATCTATGCGGATCTGGAATATGGGATTTTTTTTAAAAAAGCTCTATCCTGAAATGGATATAGTTCCATCGCTAGATTATTAGCAGTCCGCATTCACCGGATGAAAAGTGGATATTGCCAGTGTCAGTCAATACTGGAAGTTGCTGACCGTATTTCTAAAAGCGATTCTTGTCTAAGAATAAATAAGACTAGCACTGGTCTTTTGTCTGCGCCGTAAACGAGAGGCCTGCCACCCGCCGTTAAAGTTCACTGATAATCTCTGACGAATAGCCTATACCCCATCGGCGTAGCAGAGCCGTTGTAGCGATCGCTATCGGGTGATACGTATAAACCCTAATTCAGCGAATCAGGTTAATCAGAACCATATAATAGGCGAAGATCGAACGTATACGATGTATGCCTCCTTAAATACACCTTACACAGCTGAAAATTGCCGTAAGATCGAGCTAGAGTTTTAACGTCATAGGGTATTGGTGGTATTGTGTACACTAAAAAAATAATGCAAGATAGTTTCTGATAGTTGGCGGTACTAATAATATCGCCCGTAGCGATATTATTAGTACCGCCCTCACCAACGAGATGTTGCATAAACAGGTGTGGATTATCACGCATTTTGACTACAGAAAAAAAGCAATCTATATTGATAGATATGATTTATACAGACGGGCTCTTTAAACCTGTACAAGGGTGTCGTATCCCCTTGATAATAGTTGAAAACTCAGCACGCCATATTTAGCTTTCAGTGGTGTAAAAGCGCATCTGAATATAAACTATTCTTATTCCTGCCCCCTTGATTTAATCCTAAATAGGTATACTTCTGTTGTTCAGAAACTCTAAAATTTGCGTTTGACATTTGATTTTCATCGTATTCAGAGTATTACGAAAGATTTTTAGTACAATCCTATTATTGCTGACCATAAGTGATATTCCACTATCTTTTGCCATTATTGTCTATTCCTTCCATAACTTTCAGCTATGGCTATTATGACAGAAGTGCCACAGATCGAAGGGCAAGTTTTTATTACCTAACGCTGACTAATTTGGGGGGGTGACAGCAAACGTGCAACTTCCAATAATTCAGACCTATGTCTACGTTGTTTTGTTTATAATATGACTACAAATAGCGTGATCGACGAATCCTTTTTGTTTAATAATGAAAGGCAGTTCATTTCAGCCATGTGCATTTTGTCAACAACGACGCAAAGCGTTTTTTTTTCTACATGAAAGTGGTCGAATACGATTTTATCCACAGGATTGAAAGATGGATCCGAGGAGAGTTAAAGGTTTTATCTGGAAAAGACCCTTTTAACGCCCCGTATTATGATGTCGTCCACGGTATTCCAGTTCAGCTTTTAAACTGTTTTCTGACGATATACTCATGCTTATTTTGATCTATGAGAGGACAAAGAATTCAAAAAAAATAGTGTGTATCGGTTTCAGAGCAATCAATATGAAGAACATACACCTAATCAGTATAGACCAGCAGGCATTAAGGTAAACCATTGAAGATATCGATAGTAATATATGGAATAGGATTGACACAGGTCGGAAAAGTTAAGGGTGTATACTTAGCAATAGCACCGCTGATCTGCCATAGAAATAGTATTTTCGAAGAAAAAATACCTACTAGGTGCGAATATGTTGATAATATTGCATGGAGGGACTTTTGTCTATTGTTTTCACCTTAGACTACCAAGGATGTTCATTATAATATCTCATTTTACCATAAAATATGCAGAAGTTTATAGTTAAGGATTTTCATCTATAGAAAATATATTTCTACTAATATATTAGTATATATACTATTACTAATTTTCCATGGATAGTTGATAGTTCTGCCGATAAGGTTTGTGGCCTGTCCGCGTATTTATTTGATAGAATAGGAATAATAATTCGTAGATTTGTACTAGTCTAGGCGATCATGCTTTATTTCCAGCGTACGGTTAACGCCAGAGATAAGGTAAAAGTCAGATAGAAACTTAAAAATAAATATTAAGATTACTAGTATTTATTAAGCTCTTTAAAGAAAAAAACGTAGTTTGGAACTGCATCCCAAGATGGGTAATGCATACCAGCTAGTAGATAACTGTTCAATTTGCAAGTTCTCTGTCGAACTAGGCTAAAAACAGCGTGAAGGTAATTTTATGAGTACAGAAGGTTTTCTGTTATTGATACGTCCAATCTAAATCTTCATAGTCATTATTATTGCAGTATTAATATATGTTCCCTCAATAACTATGACTGGGAGCAGAGTTATTGAGGCTCCAAAATGATGATTCATAGCTATTACTGTTTTATCGGTTGCTCTGTCATGACGGATTCTTCGATTGCGGAGATTTATCACATATCTGGAAGATATGTTGTTTAGTAATCAGGCGCAGGTTTATATATAATATATTTCCGTCTCAAATAATGCCGATAAATATACTATAGATACTATCATTATTTGGTTAAATATAAATTCTGAAGTCAGGTTTATCTAGGTTACGCCTATTTTGCCTAATAGCATTAACCGCCGCAGTATCACACTAGTAAATGCTTAGTATGTGATAAGTGCGCACGCCGTCTCATAATTCGCGTTTGCTAATCTAGAAAAACTGAAACAGATATCCGTAGCTACATTAGCGCTTGTGCCGAGTAATTCACACATATTTTTCTGCTGCTTCCTTATCAAATCAGAGTTATATCTTCTACGATACCATTTCTTTCTCGATAAGCAGAATCAAGATATGGATAGCCTTGATATGGATTTCTTGAATACGGTCAGGATAGCCAAAATGTGGCACATGAATTTCTACATCCGCGCTGCCAGCTATTTTACTGTTTTCTTTACCGGCAAGGAGAATTACTCGCATACCTTTTGTGCGTGCGGCATCAATAGCGCGGATAATGTTTGCTGAGTTGCCGGAGCTCGAAATACCAACTAGTACATCACCCTGATTGCCCACCGCTTCTATGTAGCGTGAAAATACCTGCTCATAACCGAAATCATTACCCACACAGGATAAATGGCTTGGATCGGAGATGGCAATAGCGGGATATCCCTGGCGATTCTCTCGATAGCGTCCGGTTAATTCTTCGGCAAAGTGCATAGCGTCGCAATGTGAGCCACCGTTACCGCAAGAGAGCACTTTTCCGTCGGTTTTGAAGGTGTCTGCAATAAGTTTGGCCGCGTCTTCAATAGACTGAATATGGCGCTCATCATTAAGGAAGTTTTGTAGCGTTTGCAGGGCTTCGTTAAGTTCGTTGCGAATTAAATCTTGATACATAGGTTTCTCCCTTAATTAAGGTTGGCGATAAATGATATTTGCCGATAGCAGTTTATCTAAAACTCCTAAGCACAAGAAGCACCGCTCTGGCAGAGCGGGTTGCGTTACCTAATAAAATAGCAAATAATAAACCTATTTCTAATACTATTAGAAATAACATGGCGCAGCGCATCATACTGTAGCAAAATGAGTCTATAAGTTAAATAGTGCATTAGATACTGGAACATAAGTACTGCGGCTGCCAGGTTTAAAACGCCATCGTGATACCAGACGGCCTCGTCGTAAGCAGTGCAAAGGGTGTCTCTGGTAACACAGCTAGAAGACTCGAGTGGCTAACCTGTTTCTTACTTTGGTATAAGTCATCGGCTTAAATTTCTTAGCCAGCAGGTGGTTCCTGCATCTGCACTCTTTGCAAATGGGAATAAACAAGTACTCCTCAGAGTACGCCTGTTTTTTATTACCCATTATGTCGGATGCGCTTTATGGTAGGAATGTGGGTAATCTGGTGAGTAGTCAGCAATATCTTGATGACGGTAAATTTACATATATCTATTCTGTTAGATATAATTCATAAAACATTATTGCGTAAGAAATAGGCACGGTTAGCTAATTATGCGCTTTCGATGGAAAGCATTTTTTTGCCGAGATCTCCTTTTCAGGATAAAGTATCTCAAAACTTTCACGCAAATAGCTGTGGAACTGGTTGTTACTATTTATCCCTTGCAGTTTTACCGTTCCACTCCTAGCGAGTGACTTACGCTCAAAACAGCAGATCATCACTGTCGTAAGGAATATCGACTTGCTATTCCAATAGCTTCGAAGTATTGATACTGTCTTTAATCAGAATGCTAAACCCAGCACCGTTAAACAAAATAATTATACCAATAAATTAACTATCTGCTGAATATTTTGTATTCAGTATTATTAGCATTAATGCCATGATAATTCAATTAACGCCAACTGTAGCTGAACAACATCATAACCCGCCTTTACTATACACTAAAGATAGTTAGTGGCAGACCGAGGAGATTAAACTTCTTATGACTCCTGCAGAAAACAGCTCGTGAGCTATATTTGCACGCTGAATCTATCTATATATGTTCTGTCTCCTCTCAGTATAATTTGCGGTGCTAATGATATTAGACAGGAATTGTTCGGAACATGAGTCCTTGTTCAGCATATAAACTTTCAGCACCTTTCATGATATTCAAGATAAATCGCATCGCGATATGTTTCTGCTGAGGCAGCCAGGCGGTATGCAGAGGCTTTATGGTATAATCAATAACAAGATCGCGCTGGTAATTGGCGTTAAAGCGAAATTCTTATTTTCGGGCGTGCATCACTCGTAGATCAGTTTTTTTTGATCCGATGGTTTAGTTTAAGTCTTATAACGCGATTGGTTAGTCCTTATTGTATCGGAAAATTGCGCCCACTACCACTAGTTTCTGTTTCCCTGAGGGAAACAGCGCAGAAACTTCGCTTGAGATTTAGGTTATACTTCAGTATGGGCACAGATTTAGACTTAGACTTTTATGGTTTAACCTAATCAATATGGCTAGCTAGTAGCGTTTAGGGGTAAATCCTTCCAGATGTGTCTTAATCCTGCCAATAAACAGAAAACGACCTTCAGTGGGTAGCAAGGAAATTTACAGCTTGCATATCATCGACGCCGTTGGCGTGTGGGCTATGCTGTATGCTGCTAGACTGCAGGTCTATTCGCTACAGAAAAGAAAACCCGTATCTTAAATACGGGGTTAAAACTCTTGGCGGTGCGGACGGGACTTGAACCCGCGACCCCCGGCGTGACAGGCCGATATTCTAACCGACTGAACTACCGCACCGTACTTATATGCTTTTTCTAGAAAATAAGGTACATAGTAAGGTCACTGCTGTTTAACGTCAATGTTTTTATGTGCTAGTAAACCGTTTACTATATCACTAATAAATGTATCCCGAATTACTTTTGACCTAACAGGATGATTTTATTCGTTTTGTGCAACTCTTCCTCTGTCCGCCAGATACATCTATTACCTTTCTTCTGTACCAGATCCAAACGCTTCTCATGGGCTGCGATCTCCTCATCACTGGCATATATCACCTTCAGCAATTTCTGGTTGCGCTGCATCCTCTGAATTCGTACAGTTTCGCTCATATTGTGTTGCTCTTGCTCTCCTTCTATGGTAAAATCCATGAGGATTTGACCGCCCGTCATCAGCAGGAAAATATCCGCCAGAATTTCAGCGTCAAGTAATGCACCATGGTGGGTGCGTTTACTATTGTCTAATAAGTAACGATTACATAATGCGTCCAAGTTATTGCGCTTACCTGGAAACATTTTTCGCGCTAACAGCAAACTGTCCACCACCTTACAAAAGGTGTCTGTCTTAGCGATACCCCGGTTTAGCATGCCAAACTCATAATCTATAAAACCGATATCGAAGGGAGCATTATGAATAACTAGTTCGCTACCGTGGATAAAGTGCAAAAAATCGTCCACTACATCAGCAATTTTTGGCTTGTCTGCCAAAAATTCGTTGCTGATACCATGGACGTTAAATGCTTCAGAATCAATGCACCTGTCCGGGTTTAGATAGACATGAAAATGTCGGCCGGTCAGGCGGCGATTAATAATTTCTACTGCGCCTATTTCAATAATTCGGTGTCCTTCATAGTGGACACCCAATTTATTCATACCGGTAGTTTCGATATCCAAAACTATCTGTCGTGTAATGTAAGTACTCATGGTACGTTTTATGTCAGAATTTGGTTTTAAAATGGAAGAAGTGTATCAAAAATGTGCAAAAGATTGCAATCTTAACAGGCGAGTTCATGCCTGGGCAGTATACCCCTTATAGCAGCATACTGCGCTATAAGGGGTACTAAAAACCTTTAACGCTCTCCAGTTATCGCTTGACCACTAATAATCACTACGATGAACTGATGTATAAAAACCTCGTAAGATATCCGGCATTTTGGTATACATTACTTATCAAGCAGGACCAGAATTGAGTGCCTGACGAATTTAAACAGGTTCACTTTCTTTATAAGAAATTCTATTGCCGGCAATGTGAGTGGTAGTGTTACCCGGTATCTTTCGAAGATATTTTCGCTTAGCGACTTCATTAAAGATATAGAAAACAATTTGGCATTATATTATATAATTAAACGCACTGCGTGCACCGGTGTAATTGGAAGTCGGCCAATAAAATCGACTACTGCATTACATCATTCTAGCAAAGGAGCAATAATTATCACTTTCGTACCTTCAGTAAAGGAAGGTGGCATTACAGCGGTGCAGTTCACGCCGTTGCCTGCTATAACCTTAGCAGCGGTAGCTGTGAATGTCTGTACTGGAGTTACGTTATCCAGCATCACACAATGGCTTAACGTTAAAATCCCTGACCTGCAGAAGTGGAAAATGATTTGCATTACTTATCAGTTAAAAAAAAGGATTCTATAGTGAGCATCGCCGTCAGCACGGTATCGATATAAAAGAGGTAATACATTGGCATAATGTTTTGATTAATCTAAATAATCTATAGCTGAGGTTTATAGATTATCCTGTTTGTTAACGGCAAGTTAACGGATTCCTGAGGCATCACTGAAAGTCTTTTTCAGTGATGTGAAATAATATAATATGATGTCTTAGCAGAAACGTTCACTTTATGTTGGGAGCCTAAGTTTCGATACCGACGTTTTTGGTTTTACCGGTATCTGCTAGCGACGGGGATAGGCTTAAACTTGACCAGTAAGGATTTTTAGTCTGAGGCCTCTGTAATTACCACTGAGGCCTTGCAGACATTCATATCGCAGTAAAAAACAAAATCAGTGGGCGATAAAACACTCTCCTCTCCTGCGCTGATCGTCGAAAAAAATCTTACTTCGCCTAGGCTTATTCGTTCTGTAAAATGGTAAAGTGCCAACATATACGCTGTTGGTTCTAAGCATTAAAATCTCCCGCTATAATCACTAGACTATGGTGATTACGGGTATGCTCTTCTATGATATTCAACTGCTTACTGTATACGTCAATACCTAGACTAAAATTTACCACATGAATATTGACCACCATTAGAAACTGAATATTCTAGATTAGATACACGGTCACTAAACGCTGATTTAGGTAACCGCAATAACGGTTCACGTTCCTGTAGCGGATAGCAGTACGAGATGAGCTGCAGAAAGGGTTATAACCCTAGACGGGTGCTACGGGAAAATCAATGTAGGAACCTGATCTGCCGTCAGGTAATGAGAAGTAGCAAATCAGACTAGTTCAAGAGTAGTTTATGCTTCCTATAGCAGGACTAGTTGGGTATTTTACCAAAGTTCTGTAGAACCGATAGCCAATTACCACGCTGTTGTTTGAAAATATTCCATACCATCACGCGTAAAATACGCGAACCCACTATAGGTTCTCCTGGCGGCAACACTTGATCTAATTGGCTATATAACCAAGGGGGTGGGTAAATACGCTCAACTGACTGGTCCGCAACATGCCTGATGGCATATGTTTTTTTTGCACAGTTACCCGCCTATCTCTCAAGTTTTTTTGCGCTTGTGGTGATGTTTGTATTAATTCCTCGCTTTTTTATCCACAGGCACCTTACGGTTTATGCTATTAAAAGCTTTTGCTACATAAAATTCAATGTAAAGCCATTAGTAGCGAACAGACTAGCATAGTGTCGCACAAAAGTCTTCTTGGTGAGAAGGAGACCCCGCCCTGGGTACAACAACGGCAACTTAGAGTTAGGGGTAGTATCTATTAATGATTTTTTTTGCCTTCCTATAAAGAAAGGAAAGTTCTCGATTAAAATTACACCGCCGCGGTAGCAGAAAAACGGATTTTCCGTTTTTCTAGGATGACGAAATACTCAAAAAATTGTGTGAGGTACCGCACCAGGAAAAACGCTAAAAGCCTCTCCAATAACCCCGGAGTAAATTTAAAAAGGAGTGGTGGGCTCACGAAAAAAACTATAATTCATTTAAATAAAATTTAAACAAATTTAAAAAATGTTATTTATGTCCTTTATAAATAGTTCTTTTTAATAACAAGGAAATTTACAGCATATTATCCTATAAATATATTCTACTAGGTTAGGTTTTTATAGTTCATTGCAGCAGTTACAAATATTTTAAAAGTTATCTTGACATATTAGACAGTATATAAAGGAAAGGGTATTGCGCAGTTAGGTTTATAAACCGTAAAGTATCAGCTATGGTGTGTAAGTAAGCTTGAGAAGTATCACTTCACCATGATAGAAATTCAAAGAGACTTTTAGATGTAACGCTAAGATATAATACAGGCAGGCCCTTGAAAGAGCTATGGATGGTCAGTTTTTAGCAAGTTACGTACAGATATTTGGAATAGAAAACGTTTAAAAATACTTTATGTTGTTTTTTAATCTGTTTATATATAGGAATAAACATTGAATTTAGCTTGGCCGCTCAACTTGTATGTATTAAGCCTTTCGCCAGTCTTCGATCTGAGCTATGAAAAAAAATATTTCATTGATATATTTTAAAAAAATATTGCTACAAGGCTGTTTTCTTAAGCAGAGGTGGACACTATTTACTGCGTAGTACGCTCACTGTAGAAGTCAAGATTTTATTTTTCCGTTTTTTTTGGTTATCTTTCTTTAGCAGTGAGTTTGTACACCGTAGCGATTGTTCCCGGTCATGGTTAGAGGCACATTAAATGACCTCTCCTATCCGGTAGGAAGTGGTAAATGCAAAATAAGTTTTTTAACTGGTAAAATTTGTAATAACTGTAAAGGATGTTAATGGTTAAACTGGGAGAGTATCAAGAAAAACTGCAGCACACTACATCGGGACGTAGTTAGGGTAAAATAACCATGAAAGTTACAAAGAAAGGACATAGAAAATACCAAAACTATACAGACATAGGGTAATCATCCAGTATAGAGTGTCGTCCTGGATTTACTGACTGGCGACGATATGATTGTCTTGTACATCCAATTTGATTGGTTTTCCCGGTAAAAGCTGACCGGATAGTATTTGCTGCGATAATAGATTTTCGATCTCTTGCTGAATGGTGCGTTTCAGAGGGCGTACGCCATAGACGGGATCAAAGCCGTATTTTCCCAATAGCACTAACGCCTCATCGCTGATATTCATGGTGTAACCCCGTTCTTCTAACCGCTTATAAAGACGCCGTAATTGGATCTTTATAATATCGATAATATGTTCCCGGCTCAACGGATGAAACACGACAACTTCATCTACACGGTTGATAAATTCCGGCCTGAAATGGTGGCTGACCACATCAAGAACCATATTCTTTATTTCCTGATAGCTTATTTGGCCACAGCCTTTCTGGATAATATCTGAAGCTAAGTTGGATGTCATAATGACCACAGTATTGCGAAAATCTACCGTGCGTCCCTGACCGTCGGTTAGTCGACCGTCATCCAATACCTGCAGTAGGATATTGAAGACATCGGAATGCGCCTTTTCAATCTCATCCAACAAAATGACTGAATAAGGATGGCGTCGAACCGCCTCAGTTAGATACCCTCCTTCTTCATAACCGACATAGCCGGGAGGAGCACCAACCAACCGTGATACTGAATGTTTTTCCATGAATTCAGACATATCAATACGTACCATGGCATCGTCGCTATTAAACAAGAACGTGGCCAAGACCTTACACAGTTCTGTTTTACCTACTCCTGTTGGTCCTAGGAACATGAAGGAGCCAATGGGACGATTAGGATCTGCCAAGCCGGCACGGCTGCGTCGAATAGCATTGGAAACCGCTTCCACCGCTTCATTTTGCCCAATAACCCGCTGATGTAAATCCTGCTCCATACGCAGAAGCTTTACCCGCTCGCTTTCTAGCATCCGAGAGACTGGAATTCCCGTCCAGCGGGCTAATACTTCAGCAATCTCAATGTCGGTAACACGATTACGTAATAATCGTATACTTTTGCCTTCAGCTTGCGAGGCTGCTGCCAGTTGCTTTTCCAACTCAGGAATTTTACCGTATTGTAGTTCGGACATTCTTGTTAGGTCTCCAACACGTCGTGCCTGTTCGATTGAGATTTTTGCCTGTTCCAATTCCGCCTTCAAATTTTGAGTGCCTGATAAAGAGGCTTTTTCCGCTTTCCATTCCTCTTCAAGTTCAGAGTAATCACGTTCTTTTTGCGCTAGCTCGTTATTAAGCACCGCTAATCGCTTGAGGCTAGCTTCATCCGACTCTTTTTTTAACGCTTGCTGTTCCAGTTTTAACTGGATAATACGGCGATCCAATCTGTCAAGCTCTTCTGGTTTAGAATCGATTTGCATACGAATGCTGGATGCAGCCTCATCAATAAGATCAATAGCTTTATCAGGTAGTTGCCTTTCGGCAATATAGCGATGGGATAGCGTCGCGGCAGCGACAATGGCTGGATCGGTAATCTGTACATGGTGATGTAATTCATAACGTTCTTTCAAGCCGCGCAGAATAGCAATGGTATTATCTACGCTCGGTTCGGCGACAAAAATCTTCTGGAAACGTCGTTCCAGCGCTGCATCCTTCTCGATAAATTTACGATATTCATCAAGCGTTGTTGCACCTACGCAGTGCAACTCGCCGCGTGCTAATGCAGGTTTGAGCATGTTACCAGCATCCATTGCGCCATCAGCCTTACCTGCGCCTACCATGGTATGCAGTTCATCGATAAAAAGGATTACGTTACCATCTTGCTTGGATAGATCACTTAAAACGCCTTTCAGTCGCTCTTCAAATTCACCACGATATTTCGCGCCTGCCACAAGAGTGCCCATATTGAGCGATAACACTCGGTTGTTCTTAAGGCTTTCTGGTACTTCTCCATTGACGATACGCTGCGTCAACCCTTCAACAATGGCAGTTTTACCTACCCCAGGTTCACCGATGAGGACTGGATTATTTTTAGTACGCCGCTGGAGCACCTGGATGGTACGGCGAATTTCTTCGTCCCGTCCTATAACAGGATCAAGTTTGCCCTGTTCAGCGCGCTTACTGAGGTCGATAGTAAATTTTTTCAGCGCCTGCCGCTGATTTTCCACGCCTTGATCTTTTACATTCTCCCCGCCGCGTATTTTCTCAATGGCCTGAATGATGGATGCTGTCGTGGCGCCCGCCGACTTCAGCAATGAGGCTAAGGTGCCTCGCGACTCCAGTGCTGCAAGAATGAAGAGCTCGGAAGAGATAAAACTATCGGTACGTTTTTGTGCTAGCTTGTCGCACAAGTTCAGCACCCGCACCAGATCTTGTGAAGGCTGAACTTCGTCGGTGTCTTTTACCTGTGGCAAACGTTCGCAGGCTCGTTCCACTGAGTTAATAAACGGTACCACATTAACTCCGGCAGATTGCAGCAGCGGATACACGGTACCGTCCTCCTGTTTTAGCAAGGCCGCCATCACGTGTAGTGGCTCAATAAATTGGTTATCGCGCCCGAGAGCCAAGGACTGGGCATCGGCAATGGCAAGCTGGAATTTATTGGTAAAACGATCCAGACGCATAACTCCCCCCCCTTAATTACTTAAAACTGATATCCTTAAATTTTAAAAGGTTTTTTATTTAAAATTCAAGGATATTTCGTCAAAAATCTGAAAGATAATTACTATTATCCTGAATTGCTTTTGGCAAGAATTATATCAGCTATATCAAAACTATACCTCTAGTGACACCTGCGTGCACTAAATTTAGGAGAAAAGTCCTTTTTCTCTTGCACTATACAATTTTGACTACCATGTATACGTGGGATCCTAGCCATCCATAGAAATAAACGCGTCAGTTGATAGGGATCGGCCAGGTATCTTCATCCTAAGGGATAAATACATCTGCTGTTGCCACGGGTCATAAACGGGTAAGGTCATCTTTAATTTCGACGTACACTTCAAACGCCTATTGACTAATAATGATAAGTTCCAGCCAGGTAAAAATATACGCCTGTAACGTCTGGAACATGTAGCCTTTGCTCGAGGTATGCGCGGCGCACAATTTTTCCCTGCTTATTATATCCAAGCGGGTTATGGGAACTCTTCCCGTACTGCCCGATCGCAAACAGTACCTGCAGAAAATAAGCGCTTATGGTCATGCATACTTGTCTGGCATATGGGTGCAAAACCGTATCACTATGCAGTGGAGGGAGAGGCACTATTGATCGTTAACATATCAATATCGTGCACTTTCGTTAACCAGAGGGCGCGGTGAGTAAATCTGCTAGAAATCCACCATCTAGCGACGATTTTCAGCCATGACCTCTGGATTACCCCCGATATGACCGCCTATATTTTAAGCGAATTTCATAGCGCATGGCTCACTCTCCTCATGAGAGTTGCATTGTAGGCTCGGACTCAGATGGAAAAGTAAGTTAATCGCGCGGGCCTAATATCATTTGGCTAAAAGCTAGTTCATGCTATAGTTAAAAAAGTCCTATCTGTCTCTTCAATATCATTATTACCACTAATATATCTTACGGTAGTAGTAGTGTATGCCACTCCACTTTAATAGAAGTAATGGGATAATGCTCTAGTCGCAGTAGGGTTTGGGATACAGTGTCTGATGATCAAACTGTGTAGTAACTCATTTAAAGTGTGGGAAGTCCATTTGGTGAGCGCTGGTTATTAAGCGGGATTATTTACTGATAGATGATTGATATATACCATATATATACGCGTATTTTAATGCGTTCATCTTGTTTTCAAACGAAACTGCAGATAAATATGAGCGTACAAGTATCATAATTTTATGATTATGGATTATCGTCCGCTTGTCCATCAACTGCATTGCCATATACATCCGGTTTGATAGCGGGTTGTATAGATCGACTGATAAACGGTACCGCTGGCGGTCATGGTGTTGATAGCGAGCCATTCGTATTCGGGGTAATTTCTCGTGCTTGCAGTGACGCTCCCTAGACGAAGCTATACTGGAACGGTTTTGGTTACCACTATTATCTAATCGTATTTTTTATCCATATAATGTAGCAGTGAATTTAACATAGTACCTATCGGGGGATTACCAGTGTTGGGATACACGACCAGATCACGCGGTTTATTGATGACGAAGATATTATCATTTTCATAAACTATATTCATCGGTATATAGCTTGTGCTTCACATGGTACTTTTTTGATAACCATCTACATTTCAACAGATTCACTGTCAAGGATTTTTTCTTTAGAGGAGGGCTACTGTAATCCATCCATTTACCCGTATAAAACTTTTAAGGCTTCAAGCTTTTATCTGCAATCATAAATAATCAGGAAAGAATTCCGCAAAAGCCTATTTCATTGATATATCCACAGTCTAACATTGGTGACCTACGTAATTAGCAGCGTGATAACAGGCGTAGTTTCCTTTCGGACATATTCATTTTCTGGTCAGAAAGAATGTCCTGCCATTTAGGGATAATCCTTGCCGGGGATGCTGTGCGAATCTCTTACTATATTTGCTCGCAGTAATCTACCGAAACTACCATGGGACTGAGACTGGATCTTATTACCAAATAGCCTTACTGATGATTCTAAGGTGCTGTTAGCATTAGTCTGATTTTTTTCTGGAATAGAAATTGTCAAAAAAAATAAAAAAAGAAATCATTCCTACACGTTAGCCTAAGATATTGCTGAACATCGCCAATAAAACCTGCCTAACTTTTATTATACCAATAGCAAATATTTTGATCAGCATTTGCTATATCGTATGTAACGATATCAAAGTATATAAGGTCGTCATTATACTCATCAGCGTATTCTGCCCTATCGGTGCGAGCGCTTAGTGCTACAATATAGGCTATGAAATACTTAGTGTGGATGAGGTGCGAAATGATTGCCAGCAGTAAACCATGATCAAAAACAATTAGGAAACGGATAGTACGTATGCTGCAATATACTCACTAATCATATCATGGCTTTGTTGGAGAAAGGCGTCGTCACCGGTTTCGCTAAAAAATCTACTATTGCTATGTTTATAAAATTATCAACTTTGCTAAAAGCGATACTGGTGGTTTAACTTTCACAAATCATCTCAAGTTAAATTGAGGTGTCGTGTATTATATTAAGAGAGCTGCAGATTTAGTGTAAAAAAATACAACTGCCTGTATGTCGTCGCTAGGTTTGCTAATTGGCTGTATGTGCTCTGCTATTTATAAAATTATGAGGTGGATTTAATACTTCCGAATATCGATATCCTGTCGCTAGATGGAGTTTCATTGGCTAAAGCATCAGCAAATTCGTACTTAAGCCTTTGATTATTTTTATTATCTGTTACAAGGAAGAACACGCGGTGGCGGCATTTATTTGGGCTGAAAGCGTTCGATTATATTTTCATTCTTTCAGCCATACAACTAACAGCGTACTGGCGGCTTACTGCGTAAGCTTGATTGCGAAAGGCGTCTGTTGATGCCAACGTTTTTATACTATGTTCCTGCGCTAGCCATACTGTCAATTTGATAAAAGGGATAGTGCTTGTATTACTGACGAGTTCGATAAAGATACTTCTTTTGCCACATTATTACCTACGTTAATATTATGACGTGATAGAGTATTGTCGCTGTAGAAAAAAGTGATCTGAAACTCCCACCAGCTTAGCTGGGAGTTTAGTACAATTTTATGGTTACTGATTTTCAATACTGTCAATAATTATAGCTGACCTCCAGGATCGATGTCTGAAAATTTTAGCAGGCTGTACTGCATGAAGACTTTACGCCTTATCGAGATGAATTGATTAGATCCACTAGGACAGGACACCCTATCTGAGGGGGTTCCCTACAGCGATTGAGGGATTAAGAATACCTTGTAGATACCTACATTAGGGTATTGAAAATACTTTTTTCTTAACTGTTAAGAATATTTTATTACCGGCCAAATTTGGAGATACCAATAGCAGAGCAGGTGTTTTGATTGTTACGCAAATTGGGTATCCCTTTAGCTGAAACATTCCCTGTTTGAATAATGGGAATGTAGAGTCATACCTATTATTCAGTTTTATCAATCACCCCAGTAGCGCGATAACCTTTTCGTCGCTAGTCGCTAGTAGATAGGTCTAACCTATTGCTATCTTAGCGGAATTCCAAAAGAAGCGCATATCACCAAGTCAGAGCTATTTTTCTCTAAAGTAATTAATCTAGTAAAGAAATGGAAAAAGTTTATCATCTAAACGCAATTAATATTGAATACAGCTAAAAACTGGCGAAATTATGTTAATAGTAAGTAATTACACGGCCTGTCGACGACAGTAAAAAATCACGTATATTGACGATATGGGCCGCTATGCCTACCTATATCTATATAAGCTAACTGGTATAATTCAGTGAGCGGTGTTGGCTGACACTGACGCTATCCTGGCTTGAATTTAGTGTCCTATGACGGTCCCGATCAGCAAGTAGATATTCAATGTAACGACCACCGCCACAATCAGCCAGCCCATACCTTTAATAACGGGCGAGTTGACTAATTCATTCATCAATTGGCGATTACCGGTGAATACCAATAGCGGTACTAGCGCCAGCGCGATACCAAAGCTAAGTAACACCTGGCTCATCACTAGAATGTGTGTTGGATCAAGCCCTAGCATAATCACCAGAAATGACGGCAGCATCGTTATCACCCGGCGCAATAGCAGCGGTATATAAAAATGCACAAATCCTTGCATAACCACTTGCCCAGCCATGGTGCCAACGACTGTAGAGGACAACCCCGCCGCAACTAGACTTAAGCCGAACACCGTAGCGGCGGTATGGTTGAGTAACGGCGCTAATGTTAGGTAGGCCTCATCTAGATCGGAAATGCCGGTATGACCACTAAAATGAAATGCCGCAGCTGTCGCCATCATCGCTAAATTGACAAAACCGGCAATAGTCATAGCGATAGCTACATCCAGTTTGGTGGAAGAATAACGTTTAGAGCGGCTTACTACCCGTTCATGCTGGGTCAGAGAGGAGTGAAGATAGATGACGTGCGGCATGATGGTCGCCCCCAGCACGCCGGCAGCCAAAAATACTGCTTTGCTATTAGGCAGCGTCGGCCAAAGCAGCCCGCTACCCAATTCCCTCATTTCCGGACGGGAATAAAACAGCTCGGCTATATAAGCTGTTGCAACAAACAAGAGAAGGCCACCTATCACAACTTCCAGTGATTTCTGCCTACGATTTTGCAATGTTAAAATTAAAAAAGTACCGATGCCGGTAATGACAGCGCCCTGCAACAGGGATACCCCAAGCAGCATTTTAAAGCCAATGGCGGCGCCGATAAATTCTGCCAGGTCTGTCGCCATTGCGATAATTTCAGCCTGCACCCAATAGGCCCAAACTGCAGGACGAGGAAACCGATCACGAATGTGTTCAGCTAGATTCTTTCCGGTGGCAATGCCTAATTTAGCGGACAGAAGCTGAATTAGCATTGCCATGATATTGGCCCATAATACCACCCATAGCAGCTGATAGCCAAAACTAGCTCCCGCTTGAATATTGGTGGCAAAGTTACCTGGATCAATATAGCCAATTGCAGCGATGAAAGCGGGTCCAAGTAAGGAAAGCTTCACTTTTCTAGCGGTACGGTTAGTATTATCCGCAGTACGGCTTTCCTCCATAGCAATAACCCTTATTAACTTACATGTTTATGAGTTTTATTCATTTAATAATGATTATAAAATGCATTTAAGGCAATCCTGCTTTTTTCTGCGATAGGCAACCGTAAATGCACAATCTTTCACGCTATGGGAGGCCCGAACGCAATATCTTTCACTTTATCGGCTAAAAAAATATAGCACAGGATAGTTTTTATCCTAACATAAATTTTATCTTTCGACCTTTCTTATTAAGAAGAGTTTACTAAGAGGTAAAATTTTCCGATTTTATGGAATGTTCTAAGGAAGGAGAAAGAAGAATTTTGCTCACCCGTTTCTTCTATAATTTCAAAAAATAGGCCTGGATTTCGTGCAAGGTTTCTCCGTTCTGTTTGATAAATTATTATTTGCCATGAAGATGCCGGTTTTGTTTTCAGTATCATGTACAGTCTTTCTGTTATCAACCATTGGATAAAATTGTTATGTCTAAACTGCTAAGAGAGAATGTTTCTTAGGCTGTCTCTGACTCCAGAATGGATTAAATTTAGAGAAATGAAAAAACAGGATACAGAGCCTCAAAACGGAAAGCGAAATTTAAAAAAAAGATTATGGCGCTCTTAATATCGCACTAACTAAGTGATTTATGATAGGCTCACTCTGAGCGCATGATACTGTTCATATTATTGTGCTAAAATTTTAAGATACATCGTATCCCATCCCACAAGCAGCGCCAAGCTTTCGTGAATAAAAATGATGTGATTAGCTGATTAATTGTAGCTGACTTATAGAAGTCATGGGGCTCTAGTGGCGACTCTGTTGGTTCTTAAAGCGTTTAGACCTATTTTTTACCAGCAGATAGTGTTAAAATAGGCGGCGTTCTAGGTTCTAGCTAGTCGGCAATCTAGCGAAAGAGCTGATGGTAGGCAGATACAAACTCCACAAATACAAATATTTTAGCACTGGTATGGCAGCTAACATGACTCGTGTTCCACAGAAACTAAGGCAGCCGTAGATTAGAGAGCTTTTTGACTTTATCGGACAAAGCAAAGTATTAAGTAAGGAAGTAACTCCTTAATGGAGCAGTTTTTTCTGAAGTTCAACTATAGAATAATGGGTTTTAATAAAGGGTTATAACACCTTTAATGAAGGTCAGGATGTGATTATCCCTATATAAGGGAAGGGGTATTATAGTATTATCTGGCTTCACTAGTTTAACGGTAACTTAACTCTATACGAATTCTGAAGAAAATCATATCATACAGTATAATTTAGTAGCAAGTATTAGAGTTAGCCAGTATAATTTTAAAAAAGCTACGGTAATATTAAATGTCCAAACTCTCAATAATTCTTATTAAATTAAGAGCAAATTATCCTGTGTCTACAACTCCACCACGTGTTCAGGGTTCCTCGCAGAAATTTCAATATACTAGAAAAGTTTTCTTGACAGGACGGCCGGCAGGAAATGGTATTGTGCAGTCAGGTTTATGAACTGCGCAATATCGGTTATGGTAAAGTTAGCGTTAGAAATATCCGCCACCATGGCAACTTAGAGAGGCTTTTGGATGGGGCGGCGCTGCCTCTAAGATAGGCTTTTAGCTACGTCATTTTCAACGGATAGCCAGATTGACTATTAACGCATTGGAGATGGCGCATTATAAGGGGGATGCAGTTTCAACAGTTGCTATGGCGTTACCAGATTAAAAAAGCATGAATTTGCGTGGTAAGTGTTAGGACAAACAATCCAATGGAGTATTTCTTCAGAAGTCTGAAGAAGTAAATACTGATAATGGACTATATTTTCGATAGTGTAAAAAAATATAGCGCAATATTTTCAGATTTAGATAGCGCTACTTGTATAATGAACGATGCCGCCATGCCAGCTAGCATAAAAATATCTGCATAGGAGCACACATCATGTACCACCAGTAGGTTATATTGGAGCGCCAATTGCGCTCTAAGACTCTCTCAAAAAAAATCTAGCTCAACGTATTTGGTGGGCGAGGATTATCACTTTGGAAGCGGATATGCTTTTGCGAATTGCGCATTCAAACTCGCAAAATAATAACCTTAATCAACGAAGGTGGACTGCACCTGAGCACCAGGCAATTATCTCACCGTAGATATCAATGAGATAGCCTGTATTCCGGCACCAGCATAGATGGCGTCGCTATTATCTAACTTCACTAGCATTAAATTCACTATACCTTATTTTGAACAGATAGAAATAATTATTTCTACTTTTTTATGGGATATAGCTTCTCTGCGCACTAGTGTCTCAGTTTAGAGGTAGCTTTCCTATTATAGCAGAAATTCTTGTGAGGTAATAATGATGATTATCATTGAGGCATCAAAAGGAAAAATAATAAAAATTAACTTCCATTTCATTATTTTTATCTACGTATTTAAGTATGTAACCACGCAAACATCATCGTTATAATTTCCTTATATACTTACTAAAGTTTCCTATTTTGATTATAGTCTTCGCTGGAACAGGTTGAGAGAATATCAAGTGCACACTAATAATCGAGATTTTAACCTCAATTAAAAAGCAAAAATTCTATACGTAGAAGACTATGCTATTATTAGCCTTAATCAGTATTAAGAATAAAATTTAAAATACCGTTAACAGTGTATGAACGGGCCATATTTATACTTATATACCTATTTATTGACTCGCACTCGCTTCTTGCGTTAGTTATTTAAAACCGAAGAGCGTAGTTATCGGGAATATATGAAATGATAGTTACCGCTATTTTCTGTCTTATTCATATGAAAGAATTGCTTCTTATCAACGTCCGCATGATGACAGTTATATCAAGCGGCCTCCTTTTTGACTTCTGGGATCGATATCCACGGTCTAATCTCGTTATCTTGCTTTATTAAAGGATAGGGGGGTCTTTTGTGGCTTTGCTGTGCAAAGCCCTCATATGTTGCTCGTAGTAATTCTAAGCTGAACCTACAGGATATAACTAGATCTTGTCGTTAAATAGCCTTGTCGATGATTCTTGACGTCATTAAAATCAGCGTAATTTTGCTGGTATACATACAGGCGTTAAAAAATAAAGAAGTCACTGCAGCACCTTAAGCAAGGTAGGCGCTGGTATCGCCAATAAAACCTGCCTAATTTTTATTATATCAATAGCAAATATTTTATTAGCGTTTGCAATATCGTAGGTATCACTATTAAAGTAGTACGCGCTCGTTATCACTCACAAGAACTATATCCTAGTCTATATTATATATTGGCGTAGGCAAAGAATATTAAAATAACTACCATGAAATACTTAGTACGGACGAGGCTCTAAAAAATTGCTAGTGGTAAAATTACGCTCAAAAAATAATGAAGTGATTATAAGCTACAAATACACTCACTAATTATCCTACCTTTTAAGAAAAGGTATCGTCACTGGCTCGTTAAAAATAAATTATTTCTATTCCAATAAAATTATAAATTCCTTAAAGGAGATAATAGCAGTTGGGCTTTCATAAATAATCTCAAGCCAAATCAAGGTATCGTATATGAAGAAACTTCAAGAATGGCTTATCGCAGCAAAGCTGTATGCAATAAAAGTAAAATTAATCTGCATTTTCTGTTTAAAACTCTAAACGCCATTTCCTCGTTATGGCATTGTCTGTTTATTATTAAATTGTCCTGCTATTTACACAATAATCTGGAATTAAAGGATGAATATATCGCGATATTAAAAAAAAGAGATTAATTGTATTTTCAGGATTATGGCTTTCTTTAAGAAAGCGCGCTTCGACAGTAAATTCACCATAATCTACGATATTTATGAAGAATTATCGTGTAGCTCCAATCCTCCAAATATTTATTCAGCTACTGCTTGTAAAGCATTATCTCCTACGGTATTTAGCTTTATTTAGATAATGAAGTTATTATTATCGCCATCAAACTTCAGGATGAGCATATTTATATTTCTGTCACCGATATCAACGTCAGTGATTCAGTAATTAAACAAGTGCGGTACAGCGAATAACTATCGCGGTATATTGGGTTATTAAATATGAATAACTGGGTAGTATGTTATATGGAGGAAGGTTTACAGATTTCTCATCGGGAATTCCAGCACGGAAATTTTATTTTTTCCTTGACCCAGCAGCCGCAAACAGGCCACTTGACGACGGAAAAGCTTAATATCCACGGTTCTAGCGCTAACCATACCGTCAATTTTATAAAAAGAGGGTATCATTATCGTGAATACCAATAATATTTATTATGCGGTCTCTCAGGAAAAGAGACATGTGGATCTATATTCAGCACGAGGTTTTTTATCATGCTGATATAATCACTGAATTTTGCGATTATTTGCTATAAGAGTTTTCCCCGTTGCTACCCGCTTTTAATGTCATTAACAGAAAAAATATTCACGAAATTGTTCTCTCCTTCAATAATACTTACTTATTATATCTCAATGATGTATATTTTAAAATGCCGGTTAATTGTAAGAAGTTAAAACTTTTATATCACGATGAGGTTAAAGATAGATGGGTAAGGAATTTATAAAATATTGCGCTTAGTTGACATATATAAGTGTTATCTCCAAAAGAGTGCAAGCTGCTTATAGCGGAGAAATACACAAAATATGTATAAATAGTCTTTGAACCACTCTTTATCTTCAAATGCCGCATGAAAACCTAAGGCGCAAAAGAAATCCAGAAAGCGAGATATGATGCTATCGGTGATTTATACGCCGATAAAGGTCTATAATATTCAATGCCAGTTTACTACTGAAACAGACCATCAAAACTTAAAAAACAAAAAATATGCAGTGGCTGTCGATACATCTGTTGGCTAATGCTTGCTCTGTCAGCTTCTTTGGCGTAAGTCTTCTAGCAGTTAGCTGTCTACTTTAACGATAGCAGGGTATAAATTAAGCAGCAAAGATCGAGGGAGAACTTGCTCAGTGGAAATGTATTCCAACTATACACCTAATACTGATAAGCTATTATTTCTTTGCTATTGTGGTAAAGTTTATACGAACGCTTTTATTCACCTGGTAGACTAATCTAATAGTCATCCATCTAAATTAATAGCTGATGCCCAGCTCTGTGCCCGTACTGCGGATGGGCAAAATATTGCCGATAATCGCTTTACTGCTGGCAAACTAAATAATAGCCGCCTTGGCCAATATCGGTATGGTATCAACATTGGGGTAAAATCATTGATGATTCTAAGCTTCTCAAACGCCAAGCTATTCTTCTTCACTTGAATGAAGAATATCCAGGATATAGTTGCTTATCTTAATCTAATCGTCTATAACTGAATGGGTAAGTTAATTAAACCCTTACTAACCACAACTTTTAATATTATAAAAAATAAAAGATAACCCATCAAAGAGTGTCATAATAATCGCCGATAGCTATGAATATGAAAGATCTTCCCCGTGTACTCATCACATACAGCGTAAAATGAGTGTTTTCAACTTCACTAACTAGTGGTATGATTTTTTTTGTTCTTTTCATGTTCCACTTGCTTATTCTATAATAAGTTGCTTGTTGCTATAAGCAACAGAGATTATTTTGAAATGTTGGCAATACCATTCTTAACCGCCAGCCGCCATGTAGCCTAGCGAAAATCCACAGCTGCATGGATCTCTAAAATATTAAATAATAGCACCATATCTGATATGGGTAAACAACAAATTAATTTCCGTACACTTTAGTATAATACCGTTCACGCCACCAAACTACAGCTTGGTGATAATATTGTTGAATGCTCTCTTGGAATAATTACGTAATATCTCCAAGGCAACTCTTATCTAAAATAATATCGTGAACCTGTTTTCACTCGGCGAAATATGGAATGAGCACCTTTAGCTCGCCTGACGTACTAATAGGCGGCCAGGATAAAAGACCCCTTTTACATGATAAAAAATCATCTACCATAAAGAGCGTCCAGTCATACATCCGTGTAATGTATAAGTCAGTTGTAGCATCTACGATGCACTAGTTGATTGAGCGCTTTATAGATGTGTTTATACACAGGATGATACCTTACGCGCTGAACTTCTCTAGTGCCATCTCGTGTTTATCCAGTAATCTTCCCCGCCCTTCCAGCGCCAAGGGAACCCCCTTGGACGGCAGGCGAGAGATGTTGGTAAAATTAATGCTTACTGGAGTATAGTCAAAAAAAAATGAAACTGCCTAGGCAGGCGCTGACGCTCTGATTAATTAATCGATAATCAGTACGGTGAATTCTAAACTTATGCTGCCTAGTAATCCAAATTTTATTTACTCTCCTCAGATTCACACAGCTGCAGTGACTTAACAATGGCGCCCATGTTGATAGTGTTTGTGTTATTAGTGATCCTCGATAAAGCATACCTACTTTCGCATTATTAGCCTATGTTATTATGACGCCTTCATCTAATTTTCAGCAAACAGTAAAGAACCCTTATGATATATCAAGCTACCTCGCTCCGTTATAATTCAATGGAATATAGGGCTGAGGCAATAAATAAACTGAAACTCCCAGCGGTCTCGCTGAGAGTTTAGCATAATTTTGGCTATGCTGCATTTCTAGACACTGGCGTCACATTCTGGATCATTGCCTTCAATTTTGGCGTTACCCATTTTGATATTACCAATAATTATTAATCTACTTTCAGGATGAGCAAAAGAAGGTTTTGGCTGGCTGTGTGCAGTATGAATACTTTACGCTTTATCGATGTGAATTGATTATTTTCACCAAAGCCAGGCTGTATCATGTGGTAAGGCCCCTATGATAATTAGGGATTAAAAATATCTGCTAGCCAAGCAGAATCAGAGTTTAAAACGTTTTAGTCTGGACTATGTGAATATTTTATTCATCACCGGCTAGATTTGAACTCGCACTGCTGGCGGAATAGAAGTTTTAACTATTGTACGAATTGAGTGCCTATTCCTTATCCATTAGCTGAATATTCCCTGTTTGAACGATGGGTATAGAAGCACAAAGGTATTATCTAGTTTGATTAATCACAGTTGTGCCCTAACCTTTTCGTCGCTAACAGGGTAAGCGGGTTATAACCGATCCCTCTATTAACAGAATACTAGAAGATTCGCATGCCGTTAAGTCAGAACTACTTTAACTTTTTGGTAATTAACCGAGAAAGAAATGGCGAAAGTCCTTTATCTGAACGCAATTATTGTCGTACGCGGGCAAAAAACTAGCGTAAATAGCATTGATTATTTGTATTATAACATATAAATAATGTTGACATCATTGCTGATCGGTGACAGCAAAACCGCCAAGATTGAAGACATGGTCGCTTGCTACAGCACAACTGGTAATTCAGTGAGCGGGTGTTAGTTGACATAGACGCTATTCTGGCCTAAGATTCAACATCTTATGGTGGTGCCAATCAATAAATTCAGCATAACAACCATTGCTATAATCAGGGTGGCCCATCGCTTTAATCACTAGCAAATTTAACAAAATTATTCATCAGTTTCCGATTACTAGTGAACAGCAATAGTGGTTTCAGTGCGATACTGAAGATGGGCAATACTTGGATTATCACCAGAATGTGGTCAGATCAAGTCTCATTATGATCAGCAAAAATAACAGCAGCATCATTATTGCTTACCACCACAGCGAAATATGGAAATACACAAATCTTTATACTACTACCTGCACGGGCCGCGTAGTACTCACGACCGTAGAGGATATCACTGTCGGCTATCAGACTTAAATCAAGTACCCTTTTGTGGTATGGTTTAGTGATAGTGTTAATATTACGTAGATCTCATTCAGATCTGAAATGCTGGTATGACAACTAAAATGAAATACCACTGCTATCATTAAAATCAAAAAATTAATGATGCCAGTAATGAATGCTGCTCTGCAACAAAGGATACCCTAAATAGTATTTAAAGCCGATGGTAGTACTAATAAATTTTGCTAAATCAGTCGCTATTGTAATAATTCTGGCCCGCTCTCGATAGAGAGCCTATATACACACCATCACCCACAATCAGCTGATAGTCAAAACTAACTCCCGTTAAATATTGGTGGTAAAATTACTGGGATCAATTATAGAACAATCGCGGCGTTGAAAGCGGGTTTGAGTAAGGAAATATTCATTCTTCTCATGGGATGATTGCTAATGAGTAGCACGGTTTTCCTCATAGAAAAACGTTTTTTTTAAATAAAAAAGCTTATAAAATATATAAATAATACTTATTAAGTGCATTGAATGCCGCTCTCTTAATCCCTACGAGAGTAATTGTGAAGATGAAATCTCTTGCGTGATGGATGGCTAAAACGCACTTTTTACCTTAGCGGCTAAAAATATAAGCAAAGATCAAATTCTTAGATAGCATAAAACTTTATCTTTTGACTCTGATTATTAATATCAAAATCAAAATATTGCGAATTTAGCAAATATTCCTAAATTAGGAGAAGAGAATTTTCTATTTTCGTAACTAAAAACTCGTTGTAACTGCTCCGTTACATGAAATAATCAGTGAGTTCTGGCTTCCTCATTTTTGTTGAGGTAGAACAGTTTTTTCCATATCCTAGAGATATAATAAGTACCGAAAAAAGGTTAAGGTGTTGACGATATGTTTGCTAAAATCATTCTACTCTTTTTCTTCTGCATTGACAGCATAACCATTTTCGATAATAAAAATATATCCAGTAGGATGATTATAGACGCTTTATCGTGTATGCTGGCCAATATTAAAAAATACCCAATGAAGTTAATTTATAAGGGTATCTTAGATAAAAGGGGCACATTGTGTCAGTCCTCTTTAACCTACTTTATGCTGATTATGGACGGTTAGCAAGAAGGGTGCCTAATAATCTTATTATTCAAAAAAAATAAATAAAAACTCTATTTTTATCAGCATATTAGCAATAAAATATTTTCTAGAATATTCCTAATCTATAAAACACACCAGCAATTCCATTTCGAATTTGCGCCAAGTAATAGCCATCGCGCCAGTGCGTTATACTGTTTATCTTCGATAAAGTGAACTGATAAATTGCAGTCTACAGGTGATGCGCGTATTATAGGCATATAAGATAACTTGATGGGTATGCTGGATAGCTTTTCGTAAACATTCTTTTTTCGCTATACCTACTTCAATTCATACTTCAGCTTCGCTGTGATTATCATCACAAAGCCCAAAATTCATCTTCCGCACACACCCTTGCGAGTGAATTCAAGACGCTCATATAGGCGTGGCATACCTATGCTGGCAATCGTAATATCATACGCTGTGGAGTTTCAAAGGAGTATTGTGGTAATACCAGATTAGATTCACAATAATCATTACAGTCTATATTAGCAATATGGGCTGTTGTTTATGGATAGCAGCTTTTAGCGCCATCATAGTTCCCCCTTTATTATTAATGATCGTAGTATATACTTGACTACGCTGATTAATAACTAACAGCACTGATTTAGGAGCTAAAGGTTTGTGAATTAATCGCTTTTTCTTAAAAGATTTAAATCGCACTGTGCTATATTATTTAAGGAATAACTGTTGATTGATGTGTGGGATCACCGGTAAAGCCTGGTTTATCCCCCCCCGCAGGGCAGAAGCGGCATTTACCACCCTATAAATATAGGTGAGCGCTTATGACTATGAATGAAGAATATCAACCCATTAACTGTGATGATTACGATAATCTTGAACTTGCCTGTACGCGCCATTGGGTATTAAATATTACACTCCGTAATGGGGAAACAGTGACCGGCGCTGCGCGCAAAATGCTGTCAAGAAAGCACGTTGAGTACCTAGTTATCAATCAAGCAGGCGTCAATCAGGATGTCCGGCTTGATTATATTGCTAGTTTTACCCATCCCGAACTGGGTACCGTAGTGATCAGCGTAGAATAATTCCCTATTCCTCACATAGGCTACTGCGCAGAAACCCTCCGCTCATCTCCCTTCTCTCCACCACCTTGTCTGAGAACACGCCACTCTGAATGCCGTCATCTGGTACTATGGTCATCGCACTGTTACTACCCTGAATACCAAAATACCATTATACCTAATACTCACGCAGCGCGTCTTCTAAGATACAAAGACGCCTTGTGATGTAATGAGTTTTCATTATAAAACAGCGGTGGTATGGTGGGTATGTATATAGCTGTGCCGTCACGTTAGAATTGTTAGCTCTTACTAAATTTCAATGTTCAGCCAATATTAAAGAAGCTATACACGTAACCGAAACGCACTGACACCTCTTTGCCGGAAAAGGATTCGCACGCAAAAAATATCAGCGGCATCACTCTGTGCTGATGAAGGGCTTCCATTGGAAGGAATAATTAGTTTTAGTGTCAGATTGTGTGAAATCACCATTGGCATTATAGGCATAGCTATTTTCTAAGGTGCAACTTACACTACCGTCCCGTCCCGTCCCGTCCCGTCCCGTCCCGTCCCGTCCCGTCCCGTCCCGTCCTGCCGTTCTTTTAAACCATCGTTTCCCTCTATCGCTGCTATGAATGTTTTTTTCTCCCGGCACCACGCGTTTCCGGCGACCAGGGAAGACCCTATCGATTTCCGTAAGCAGATTACAGTATACGACATAAAAACAATCACAAAAGCGCTTGATTAGCTGGTTGTTGAGTTTCAATTATGAAACGTTGTCGCGCTGGATAAGTCTCACGACTCCCCCTCTAGTACGATAACATAGACCAGTGTTTCCGCTAGTAAAAGAACACGACAATAGGCAATCCGGCAACTCAATTTTAGTACTATCTCCTTGAGATTAAGCTTCATGTATATCCAGAATTAATTAACAAGAATCAGTAAAGAATATATTTTGCCATCAGCGGTTTGACTAGCACCAGCTTATCGGCTATATTTAATGATGAATAAACTTGTAAAGCCATGATAAATATTGGGGGACGGTTGAGGCTGAATACTACTTGCACATTCTGTAAGCTAATCATAATTTAATCTTCACGGTTTTACATTTACTTTCCAGTAAAAATGTTCAGCACGTAAGCAGGATCGGCCACGTATCCGGTTTTACCTCCTTTATATCAATTTAACTACATATAAAGCCCTGGTATCATCTCTAAAAAACAATATTATTAAGTAGTTACTGTATATGGTTAGGTTAATAAAATGTAGTTCGGCTATGTGGATTATCTACTAAGAGATTAAAAGATTTTGGTGCAATGAACACGCTGTATAACGGTGATAGGTTCATGTAAGAACTAGCACTTGCTGTGGATCTAGCGTAAATTTTCGTTGATGATGCATCGGTTGCGCCCTGCAGTGCTAATTTTATAGATGGAAAGCGGCTAGAATCAGCGGCTAGAATCTAGTACCACGACGGTGGTCACCTCTATCAAGGTCTTCCAGCATCCTACTTAGTTAATACCGACAATAAGCGGCGCTACATGTATAGATAAAATATTCCTTTATGGATTTACGATTTGTAAAAGAATTAACGGTTAATAAGTGCCATCACTGCATGTGCTGCCTGTTTGTCGGCGTTACAGCGAATCTGTTGGTGTAGTTGGCGAAATTTTGCTAGTAACGTTGTACGCTGATCATTATCGTCAAGCAGCGGCTCTAAGGCTGCGGCTAACCTATCCCGCTGGCACGCCTCCTGCAACAATTCTTTAACTAGGTCACAGTCAGCCAGTAGATTTGGTAACGATACCCACGGTGTCTTCACTAACCGTCGCGCCAATACGAATGTTAAGGGCTTCATACGATAGCCCACTACCATTGGGCACTTTGCCAGCATACACTCTAGGGACGCAGTTCCGGAAGCCAGCAGGGCGGCATCAGCAGCAATCATGGCTTGGCAGGCCTGGTTATCCAAAAGACGCACCGGTAACGCCGGTGTTACTGCTGCCAAGATGTGCTCAAACTGCGCCCGCCGAGCCGGATTTACCAATGGTACAATAATCTCCAGTCCTGGAAAACGTGTATACAGCTGCTCAGCTGCGCGCAGAAAGTCTGCGCTCAAAAGTGCCACTTCACTTTTGCGACTCCCCGGTAGAAGTACCAGACAGCGCGCCTCAGCAGCAATACCCAGCACCTGCCGTGCACTTGCTTTATCTGGATCGAGAGGAATGGCATCCGCTAATGTATGGCCGACAAACTGGCAGGGAATATTGTAGCGGTCATAAAACGCCTTCTCAAACGGCAAAAAGGCTAATATGTTATCAGTGGCGCGGGCAATTTTAAACAATCGCTTCTGCCGCCAGGCCCAGATAGAGGGGCTAACATAATGGATAGTGCGGATACCACGCCGCTTAAGGCGCCCTTCCAAGGTAATCGTAAAATCTGGCGCATCAATACCGACAAAGACATCAGGACGCAGAGCGGTAAACCGACGGGTCAGGTCGCGGCGAATACGTAGCAAACGTGGCAGCCGCCCGAGCACTTCCACGATACCCATTACCGCTAGTTCTTCTACATCATACCAGGCATGCATTCCTTCGGCCTGCATATGCGGGCCGGCCACGCCGACGAAACAAGCTTCTGGTAGATGGGTACGCAGCGCGCGTATCAATCTAGCGCCGAGGATATCCCCCGATATCTCGCCAGCTACCAGACCGATGGTTATGGGGCGTGCTAACATAATTAGCGGATAATACCGCGCTGGGAGCGGGATAGAAAGTCTAAGAAAATATTAACCACCTGATGTTCCTGCGCCAGCGCTTCCAGCTCCAACTTAGCTTCATTGAGGGTTTTTCCGTTGCAGTAAATAATTTTGTAAGAGGCACGTATAGCGTTTAGCGCGGTGCGTTCAAAACCGCGGCGCTTCAGCCCTTCGATATTCAGGCCGAAAGGTGTGGCGTGATTACCTTGAGCAATAATAAACGGTGGCACATCTTGAGTAACACCGGAACAGCCGCCAATTATTACGTGAGCGCCAATAACGCAGAACTGATGTATCGCGGTCATACCGCCGATAATGGCGTAATTGTCGACCGTTACATGACCGCCAAGTGTGGCGTTATTTGCCATAATGCAGTGGCTACCTACTGTGCAGTCATGGGCAATATGAGTATTCACCATTAGCAAATTATCGCTACCGACCCGAGTGACTTCTCCGCCTTGCATCGTGCCACGATGAATGCTCACGCTTTCTCTAATTCGGTTGCGGTGTCCTATTTTGACCTGCGTTGGCTCCCCAGCATATTTCAGATCCTGATTAACATCGCCAAGTGAGGTAAATGGGTAAATTTGATTATCTTCACCTATGTAAATGATACCTTTCACTATCACGTGGGACTTAAGTACGGTACGTGCGCCAATTTCGACTTGTGGCCCGATAATACAAAACGGTCCGACATGCACGTCGGCATGGATGATAGCGCCATCTTCCACAATAGCGCTAGGATGTACGTAAGCGGATTGATCAATCACGTATTCAGATCTCCCCGACGACGGGCGCACATCATCGACGCTTCGCAACTTATTTCGCCATCAACTTTAGCAACACCTTTGAAGCGCGCGACACTACGACGTTCTTTAATGAATTCCACTTCGAGAATCATCTGATCGCCTGGTTGTACTGGACGTTTAAACCGGGCTTCATCAATAGCAGCAAAATAATAGAGTTCCCCCGGCGCCAGCTTACCAGCGCTTTTAAACGCCAGAATGCCAGTCGCTTGTGCCATAGCTTCTAAAATAAGTACACCGGGAAAAATCGGTTTACCCGGGAAATGGCCCTGAAAAAAAGGTTCATTGAAGGAAACATTCTTTACTGCTCGTAGGAACTTCCCTTTCTCAAAATCCAGCACGCGATCCACTAACAAAAACGGAAAGCTGTGGGGCAAAAGTTCTAATATCTCTTCAATATGCAGAGTATGAGTGTCAGTAGTCAAAATACTCTTCCTGTCTATAAAAAACGTAGCATTAACAACACGGCCCGCTTTAATCCCGGTAGGACAAAGGAAGCAGATTGCGAATATAATAATGGTTCACTGGGCAACAGTACCATGATGCGCATTATCCTCTATAAGAAGCGAGAATAATTAGTTTTTTTTGCTAATTTTTTTGTTCAATAGCTTCATCCGCTTTCTCATATCGCTGATATTCATAATTAATACGGTTCTCTTCCGCTACTCTTTATTCAGTTGTAGTGGAATCCCGGATGAATAAGATGCCGGGTTTGATTATGGGGCGCACATTACTTACTATACCCATGCTGGTTACTGTGATTTTATCGTAGATAGTCATATGGCTATTGATTAGCCTGGCAACCGCATGGTATTATTAATAATATAACAACGTTATGCGCAATCTGGCACTAATTATCAATAATCACGGCGCTGCTGATGTGGGTATCGTTTAGCACATAGCGTCGTTTGCATAACTAAAGCCACCTACACCAATCACAGTACTGGATTGAATCAGGCAAACAGCTTCTTGCGCCGATGGAAATACCCTGATACAGGGCTTAGCAAGGTTGTTCATAAGCGCGTAGCCCACCACCACCGATACAAGTATTTTAGCGATAAAATAACCAAAGCTGATTGTTACGTCATACCCCAAGAACACCTCGGATTAAATCATGGCGTTAGGGTGCACCGCTATTTTTTGGCGCTTATTAAATATTCATAATTCATATCTTTTAAAGTATGAGTTGATAGGTTAAGCCCCCAAAGAAAATTGTAAAATTCCGCACTGGAATATAGTCGTGTGTCTCAGCGGAAACGGGACTCTTTGACGCTCCGATTGATACTTAACGACGGGATCAAAACTCTGCACGCCGCACAGAAACATTTACAAAAAGCTTAATGGTGTAATGATAATTGAGAAGCCTACAAAAAAAACTAGGTATTTTGGCGTGAATCGACACTAAAGTATTTGCAATTTCGATCCGTTACTGAATCAGGTGGCAGGTATTGATGCGATACTGCCTTATATCACAAGTGCGATTTGTCTATAGCGGGGTATGAATCTACATTACCAGTGTCAATATAGGAGCATAGGTAATACTACTCCTTGATAGTGTAGCGTGGTCTTAGTGTTAGAAAATAAGAGGTAAAATCCTCCGCTGTAGTCAGTAAACTGACAGTAAACTCCTTATCGAAACAACCAGGGGTGATGAAGATGTTGTATCAATATTTAGAAGATCGTAATAAGTATAATTGGCATAAAGATAGCGCAAATCAAGATCTTTGATTCTCCCAGAGATATAGGAATGTTCCCCATAGCGTTAGCAGATATGATCCTGCAACACTATCTTGAATACCGCAAAATAAGAAATCACTTTTGATATAAAGTTTTTAAAAAAATCGCATATCCGACCTACATTTTAAAAATGCTCTATTTGATATAGAATAATTTTATGTTAATTTCTGTTTAATAGCCTTGAATATTGCTAAAACTTATCATTGTTCAATATTTCCTTACTTTATCTTATCAATAATATGATTATTTATCTATTTATTTTTGCTATCCGCAAAGCTACCTTATTTTAATTCCATAAGCCCATCAAGAAAAGGGGCATTTAGGGGGGGTGGATGATGATATTTAGCTAGCGTAAATACGACAGGTCTTTGATAGTGCAAAAGGAAGATTCCAGCCTTAGTTAGCCCTCTCTATAAATGAGAGGGCTAGGATGTTCAATGAATTTCGATCTAAAAAAATTATCTTACGATCGAATTCTTATACTCAAATAATCACAAGTTTCAATCGGTAAGGGGTAAGCTAATCATCAGTAATCTTAAGGTACTAAAATAATCGATCGAGCAATAGTATAATATGAATGAAAGACTAGACTATGGCACTGATATTCAGCGCAACGAAAAATTATATTTATTAATCCAATTAATAAATTTTCATTCGTGGATTCATTACAAAAAATTGTAATGTAGAATATACTTCTAGTTTACCTTAGATAGATAATATCAAAGGTATGGTTTTAACATATATAACTCCATTAGGAGAGTAGAGCAGTGTCGTCCGTGCAGATGATAATGTAAAGGTTGTGAAATAAAATAGCCATATCATGAAATAATTGAGTACATAAGTTACAGCGGCACTATTTTATAAACGGGTGGCGGCAGCTTCGTATATCGGCGCAATTACGGTAGGGGCATTACCTAAAATGGCTCTATCCGATTATCGAGATCAGACGAGCTTCAGTTTAAGGTATTTCTATGACGCCAGGCATGGTAGGCTCACCGAAATGATGATAGAAAGTTATTGATTAGGATAGGTATCACTATTAGCCTGTCAGTATATCTATAAGCATATGGGCCGTTTTTTGTCTGCCATATACCCAATTAAACTGATAATAGAAATTTGCTATTTCCGCTGGCTTTAGCTTAAATTCTAGAGTTTTTCCGGTAGCGGAAAAACAACGCTATGTGTTGGGTTTTTCCAGAATTTCAAATAACCATATTTTACATGGATGGCATCAATATGTCGCTTTCCGCTATCGTGGATGAAAATGCAAATGCTGTACTTATTCAAGACATAAGGTAGTCTCAACCCAGAAAAGCTAACTGAGTTAAGCAGCGTAATGGGGTAATTTCAATTATAAGATTGCCTATTTTATCGTCATCGACACCGATAAAATTAGCGCTTTGGCGTATTTTTAAATAAATATCTATCTTCTTGATATGGCGAGAAGAGCAAGCGCTGTATATGGTTATGATACTGAATTTTGTTATTTCTTATGAAGAAATAGCATTACCAATTCTGTGAGGAGAAAAGGATTTGTTACAAGATATATGTGTTGTCGCCGCGTCCTTCTCCGCCCATAAATGACGTACGCCAAGGGGGGAATTAAGCTATACTCTGGCCACGATGTTTATCGTACAGATAACTATACGTTAGTTGAAACGCTACCAGCTCATTCCTGTAATGAGCGCGTATGAGTTCATTGTTTGGAATAGATACCAGCGACAGCTATACGAATGTGGTGTTGCTTAATGTGCAGAAAAGAATTTTAGTTCATAGCAAAAAGCCGATGAACTGTAATATTATGCCGGAATTTATTAGGCTATCGTGACTATGTTGCTCTAGTTTAAAGTGAATCGCAAAGCCATACTATAGTTGAGGTAATACTCGACATTAAGTGGTGCACTAATGCTATTAGTGAATGCAAGGACTTGCAGCTGGCAGAACATTTTCGTTTTGGCGCAACGCCTCACGCTATCGTCGCTATTGCTTACGCTAATAGCAGCGTAGATATATTATCTAGCAATAAATATCTGGAGTCTCCCAGTAGAGAGCGAAACTTCAGGGTACAGAAGGCGCCTATTTTTTCTACTAACGACGCCCGCTCATGGTTTAATTTCACTGGTTCTGCCTAGAAACACATAAATAGGATGAACATTCCTATTTTTATTTTAACATAAAAATAATAGCACTAGTTAGCTGCATAGTATAGTAATTTTTACTATACACTTACATTCTACAGTGTAGTGTAACCATACTGTTTTTTGACGAGCTCCCTTCTGGGAGAAGCTTATTTATTTAGTAGAATTCACTATAGAGGAAGGCGACATTCCCTCTCCTGACACCGCCTTCCTTATTGGGATCACCAGCCGCGATTCATTGTGCTCTGCCGGTACGTCAACTTTGATCATTACGCCACCTATCATGCTAAATAATTTATTGGTACTTATTGGTTCAATATCCCTAAACTCACACAATGACTAGCCCCAAAGAATTTTCAAAAAATAACCATTAATCCCTAGCAACGCAGGCAGTCGAGAGAGACTTTTAAGTATGTTTACCCACTGAATCGTATGCTACAAACTATGTAGTGTTTAATTAAAACTGGCTAGTGCATTAGAGTTTTACCAGTATATATTTCTAATTTATTTGGTAGTAAACAGCGTTATATTCATGCCACCTGAATATGCAATAATATTGCACAAGATAGTCTGTAATTTTGTGAGAAATTTCGTTGAAACTTTATAGTCCGTTACTGGTATCTACTTTTTTCAGATTTCTTAAAAACGCTCTATCGGACTATTATCCAAAAGTTACTACGCCGACTCGTATTTTTTGTCCATAAACGATATAGTAACTGGCAGAACTGCCTGTTCATATAGTGTTTACTCTGATCACTGTAAAACATCATTTTGGCTAGCTTATTTAGGCCTGTTTTTCCCGCGTCATTTCAGTCCTTTAATGCTCAGTTTGCTATCCATAGAGAATATATACCTCAGTTCGTTGGTCTCCTTGCGAATAGATCAAGAATAACCGTAAGGTATAATACCTAGTGTTTTCTGTTCAGATATACCACACATCATCGCACTACACTTACCCTAGCTCTATTAGAGCGAATTGGCGCTCAAAATGATTAATGATCGTATCATATACACTTCGCTATACTTATAATCTATGCGTCGGTTACTGATAACTGAACAACACCAACTCTTTCATTACCCTGTTAGCGAGTTAGCGCTCTGTACGGAAGTCTTTCTAAGTTACCATGGTGATGGTATTTTTTGTGTTAGTTGTACTATGCCTGAATCCTGTGCAGTTCATGAACTTGAATGCATAATACCCCGTTCGCCAGCCGTTTGGCTTTTCAGGATACTTTTCCAGTATTCATAACTACTGCAATGAACCATGAATATGTAATAAAACATGGTCACGGGATATAATTTGTGCTGAATTTTCTAATGAATGAAAATATTCAGGGAGTCTGACATTTGGAACAATGTAGCCTTTTTAATATTTGGTTTTAATATTAATGCGCGTTGTACTTTTTCTTCTTGAGTTCCCGTATTTCAATTTTTTATAAGATTATTAGAAAAGACTTTAGCGTTTCTCTTTCGCTAATCATGCAGTTTTTTACCTATTCCATTTTTATAGAAATGGATAGCGTTCATGTTTTTTTTGCTATTTAAATGGTGGTGTAATTTGATCGACAAGAAATTAAGCAGATTTACGTTTGAATTCAGGGCTAAAATTTCTTCCTCTATAATTGCTATACCCGTATTCTTCTAAAGTAAGCATATCGCTTCAACTCAAATAGTTAAATTCAGTGTACCACTATATAGTGGTACACTGAATATTAGACTTCGCAAAAAAAAATCTCATAACTGGTTAATATCATATTAAATTCCAGTAAACTAGTGTTGATATGGCAAATCTATCACTTCCTTAATCCTCTGTATCAGTCGGTATAAAATTTCTAATGCACCACAGGAGATTTGCTAGCTCTCTACTATGGGCGCTAGGCGCATATGGACTTTTAGCCTCGCTACCGGCCTCTGTTCGATAGCAAGTGACATATCACACTCCACAGTGATAATATCTAGATATTATCTGCATAATCTGTGGAGATTTTCATTTTCTTAATGGCGAATTATTTTATTGCCACGTCGATAAACAGGTATCCACCGCTAGTCTTTTCCTACTTCGCCTCTTCCTTCTCTTATTTTTTCAGATCAATTCACCTTACCAGCAGGATAAGGTGTTTTGTATGCAGCGTCTGGGGGTTGGGGGTCATGCTGAGTAAGTGAAATGGCATGGTAGGTTTCTCAAGAGGTAATAGTTATTTCGCCAATCAAACTAGAATGCTTATTAGGGAAAGGCTATATTTTTACCGCTAGTTCTAATGAAGAGTGTTAGGCCCCTGTTTCTGTTGAAACAGTTAGTATTTTTTTATCAGCAAGTTTTATTTTTTTTGGAGTTCGGATGCAGATAAATGACTAGTAAGATAGCTATAAAATCACTCCTTATTATATCAGTGATAGAGTGCTATAATATTCTGTTTTCTTTAATTTTTTTTTAAAACAGAAACTTAAAATTAGCCTACAAGATTTTCTCCTTAGGAGAAAATAAGGTTCCTCATAAGGTAATCTACTCTTGGCTCGCCCCTCACACGGAAGGGTATACTAAAGATAAAACTATATCGTACTCGATAGTAATTATGATTTTTTTAATTTTCTTCGAGTCAAGAAAAGATCCTAATAATCCATTTTGGTGGGTCGTACAGGATTCGAACCTGCGACCAATTGATTAAAAGTCAACTGCTCTACCAACTGAGCTAACGACCCGTTTTTAAAACGTTAAAAACGGTGGGTGATGACGGGATCGAACCGCCGACCCCCTCCTTGTAAGGGAGGTGCTCTCCCAGCTGAGCTAATCACCCCTGCTGTGTCGAGTCGACATTATAGGGGACCGCTGAAATGAGTCAACGATTTTTCACGTGAATTTTCCTGTTCGTATTAAATTTAGCTATCCCAGGGTAATCTGCTCTGCCCTGCCCTAAGTAAAAAAACTTACTAAATGTAAATAGGCATTGAGAATTCGCTCTCAACTGATAGACTATTCCCTACTTTTTAGTATAAACTAGAAATCGTATTTTGGCTATTCGCCATATATGCCATATAAAATGAAGACAATATAGCTAATGAAAATTAAAACCCGCTTTGCGCCCAGTCCCACCGGCTATTTACATGTCGGTGGTGCGCGCACCGCACTATATTCATGGCTGTTCGCCCGTAATCTAGGCGGGGATTTTGTACTGCGCATAGAAGATACTGATCTTGAGCGCTCAACTCAGCTGGCGATTGACGCCATTATGGATGGTATGAACTGGCTTAATCTGGATTGGGATGCAGGTCCATATTTCCAGAGTAAACGTTTAAACCGCTACAATGCAGTTATTGATGATATGCTATCCAAAGGCACCGCCTATCACTGTTATTGCTCTAAAGAGCGGTTAAATACGTTGCGCGAAGGTCAGATAGGCCGTGGCGAAAAACCGCGCTACGACAGGCGCTGTTGCGATAGGCATGAACAACATGCCGATGATGAACCCTGCGTGGTGCGCTTTCGTAACCCGCAGGATGCCTCGGTGATGTTCAATGACCTCATTCGTGGGCCTATCGAATTTAGCAATCGGGAGCTAGATGATCTTATTATCCGCCGCGCCGACGGGTCACCAACCTATAATTTCTGCGTGGTTGTTGATGATTTTGACATGGCGATAACCCACGTTATCCGCGGAGAGGACCATATCAATAATACGCCGCGTCAAATCAATATCCTCAAGGTTCTTGGTGCGCCGGTGCCGACATATGCTCATATTTCGATGATCCTGGATGATAATGGCAAAAAACTTTCCAAACGCCGCGGCGCTGTAGGGGTCATCCAATACCGCGATGACGGTTTTTTGCCGGAAGCTATGCTGAATTATTTAGTGCGCTTGGGATGGTCCCATGGTGATCAGGAGATTTTTAGCGTCGACGAAATGAAACGGCTTTTCAGCCTTGAGGCGGTGAGTAAGTCCGCTAGCATCTTCAATACCGAAAAATTATTGTGGCTGAATCATTATTATATTAATAACCTGCCGGCTGAATATGTCGCGACACATCTTCTCTGGCATATCAAGCAACAAGGGATTGATATCCGCACTGGTCCGCAGCTAGCGGCACTAGTGCGACTCCTTAGAGAGCGATGTAAGACGCTAAAAGAAATAGCGGCTAGCGGTAGATACTTCTACGAGGATTTCAGCGAATTCGATGCCAACGCGGCCAAGAAACATTTACGCCCAGTAGCTACCCCAGTGCTAAAGGCAGTGCGCGCTAATCTGGCGGCCCTTAGTGAATGGACGCCAGCTACAGTACATGCTGCTATTAAGCAAACAGCTGAGACTCTACAGGTCGGCGTTGGTATGGTCGGTATGCCACTACGCGTGGCGGTTACCGGTACCGACTGTTCTCCTGCCCTTAACGTCACTCTGCATGCTATAGGTCAGTCGCGTTGTTTAGCGCGCATCGTTAAAGCGTTGGAATTCATCCACTGCCAAGCGTAAGAAACTGTTGGGCAGGGGGTGGTTTACGACTTTTCAGCGTTTACCTTTTTGTTGAGTTTAGCCGTTGACAGAGTTTGTCGGAATTCATATTATGCGCCTGTCCACTTAGAAATGAGATCCATATGCGGGGTTATAGCTCAGTTGGGAGAGCGCTTGCATGGCATGCAAGAGGTCAGCGGTTCGATCCCGCTTAGCTCCACCAATATAAAGTCAGGGTGGTATTTTTTTTCTGTACATTCCGCTACCAACGGCGGAAGCTACCTTATTATCTAATTCAGCGCTGGCCGTCTAGGCTGAGAAATGGAGAAAGCTACATCAGATAGGTAAGTTAGCAACATAAGTGCATAACATGTAGAAAAACGTAGATATATAAGTAGGCTTTAAACCTTAAACCGTGATAAAAGAATATTATCCCATTGCTAGTTTAGCATTTGATGGCAGCGCAGCACCCCATGATAATAACGATAAAATTAGCCAATAAAACAAAAAATAATGATAGAAATCTTACCGATACGCTATGCTAATTTACTAGATTCTTTCACCATAAAGAAAGACAATATAGGTAAAATACCTTAGAAGCTTATACCGAATGCACTATTAAGCTGCAGTGGTTGTGTTGTTTACCTTAATTTATAGAAATCGTAAAGATAATTATAGAGGGGCCACAACGCCACGTCAGCTCCGTTCCCCGCAGGTTTTATTATATTGGTTCTGGTATTACATAGAAAGGGGCTAAGTTCTTTCCCTAAAAAAACGCACCGACTTGAGTGTGCTATTAAGGTTAGTCTTCATTGTAGGGTGGGTAGCCTCTCTGGTAGAGAGATGCATTTTTTTATACTCTATCTCACGTTTCAGAATGCACTTAAAGCAGGTAATAATACTAGCCTCTCCTGCCTCGGAGTTGAAAACCTTTATTAAAAATTAACTCTCGTGGTAGAGTAATTGTTTTTGTTAAGAGTGTGAGAAAAGAGAGGTAGGATAATTTGAACTAATTTGCTTTCAGGTGTGCAAAAGCCGTGTTGTACATTAATCAGATTATCGACCTAATATTTTTTTACAAGTACTAATCCTTCTGCTCTTTAGCAACGGATTCGTTAGCTTTTATATGATTTTATAGCTACTACTTGGCGTCAGACGCTAAAGATACTGGCACATGGCTATCAATCTAATAGGATTTACTAATTCAGTAAGTAGGCCGGTTGATGCTTATTAGTCTCGGAGAAACTTAGTACGACGGATATCAATTCTTTATCTGCCAGTAGAACAGACGACACGACTCGGCGAAAATTATTCGTAATATAGTTACAGGTTTGCCAAGTGTTTTCTGGTCATATATACGTGACATCGTCGTACTATGCCTGGATTACCTCCGTTACAATGGATTAAAGCGCCTAAGATAATGTAGAATTATAATATATGCCTGAGCATTACGCTCATAAATTCTGCGCTGGGTGCTAACAACTGATAAGCTTCAGATCTTTATTCAAGCGTTTACTGTAGCGTATATGTTTACACACCCACCGCTAAAACAGGTAAAATACATCAGGTAAAATATCGTTAAGACTGTAAAGCTCGCGTTTTATCCTTTAAGCTTAGTGTTTACCATCAGCTTCCAGACATAAAAATAAACCTCCTCATTACTGAGATTATCACCAACCATTACCAGTAGTTAGGTTGTACATTTCCGTGCCATTATCTCTAGCACCATCAAATCACTTCAGAGTAGTGACTATTGATTATTTTTACTCACCGCAAGGACCGCTGGATTTATTGCCCTAACTATTACCCTTTGATATTGGTATGTTTATCGGCAGAGGTTAGTACTGTGGTCCGGGTTACTCACCAGAGATTTTTTTTGTACTCACAGCATAGGCTAGGGGTTACTATCTTAGCAGCTTTTGCACAAGCACCTATGCAGTATATCACTGGGTCTATACTGACCTTTTAACGCTTAACGGCGAGGAAACCTGCAAGCAAATGCCGGGTATGGCATTTAGGGGTTGTACTACCTGTCTGGCTACTTCTTGCAGGCCCATATCCCGGGCGATGAATACAGTCTGACAGCCGAGTTGCCTCAATAAAATTCAATGGTTATTAAAAACCGATAGTAGACTTTTAATGTCATAAAACGCTGTGGCATATTAAGGTAGTTTATCATGCCATCTTCATCTAGGGTTTGGCACTGTTAAAATACCCTGAGGTCTTTGGTAGGTTACCCTCTAGAAACAATACCGACAGGCGCTATTAGGCTTAGTGATGAGTTTCTTGCGCCAAAGCGCATCTACTTCTTTATTTTATCCTTACCTCTCGTACCTGTATGATTAACGGAAAGTCCTACGTTTTTTTCTAGGCTAGCAGGTCGCTTCCTAACAAGGAAATGTCCTTTATATCATCCAGAGTTTTTATGACCGCTCTTTTCAATAGAGGCCCCAGCGATCTTGGTTAGTGAACCATCGTTTTTCACCTAGCAGTAGAGAGATCCTCCCTTGCTTTTTTAACGCCTACCCCTATATCTAGCGCGATAATAGCCATTAATGTCTGTATTTTTTACTGTGGTAAAGCTTTATAATTTCTGTGTTAGCTTGTTAGCTTGTTAGCTTGTTAGCTTGTTAGCTTGTTAGCTTGTTAGCCTTGTTAGCCTTGTTTTTTAGACGAGTCGTTAGGTACAGTACAGATTACGTAATAGCGCAGCATATACACTAGATCGTATTACGCCATTATGGCGCCTCCCACTCAAGGCAATTCGGATAGAGCACTCACTGAGGTTAAAATTGATCGTCACATTTTTTTTAGTAATTCCATCTCTTTGAAACTCAGCTCGGTGATTGTAGCGTTTTTTCTTATCTCTGGTAGATAAGAAAAGGTTTTTCTTTCGGCCTGAAGCAAAGTATGATATTAAGCCTTTTATGATCATTTCGGGTGTTCCCGCTGGTGATGTTGTCCTCGCGCACTAAATAGATTATTGCCACTACCACCAATAAACGTCAGAAGTGTAGAAGTGGTATTTACGGACCTAGGTGGAGTGGGTTTGCTAAAACCCTAAGAAAGGTCAGCTAATAGAAGGGTAGTACACTTATACTACAACTATATACTCTATTCTGTATCATTATAGTATGTCCACGGAAATACTATCTAAACAAAGATCCGAAGTATAATATCTCTCCCTGAGGCGCACACACTTATTTACCTGTCGATCCGTAGAGCACTAACCAGAGAAGTTAAACTGTAAGCCTAGTCCGTGTACTTCTCTGTATCATCGAGTCATTCTATAAGCTTTTTTCGCCGAGCATGTGTATAAATAATGTTATTGAGATAGCCCCAGGGCTACTTATCGCTTATGAGTAGTAAGATTTTATCTTGCTAAGAATTCATTGAACATTCTGCTTATACGGGGTTTACGAGATCCCTGTCAGGTAAAAGCTAAGCCAGCGCTGGCGAGAAGCTTGGTGGGGGGGCAGTACAGCTCCCGCCATTCTGTTTACCGGTATCACATAGTGAGATACCCCCCAACAGTAGTTTCCTTATTCCAGTAGAGTTTATTTTACCTGTATACACTATTTTAATCATATTTTATGCGCATCATTCTGAAAGTTTACTGGATGAGAATTTCGTTTCGGCGAAGCTATCTCTCCTATTTAAAAAAGACACTAGGGCGTAAATAAACCCTAAGCGCCAAAGACGAACTTGCAGTGGGTAAGGGGGTGTTTAATTACTGACGCGCACAAGATTACCTCTCATCAGGAAATAATTATCACCTGGCAACCTATATTATCTTAATCTAGCACAGGGGGGTACTTCACTAGCCTCTTATACTTTTAACTATCATACGAATAGTGCATACATCTATCCATAATAAGTTCACTAGTGTGTATAGATAGGCAAAATATCAAATGAACTAGGGATACCAGTTAATTGCCTTGGTCGTTTTTTTTGCGGATTAACGCGCGGTTGAATTAGCCTTATAGCGGGGATATTGAATACTGTGCCGTTACCTAATGCACGGAGGGCTTAGCGCTATGGGTAGCAATGAAAGAATTAAAAAAGTCATGCTCTATAACGCCTGGAGAGGTATGCTTTCTGCTAAAAGCTTCGTGGCGGATTGATCTCATCGCTTTCTTTATTATATCACATCAACGTCTCATTCTCTGAGTTAGAGAATTTAAGTACGGTCTGATAATCAATGCGCGTATAAAACATCTGTCTAACCCTGTTGCTGATTTAAATATTATCGGGCGTTACTAAAATATTAAGCGGCACATTATTTATATGTCTTTTCATAACTTTTCCTTAATACTGTTTTATAGCGTATTAACGCCTGTTTCATTTTTGCTTGCGAATAATGCCTGAATCGCCCATGCGTTGCTGAGCGCCATAAAAATACAGGCTTCATGGTATTAGTATGAAACGTGATTCCTGCACCAGATTGCAGTCATCAAGATAATAAAGATAGCAATTATCATTATTCCTATATTCACATTTAACTATACAATATAACATATTTATATCCTCTCAGCTCTGTCAAGAAAAACATAACTTTTATTTATTGAAAAGCCAGTACTGGCTGATTACTTCTATTCTAATATAAAGTTTTAAGACATTATTTATTCAGTGTTTCTGTGTTAGCTACCATTTTTATAAAAATAAGTTGCGCAATTAATTTTAATTACCCTGCAGGGGATAAAATCATTTATCTTATCTATGGCTATTATTAATATATTTTAAAAGGTTATCTTGATAAATAAAGTAAATACAAACAAGATAGTACCAATAGTACTATTGGTACTAATTAAACTGTTCTACTCTTATGACTCATGCCTAATGTTATATGGCAATAATAACCAATATTTTGCTATTATCAATCTACTTATAAATACGGATATAGTTTTATTGCCTCCCTATTTCAGTAATCAGCAAGTACTGTATTGTTATGTAAATTATTATAGAAAATGACCTTTCTTGTTAAATATACTGGAATAGAGCTTTTATTGATAGTCTCGAAATAAGACTGATACGATAATACGGTAGTAAATATATAGTTTCAATAAACTTGACTTATTTCTTTTTTTAAACTTTGTGTACCATGTACATTAGTATTGATATTTATATCAATACTAATGTATTTCCCGAATAAAAGTTTTAATTTTATGATGATATCAATATAATGATATTTATTAAATAACTTTGAATCTATATTCATGAATATCCTTTTTTTTAAAACCGCCTGAGTATTTTTGTTGACATTGATATCATACGTCTGACAGCTTAAAAAGCTACTCATAAAACATGAACTAGTCATAAGAATAACCTCCTTATAGGAACAGGGTATCATGTCTTTTATCTTTAAATAGTGTATAATGGATTCTGTCTACCTCGTTTCAGCGAAAAGAGGATTGTTAGTTAATGGCTTTTATGATGGACTGGCATACTTTCTCTTTCTTTCCTTCTGTATTCCAGGGAAATTATCATGCTACTTAGCTTATAAGTAAGCTTGTTGTGACATATTTTCCTCGTATGAAAACCTTTTGATTGAGCAGTAGGCACGGAAAATGCTCGCTAGTACAATACTTACATTGGAACGGTTATGAATGTGGCACAATATTTTTAATGCCCGATAGAGCAGCAGCCCACCCTCAATAAACTAGGAACAGCCAATGCTTCTCGAAATAAGCTCTCCTCTGCATAAAAACTTCTAAACTAGTTCATGAATATTACGGTTTTTCACAGATCCAGCCGGGCGCACAGCGCCTACAATAATACCTTGGGTATAATACTAGTGTTTGTTTTAATAAGAACGAGCTTTTTATTAAGCTATTGGCGTACACATACCCTTCAATATAATCCTTTTCTCTATTGCCGATCTGGCCCCATATATCACACCGATATCCCTCCGAAGTTTTGCGTATTACTAATAAGGCTCAGTGCTACATTATGCCAGATAGATCGGCATAAAATTTACCTTTATGTCCCGCGTTAGTGCGCGCACTATCTTGCGATTAAGAACCCCATACTTTACCTTCGCGATGTTATTAATATTGATATTGTAAATCTCTTTAAATATTACGAAAGGATTGCGCTGCTTAATCTCATCTTATCACCTACACTTGCACTAAGTGCAGCCTGAAGAAGATTTCAGCTGAAAAATGCATTCTTACATTGTAAGCCAATATACCCTTAACTGGTTATTATTGATTTGCTTGATATCGTGTTCATATTCGGATTTAAATGAATACACTTTCATTTTTTTCGCCTGTTTATACCTGATGATATAAAACAGGCGACCGTAATTGCTTTCCTTTGTTACATTAATTACCCGGCATATTCATCTCTTGCATCCTTCATTCTTATTTCGGCCAGTTTAATACGACGCTTTCTTGGCAGCTTCCAAGTACTCTTCACTTTGAAGATAAGCACCATCATAAAGGCTGTATTATCATTCTAGAGCGCTATGCAGCGATAAGCGCCATCCATATAGTAATAATAATTACTTCATTAGAATTGTGGGTAGCGTAGACCACACCCGTACTATCTGGCAGTCTACTTCAATCAACTCCTTGACACAAAATACTAGTTTTCAACGGTCTAATCTAGTCGTACTGAACTGCGCATTTTTCTCTTCTGGCGTATAAACATTTCGTGTAATTTACCTGGCGTCTTCATATTTAATTTCTTTCCCTTCCATAGCCAATGGCGGTTTACTTTAAGCAATAGGCGTCTTTTTTCTATATTATCGTTAACTTTCGGTAGAGCCTTGTGCTCGTGACCATGGTTATAGTGCTATACTTTCTCTTTAATGGCATATTTCTATCAGCAGTCGCCAAGTTAAGCAATATCGCTAGCGTTTTTTGTTACTAGGTTTAACTTCTTACCCTGATGTACTGCATTCGGCAGACTAAATAATTTTTTTATACTGTACCTGCGGACGTAGGGTTAGCGCTTAGCCTGTTATAAGTCTAAAGGAGTAGGGTTACCTGTATATGGGAGAACCCCATTCAGGCGCTCAATAATTGCTCTGCGCCTGCAGGTTAACAGTAACACTGGTAATATATCCTCGATGTCTAGCCGAGAAGGGAAATTCAGGTGATATTTACATGCAACATCTTGTTTGTCTTGTTACCGCTATTATCAGAGTAGCCATACAACGGGCTTATTGCTGTACTACTAGATATAGTATGATGGCCATACATCCGCGATATTTTTTTTATCGCGTTTTCTATCAGAAATAGGCTTCCAGATTATTAGATAGTAGGTGTGCCTGTTTCGGACCAGGATTAACTTCAGGGCAAAAGCGGCTATGACATGGCTCACTCAATTGGAGAGATTAAATCAATTAACGAGGAAGGAAGCCTGACAGAGAATTCTTTAAAAGAATACTTAAAAAGTAGGCCATTATATATGTCATTTTTTATTATTTATTAATATATTAATATAATTTGCATATATCTAATGGATATCTAAAAGGTATTCAAAATACTATTAAATTTGCTCAAAACATAATCATTACAGTTTAGTACAGAGAAATCATTTTCTGTCTACTTTACGAAAATCTCAGAATTTATTCAATCTCTGTAATGGCCCTATTAAAGGGTTTCCTACTAACCCATCTTTAACTTAAGAGTTAAGAAATATTACCATCCAACACTGATTATGTAGATCCATGCACACGTCTGTCGATTTTCTCGCACGATGACGGTTGAAGGTATTACGCTAAAATGTGAGCTGCGGTACAGAAATATGCTTCTTCTGCTATTCTCTCAAGAGGTCAAAAAAAGTGTTCTAGTTGCCCGCAGCATAGAAAAATAATCCAACTGAGGTAGGAAAAGATTGGAAGGACGATCAAAATTGATAGGAGCTACCACGATGATCCCCTCCCATCAATATAGGTTTAAAAAAAATTAATTGCAGGCAATAAAGATGATGTCACGGAAATGCCAGTGCCAGTGCAATTAAAGATTGCACGCGTTCAGCGCTAGCGTAGCGCTCCGCCATACACATGCGTGTATTTTCTGATAATAGCCTTATCAATACCACTAATATCAGATCTGTGCCCGAAGGATTCTTAGCTACTATCCTTTAATTTATCGCAACTGAATATTGGCATAAAAACGTGATGTAATACACAAATAGTTTGCGAACAGAAGCAATACATCTATGGCAACACCAGACACAGCACCCTGAAACATCATAACTTGCCACTGATATCCTGGTAAGTCGTTTCACGCCGTCTTCCTAGTGACCGTTACCCAGCCCAACACGGCCACCATGACGGCTTTTATTGGTTACGGATTAGATTTACATGAGGACAACGGCTTATATCACCACAACATCAAACTGCTGGCGGCTGTAAACGACTCTATTTCTACCTTTACCACCTGCTTACTGAAGAAGATTTTCACCTTCGTCACCGTTATCTGCGTGGGATTCATTACTTTTATGAGACTAAACACAATTGCCAATGGGAGGCACAGATCAGAAAACGATCGGAGTCATAAACATGGTGCCATACACAATTTTATACATGATTTCATAGCACATCATTTTTGATGTTTCCACTTTTCCGCAGCCGCGACAGATAGGTAGTACACTCGCTACACAACATACATACTTAATAATTTTACGTGTGCGTTATATGTTATTTCTGTTAGAAATAACTCCTAAAAACTGTTGATACTAGTTTCACCTTTTCTGTACTCAGCGCCTGCTTAAGGGAATGCAGCACTCGCTGGCTATGTTCCTATTGCTTATTACTCATATCGATAAAATTAATAATGATAATCCCGCTAAGATTACGCAGTTGCAGCTGGCGCGCAACTACTTATACCTCCTTCGACATTGGTATTGAAAATATCGTTTTATCAATATTGCAGTGGCTAATGAAATGGTCGTATTTATATTGAATAGTATTCATTACTTTGGTTTGATTAATGATCAATAGCCACTAGATTTCAACTTCACTTTATGTTTTAGTGAGCGCTAAAATTTCATTTTCTCTATTATAGAGATTAAAAATTTCTTGTTTGCTACTATAATATTCGAGCTTTGTGGTCATTTCTGGAATATTTTCGGCAGAAAACCCAGCAGTAATTATCTTTTCAGACATAAATAATCGCGGATTCTACCCAGCGTCGTTACTCCACTGAAATATTCTATAAATATATTGAGAAAGCCCTAATCCTCTATTACAGCTTATTATCGTGAGTCTAATTTCGGCTATTATGTTCCATGACCCTGCTATAGAGAGCCGTCTTAGGAAGCCAGCTTCTAAGACAGGTTTTTCACTAGATATACCTTCAGCTGCGATACATATTATAAATAACCATACGTATTGCAATATCGTACCACGATTTTTTTAATCTCTCCTGCTCCATATTGCTATCATTACGCCAATGAGATATACACATATGAGTATCGCTAGGCATAAAGACTAGATAACAGGATGGTAGCATGATATTAGTGCTCATGCTGTGCGCTTCTTTTGTTCCGAGGGGAGATCCTTTATAATCCTTCACAACCTGAACCATGATATCCTGCCTTCGATGTACCTTCTTGGCGACATCTCGAACTTGAAAATTCTTTTTTCTTCGCCGCGCCCATTTACTGTAGGGGATAAAATATCTAAAGCATGAAGAAATGCGGTTTATATCTCCATAACGGTATATCAACAAAGGCCGTATCTGCATACCTGGCAGCAAGCGCCTAACTTTCCTTTGTAAAAAAAATGTTACCGACAATAATACTGTACCGTGCCTTCTAGGCTTGATATGGATTTCTTACAGGATTCTGTAGTTGACATAAGTAACTTAATTTTCGGAGAACATGATGTTGGCAAACAATGCAGTGGTTATAAATTTTATTACTAATATTTAAACATTTGATTCACTGAATATTTTAGGTTTTTAGCAGCAGAAAGCCTATTACCACACCATGGTAAATACAGCGTATCGACCGTAAAAACATACCGCCTTTATTATGAATGCCATAATAACCACTGTTCTTGTCCATTGATTCGCCGCTAGCAATAATATAGGGATCGATACAACTAACGTAAATTCGAAAAACGTCATGTTGCATAGCCACACAATTTATCACCCGCTTGATATTAGCCTAGTTCCATCGCGCTTATCTCCTGATGGAGTTGCTGTAAAGTTGCTACAGCATTTGTCAGGCATATCCACAATCCTTCGGTTTCTTTCTATCATCTATATTGCTCAAACACCATTATGGTATTGACACTTAACACTGACCGGTGTTTAGACGAACAAACCACGCCGGCGTATGTAAGCCTACTAACGCCTTTTCTTCAGACTAACGCTGTTCTTCCATCTGGACGGCAATCACCGCATAAAAACATCCAATAACGCTAGTAATTTCTTGTACTGTGCAAAGTGATTTCCTTTTATCGCTTATTGCACGGTAAATTGCCGGCGTATCTTACGCATCAGTAGAAACAGCCAGGGCCACAATACACCATCCACCATACTACTCCAGAATATTTCTGGGCGAAATGAAATATTTGTTACTAAAAAATTTACCCAGAATGTGATCAGCTGTGTTTTTGCTGACAGCAGTATTACAATTAGCGCTTGTTGCCAAAGAGGCATATTGCGAAATAACTGAAATTTTAATACTACTAGATAAGTGAGAATACTGAGCGTTAGGGCACGTACGCCAAACGTTGAGCCGAGGATAAGATCCATTATTAGCCCAAGGATAAACCCAGTACCTATATTAACCCGATGCGGTAACACCATCACCCAGTAAATGAGAAGCAAGTTAAGCCAAGATGGACGAAAAAGATACAACTGCGGTGGCCAGGGCATGATTTGCAGAACGATCGCAATAAGGAACGATAGCCAAATAATCCAAGCGCCGCGGCGGTGATACCGGTTCATTACCTTTTTTTAACAATACTGAAAAATGGCTTTTGTGTCGGTAAATTATTAACTACGACGGCGGCATCCTGACGATCGCCGCTGTTGCCGGTACTACCCACGCCTGACGAAGTTGCATGATTATCCGCACTTTTGATCGCCATGCAGCGCGATGTTGGTTGGGCAACACCGCTGGTAGGCGGTGGAATCTGCGGTATCATCATGTGCATCAGGCGCTTATTGGCTACATTGTGTACCGCCTCTGGTGGTAGCGGTATTTCGTCGCGCGGATCGGCGCCCCCGCCCCATAGCAATAGCAAATAACGCAATCGCTGCAAACCTGCGGTGGGTCTAGCCTGAATAATACTGTAGGCACGTTGAGTATCAACTTTTACTGAGGATACCACTGCCACTAGATACCCTTCTGGGAAGCGGCCGCCCAAACCGGAGGTCACTAGTACATCACCAACGCGGATATCAGTATTACTCGGCAAATGCTCCAACTGTAGATCTTCGGTGCAACTATTGCCAGCAACGATCATGCGGATATCGTTACGTAATACTTGAACCGGTAGTGCATGCGAAGCAGCGCAAATAAGCAGCACGCGGCTGGTCAGTTTACTGGTAGCAATCACCTGCCCTACCACGCCTTTGTCGCTGACAACTGGCTGGCCGACATAAACACCATTATCCAATCCCCTATCAATTACCACTTGTTCGCTATAGGGATCGGTACTGGTAGATATCACTTTAGTGACCATTTTCTGTTCATCCTGACGTAGAGGGGAACCCAGTAGCTCGCGTAGTCGAGCATTTTCCTGTTTATACAGATCTAGCTGTTGCTGCTTACTGTTATTTAATAGTAACTCTTGGCGCAGCACCCGGTTTTCTAGTGCCAGCTGAGCATGTGTCGTTAAAATCTGTGATACACTATCTAGCATCTTGCGCGGGCTATTCGCCAGAAAATAAAATGGACTGACGGCCATATCCATATAAGCACGGATTTTTACGAACGTCTCAAGCTGGCTATCGGCGATAATAGCGGCAATAGCCAGCATGACTGCCATGAAAAGTCGTAGTTGCAGAGAAGGTCCTCTGCTAAAAATCGGCTTCATAAACTATGAGTTTTCCTCAATAAAAAGCTGTTTGGGACTGCCTATTGCCGCGTTCATCCAGACGGGTCCCCCTTTTTTTTCGAGGCAGGTTATTCTTCGCTAAATAAATCACCGCCGTGCATATCGATCATTTCTAATGCTTTCCCCCCACCGCGGGCAACGCAGGTAAGCGGATCTTCAGCTACTACCACCGGGATGCCAGTTTCTTCCATCAGCAGGCGATCAAGGTTACGCAGCAAAGCACCACCACCAGTAAGCACCATACCGCGTTCGGAGATATCAGATGCCAGTTCTGGCGGGCACTGCTCCAGCGCCACCATCACCGCACTCACGATACCTGTTAAGGGCTCCTGCAACGCTTCCAGAATCTCGTTCGAGTTCAGGATGAAACTGCGTGGCACGCCCTCGGCTAGATTACGGCCACGCACTTCAATCTCGCGCACTTCGTCATCCGGATAAGCGGAACTGATACCGTGTTTAATTCGCTCCGCCGTGGCTTCGCCTATCAGTGAGCCATAATTTCGGCGCACATAGTTAATAATAGCTTCATCGAAGCGATCGCCTCCAATGCGTACAGAAGAGGAATACACCACGCCATTAAGCGAAATAACAGCAACCTCAGTGGTACCACCGCCGATATCCACTACCATTGATCCCGTTGCTTCAGAGACTGGCAGGCCGGCACCGATAGCAGCAGCCATGGGTTCTTCAATCAAAAATACTTCGCGTGCGCCTGCACCCTGCGCAGATTCGCGAATTGCTCGGCGCTCTACCTGGGTCGCCCCCACTGGAACACAGACCAATACGCCTGGGCTGGGCCGCATAAAGCTATTGCTGTGGACCTGTTTGATGAAGTGTTGTAGCATTTTTTCAGTGATAAAGAAATCAGCGATAACGCCATCCTTCATTGGCCGAATGGCCGCGATATTGCCAGGCGTACGTCCCAACATCTGCTTCGCTCCATAGCCGACGGCAGCGACGCTTTTCGGTGACCCGGCTCGGTCCTGACGAATGGCAACAACAGAAGGTTCGTTCAGGATAATGCCCTGTCCTTTTACATAAATAAGGGTATTTGCGGTACCTAGATCAATGGATAAGTCATTGGAAAACATACCCCGAAATTTTTTAAACATAACTGAAGGATAATCCTGCAAGGTGTAGCAAAAAATAAAATTTACCTACTTTACCAACCACAAGAAGTAGCGACAAGGCGTAAAACGCGCGACTTCTATAAAGTACATGCTTAATTAATATTCCTACTTACTAAAGAAATCTCCTCTGTAGATTTTAATTAAGGAATAATCTGGTATTATCACTTTTTTCTGACGTTTCATATAATGAATATTAAGGGTTAGAATCGGGTAAATTCTTCTATTCGTACATTATACATACCTACTAACATAGAGAGATTTTAAGGCATTTTATGTTATTTTACATAAACTTTAATGATACTATCAAGTCGTTAATATTTTTAAAAACTTTGCTAACGATTTGATCGAAATGAAGAAAAAATCTCCATCGCCCACCATGGAGGGTACTTTCAGTAAAGTTTGCCACTCGCGCGCAGAGCAGAGTCAGTCGCCGAACGCAAAAAAAACCGTGCCTGTACCTAGGTAAGTTTTCAGCAAACTTTGCACAAGAAGTTATTTTTTTCTAACGCCGAGCGATATCGTGCATCATACCAGGTCTAGTTTAATGACAATTGGTACCAGACTAATATGACTGGTAATTATCAGGTCATCCCCACACCGGTTGATCGTTAGCGGGTAACGGAGTCTAATCAGACAGTGTAGTGTTAGACGTAACAGTTCCAAAGTGTTAACAGAGATTGCATAAAAAAAATTAAAAAATAATTTAGATACGCATCAATTTACTGCGCTATATCACTATATAAAGTTATCGGGTAACTAGCAGCAAAAAAAAATAATACCGAAAGAGTGCGGTTACACTTACTCTAATAGGTAATACTATAACAGAAAATTTGGACAATAGCATGTACAGGCTAGCAGTTGCTAGCGTTCATAACGCTACACCAGGCCAATGATGCATCACCGTAGGAATTCAGCGGAGACCAGGATGATACTGCCATCATGGATACGATTGATAACTATATATTACATGTAATAATAGAGCAAATCTTTAGCTCCCGAAGATGGGATGGATAAGGAATTACGCGTCATTGTCAGGCAACGTATTACCTAGCACAGGATGCGTCGTTTGATATTATCCCACCCCTTCTGAAGTACATAATTATTCTAGACTGACAAGTTGCTCCCCTGTAAGTCTATATTTCGTTGGCGGCATTATCTGGAACTCTCTATCATCTCTACCACCGTATGCCTGGCCAGTAGGTACTTTACACTGATATACAGCAAATCTTTGTGAAAATTAAGCGTGCCTACGGCGCGTCCAAATAACGCTTGCGCGATACTGACACTAAATTTATTAGGATGCCGATACCCTACTTATCCTTAAGCTATAGCGCCAGTTTATTCTAGAACGATTACTAGTTGCTTAATCGATACGTGCGGCTTGACCCCGGTAAATTGCGGATCAAAATATCAATCTAACTACGTGCTCATGCAACAGTGCTAAATTGTGCAGAAGGCGATTAATTGCACTTCCGATTAGAGTGGGTATTTTATATTCGTCTATTCACATACGTTATCTCTTCTGCTGTAGTTAATCCATCTGGCAGGTATTTCCAGCAACTCTTACGACTGTATTTACCGTTGGAGCCAGGTAGTGTGAAGAATAAGAAATACGATGATTAATTCTAGCGCCCATTGACCTGCGCGCTTATACGCGGCAGATATATATCTGCTTATCAATATGTTGCTGCAGGAGATAACTGACTGCAATCAGGATAATACGGCAAGAATAATTCTCGCTACCGCTGAGTTTCGGATAACGGGTATCTGTAACATATTGAAAATGCTAATCATTACTCCTATTACCGTTAGCCGATCTCTTGCAGTGGCGCTTACTAAATTAGTTGTTATTTCAGTCAGGATCAAATTACTGAAACTATTTACCAATTAAACCACTGGACTTGAATCCACCCGATAGTCTAGGCGCTAAAACGCCGCTTACGCCAGCGGTTAAAAAGCGAGGGGTGGCAGATCCTCATCGATAGAGAGGTGACGAGGTGGCGAAACTGATGATGCTAGATACGGCTAATATTTTAAGAGATTCCTCCATAGAGGAATATATTTAGTGGCCGTTCTGCATGGAGGAGACATGGTTGATAGTGATTCCCCTTGGATCGGTTTTAAGTTTAAAAATTACTGAAGTTGATAGAGCCTATATAAGCCAAACAAGTTTTTTTTGCCTTCTTAACACTTAATGTTCCAAACAGAATGCTAGGAAAGAAAACAGCTTTATAATAAGAGCCGGTATAATATCCGTACATTGGAGGCCCCCATTTAGTTGAATGAAGCGATGTATCCGCTGGCGTTAATAACCATAGGGATCTATAGTGAGATGCCGGCGCCGAAAAAAACCGGCGCTACAGACGAGGCTAATTACACCCCCCGGAAATACGGTTCCAAAGGAATAAAGTCGATCATGCGTATCCCAGTTAAATTTTGATAACATGCCCCACCACGACTAATATTTGGTGGTGCTGAATAAACCTGGGTTTTGCACTAACCTCAACTCCATTCCGCTGACCGCAGACAACGGAGATGGTGATTGGCAACTAAGCTATTCTGGACGTAAAACTATAGCTGACGATACTATGTAATAGTTATGCCGATCACGTGATCAGTCTTTCGTAAATATACAACCTCGACTTGGGATAAAATCTCTAATTGCGCCTGAGTCTAAATACATCCTTTTCTTAAAAAGCCTCATTACATTTGGTTGCCTTATTATACTTGCTGTTTCTGATGTACATCGTGAAGAACAAGGGTTGTTCAGTGCTGATCTCCTCTTCAAAGATATTTAATAATACCACCAGCCGTATAGCACTTAAGTTTATGGTGGTCTCGTTATTGGTGCCGTCACTGATCTGCTAAGCCCCCCAGCGTACCAGCCGATCCGCTGGGGGGCTTATATTTTTGTTATGGTATTTCGGCTTAGGGATGCTCTATTTAGTCAAATATGATCCACTAGAGCCAGGGATTGACAATTTGCACTTATTCAACCGATAGCTGGTGACTAGACCTTATCTTATTCTTGGTATTATGGCCGACTGGATAAAATATTGCTGTTACTGATCTGTAGCTGCCATTTTGGCGGAGTGTAAATTAAAAAAATCGCTGGCAAATTTTACATAATCTTATTTATATGTAGCCATCCCATCCTGGCACTAACTTACTATCTTTGCTCAATAAAAATCTTTTTACCGGTCCCGCTACCGTATACTATCTCATTGCTGGTACTTCTATATTACGCTATTAAGAAATTTCGTTATCCACCAATGGTATATACTGAAAGATTATTTTTTCACTTTCACTCTAGCGGTTAGTTACCTTATCTTGCTCCCGCTCTACACAGGTCTTTAGGAGATATCTTCATGGAAAGTGCTAATAATTTGCTGCGAAAATCGCACGATATCATTATAATAAATAACTCCAATAATAAGCCAACAGCGAAATATTAATAAAAAATAATAAATCCTTTACCTTTGCTTATTTCTGCTAGATAAGGTAAATTAAAGGGAGGGCAACCATAGAATGACCGATAAGTTCCATATTTTACTTCTCAATGGACCGAACCTAAATTTGCTCGGCATCCGCGAACCGGATAAGTATGGTTATACCACGCTCGCTGATCTTGTAGGGGACTTAAGCGCACTGGCTAGAAGCTTGAGGGCAAAATTTAGCCATTTTCAATCCAATGCGGAGCATGCGCTGATTGACCGTATCCATCAAGCCCAGTGTAATACTGATTTTATTCTTATCAACCCCGCGGCATTTACCCATACTAGCGTCGCTTTGCGCGATGCGCTATTAGCGGTAAAAATCCCGTTCATTGAGATTCACTTATCTAATGTGCATGCACAAGAAGCTTTCCGTCATCACTCCTATCTATCTGATGTTGCGGTTGGCGTCATATGCGGCTTCGGTGCTGACGGGTATCACTTTGCTTTACAGACGGCGATTAAACGCCTGTCGATATCCAATTAATTAGAATATGGAACCTACCCATGGATATCCGTAAGATTAAAAAACTGATTGAACTTGTCGAAGAATCCAGCATTTCCAAATTAGAAATTTCTGAAGGTGAAGAATCAGTTCATATTAGTCGTACTACAACACAATCAATATATCCGATGATGCAACAAGCTTATATCCCTACGACTGGCGCAGCACAAACCGTCATAGCGCCAGTCGTAGAGGAAGTCACTACTGCGCCAGCAACTATAAGCCCTTACCTGGCGCGCTCGCCAATAGTGGGGACGTTCTATCGTACCCCAAGCCCAGATGCAAAACCTTTCATAGAGGTCGGTCAGAAGGTTAACGTTGGCGACACCCTTTGTATCGTTGAAGCGATGAAAATGATGAACCAGATTGAATCAGAGAAAGCTGGCGTAGTGAAAGCTATTCTTCTGGAAAACGGTCAACCGGTTGAATTTGATGAGCCGCTGGTTGTCATCGAATAACGAGGCACTACATGCTAGATAAAATCGTCATCGCAAACCGTGGTGAAATTGCATTACGTATCCTACGTGCGTGCAAAGAACTCGGTATCAAAATCGTAGCGGTACATTCCACCGCCGACCGCGACCTAAAACATGTGCTTCTGGCCGATGAGACTATCTGTATTGGCCCGCCACCTTCGATAAAAAGTTACCTAAATATCCCTGCTATTATCTCTGCGGCAGAAATTACCGGCGCAGTAGGTATCCATCCGGGTTATGGTTTTCTATCCGAGAACGCTGATTTCGCAGAACAGGTGGAACGTTCTGGCTTTATCTTTATCGGCCCGCGCGCAGAAACTATTAGGCTGATGGGTGATAAAGTTTCTGCCATCAACGCGATGAAAAAAATCGGTATCCCCTGTATCCCCGGTTCCGACGGACTTGTCGGGGAGGATATAGATAAACACCAAGCTATTGCTAACCGTATCGGCTATCCAGTAATTATAAAGGCTTCCAGTGGCGGCGGCGGGCGCGGGATGCGCGTAGTGCGCAGCGATAAAGAGCTGGAATCCTCAATCCGCATGACCCGCGCTGAAGCTAAGGCCGCGTTCAATAACGATATGGTCTACATGGAGAAGTACCTAGAGAATCCGCGCCATATAGAGATTCAAATGCTGGCGGACGGTCAGGGCAATGCGATTTATCTTGCTGAACGTGATTGCTCCATGCAGCGCCGTCACCAGAAAGTAGTAGAAGAAGCGCCAGCTCCAGGTATTAGTAAAGAATTGCGCAGTTCTATTGGTGAGCGCTGCGCTAAAGCCTGCGTAAAAATCGGCTACCGTAGCGCCGGTACTTTTGAATTTCTTTACGAAAACGGTAAATTCTTCTTTATCGAGATGAATACTCGTATTCAGGTAGAACATCCAGTTAGCGAGATGATCACTGGGGTGGATCTTATTAAAGAACAGTTGCGCATTGCTGCTGGACAGCTTCTCTCGTTGAAGCAGAACCAACTGAAAGTTTCTGGTCATGCAATAGAATGCCGTATCAATGCCGAGGATCCCAGAAGCTTTCTGGCAAGTCCAGGCAGGATTACTCGTTTCCATGCACCGGGTGGCTTTGGCGTACGTTGGGAATCGCATATTTATGCCGGGTACTCAGTACCGCCTTATTATGACTCTATGATTGGCAAGCTTATCTGCTTTGGTGAGACTCGGGATGTGGCTATTGCCCGCATGAAAAATGCACTGGCGGAGCTGATTATTGACGGGATTAAGACCAATATTGATCTGCAATTGAATATTATGAACGACAAGCGTTTCCAAAAATGTGGCACTAACATCCATTATCTGGAGAATAAGCTCGGGCTTAGGGAAGTATAGCAGCAAGGCGAAAGTTCTTACGCTTAAGCACACGATATATCTAGGCTCGCTACAAAGCGCGGTGTGTTCCTAGCCTATCTGGCCCGATTTTATCTTAGCGAGTATCCTTTCTGGATCTGTTTGGTATGCTGACCAAACAAGGCAGTGAAAGCGTGCCACAGATTTATAACGCTGTTTTATTGCCTTCAAAACCGGCACTCAAAAAGACGAGTAGTAACGGATTATTAGAATTCAACGCTGAAAACGAATCGCACTACTGTGTGTATCGTGCAGAACGCTCAAAATGCAATGTACTACCCCCGGCGTGAATAGCCTGCACGGAAGGAACTGCTTCATCTTTCGCCCCTTCAATAATAAGCGTAAAATGATAATCATAAAATAAATTATTTTTTTTACTTTATGTATTTTTAGAAATGATTAATCATTATGGGAAAAAGACTGAAATCATTAATATCTAATAGATAATTATTCAAAGTTTAATCTTTTATCTGATAAAAAATACTTAATATACGCGCCCTTGCAGATATAGTGAGATTTCTTTTTTTTGTTATTATCTATATGTAAAACTTACAGTTTGCTAATTTCCTGATTAGCAGCTTAATGGCTGTATAACAGATCGCCTCATTAGAGGCTTTATTTTATACAATGGAGGGTGGGAATGACATTTTTTTTGAAAATTCTCTCTTCGAATACTAAGGAGAGAGATGGAGTGGTAAGTAGAGTTTTTTATATGCTAGATAGTGATGAACTCGATATCTTGGCAGTACAAATTGCTAGTTGTAGTTCTGCTAATATTGCCGCTGTCGTTATCAATTAATGTGCCAAATAAGCGCCGCATTGCCGATTGATTTTAAGATGAATTGCTAAAATAGGAAAGTAAACCATAAACTGAAAAGTTTGGAATTACTGCAATATCAGATATCATCAAGCATATCCTAACTGTGTTGGTGTGTATTGGTAATACTTAAAATTTATACAGGCTGGAGACTGTGTTGCTAAAATTATGTATAAAATATCTAATTGGTCAAAGATTATGGTATGCAAGCAGGGCATCAAGATTTATAGACAATACCTGCACTTTCCTATTCAACAGCAACGCGGATTACAGCAGCATTCGGTCAGTTTTAAGTAGTATGTTTTAATTCAAATTATCTCTAAGTGGAAGAAGATATTAACTTTGCAAAAAACGGGGTGGGTTTGGATTATAGCAAGGTAGATAGCCTTGTTATAAACTATGCTACTCAAGGGGAGAGCAGCATGGCTACTGCTAGTATTACGTAAAAAGTTTTTATTAATAAAGGATATTAGAAAATGACATGACTTTTATAGCTTGGAGAAAAGGGATTCCATATTACTCGTAAGCACGAGTCCTGTAGTCTTTACAAGTACATTCCTCTGATAACCTTTAAAGCTGTAGGTGTTGGAGAGATGCTTTGAAAATGTTACGTATATGTATATAATAGATAAAAGAGCAGACAGAGCTATATTTAAAAAACGCGTAAATTCTGATGTATTAACCTTTTTCACTATCAACCCTTAGGATCAGGTAATACAAAAACCCCTACGATAACTCAGTAAAGCAAGCACTGAAGAACTATTTTGCTTAACTGAAAGGTCAAGGCGGCATTAATGACCTTTATGCGATGATACTGGCTGAATTAGAAGAAAAGCCTTTATTGGACATGGTGATGCAATACACTCGTCGTAATCAGACCCATGTGGCACAGATTATGGGGATAAACCGCGGCACCCTACGTAAGAAATTAAAAAATACGGGATGAATTGATATTTTTATATATAAAGTCATTATTTTACCTGGTAAAGCGCTTTTATATTGATGTTTATACAACTATTAATACTACTCTGTTAAGTAATTCTAGTGGTAGCATGAGAATAAATTATAGCTTTAATGGTTATACTGTTTCGCTGCACCCCAGTATTAAATTAGAATCAAGTAAATACTAATGTGCCTGTAACGGTACAGGCAAGGATATACAACTACTATCTGAAAGATGATATAGGGGTGTGCTCTATAGCTTATTAGCTCTAATTTATTATCTGCCGTGCCAGAACTATCAATTTAAGCTTCCTGTTTCCATCTCTAGCTGAATTCATTCTTCCTATTTAGCTGGAAACATCTCTTCTCCTCTACGGGTTATTCGCTTACATCACACTCAATTTAATCCTTGCTCTTAATAGGCTGCAAAAAAAGTTGGAAATGGCTCTGAAGTCATATTTTTTGTGATTTTAGTAAAGATTACGAAAAAGTACCTTTATATTCTTGACGGCAACGTGTAATTTACAGACTCATAGAATAAATTAATAATATGGTTGAGATAATACCAGATATGCTGATTCTGATAGTGACAACAAGCCTAAACTCTATATAACTATTGTTAGTAAGTGGAACAGAAAACGGATTAACTTTTATGCGCTCTTGCAGATGGGCATCTACTTTTCTGTTTATGTAAAATAACGATAAAAATTATGGTCGCACATTTTTAGCATAATCACTGTTATTAAATCGTTTATTTTTTATTTATGGCGTAAATTCCTATCATAAAAAAGTAGAATATGAAATAAAAAAATAAGCTATGTCAAAGACATCAAAAAACTATTTTAGTAGTGATGGCTCAAAATTTATTAGCAAGAAGATTTTATACTTTGTCAGGCGGGGGAATTATGAAAAGTACGGCAATAGGATTTATGAAAATTTGGCTCATTATCCGGAATGGAGGTTGTAAGTAATTTTTTACTTACAGTGAAAACATCCTGTATTCTTAATACGTTTCTTAGATTAAGAACTATACTAGGAATTACCATTTTTAATAAATTTCTACCGGGTTAATAGAGAAAAAATGGAAAAGATATCCAGTATGAAAGGTTATTATATAAAAACAACTCAGCTAGAAACAAGGTAAAAACATAAAGGTTTTTCTCTGTATTTGCATAGATCTTCCTCCATATAGTGGGAGACTCAAAACTTCATATTTAGCTTTCCGCAGAGAAATAAATAATAAAACCTAGATTGAACTGTTTTTATTCCTTGAAGTCCGTAACTTAATAATAAACAGGTGTATTCTGCTATTTAGAAATTTCGTACTATCATTTTATACTTAGTTTTTCATTACATTTAGAATTCTATGAAGGCGTTTAGCACTGTCTTGTCAACGTTTACCATCAGTGGTATTCCGCTTTTTTGCTATTATCATCCATTCCTGTCAGAACCTTCGACTATGCTCCTCATAACGGTAGTGCCAGAAGTCGTGGCAAATTTTTCATAATCTAACATTAACCAGTTTTAGGTAACACAAAGTATACAGCTTCCAACTTGTCGAACTTGGCGTTTATACCGGTTTGTAGTGGTACAATGAATTTAGCCATCTGAATAAAGATAATCTATCCACCATAGAACAATATTGGTGCACTAATGAAAAGAAGAAATTTTAATCCTAAATTTAAAAACAAACCTACTTAACTGGTTCTCGACAAAAATTAAAACCTGCGTGCAAGTAGCAAAGCTATGAATGTCAGGCTTTCTATGATGAAGAAATGGATAAAATTGCTCCGCAATAAACAATAGTGAAAAAACGATAAAATCCTTTGCTTTAACCCTAACTCCGGTAAAAAAAATAAAAATACTTAGCTTTAAGAAAAAGGTGTAACACACTGCAATGTAAAACGAAATATTAAAAAGGCTGCAGTCTTTTTAAGGTCAGACTCTATGAATAAATTCTCATTAATTATAAAATTCATGGCGCATTGTTCTTTGTGACTATATACCCTTACATTCAGGATTTATCGCAGTAATTAAAATACCGGAAAAGTCGTTTCGATAGGATCGATAGCATGCGAACAGTATTACGTAGTCAGGTTCATGAATTGCATAGTATCAGAAAGCATGGCGCAACTAATGCGTAACGTATAGTTACCCTAGTAGCATAAATTCAGAGAAGCTTTTGAATCATGGCGTTGGCTTGCAGATAGACTCATGAAAGAGCCGGAGCTAATCAATTCTCAGCCAGAGGCTATTTATAAATATAAGGCGTGGCGCTTAGGCGCATATTGTTTCTATCCCTAATTATCTTGAGCACCAGTTAATTATAAAGTCGCAAGGAGACCAGTTGGTTTGGCTATTTCGTTCTTCTTTGACGGCAGACTAAGTATACAAAGCACTAGAAATGACGTGGAAAATATGGGATAAAAACCCTAACCGAAGCGATGCTCTACAGCGATCAGAATATAGTCAGTATATGTGAGTGGGCAGTTCCGACAGTTGCTGTTGGAATATTGGATAAAATTAAAGTATGAGCCAGCATGGGCAACTATTAGGGTAATAGCTTGGTAGAGCGTTGCGTTTTACAGAAATATGAAAAACAAGTAGAAGCCTAGTAAAAGTAGCTTATAAAATTATAAACTATATCATGGAATTATGAAAGCGCACTATAGGCTATATGAATATAGTGGTGGATTGCTAGAAAATAAATCAGAAAATAGATGCTGAAAAACTATAAATACAGTGAGTAACTTTAGTTGACAACTAAAGTTTGGCTGAAACAGTTATTTCATATTATTAATAAACTTTTATCAGCTAGGAACATGCTCAGCGTGGTCACTAATCTTAATAATGGCTTGATCCTTACAGATGAATTAGTCTGTCTTGGTAAAAATCGTTGCGACACGAGTTTCAATATGCGGCATATACTTGGGTAACAAAAAATATTGTTAGCCGGTGGTGTTTTTTCTGACCGGGATCTTGTCTTCTTGTAAACGCGGTAACTGGCGATAGTTACGTGTCGGTAACATAATCTATACGGTAAATAATGGGACAATGATTTCGCCTACCAACTGTTGATTGCTAGATTTGACGATAAGCAGCGGTCTAACTATGGATTTTGACGGCGCTTGTTATGGTGCTTAGCCGATAGGAAACTGTAGTGGTATGAGCTTTAAGATCAGTTATAACTATCCGTCCAATATCCTCGGTTAACCGAGGATATTGGACGGATAGTTCATTGAACATGGTAGTAGATAGGTGTTTTCTTTACCAGCAACTGCCTTATCCGCCAGCGCACCATTCATATTTATCTGAAGAAAATATTTGAATAGCTATGCAGTAAACTGCAATAGTTAGCAGTGAACGAGACAGAAATTATTTAAACACAAAAATGGAAGTTAAATTGCTATTTCTCAATGTACTAGTTAACATAAGAAAAATTAGGTTATAGGTCGATGACATCGTCATGAGTGTACTGGGCTCTCTAGTAAAAGAGAGTTGTAATAAAACTTCTAGAACTAAAGTTATAGCGGGGTGAATTACAGTTATACCCATGGCTATATCCAATTAAGGAAGGTGAAACCGTGTGTTTGGCGTATTAATCATTCATAATAAAATTAAAATATTTTAGATCGGGATAAATTGACTGATAACTTTACTTAGATAGGCTTTCATAAAGATATTTATCATGCGTTAAACTGATTGAAACTGATATATTTTCAAGATGGGGGTGAGGTATAGCTTTTTCTGTTAATGCAGATCCGCTTACCATACAAATTTATACTAATAAAGTAAATCAGTTCCTGGATACCAATTGTCGTTCTTTTTGTTATTTATTAAACAGATTCAGGTGTTAAACCTTGAGAGCTGCGGGGTTAGTGTCATCGATTGTGTGATAGCGAGACCACAACGGACTCTTTATCTGGAGGATCTAAAGAGGTTATTTTATAATGCTGTTTAATATTCCTAGTTGTGAAATTCTTATCAAAAAGTAGAAAGTTTGACTTTGAAGGAAATAAACAGTGTTTGTTTTGACACATCAAAGGTAATTTAACGCCATGATAAAAAAACTGCGCTTTTCGCTAAATAAACGGATTCTTGCCACATATCTATATCTATATCTATAGCAAGGCTTGTTATTAGTAGTGGGTAATACAACCCTTTTTTGGAGTGCTTTCATTATCCACAATGTGGCTATATTCTGTCTACTGAGGCTGCAAGACGACGGAGATATGTAAAAGTGTCTTAAAACCAGCCTTGTCCCACATATCACCCTACGCTGATAATTATGTAAAAGAGGCTTTTATATGTTTATCGTCTGCTTAAACCATTCCAAGTGGAAGCACATTACACTTATAGAAAGGAGGTGGTGGCTCACTGAGCGTAAGAGTACCTTTTTTCCCTGTCTAGAGTGCCGTTCCGATAAATTGGAACATTGTACATTGCGTTTTAGTAAAAGTTTTTATGTCTGTGATAAATACACTACTTGTAAATATACCTTAAATAATCAATCTGTGATTGATGAATGCAAATATTGTTATTTTCCATTGTTGATAGCGGAAAATACCATTCGCGGCGTAAAGCTCTTTTGTGCTAATAAGCGTTACACTCAGACTAGTAACGATAAAAAAGATGATAATAATGATTGATTTTTTTTCTCAGGGCGGGGAAGGGGATCTAATCATTGCGCTGCATCAACAACAGCTAATCGCTTACCCGACAGAGGCTGTATTCGGATTGGGCTGCGATCCTGATAGTGAAAGTGCGGTTCAGGCGTTATTGGCGTTCAAAAAACGTCCGTGGCAAAAAGGCTTAATTCTGATCGCTGCCCATTACGTTCAGTTAAAGGAATATATTAACGACGATACGTTAGATAGTGCTGCACGCGCGCGGATATTCGCCAGCTGGCCCGGTCCCGTGACGTGGGTGATCCCGGCCCGTCCGACAACACCGCGCTGGCTTACGGGGCAACATGCATCTCTAGCGGTACGCATCAGCGCATTTGAACCCGTCCGACGGCTTTGTCTTACGTTTGGTAAAGCTCTAGTATCCACCAGTGCTAATCTGAGCGGCCAGCCGCCAGCGCGTAGCGCAGACGAAGTGCGATGGCAATTGGGCAATGCTTTCCCTGTGCTAGATGAGGCAGTGGAAGGACGACTCAATCCTTCTGAGATACGTAATGCTCTGAGCGGCGAATTGATTCGCCAGGGCTGATTATAACCGGAGTGTCACTATAGATAGCTTTACTGTGTTTAGTAATCTAATTAACCATGGTTGTTGCACCACAGATTAATGCACTATTTGCTGCCAAAAAAAAGATAATAAGCGTACAAAAAACCACATCCTTACAGCTGTGTACTACGCTGCTGGGGTTAAGCAAACGATGCAGTAGTTTTTTGACGCTGACGGGTTATAATACTATCAAAAAAAATAACCGGACACCTCCTTACTGGAGGTAAATATCGATGGCATTGCTATTGGTCTATTCAGAGATTTGCAGTATCTCTATCTACTACTCCAGGACAGTTTGATTCTGTTGGTGAGTGCTGGCGAGAGCAGGGAATGATCCTGCTCTTTACTGGTATTATTCGTTGCATCATTGGTCTATTGCTATGAGATTTATTACCAACCAGGCGATATTCTGTTCATCATCGATACCACTAACAGGGCTGCGAAGCGCCGATAGGCTCACTGAAGCAAGCAGCAGTGTTATTTTTTATACCATGCTTTTTACTTTCAATTTTACCAGTGCTGGCACTGTTTCACTCGCTCACAAAAAAAAGCATGAATATAGCGATCCATTTTCCTAATCTTAAACAATGGGATGATAAAGGATAAAGCGTATGCTTTCCAGCTTTAATGAGTGGAAAACACATAAAGTGGCAGGTTAGTACAGGCTGCTTATATAACTATGATTTGCCTCTGAGATTAATAATACTGTTACTCTTCTGGTGATCTTCCAGAAGTAACACCTAGACGTTGAGGATGCAATCAAAATACTTATCGCTCATTGCGCGCGATCTTGATGTACCATTTTATTTATCGTAACAAAATGGTCCACGCTCAGACTTATATTATTGCCAGATTGCGATCCTCACTAACTTCTCTATTATGGCGAGCCAGTGAAAAAACAGGGGTAAAACTTTATGATCAGGCGCCTTCGGTGGGAACTGCTCTCTTTTTTATCTGCTTGCATAATCTATAGAGCAAGATTGAGATCTTTTTGTTATGTACTGGATAGCTTATATCTTCCTAAAAGTGCTCATTATAAAATTTCAGTGGGTCTAATTTGCCATTTTTTCATAGACGATTGTTTTAAGATCAAAGTGGAAGAAATGAAACTAAACAGCTAGCGGTAAGGAATTAAAAGGCTGCTATAATCAAGAAATTTACATCCATATAATGTCCCGCCATTAATCTATGATGCAAATATCATCACAGTGAACGGAAAGGTCTTAGAAACAGGTGAAAAAAAAATTGACACTGAATGAGTAAAGTGGTATAATACGTCTTTATTATACCAAAGCATTCTTTAGAAAAAGAATAATACAAGCTATCTAGATGTTCACGAGACGATAAAAATGCTATTAAGTAATAGCTAGCGCTACAAGCATAGATTTAGAATACTTCAATAAATGTGTCAAAATTTTTATAGACACTGTAATCATAACTATAAAAATTTATTCAAAATAGGTATTTTATAATCTTCATAAGGATATTTACTAGTTTATGATTCATAACTCAGATTAATTTTTAGCAGATCTGATCATAGAAGAAACTACGGTTAGATCATTTTTCAAAAAAATGAAACGTTAAACAACATATCTACATAGGTTTTCTATACTGAAATAAAATATACTATGAGCTTGTACTTTATGTAATTAGAAGTACACCAATATATAAAGGTTTGGTGGTCAAGTAGTTAAATTCCATTCAGACTTGTCTATTCTGTTTTTCTGTGGCTTTATGATTGAAGAGAATAATAATTTTGCCTAAAAGGCATGCAAAGCAGTACGCCGATAGGCAGAAAAAATAAGAATAGCTGTATATTATTGTAGTACGTTATTTGATTGGGTGATCAAAGAGATATTTAAAATAATATGACTTGTGGGGCTATAGCTCAGCTGGGAGAGCGCCTGCTTTGCACGCAGGAGGTCAGCGGTTCGATCCCGCTTAGCTCCACCATTATTTCACTGCAGAATTCCGTGGTGTTATTCGTAGAGAGCTTCGTTAACTTCGCTCTGCGAAGTATTGTTATATCCACTACTTTTATCCCAGTAGTGTTACTTCTGCAGATTTATATTTTGCTTTATGTAACGGACCTAAAGGGTCTCTTATCGCTATAGAACATGATTTCTGTTATCCACAGAGTGGCCTAAGCCATCTGCAGCGATTTAACTATCAGAGTTAAATTTAACAATATCTTCTACATGGGCTCAACAAACAAGTTTGCGGGTAAAAAGCCAAGTACCACCACAAAGTAAGCTAAAGCCTTACCTATCCAGATGTAAGCGACCACATTTCCACAATAGACTTGGTTCGGCGCTAAAACTTTGAATTTACAGTTAATATGGTTATATATTTTAATGTGCTCATTTACTGCCATATTTGTATTTATGAGCTGGTATCTGTCAATTTAGCAATGACCAGGCTCCTTTTATCAGCTTACAGACTGTAATAGCCTCATTTTAGTGCCAAAGCTGCTATTAAGGTTTATTAGCGGAAATAATAACAGTGTTTTTAGCTACTGGAATATACCTTAAAAGATTAGCATAAACACCTTGACATGATATCGAACTCTCAGCTTGCCTACTATCCTGAACCAGTTAATGAATTAAATATTTAAGAGTGCTGTAACTTTTTTAGAATTTTATTTTTTATTTTGAGGCTCTTTATCCGTTTTTTATTTCTCTCAGTTTAATATATTCTGAAGTCAGAAACACCCCGTAGGTATTTTATCCTGGCGATCCAAGTGTAATAATTTTACTCAACAGTTGATGCCAGAAAAACTGAGATTCATCATTTAAGTAAGTGCTTTTATTTTAATTCATCATTAAATTCTTTTCTGATTAAATTCAGTAAATATTGTAAGCACTACTGCAGATAAATTAACTGCGGATGTAGGTTCATTTTAGAAATGCACTAAGAATTCAGAAATACATAAAGGATTTTATGAAAACAAAACATAAGGAAATGCTAATATTAGGCCACTATACACAGGTAGTATTTTTTATTCATAACCTATACTCCAAATTAATATGGCGACATATGAGTAAGCTAATTGTGTGCATGCTAGATGGAATGGTAGAAAATAAATTCTAAAATGGAAAATGGTCTGAGTTATATAAAAATGCCAAGGCTATAAAAGAAATTAGGGAGCGATAAATAATGCAGATTATGAAGTATCGTGAGATCAAATTAGCCTATACTCATAGTGTGTTTCTATACACACTAGTGTATAATATCATGTAGATAGGATAAAAATCTAAAAAAAATTAAAATGCGCGTCAATGATAACTTAGCATGGCGGCAGACTAGAACTCTTTCGCTAAGCAGTTATTAAGGATTTCTAATTTCATGATATATAGCATATATTTGGATAAGCTGATTGATAAAAGCTGATGCGCCGTTATTGATACTGCAGTAAATAGAAGGATGGGAAAACACCATAAAAATTAATGAAATAATTGATTTTAGTATTAAAATCTAGCATTTTAAATATTAAAAATAAATGTAAAACCAGCTAATCATCTAAATATTAATGATACGCTCTACTGGATTCGAACCAGTGACCTACGGCTTAGAAGGCCGTTGCTCTATCCAACTGAGCTAAGAGCGCACAATATTTCGGCGGTACCGAATGCGGTTCGCATTATACCGAGATAATTATTTGAATCAATAGCTTTTCTGTCCATTTTTTCTTAAAAACAGTATGCATTCTGTATTTGAAAGTGGGCTGCGCTTCTACTAAAATAGCGCCCTTAATCTAATTACATTGACATATTTCCGATTCAAATGGTAGTAAAATAATTGATGAGTAAAGCTCCGTTACAAACTTTAAAAATTGTTATAATACAACAATGTTAGAGGCCTAAACTCTGATGATATTTTTATTAAAAGGCATCCTTGCATCATTCTATGCGATCTCTTAAAAAATTGCAGGCTGCTGCGATAGCATTAGCCTTAAAAACTAGCGTAAACGTCGTCTATATCATATCCCCTGTCTCTTTTTAAAATTATCTTCACATATTATTCAACTGAATATATAGTAATGGTTGTAACATCATAAATAGCGTACGGTTTCAGTATTATATGTAATACTAAAATATGCCGCGTACGATAAAAACTGTCCAGTGATTTGGAGATCTTCTCGTGATTGACCATTTCCATGCAGGAGTGCATATTATAGATTCACTTAAGGGACCCCATAACGCAGGAGGCGCAGAAAGTAGACTGTGAATCTCATTTATAGTTCTATAAATCCGTCTATATAGTATATATCTCACGGGTTTCTGTTTTATGGCAGAATATGCGACCAATTTGAAGTTGTTATCTATCTTGTTAATTATATATTTAGTATTTTACTAAAATAATATTATTAATATAAGTAACTGCGTCACTGTAGTTGCAAAGGTAGCCGCATTAGATCTTTAATAAAAAATGAAGGTGCATCTATAGCCGATGCAGCAAAAGTTATAAACACCAACGCAATTTATATCATCCGATCTTAAAGGCATGGATAATTAGGTTTAAAGTCCTCTTTTTTGGCGTTAATAATTTTAAAAACAAAAATTATTCTACATGTCTAGATATTATTCATGTAGAATAGCACCCCTTATCAGTAAGGGTAAAAAAACCTAACAAGGCACTGTGAATATTTAAAGCCGTAGTAGCTATTGCAAAATTATGTCACAGAATTACTCGTGGTCAACAAGGCATAACAAGAGGAATTTTGCCTGTTTCTAATTCTATGATAAATTTATACTATAAAAACCCTTGCGCGTACACTTTATATAAAGTTAATTCATTAGACTTTCTGTATATTTACTATGGTTAACTTTAATAGTGATATATCGTTATAAAAAACTTTACGGACAAAAAATACTATTTATATGGCAATGCCATTTTATACTGTGTAATTAACGATTTATAACCCAATGGGGTAACCCCACTTTATCCCCAGCATGAAATAAAAGGTTACTCAGGTGCCCATAAAAAACTAAGGTAATAATGGTCTAAAAACAACCGTGCTATGTTAGTAATTACCTGTGTAACTGTTACCATAGATCCCATCCCGCTACAGTTTAATTTTTATTAATGTAGTAGTGGATAATGATTTTTTCAACTTTCACTCCAAATGCCATGATGCCTTGAGGGTACTCTTTTTTGCAGAAACTAACCAAGGGGGTTTAGACGGAATCAACAAAATTAAAAGGGCTTCCATAGAAGCCCTTGCCATAGCGGTATACATTTGGAGTCTAAAAAGAAGATGTTATCTTAATCAATGTGATGGTAGTTAAGCAATCCTCTTACACCCGCATCTCAGTCCTATTCATCAGAGATTTCATTTTCGTGCAAAAAACGCATATGATCACTACCGGGTTGTTTCATTTTTATTTTACGTACGTAGCAGCGTTACATGCTATAATTCTTAGTAATTTCTTTGAGGTATAGGTTAAAAGAACGATATCAATACGCTGTATCAAGATTGCTGCTGTGCTAAGAGGTTTATCACCAAAAACGGTATTCTCTGCTATTCTATCCATGGGAACCGTAATTTTTTTTCTTGCTCAGAAAGCGTTATTATGCAGCCTCGCCGCGGGATAGTGGCTACACAACCGTCTTCCTCCTTTTTTTATAACAATAATATACTCTACAATCAATTAGTTAATCCATACGATTCTGTTAGAAATTGCCGACATTCTAATCATAGAAATACAATGCGGATGAGTTGGCAATCATTTCTGGATTCTTAAGTTAAACGATGGGTGAGGCAGAAGCCCTTTAATGAAGAGACTTAAATATATTTAATAAATTCTGGAATAGAATAATTATGTTTTTAAGTAAATTTAAAGGTAGTTTAAACGCCTTTAGGTATCTAAAAGATAGATATAAATTAGATTAAAATATTAATAAATCATAAAACAATGAAATAAGATAGATAACAACTTAATTTTTATTAATGTAGGCCACTCTACTTTTTTATTATGGCTTAAGCTTATTATATTTTCCTAGTATATACTCTTTATATATCACTTTCTTTTTTTAACTTCCTGTGGAGTTCATCAGACGTTCTTTTATTCTTTAGAAGTTGGAATAAAAGGCTATCTAAGTCATCTTTACGTCCTGATAAGGAAAATACCATTTTCTTCTTCTTACAAAAAAGAAGAATTATTAATGCCTTAAGTATTTTTTATTTAGAGAGTTATGAATAATATTCAAACTAGCTTAGAGAGGATCTTCTATTAGGCTTTCCTATTTAATTAATCTATTGAATTTTGTTAGATTAGGCGATTTTTTTTAATGCATGTAAAATAAATACAATTAAGTCAAGATTAACTCGTTCCTTATGTAGAATATATGAACCACTGTAATAAAGATAATTCTGTATCTCTAGTAGTTAAATATTTTTACTTTATTTAAAGTGTAATTCTCCTATTCAGTTATAGCAATTTTAGTGCTTCTATTGCTTTTAAGTTGTTTAATGCGTACAACAAAATTTTCTTTGGCATTCATATGAAAAGAAAATTACTGATTTTCCTTATTTTATTTCCTCTATTACTTATAGTTTATGACTAATAAAATATGAAATATCTCTCGTATAGAACAATTATAAAAATTATCATGTACTTTACTTATCTGAAGTTTGAAATATCATTGCCATATAGGTGATCCCCCGCCTTACCGTATAGATAACTTTTTTAGGGGTAATAAATGGTAGATAGAAATCAAATAAATTATCATGAATGGCACTGGATTTATATTGTGGCTTACTTTGCCTGCATATAGAAGGAGATTACCATGTAAGATCTCTTCCACATCTGCAGCGCAGGCAGGCCTTCCAGCACCTTTTAAAAAACGATCTGTATTGTCTTTATCCAAAGAAGTACATTATTGTTAATAAATTTAATGTGGATCTAGCGAATATTTGCTAGAGTAGTTATATGAATAAGATATCATAAATATGTCTGTTATGGTAACTTTGGTGGCTTACCTGGGGATTGCTGGCACCTTGCAGAGACTTCGCTGCTCATTGAATAGGAAGACTTAGAATTCTCTCAGTTTAGTGCGACACTGTTTAAGTAATAAGCCTTTTAAGTGGAACATTAATCGATTGCTTGCTATAGCAACTACGAGAGATCGTTAAAAAGTAGCACTATAAAATATTTGATAGCGCAAGCGCTTCTAGTTGGCTGATGAGTTATTAAGTCACAGCGCTGCCATAAAGTCATGCGGCAAGACCAATCATGAGCTAATTTTTTCCGTTCTGCTTGAATACATGGCAGAGGCTTGCATAGCTAAACGATCACTAATACAGATTTCCTCTATGCGCATGATGTTGGTAAAAGAAGCGACCTACTTACAGTAGGTAGACATTACCCGTGCCCTATCACGTTTAGCAACAAAAAAGCCGACCTGATAAGGGGATTGTTAGAGGTAAAAGTAGCCTGTATAAATGGATGAGTCTTTATCTTAGCGCTGAGTCCCCCAGGAACATCCAGTAATACTCTTTCTCGGAAAGCAGCTGAAAGCATAGTGCCTAGAGGATACAATCTGGTTTTAAGCTCTGTCCTAAGCATATTATCCTTAGATCTTATGGTCCTACGATACTGGAAGTATACCGCGTTTTTAGGCAAACTAGCATGCTAAATACTATGAACACCAGCCAGCCACTGTGCTTTTTTTTCTTGCCGATCTATGACAATCTCAATAATATGGTTAAGTGGGTTACGCCAAACCGATGGGTCAAGGGGAGAGTCATCGGTTTGGCTCTTAAAAGGCGTATCGGTCTACCGCCAACGGGATTAAGCGCAGATGCCCATAAATAGCTCTTGGATAACCTATAGTGGTCGATTAAAAGCGATAACCGCGTTAATTTTTTACAGTATTTATTTCCTGTTTTATATATTCCACGATATGGTTTGTAATTTCATAAACTGCTTTGCTAAAACTTATATAGTTCGGTTACCAGCATTCACTCGTTTTTAGGCTTATTGAAAAAAGGTTACTTCATCAGACTATTATCTCAACAGTTACCACCCCCGATTCATTCTTTGTTTAATCCAGTAACGCCAGAGTAACTTTTGGAACTGCCTGTTCGTATAATAGTTACCCTGATTGTTGTAGAGTATTAATTTGGTTGGGTTTATAATCCAAATTTTCCACGCTATTTTAGTTTTGATAGTCAGCCATCCTATCCAGGAAGAGCGAGATACCTAATCTAACTCTGGTTTATTTGCGATGTTACAGTGAACTGGCGCTTAAGATAAGATAATTCGGGATAGCACAAAATATGTGCCTGACCGCTATGTTTATACCTCTGGATCATCTAACTGAGAACTAACAAACCCAGATTTTTTCATGAGCTTATCTACAATCAAGTGCCCCACATCCGAAAGCTTCTCTTATTTTGCTAGACTGGCTCTATACTTCTTGCACCAGTTATACCAAGACTGATACTGTGCAGTTTATGAATCTGACTGCACGATATACCCACTCGCATGCTTTCTAACTTAGCAAAAAACTTTTCTGGTAGTTGTAACTCTGTGATAAATCTCAAAACATGTTGAAAGGTGTATGGTGGCTACAGGGAATAATACGCTCTAATTTTTCCTATTAATAAGCACTGTTCAGTGTGAAATATAAAGAGTACTATGGTCTTTTAATATTTTATTTGCCATTGTAATGTATTATCTTATCCCAGATAAGCTTACATATTTTAATTTATCCCGAATTATGAGGAAGGCTTTGGAGTCCTCCTTGTTGCTTTCATAACATAATTATTTATCTATCTTCCCTATCGTAGGAAGATAGATATTCATGGCTTTGTTGTTTCGCAGCGAGTAATAATTTTTATTGAGAGCTAGTTTAGCAGATTTGTGTTTAAATCTAGAATTAAAATTTATTCTTTTTATAGTATACCCGTGTTTTTAAAGTTAAGTATCACCTTTATCAGATGGTAAAATCCAGTGTACCACTAAAAAATCAGGAGAATGAAAAAAGGACTGATATAGAAGTCAAAGTGGAAAATCTGCCTCGCTCACTGCCGACATCTATGAAGAGAACCGCTAGGAGAGTAAAAAGCATTGAAATGGGACAGCCTGGTGTTTTGATGGTTCAAACTAGCGGACACTATATCAATGGGTTGTTTATAATGGTAAAGGTATTTACGCCGACTACATGAGGATATTGTTGGCTTTTTATAGAAATTTTCTGGAATTGGTTGAAAACCTATATTTAGTCTTTAAGAGACAATAAACCCCTTGGCGAGCAATATTCTAAACAGCAACCTTTATTTTTTACATCGATAATCCATAAGCTGAAAACGTAACAATTTGAAGCATCATAGGTAGGCATATCAGGTGGTAAAAAAGCAAAATGGTGGTAAAAAAGAAGTGACTGCAGCTAACGAGTAGCTTGGAAATCGGCAACAATGATGATATCAGGCGGCAAGAATTAAGTGTCTTACAAACAGGGACCAGCAGGACAAAGCCCCCCTAGCACCACACCGGTGGCCTATTTATGCTTAAGCGACCAGATACAGATGCTACGGGGATAGGGTAGAATATGCAGTACTTTTGCTGCGCTGACTGGCAGCAATGAGACCTCAGGTTTTCCCTATAACCTTGTCGTGACGCCGTTTGACAGGGAATTAATTAAGCAAAAACGTCACTATAAACCCAAAGTGGTTATTCCAGAGACTAAGATAGACTATATTACTCATTGTTTAGAGTGTCTCCGTAGTTAAACGGATATAACAAGCCCCTCCTAAGGGCTAGTTACAGGTTCGATTCCTGTCGGAGACATTATCATAAAAATACCATACATAACTCCGCATTACTAAACCCCACTACTCAAGACTTCCTTTCAAATTGAAGTTACCTAACATAACTCAAAATCAATCAATATCACTAACCTTTTTATGGTGTTATTCTAATAATGCTCTCAAAGAGATGCTCACATATACTCCAGAAAAATAGGTATTATAGAGCAAGTGTGGTGGCACACTATATAACGGAGCTAAAACAAGTATGTTACGGTAATGTAACATTTATCTTAGACCGAGAAAGGAAACGCCGGGGATATTGCAGTTATTATTAATCTGTTCCAAAATAAACCAGTTGGCTTAGGTATATCGCTCTCCTAGATAGGATGGCTGACTATCAAAACTAAAATAGCGTGGAAAATTTGGATTATAAACCCAACCAAATTAATACTCTACAACAATCAGGGTAACTATTATACGAACAGGCAGTTCCAAAAGTTACTCTGGCGTTACTGGATTAAACAAAGAATGAGTCGGGGGTGGTAACTGTTGAGATAATAGTCTGATGAAGTAACCTTTTTTCAATAAGCCTAAAAACGAGTGAATGCTGGTAACCGAACTATATAAGTTTTAGCAAAGCAGTTTATGAAATTACAAACTATATCGTGGAATATATAAAACAGCCCACTCAGGCTGCATGAATATAGCATAGTGGGTTTCTAGCAAATAAATCAGGAAATAAATACTGTAAAAAATTAACGCGGTAGCCAGTCTTAACTGATGAGTATTAATACCTTTTTTTTGCATCCATACGCTTGGCAGTATGCTCTTAATAATATTGGCTTCATCGTCATTGGCGACGGTGATAAAGACATCAATCTGTTCCATATCCTATTCCGGCAGCAGATTTTTATCTAAGTCGCTGTAGAAGACGATAGTATCATCTAGCCTTTCCTATAAACTCTGCGGTCATTCCTGATCGTGCTCAACCAATTTTGTTCTCTAATCTTTTTCCAGGTAATCAATTATAGCGGCGTCGATATTGCTACCACCGACAATCATGATCTGCTTATAGTTTTTCAGCTGCTGCATTTCACTTATTATTCTGCAGATATGCTGCGAGACAATGATAAAAACACTTTATTGCCCGTCTAGATAATGGTCGAGTCTTTCGGATAAATTGGCTGGTCATGGCGAAGTATCGTCGAGACATAGAAATAGCGTATAAACTTTTAGTAAAGTATCATCTTTATTTTGTTAGAGTTGTGCAGCAGGACTATTATATAGTTGGAAAGGAATCCAACAATTTTCCAGTAGTTTTCTTACGGTAAAATAGAAAAGATAGTATACAGCAATGTACCGCTCTGGTTTAGAACTTCTAAGTGTTGCACAGAATTTGCTGCTGCAGTTCGGTCACTGTAGTGATGGCGGTGTCGCAGCGCAAACATTTAATATTCAGATGTCGACATATGACGTTGGGCGACTGTGTGGCGCGTGCACTGGCCGCAATATTTACGCCATAACCGGCACCGCTAGATAGGCGTCACAGCTCGTAATACAAAGTGGTTAACACGCAATCACATTAACATCTCTGTTGATTATTGGCGTTAATGATCTGAGCATATGTCACTGACAAGGATCTTTTTCAACTAGAAGAGGGTATAAATGCTGGATATCCTGCTCAGTATCAGTCAAGAAGGTTACCTGCCGTTGTTAAACCTGATGTACAATATGCTATTAATTATCCTCTTAAACCATGGTCGTTTCATTTTTATTACGTCTTCAACCATCCCTATCTCCGTGGCATACGGAGGAATTTTGGTCTATATTAACCGATATAGACCCATCATCAGGGATAATATACCAGGCATTGTTTCCCACTCTGCGGCTTTGCCATTAGTTGGTGTAGTAACCATACCAATTTTGGCAGGATACGCATGATGCTTAAAAATTGCTTTTGCAAGAATGCGTAGTCCTTCTTTTTTTTAAAAAAAAGACCTGCATTAGCAACAGAAACAAAGTTTTAAGGGACTGGGCTTGATCCAATACCTGCTATTGAAACTCTGGCGGCAATAGCAGGTATATTGTAGCGTATTTTCATAGTTAATCGGGGGGAGTTTATAGGGGTGCTCGCTTTGCAACCAATGGCAAAAGTCACGGGCCACATGCAGGTAAAAAAAAATTAATCCAGAACAGCTCCGGGAATAAACCATTCCTTGCGTGAATTGAGAAAATCCTGAAACGACATCGCTTTTCTACCTGCCGGCTGCAATTGGGTCAGCATTAATATCCCCTCACCAGTAGCGATGAGGATACCGGCCTTATTTATAGCCAATATAGAGCCGGGTTCATGTGAAGATATCTGCCTATCATAGACATTGGCGGCCCAGACTTTAATCGGTTGTTCTGCTAGCAGCAAATAGCTGATGGGGCACGGATTGAAAGCACGAATGCAGCGCTCAAGCTGTGCCGCGGATAGATGCCAATCGAGTCGGGCTTCTTCCTTTCTGAGTTTATCTGCATAAGTGGCAAGAGCATTGTTTTGCGGCTCTGCGACGGTACTGCCTGCAGCAATTTGCGTTAGCGTGTATAAAAGAGCATTTGATCCGATTTTCGCCAGTTTATCATGCAGCGAGGCACTGGTATCATCAGACTGGATTGTGCAGATAGCCTTGTGCACTATGGGGCCAGTGTCGATCCCGGCATCCATTTGCATAATCGTTACGCCTGTATGCTGGTCTCCAGCTAATAATGCTCGTTGTATGGGTGCTGCTCCACGCCAGCGTGGCAATAACGACCCATGTACATTGATACAGCCGAGCCGCGGTAGAGCCAATACAGCCTTAGGGAGGATAAGGCCATAAGCTACGACAACCATGATATCTGCATTCAGATCCGCAATGCTTTTTTGCTCCTCAGTTTTATGCAACGAAGCCGGCTGAAATATAGGTAAATCATGCCGCTCAGCTGATTGCTTCACTGGACTGGGTATAAGGCGATTTCCGCGCCCCGCGGGCCGATCCGGCTGTGTGAAAACCCCGATCACCTGCTTTTTATCCTCTATCAACGCATCTAGATGACGTGCAGCAAAATCCGGCGTACCGGCAAAGATGATACGTAAAGAGTCAGACACAATGTTTCCTATGGTGTTTTGTTACTTTTCCGCCATCCCGTAACTTCATGTTTATAAACGTTAATTTTCATTTTTTGACGCACGCTTGACGTTTTAGCAGTGAGAGGTAATCAAAAAAAAATTACAGACCAAATAATCTATTTCATCATGAATGTAGATGGCCAGCATATTCGCCGTCTTCAGATAGAAATCTATTACCATCGCAATTCAGTGCTCACATCTTATTCTTTTTAGTTAGAGGAAGGAAGTGATGTTGATCAGAGATCAACAAAGATTCTTTATCAAAACCGGTTTCGCTGTTTCTCTTTAGTAATTCTAGATTGATCAAAAAAGTCGCGGCTTGCGACTTTCCGAGAAATTGAGTACGACGACCTGCTAGTGGATGTCAAACTAAGTGGCGCCAAAACCTATGATGGCCTCTTCGAGGTACATAGTCTCAAACATATCATCAATGATGCGTAGGATCACATCATTGATATCAATAATAGGTTTAGCAACTTTGCGCAGTCGCTTACCGGAATAATGTAATACTTATAATTATGATATAATTTTCTGAATATGCATCTGAGCATGAAATCGATATTTAGCTTTATTCTAGAAATTTCTATATTTTTTTAGCTGGTTCCGCTAGATAAGGAACGGAGGGAAATCCCATTAAGTGAAATATGGCTACAAATGGCGGTGCGTAAAAGGATGAGCAGCGACACAGCATCAAGAAATATTAAAATAAACAGTGTATTTTTTAACCACCGTTTGGATACGTAAATTTTATTAAAGATGGTTTTAATTATACGTCAGTACCATTATTACCAATAATGCCTATCTAGGAAAAACCGTAACGGTATTGGATTGTGAGATCGATACAACTATCTGAATGAGCATCGTCGGTTGACCACTAATATTATCACACAAGAGAATGTGTCTGATACTAGAGATTTGCCTTTTCACTTTTGCTAGCAATCCATTTTCCATTTTATGACTTTTTAATAAGTGGATTAAGCTTGGAAGTGCTGTTATTCAAAGGTAAAATAAAAGTACCTCACTGATCAGAGCAAGGCTGGGCGATAGATTAGGGTAGGAAAGTTTCTTTCCTTATCTGGCCACTGGATAGTATTCCTTAGTGCTGATATACACTAATTTATATACCATAACGCAACGCTCAAATTACCAGTCCAGAGGAGATATTTAAACAATAATACGGTAATCTGAAATAATTTCCGTCTTGTCTGAAAGAAATTATTTCAGATTACGAAATTAAATTACAATTTCTCGATATATTTGGCTAGTGTAGGGAATGAGATTACACTTGTTGACATCGTCATAAACGTGCTTGATAACCTATGCAAAAGGTAGTAATAAAATTTCTTGAACTAAAGTTAGAAGCGGGATGAATCACAATTATACCCAACGGCCTATGTACAATTAAGGAAGGTAAGACCGTGTTTAATGTGTTTATTTGAAAACTACATCAACAACGGAGTCAAAATACGCTTGGATCAAGATGATATTCATAATGCGGTCAACTAACTAAATAAACTGATAGATTTAGAGGACAGGATGGGCAGAGCCTTTACTCTTAGTACTGATCCGCTTGCTATACGTATCTATCTATACCGATAAAGAAAGTCAGTTCCTGGATACCAATTGTCGTTCTTTCTTGTTATTTCTTAAACAGATTCAGGTGTTAAACCTTGAGAGCAACGAGGTGATAATCGGTCATGCGTTAACGCTGGACGTAACGGACTTTAATTTGAAAGATCTGAAGGGTTATTCTTAATATGGTACCGTTTAATATTCCCAGTTGCAAAATCCCTATCAATAAATAGAAGGTTTAGTTTTTAAGAAGAGGAACAGCGTTCTCTTTTAATGCATCAAAGATGATTTAACGCTATAACAAAAGCCGTACTTTTGCTGCAAATTAATAGGGAGCGTGCCCCTGCCAAACATCTATAAGTAGATGTGTTATTTTTTCTGGTTAGTGCAACATTTCTTTAATTTTCTATTATTACCCAGAATACGACTATGTTCATCTGTTAAGTGAAGGATATCTGATAAAAGTGCTTAAAACTAGTTTTGCTTCGTATGTCAATCTACACTGATAATTGTGCCAGGGACGCTTAGTATATTTATCGGATGTTTGAACTATCCTAAATAAGAGCACATTGCTACCCATGGGGTGTAGCCACGCTTTTCACTTTCCAGAGGGTGCTGTTTCGGTAACTTAATGAAGCTACTTACATCGCGACTTGGAAAGAGTTTTACGCTTATGATCAATACACAACCTGTAAATATACTTTTAATACCAACACTTGGTGAGTAAATGCGATTTTTACCATTTTAATGGTAAACACTGGTTACACTGCAAAGCTCTTTTGTACTGATAGTATTACGGTTGACCGATCGATGGTCGTATACCATAATGATAGTGAAGAGTCTACTCATTACGCTATATTAACAGCAGTAATTAATCACTTATCAAATAGAGCTACTATTCAGGTTAGCGTCGATCTTGACAGCTAAAGCGCAGTCAAGGTGCTTATTGCCGCTAAAAATGCCAGGGAAAAGCCTAATTCTACCCGCTGCCTATTAGACTTAAGAAATATACTACAGCCGCTACGTAACATCGGCGAAGTTCGTAGGTATTTTGATGGCTGCCTTTCCCAGTTCTAGATGGAGCAATGAAAGAAGACTCAATCCCTTCGAGATATATGACGCTCTGAAAGGTATATTGATTTAACAGGACTGATTATAACCGGAGTGTCACCATGAATAATACCTTTGCTGTTTTTGGTAATCCGATTAACCATAGTTGTTCACCGCGCATCCATGCGCTATTTGCCGCCAAGACAGGTATAAGCCATCCTTATGGCCGTGTATTAGCTCCTCTGGAGGGCTTTGAGGAAACTCTACGGCAGTTTTTTGACGCCGGTGGATTAGGGGCGAATATTACCGTGCCATTTAAAGAACGTGCGTTTTTTCTATGCGATGAATTCACTAAGCGAAGTGCCTTGGCGCGGGCGGTAAATACTATCAAGAAACAACCGGATGGCTCCTTGCTTGGGGATAATACCGACGGCATTGGTCTTATTAAAGATTTGCAGCGTCTCAATATACTACGCCAGGATAGCCGGGTTTTGTTAGTGGGTGCCGGTGGGGCAGTGCGGGGAATGATCCTACCGCTACTAGCTTACGGTTGCAAAGTAGTACTAACTAACCGCACTTTTTCGCGAGCACAGGAACTAGTCAAGTTTTACCACCATCTTGGGAGTATTAGCGCATTACCACTAGAGCGGTTGGGTGCGCCGGATTCTGATCTGATTATTCACGCGACTTCCACTGGTGTGCAAGATAGTATTTCACCGATACCGCTACAGCTACCGGTATCGGTTATTACATCATCTGTTTGTTGCTATGACATCTGTTACCAACAAAGCGACACTCCATTCATCGCCTGGTGTCGCCAGAATGGCGCACTGCGCTGCGCTGATGGACTTGGTATGCTGGTAAGCCAGGCGGCTGCATCATTTTTGCTGTGGCATGGTGTTTTACCCCCACTTTCGCCAGTGTTAGAAACATTGCGTGCAGAGCTGAATATATGAATCTGGCGATCCATTGTTTCCGATCTTGAACAATGAGATAACTAGCACAAAAGCTTATGTTTTAAGTTGTTATGAGCGGCATGTTAATAGAGTGCCAGGTTTAGTAGTGCAAGCTGGTTATGTAATCAGTTTTCCTCTGAGATTAATAATGGTGTATTACTCCTCCGGTGATCTTTCATTAGAACTACCTAGATATTTCAGCGTGCAGCCTCTCTCAGAAGAGAGTCGTCCTTCCACGATACATAACTATTATAACTGAGGAAATAAGATTACCGATACAAACAGCACTCAAAAAGCGTACTGGCCTTGCCAGACTGCTAAATTAGAGATAGAGCTACTTTATATGTTAGAAGATGTTTACAAAACAGCTCCTAGTAGGCTACTATCATTAATAATGACTTTTATCTTCTATAAAAGTGCTACATAAAATAATGTATCTTACTCCAATCAGAACAAAATTGTTAATAATGCAGCCATGCAACATGGTTTTATGTCCTAGAGTGAACTCCTCATTAATAATAATAGGATAGCCCATTGGATTACGTTCGGAGGAATGGGTAACCTGAAATAGGCAACTATCCTGAATGTTACTATGCACACCAGTCTGTATGCGATTAATATTACTATGAATAGCTCTGGCAGTGGCTACATCTTGATATCCTAGCTGATGGTTACATATTCTTATGATCACATTGCTGAATATATCATCACACTTACCAGGAAGCTGTGGATGTACTTTAATAAGAACGCAACAATTCAACGTAACGTGCTGCAGGATGATTGAGGTCTTTTTTAGTGTACTGGATAATAAACTATATTATCTCAAAATATATTTATAACAATCTTTCGCTGCCTGACATTTTCGGTTTTTTTGCGCAGACGATTACTTAAGCTCAAAGTGGGAATATAATGAAAAAATAAATAGTTAGTAGAAAAATATTAAAAAACTAGTGCAGTAAATTAAGATAGTTATGGATGCTTATAATATATTATATATCAACAGATTATTAAACATTATCACGGTAAGCGGAAAGGTTTATAAATAAGTGAAATACCTTAATACTAAATAAGTAAGGTTTAGTATAAAACTACCTAGCGCAAGATGGATTACTACTACAGTAGTACAGCGGTTTTTAATAATTTATTAAAAAATCTGCATTAACAATCAGAAGACGATATCAACATATCAAGTTTTGGTTAACTAGTACAATCGTGAATCAGAATACTACGGCAAATGTATTCTAGGGCTTTTATACACACAGAATCTTCACAACATTGGAATAAGTTTTTTAAAGAAGCAGATAATAGCTTTATTTTCTAGAATAAGCGCTTAGCGCTTTGTTGTTAATGTCTGTAGCAAAATTGTAATGTTAAAAAAGTAACCGTAGAAAAACTTGCTATAAGCTTTTAGCTAAGTGCTTTAGAGCATACTCTGATAAGAGTAAGATCAGTAATACAAGAATCTATTCATACTTATCAGTTCCGCTTATTTCCGTTTTTTCCCATGATAAATAGGAGAGTTATACTACCGATAGGTAACATAAGACTATCTATATCTAGCAGGAGGTAGAGAAAACGAAACTGGCTGTCATAGTGGGTAAAAGTAACGGCATATATCATGTAAACAACCTAGGGCTATAATTTAGCTGGGAGACTTCCTGCTTTTATGCGGGAAGTAAGCGGTTAGATCCTGCTTAACCTTATCATTCCTCTACAGAATAGTTTTATCCATATTTGTATAGATAAGAAGTTTTTTTTGCTGTAATATTACTTCAAAGCGTTTTGACGAAGCGCTCCATCAGCTTATTATCCCAAACAGTCACCCCCGGCTTAGATTCTTACTTTGCCTTATCTTGCATGGCTATAAGGCTTATAAGTATTAACAGTTTTTATTAAAATAGTTCGATATTTAACGTATTAATTATTGCCGCGTCTGTATTTGTGAGCTAGCAGCTACAACCTGGCGATACTTAGCTTAGCTTCTTCATTATTTTACTGACCATTTAGTACTCTATTTAAAGCTAAAAGATCTGATGACATAATAGTCAAAGATATTTAAAGCGTCAGCAAACAAGCCGTTCGCCACTACTATTCAAGCTTTCATAACGTGGCTATAATTTTAATCACATACTTACAGTTGAGTTCATTAGCGGAAACCTCTAAGTGTTATAGTTACCACGATGTATCTCAAAAGTTTAGTACAATACTGTGACTAGATATCATGTTTTTAGCTTATTTATTATCGTGAACTGTTCAATGAGTCCAACATTAAGAGATCCTAGCTTTTTTAGAATTTTTTCATTAATAATAAATAAGGAAGCTCCGAGAGTTTTCCCAGGCACGCTTCAAACGTAATAATTTTACCTAATGGGTTGATAAAAGAAAGACTGAGATTCATCATTTAGGCGGCTTCGCCGTATGTGTATTTGTAGCTAAAATACAATTTGAGCAAATTAGAATTTATATTTAAAACAAAGGTTTTACTTATTTTTTATCTGTAAAATTTGAGGTGAGCATATAACTTCTTTTTTTAGGCAGGCAAATTCAGTGTATTACTACAGGATGATTAACCTCTGATATAGGAGATCTGGAAGATGCTCAAGGATTTAGCAATACGTAAAAGATTACCAGTACTAAAATATAAAAAATGCTAATATTGACTTTTACACGTAACTAGTAACTATCATAGTCTGCTCTGGATAGGAGCAAATGAATAGAATAAATGCCTCAAGACAGGTTTCTATAATCAAAACGCAAAAGCTTATAAGTAAAAGGGATCTGCTAACTAACCAGAAAAAGCCTAGCAGACTGATTGTGTGCATGCCAGAAGGATTTCAATCGGTGATATTTTTGTCTAACTACTGAACTATGACGTTTAAATATTATTGATATGGAATAATAGAAAATAGATCTATAACAGAAAGTATCCTGAATTAACTTAGAAAATACCAGGCCTGAAAAAGAAAGTAGGTGGATGAATAGCACTGAACGATATACTTTGCAAAGTAAAGTAAGATTAAATTGGCCTATTTATGTTTTTTGTTTACATGAACGTATGGGATCGCGTAGATTAGGACAAAAATGCAAAAGACTATGAAAATCTGCGTCAGTGATAACTTAGGATGATGGACTGGAGTACACTGAGCGGGTATCTGAAATTTCTAATTTTATGACCTGGCATGCCTTGGTGAGCTTGTTAATAAAAATTAAAGTACTGTTATTCTTCCAGAATAATTGGAAGATTAGAAAAAAGTGAAATGGTGCAGCGCTATGAGCACTTTTCACACAACCATTTATAGGAACAGACCAGAAAAATTGACGAGATAATCAGTATTAATGTCACCAATCTAACATTGTACATAACATAGTTAATATAAATGTAAAGCAAGTGTGTTGTAACGCTTAAAAGTGCCGAAGCTACATTCATGGGCTGAATGTAGCGAAAGTTATACATGATGATGCCACACATATATCATACCTATTTTAGTAGCATAAATAAGTTTAAAATCTTTTTTTTGCAACTCAGGCTGTTTAAATTTTAAATATCGAAAATCATTCTATATGTCTATAAATTGGATTATGCAGTAGAGCGAAAAACTCTAAAGATCAATAAGTTAACAGAGTATTGAACCCTAAAGCCGTAGCTATTGCAAAAGTATACAACTTAATGAATTACTGGTAGCCTACCTCTCACAGGAGATAAAGCCGGAGTCTTTACTGATTTTATAGCATATTTTACTATAAAAACCTCTATCTTTAAATATTTTGTAAAAATAAAATTCATTAGTCCGTCAAGACATTCACTATAGTGTCACTATATATCAATCATAGCGATATCGTTATTAAAAGTATCGCATATAAAATGTTGTTAATTAAAACCCTTAATAATTTTATTAAAATTACTATAGCGAGTTTATGGCAATATTATTTCATCGTGTAATTAACGGCTTCATGCGCTAAATTAGCAGGTTTTTTATCGCCAGGATGAAGCAAAAGGCTACCCGCACGTCGGTGAAAATAAGCTAACAATAGTTTAAAAAATAACCGTGGCTAGGTATATAACTCGTGATTTTGCATAGCGACATACTATTGCACAGATGATAACTACTATCAGTATTTTTCGCTGCCGGGTGCATCAGCGTTAGCTACTAAACTCTTTTTACTACAAGCGCTATTTCCTTCAACTAGTGAAGAGGCTGACGCGGACAAGCACTGCATTTTTTTACATTATTTTATAGGCTATATCTTGTTAATCCATATCTGCAGCTGCGGGAATATGTTGTTAATGAAGGAAATTATGAGCCGTATAGCGTGCTTCAGGAGGAGTTAAATCACACAACCGGACAGGGCGCTTATGTAACTATTTTCCTCCTTTTAGAAAAGATCTATGTGCCATCCTCTAAAATTAGCTAGTCTAGCTGTACGATATTGTTAGTGATGGCAAAATTATAATAATACAAGAAAAAACGAATGAAGTGGTAATTATTTTTTTTAACTTTTAAGTTAAATGATAGATAAACGCGAAGTTCTTTATGGTAAAACTTATAGATATTTTAAAGATCATGGACTCATCGCACAAAATAGGCAAAATGATTCTTTGCACTAAATTATAAACTTAAACGTTTGTGGTTTAAGCAGATTTAAAAGTGATTTAAACGTCTTTTAGGTATCTATCAGATAAATGTAAATTAGGTTAATATATTAATATTATATAAAATAATAAAATGAAATAGATAATGACCTAATATTTATTAGGTAAGCCCCTCTACTTTTCTTATAGCATAATATGCTTAGCGGTTCTAAAGGAACCTCTATTGGAATTTCCTTGTTAATTAATCCATTGAATATCGCTAGAGAAGCTATTTTAGTGCATATTAACTAATATGAGAACTAGTCCAAGTTAAAGAGTTTCTTATATGCAATTTACATCACTGTAAAAGATGGTTTTGCATCTACAATTAAATAGTTCTGCAATACTAAGAAGGAATTCCCTATTCAGCTGCAGCAGTTATAACACTTCTATTACTTATGAAGTTATTTAAAGAACATAAAAAATTATTTTTTCATTTATTTCCTCTGTAACTTACAGTTACAACTAATGAATATCTCTCATGATAGGGTGATTAAGATTTATTATATATCTTACTTTCTAAAGTTTTGAGATGCCATTCCCGTATAAAAATGAAATAAATAAGCGTGAACAGCATCGAATTGATATCCGTAGCCTACCTTAAACTTACTGCAAAAGAAGGGGAAATTAGCATGCAAGATCTCTCCTGAAGTTCCGAAGCTTTAGTTCAGGTGCATTAAAAATGCTCTATATTATCCCTATCTTAAAGTTGAACACATTATCGTTAATTTACTCACTGTAGATCTTGGTAGTATTTGGCTGAATTGTTACCTTAAGTAAGGTTTTTTTGATTATGTTTGTAACAGTGAATGGTCAGTTTACTTGGATTGCCTGACACCTTTTGCGGGAGGGTATTTTCGCTAATTGTTGAATCAGCGAACTGCAAGTTCACTAGATTTTTTTAGTACGTAAGCGTTTTAGGAACCAGGGTTGTCAAGTACTACATTGCTTATTTGCTTTATAGCACGCATGAGTGTGCGTAAAATAAAAAAACCACTATAAATCCTTCATAATGCAAGCCTGTATCATCTAGTTGATGAGCTAGGGGTCACGTGATGAGCTTGTGATAATAAAACGATACCCCATCAGCCGCCCTGCTTTAGCGTAAGGTGCAGAGCTTAACGATCAACAGAAGTAAAAAATTGCTAACGCTCGCAGGATGTTGGTACAGGAAGTGATCCGCTTACAGCCAGCTAGCGTAACCTGCATTACAACAGTGAACCTTTAATTATAGAAAAGTTAAAGATTAGGATACTACCAAAACCCTCTGTAACGCTGAATAACGCTAAAAGAGGTAGACAGCACTCTGCACTAAATAATAAATAACAACCTAGAGAGGAACGGGTAAGTCTTCTATCTCAGCTCTAGCGGCCCTAGAAATACCTGTTATACGGTCTCTTCTAGAGAAACCGAAGAAAGAGCAGCAATGCCAGAGAAGATGATATGATTCTACCACGTCTTATTTATAGGGTATTATATTAGAATTTATGCTCCTACGGTGCATTCCAGACGAACTAGCAGGGTAAATACTATAGCCTGCCACCGCGCTATAGCTATACCTACTCTATAATAAGGTCAATCGCATGCTCAAACGAGTTGTGCCTAACTGAAGGTTCAAGGGGCAAATCACTAATTCGGCATAGATGCCAATAAAAAGCTGCTTCTGGATAACCGTTTATCAACTAAAATAGGCTGGAAAGCATTCCACATCACTGATAAAGTTTTTATCTGTCAAGAAGATGATCATGGTAGTACCTTGCTTTATGCATCTATTAAAGTTGCCTATAATGCTGCCGAGAGCTAGTTTGATACCATCAATATACCGGTCGACAACACGTGAAGTGCTCTTAATTAAGTTGGTGATAGCTTTAATCGCCTTAGCAGCTTTATGTCGCAGCGAAAAACCTCTGAGGATATCTACTTTCGCTCAACATATCAAAGTAGTGCTGAAATCGTGGGCTATTGCGGGTAAATGTAATATCAATAACGCTACTTTACACTAAATCAATATAGGCTCAACACTGATATATACTAACATGTTTTACCTCTATGCGTTTGAGCAGCATGCCTGTACATAATATTAGCTTCATCGTCATTGGTAATGACGATGAAGAGGTCAATCTGTTCTACATGCTCCTACGCCACCAGATCTTGATCCTAATGTCTTAAGGTATTACGCATAGAAGATGCAGCATCATTTGGCCTTTCCGTAAACTCTGCAGCCATTCCTGATCACGCTAAAGAAACTTTATTTCTAATATTTTCCAGCTAATCACCCAGAGCGACATTGATATTTTTTACGATAGACAATCATGATATAATTATAGTTTTTCAGGAGCTACATTTCACTCATTATCACCAAAATATCCTGCAAAATAACGAAAATACTTCGTTGCCCATCTAGATAATTATCGAGTCTTTCGGATGAATTAGCCTGTCCTGAAGGGAATGTTGCTGCTATACGGAAATAGCGTATAAAATATCGGGTAAAGGCATAATTTTTATTTCATTAGAGTTGTGCAATAGGGCTGTCAGATGATTGGTAAAGAATACAGCAATTTTCAGCAGTTTGCTTACGGTAAAATGGAACAAATAACATAATACAGGAATGTACCTCCGAGATTCAGAATTTGCCAAGTGTTGGACATAATTTACCGCTGCAGTCCGGTTAGTGCGGTGATAATCCTGTCACAGCGTAAGTATTTAATATTCGGATTCGACATATTACGCTGGGGCTATATTATGGGGGGTACGAGACAACCGCAATATTTACACCAGCCGGCAGCGCCATATAAGTGTTACAACTTGTAATGCAAGGCGGTTAACGCGCAACTACATCAGTAGCATTTGTTATTGGCGTTAATGATCTGAGCATATGTCGCTGACAAGGATCTATTTTTCCAACTAGAAAAGGGTGTAAATGCTAGATATCCTGCTTAGTATTATCAGTCAGCAAGGTTGCTTGTTGGCGCTAAAACTAGCGCGCAATATGCCTATTAATTACCCCCCCAAACCATGGTCGTTTCATTGTTATTGCGCTTTCAACCGTCTCTGCCTCTAAGGTAGATGGAGGAATTTTGATCTATATTAGCTGATATAGAGACCAACCATCAGGAGATAGTGTACCGGGCATTATTTCCAACTCAGTGGTTTTACCATTAGCTGGCGCAGTAATCATGCCAATTCTGGCAGGATATATATGTTCTCAAAGAACAGCTTCTACAAGAATGCGTGGTCCTTCTTTAATTTAAGAAAAAGCCTGTGCAGCAACAGAAACAAAGATCTAATAGACTGGGGTTGATCCAAAACTTGGATTGCCATTCTAGTAGTAATAACAAGGAGATTATAGTGTTTTTTCATAGCCAAACAGGGTTATAGGGTGCTCGCTTTTCAAGCGATGCCAAAAGGTCACTTGCTCATATATAAGTGGATATTAATCTAGAACGGTGCCGAGAATAAACCATTCCTTGCGTGAATTGAGCAAATATTGAAATGATATCGCTTTTTTTATCTGTCAGCTGCAACTGCGCGTCAGCATTAATATCCCCTCATCAGTGGCGAGGTGGTTGCTAGCCTTGTTTGTAGCTAATATCGACCCGCCTGCGTGTGGAAACGTCTGCCTGTTATCGACGTTGGAAGCCCATATTTTAATTTATTTTTTTTCTAGAAGAAAACAACTTATGAGATAAATATTGAAAGTATAAATGCAGTGCTCAAGCTTCGCCGCGAGTAGATGTTAGTTGAGTCGGGCTTATTCTCTCCTAAGTTTATCTGCGTAGGTTGTAATAGGATTGTTTAGCTCTACAACGTTACCGCCTATTTTCATACAGTAAAATACTGGTATCATCAGGATAAATTGCGCAGATACGGCCCTTCAGTATGACATCAGTGTTGAAGTCTGGTATCCCATTTGCATAATTTTTACGCCTTTGTGATTGTTGCCGACTAATGCGGCCTGCTGAAGATTTATCTGTAAGCGAGGATGACTACACGACTATATATAATATCTCAGATCCGGCACGCTTAGTTGCCCCTCAGTTTTTTTTGCACAACAAAGTAGGCTAAAATACGGGTAAGTTATGCCCGCTAAATCAATTTTTTCACAAAATTGTGTATCAGGTGATTGCCGCGTCATTAGCCGATCCAGATCTGGGTAACCCCCCAATTACCTGCTGTTTAGCCTCTATAAAAAACGCGTCCATATGACACGCAGCAAAATCCGATATATCTGTGAAGATAATACATAAAGAGTTTAGACACGATATTTCCTATGGCGTTGTTGGGTTATTTTTACGCCCGCGCGTTCATTCTCTTCCACTAGTTTTTTCATTTTTTTTTACGAATGCGCTGATGTTTCAGTGGCGAGAGGTAATCGATAAAAAGTTTACCGATTAAGTGATCCATTTCATGCTGGATGCAGATCGCTAGCAGATCGGCTGCCTCCAGCATGAAAATATTACCGTCGCGATTCAGCGCCTGCACTTTCACTTTTTTAGCTCGCATAACGAAGCCACATTGATTGGGGATCGATAAACACCCCTCATTAATACCGATTTCGCCGCTTTTCTCTAGTAATTCAGGATTGATTAATACTAGATGCTGCTTTCGACTTTCTGAGACATCGATCACAATAATCTGCTGGTGAATGTTAATCTGGGTGGCTGCCAAACCAATGCCGTCTTTGATGTACATAGTTTCTAACATATCATCCACGATGCGATGGATGGCGTCATTGATATCAATAACAGGTTTGGCGACTTTGCGCAGCCGCTTATCGGGATAATGTAATACTTGCAATAATGACATAATTGCCTGAATTTGCATTTGACTATGAAATCGATATTTGTCTTTATTCTAGACATTTTCGGCTTTGATTGACAACTTTGGACAGAAAATATCCAGGCTTTTTATACGCGTAGTCAGAGGAGTGTAAATCCCATCAAGCGAAATATAGCTATGCCTGGCAGCGGTGTGAAAAGATTAATACCAGTCAGAGGCCAAGGAATATTTAAACAAATATCACCGCAAAGAGCTGGATTAAGTTACGGAGAATCTTTGCCTTGCCAGGTCAGCTTGGAAGCCCTTCCAGTATCGCTCTACCATCCTGATTTACCCGTCACAAGCGCGCAATACTCATTAGCAGTTCAGTGGTTATATTTCTAAAACTATATGTTAACCTAAATTATTGTGGCGCCAAACAAGATAAAAATTATTTTTGCGCTAGAATACGAAGTTAAATTTCCACTTCCTATGTATTGGCTAATGTAGAAAAGATGAGGTTACATCTATTGACGTTATCGCTGACGTGCTGGCAAACCTATGCTAGAAGTAGTGATGAAGCTACTAAAACTGGAATTAGCAGGATGGATCGCAGTTTGTACCCGGCGGCTATGTGTCCGATTTAAGGAGGGCAGGTCGTGTTCGAGGTACTTATGTATTTGTTTGAAATCTACATCTATAACGAAGTTGAAATACGCATGAATCAGGATAAATTAACCTATGACCTTATCCAGGCTGTTTTTCATCAGGACGATATTTATCATGCATTAAAGTGGCTAAAAACTGGCAGATTTACAGGACGGGCGGGCAAAACATTTACTCTTGGTGTTGATCTGCTTGGTATGCGTATCTATTCTGATAAAGAAAGTCAGTTCCTGTATACCGATTGTCGCGGTTTCTTATTATTTATTGAACAGATTTAACTGTTGAACCTTGAAACTCGCGAGATAGTAATCGATCGTATGATGGCACTGGACGCGGCAGACTTTGATCTAGAAGATCTGACATGGGTTATTCTTATGATATTTTTAATATTCCCGGCTGCGAAAATGCCTACCAAAAAAATGGAATATTAAATTTTTGAAGAAGATAAACACTATTTACATTGATTCATCAAAGATAATTTATCGTTCAATAAAAATTGTATTTATACGAAGAAAATGAAATACTCCCTCACATGCGCAGCAGAATTTGTTATTGTCTGCTGATCAACAAGGCTCATCTCTTGGTTGTATTATTATCTTATAATACAACTATATTCATCCACTGAGGCCTTAGGGATGATGATTATGTGCTAAAAATTCATTGAAATACAACTCTTTATACCATACCATGCATATCAATCCATGTTGGTATTATTATGCAAAGGACGTTTTATAGTATGTTTATCGGCTGCTCAAACTATCTCAAAGTGTAAATATATTATACTTACGGTGTGGTGATCGAAACAGCGTTTTTCCCTGTTCATGGTGCTTTTCGGTAAATTTGTATGGAGTATCTCGTACTTTTGCAAAAATTTTTACGTCTGTTTGATCAGTACCCGTCTGTAAATGTCCCTTAAATAATAAACTTTCAGTGAATAAACATAAGTATTATAATTTCGCTATTAATAATAAAAAACACTGCAGGCAGTTTAAAGCCCTTCTTTGTGCTGATAAGAATTGCGGTTGATTAATAGTGATGCATAATAATAATTATAATTGAATCCTTATTGTCTAAGACAGGAGGAGACTGCTCATTGTGCTATATTAACACCAGGAATTACTTATCCGGACGGAGCTTGGTGTTCTGATTAAGCTTTCGAGCCTGACAACGAAAATGCGGTCCAAGCGCTGATATCCAGCAGTACCAATAGTACTTAACCAGCTAAAAGATCGCTAGCGCGTAGCGCCGAGAAAGTTTGTTGGTAATTAGACGCTTCTTTCCAGCACTGGGAAAGAAGCGCTAAAAGGGCTCTCAATTCCTTTGAAATACATAATGCTTTGAGTAGCTCGTTGACTCAGAAAGTCCGATTATAAGTGAAATTTCACTATGGATATCTTTGTGTTTTTATAATCTAATTAACCATAGTTGTTCACCGTGTATTCATGCCCTATTATTTATCGCCGAGACAGGTATAACTCATCCTTACAGCCATTTATTGAGCTACTAGAATGATTTTAGGAAGTGTGGTGTTAGTTTTTTCGACGCGGCTTTTCTTGTGGGGTGCATATTGCTCTAGCATTTAAGAAACGTGCGTTTTACTATGCGATTAACTCACAGAGCAAACTGTTTTGATTTGAACGGGTGAATACAATAAAGAAACAGTCGGAAATAGCTCCGGGATTAGTATTGTCAGATCAATCTACTAGGCTAGGATACAGTAAGGTACTATTAGTGAGTGTTGGCGAGGGAAAAGGAGTGATTCTGCCGCTGCCAGTATCGTTCATTACATCATTAGTCTGTTGTTATAATATCTATTACTAACCAAGCGATGCACCGTTCATTATCTAGCATCGCCGAACAGGGTAAAGCGGCAGTATTATTTTTTCTGTGGTATCATGATAATTTATCCTCAATTTTTTTCTGGTGCTGAAAAAAAAGATTGCGTGCATTCGCGGGAGCGCATAAATCTGCCGATCTATTTTCTTGATCTTAAACAATGGGATAATGAGTAGCAAATCGTATTTTTCCAGCTCAGTGGCGGGATGTGCGTAGAGTGCTAGGTTAGTGCAGGCTGCTTATATAACTATTTTCCCTCTAATGCTAATAATTATGATACTCCTCTTGTGATCCTCCGTCGCCACTGCCTTAAACGTTAAGGATATAATCAAAAAATACGATTTCATCTAAATGGTTGATAGCAGAAATACTAACATTTATCGCCTTAGTCGCTTCGTCATGTGTGTAGTACTGCTTGAGGACCATATTTGCCGCTTCGAATCTAAATTCCGTAGGAAATATTTTTCTTATTTATTTACTTATAATATTTTAAGGTAAGCATATCATATTAACTCAGGGAGCAAAATTCAGTGTACCCCAATAAGATGATTAATCATCGGCATAAGCGTTTTTTTTTGGAGGTACGCAGCGATCTAGCAATATATAAATCAGCATTTCAAGAAATTGGAGGATAGGAAAATATAAAACTAGTTCGGTGCTATGGACACCTTTTACTAAACTATTTATCAAAATATGCTAGAAAAATTAGCTTTTGCCAAAATACTGTTTTAGCCTAATTATGCTAATGGATTTCTGATTCAGATGGTAGCAAAAATAATTGATGGTAAGGCTGTTGCTCAGCAGATCAGAAGTGATGTAGCCGCGCGGGTTCGGACGCGTTTAAAGGCGGGGAAGCGCGCCCCGGGACTGGCAGTAGTACTAGTTGGCAGTGATCCCCCCTCGAAAATTTATGTTGCTAGTAAACGAAAAGCCTGTAAAGACGTCGGTTTTGTTTCCCTCTCCTATGATCTGCTTAGTACAATCACGGAAGCGGCATTATTAGCATTGATTGATCAACTGAATGCCGATCATCGGGTAGATGGTATTCTGGTACAACTGCCGTTGCCACCGGGGATAGATAATATTAACGTACTAGAACACATTGCGCCGGATAAAGATGTGGATGGCTTCCATCCGTACAATGTTGGCCGACTGTGCCAATGCGCGCCACTACTGCGCCCTTGCACTCCGCGCGGCATTGTGACTTTACTGGAGCATTATCATATCGACACTTTTGGCCTTAATGCCGTTGTCGTCGGCACCTCAAATATCGTTGGCCGCCCCATGAGTCTCGAACTGTTACTGGCAGGCTGTACCGTAACCGTCACCCACCGTTTCACACGCGATTTACGGCGTCATATAGAAAATGCCGATCTATTGGTCGTAGCGGTAGGCAAAGCAAGCTTTATCCCCGGCGAGTGGGTTAAACCCGGCGCGGTAGTTATGGATGTGGGAATTAATCGTTTGAAAAACGGTAAAGTGGTCGGCGATGTGGATTATGCCAAGGTAGCCGAGCGCGCTGCTTACATCACGCCAGTGCCCGGTGGAGTTGGACCGATGACTGTAGCTACCCTTATCCAAAATACCCTGCAGGCCTGTGAAGATTATCACGATAAAAAAATATAAGAAGCTTGATCATAAAAGTGTTTTCTCTTGAAGAGCATCTTTACATCACGCTATGCAATTTTCTTAAAATATCAGCTTATTGCAGGTAACGGTGCGCCAACCAAGTTGGCGATTGATAAGGATTGTATGACGCTATAATAGCGTGCTGGAGAAGAATCAGCAGTGCTGTAAATTATTGGTTTTCAAGGGTATCGCCTTTATTGGTTAAAAGGTTATAGTGGCTAACTGAGAATTGCATCCACCATACTAAAAGCCCATCGTCAGCGAAACCATTTTAACTGCGGTGCCAAGTTGTTCCCTGAGGGGAATCTTCCAGTAAAATACCTAGCGCTGTCAGTGTATCCCGTGCTTCATCCGCTAATGCCCATTGCTGAGCTTTACGCGCGTTATTGCGTTGTTGAATAAGTGCCTCTATCATGGCATTATCCTCCGTATTTTCCGTAGCACCCTGCTGCAAGAAAGCAACAGGATCCTGCTCCAACAAACCTAGCACACCGGCTAACTGGCGTAAAGTAGCCGCCATTCCCTGTGCTGAGGCCAGCTGCTCGCTTTTTAAGCGGTTAACTTCACGAGCAATCTCGAACAAGACGGAGTAAGCTTCCGGCGTATTGAAGTCATCATCCATTGCGGCGATAAATTGCTCCACAAAGTGCTCCCCACCGATGGGAGTAGCGGTCGCATCGGTGCCGCGTAGAGTAATATAGAGGCGTTTAAGGGCTGCGCGTGCTTGTTTGAGATTACTTTCACTGTAATTCAGCTGACTACGGTAATGGCTGCACATCAAGAAATAGCGTACAGTTTCAGCATCGAAATATCGCAAAACATCACGCACAGTGAAAAAGTTGCCCAGTGATTTAGACATCTTCTCGCGATCAATCATTACCATGCCAACGTGCATCCAGACGTTCACGTAGGGACCATCGTGAGCGCAGGTAGACTGTGCAATTTCATTTTCATGATGAGGAAAAATTAGATCCGCCCCGCCACCGTGAATATCAAAATGATGCCCTAGCTGCCGGCCGTTCATGGCTGAGCATTCAATATGCCAGCCGGGGCGGCCATCACCCCAAGGCGATGGCCAGGTTGGCTCGCCAGGTTTTGACATTTTCCATAGCACGAAATCCATGGGATTGCGTTTTACATTGGCTACTCTGACGCGGGCATTAGCCTGAAGTTGATCTAGTTCGTGATGGGATAGCAAACCATAATTGCTATCACTATCTACGGCGAACATTACATCACCGTTGGCGGCTATATAGGCATGACGCTTATTGATCAGCTGACCAACTAGTTCGATAATCGCATCCATATAGTGTGTTGCTCGTGGCTCCTGATCTGGACATAAAATATTCAATCGGTCGAAATCGCTATGCATCTCACTAATCATACGCTCAGTAAGCTGTTGAAAAGTCTCTTTATTCTTAATAGCCCGGCGAATAATTTTATCTTCGATATCGGTGATATTTCGGATATAATTTACATCATAGCCGCGGTAGCGCAAGTAGCGTGTTATGACGTCAAAAACAACGAAAGTTCGTCCATGCCCGATATGGCAAAGGTCATATACGGTGACACCGCACACATACATGCCTATTTTACCGGCATGTATAGGTGTAAAGTTCTCTTTTTGGCGGCTTAGCGTGTTAAAAATCTTTAGCATCAAAAAAATAATTTTCCATATGTCTGTGGATTACGCGTGTAACGCGCCGCCCAGCAGTAAGGGTTAATAAACCTAACGGTATTGAATCCTGAAGTCGTAGCTATTGCAAGCTATGCAAAGAATTATCGGTGTCAATGTGCCGTGGAAAGGGAAATCAGGAGCTATTTTGACTCTAATGACAGAGTTAAGCTATAAAATCCTTCCACCCCGTACACTTTTTATGAATTCAATTCATTAGACTTTTAAGAGATTAACTATGGTTACTTAATATGCCAATCACAGCGATATCGTTATAAAAACCTTTGCGGATAAGGTGCCGTTATCTGTTGATATTTTTTGAATTATTGCTATAGCGAATTTTATGAAAATACTATTTTCTACTGTATGATTTAATGGCTTAATGATACGAAAGAGTAGCTTGTTCCTACGGCATGGAACAAAAGCCTCCTAAGCGCCAGCGAAAAAAAACGAAGCTAGCAATGATCCAAAAAACCGCGACACGTTAGCAATGACTCATACTAACGCTCCACATTCCGTCATAACGTAACTTTTGTCAATGTAATGGATAATAACTTGCTCAACTTTAGCTTGGAATGCCCTAATGATGGGAGATATATACTGTATTTTCGCAGAAGTGACCGAAAGATTGAGCAGGGTAGAAAAAATCAAAGGTTTCTCCAGTAAAGAGTTATAATCCTCCATGTGAGCGCTGGGGAATTATAATAATTTTTTCTGTACGTTAACCTTTAGTTACAGATATTTATTTTTTCGCACAAGAGCAGAGGTGATTCAATTATCGCTGTTTTTTTTTGCAATTTTTATTTTATGTACGCATATCTTGTAATAACTACAAGTTCTTTTTATATTATTCACCATAAGCTCTTATGTCTCATTACTCACACTCGTAATTACGGCAGAAAGATCGTTAGTGAATGAAGGCGTGGGCTGCATATTAAGCTGTTAAGCGCAGTTTTTTCAGAGGGGGCTAATTGCCGTCACCAGATACGGAACCAGTAGAAATATTTTATAGATTCTAGGATATATAATGGCCTAATATTTATTTAATCTGTTTTACTTTTCTTACAGTTTAAGCTTGTTATATCTTCTATTTCTCTCTTTTTAGAGAGATTTTTTCCTTTTTAGCTCCTTTATAGCTATATTAGACGTTCTTTTTTTAGAAGAAGAACAGAGTATCTGATTAAGTCATCTTTACTTCCTCACTTCAATACCATACTTATTAATTTATCTAAATCTTTTCATTTATAAAAAAATATATTAAAAGTAAATTATAAATATCCTTTATTAGCCCCTCCGTTAATCAACTAAATCTCGCTAGTTAAGCCCACTTCTTTTAAGTGTATTTTGAATACAAATATAATATACATTACAGGCTGATACGTTTCTTATATAAAATACTATGTACTACTATAAAAATATTTTTATAACTATAATTATATAGCTATATAATAGCTAGAATATTAATATATTCAGTTGCTAGTAGCTCTAGCGTTTTATCACCTATAAATTATTTAAGGTATGTAAAAAATTATTTTTATATAAAATTATTTTTCTTCTTCCTTATATTTTATCTATCTTATAGATTATAATTAATTTAATATATCTCGTATGGAGCCCTATCAGAAAAATTCATAATTTTCTTTAGTTATTTTAATTTCATATTGCTATATGTGCGGTAATCCAAATGACTTACCCGCATAGTTAATTTTAAAGTAATCTAATGATAGATAGAAATGAAGTGTATCATTGTAATTAGCACCAGATCTCTATCATAACTTCTTTGTACAAGCAAAGAGGCACTATGCGATATTTTCCCCAGTCTTGGCTGACAGTATTACATTTACCTGTTTAGTGTGTAAACGTTCAGGCACTAAGGCTTTAAGTACCACATTAGTTTTTTGCTAAAAAAGTGCGCGAAATTATTAAACAGCGGCACTATATATGAATATGAAAGCAGCGTATCTGATATATAGAATAGAGATACCCCTTTACCCCCCCTCGAAGCTAACTCCAGTGTTCGAGGAACGAATTTACTATCTTGTAGGTTGAAGCTTGCCACGCCGATAAATAGGCCAGGTTAGTAAGAGAATACATGGAATTATAGTATTCAAGATTATGGACAGCTGTTTTTGGCGATATCCACAGTGTGGGTAAAACACTCTTCTCTAAGAGAAGCAAAAAATAGCTCTTTGCAAGCAAAGCTCACTAGTTGAGACGCAGGTACCTACGATGAGGCACATAAGTACCGTTGCCAGATTTAAGGATAGAAGAGGAAAACCGCTAAATATTATGCTAAACCTGTTATTTCCTGGTTAACCTTAGAAAGCACCTGGCTCCAGTCAGCTCTGGGTGTCATAACCCAGTTAGAGCGCTGATATCTGAGGTGATTCAGCGAGAGTGAAATACCAATTACTTGTTACTAGCTACCAAGATGCTCCAATAGTAAAAAATAGACAATATTAGTGGTATATAGGCACTATTATCGTAAAGTAATATCATGAATGGCTGCAACTATGTCTAGTTTCTCAATGTCCCGCAGGCATTGAAAAGCTAGGCTCTGATGGATCAGAGCCTAGCAACTGAACTGCAGGCTAAAGGAAAAGGATCTGGCACGGCTGGGAATCCACTCTGCTGAAGTGGCCGACAGTATTACCGCTCCTATTCCTTACTCTATTTATTGGGCTACTGGGTGCTTAAGAATGGATGTTACAAAATTCTATCCCTCAACAGCAGGATAATACTACAACTGCAGCAACAGAAGATCCTAGCTAAGATTAATACCATCGGGCGGGTCTGAGCTGGCAATATTTTATTAGCCTAACTTAAAATAACTGAATCACCTCTTCACCATAGATAAGCTAGAGCTTGTTCCAAGCTGGCAGCTTAGTAACTAGGGTCTTGCTAACCTTTGGGGCATAACTTGATTGAAGGGCTGTTGAAGACTTGAAGGCGCACTTATCCAGTTGTTTATTTTAAATAAAGGAAAAACATACTCATGAGAATATTATCGCACCGCTTGATAGTAAGAATAGACTTTTTATAATGGTGACATCAGGTAAGGAGGTCAGAGTTCATTGTTTTACGCCCAGTGGCTGAACGTTATGCAATGGGCGGTCATCGATACCAAGACCGAAAAGAAAATACTCTAGCCATTAAGGTGCTAATTCAACAATCTCAGAAAAAGAACAACAACCAGAGCTTGCTTAAGTGAAAAATACTGCAGATATTCTAGATAAAACAATTTTTATAAAAACTGGAGGTATTAAATACAATTCAATAAACACAGACGTGTTAGGTAAATAGCGAACTATCGGTATCATTAATGGTGACGTTGTTTTCGATAGTAATTGTTCTCAGTGAAGAGTGATAGGCGTAAGAATTTTTGTATTTAAAGTCAGAATGGTTTCTTCTGTATGTGGGTTTACAAAGATAAGGATAGAATAGTATTCATCTAAATAATGGCAAAAATGTTAGTGTATATAGTTGTTTTATAAGAATAGAACTTTACACATGCCAACAAGTTTCATCACCAGAGATGAAACTGCTATTTTAGCAATAAATTACTACTGTTTCATTGGAGAGGTAGAGCCATGATTTTCCATAACACAATAATAGAACGGATACCTCTCATTTAGAGAGGTTTTGAATAGCTATTTTTACAGAACCTTCGTTATGAAGGTCGCCTGAAAGGTATCGCCTGAATAGGCAGGATAACCTATTATTACAACACTTTTGCGTAATCAGGTTTATGAACTTTATATTATCAGCCATGGTGAAGTTGGTGTAAGAAGTATCATTACCCTCTGGTAATCCAGACGGGCTTCTAGATAGGATACTGTTTCACATAATACCCCTCATGAAAACGCCGGAAAACTGGTTTGTTTTTAGAAACCAACGTACAGATTTTAAGCGTGACGACTAAGGAAAGCATATTGCGATCCTGAATTATCTTGAGCAGCGGCTTGCTGTAATGGAGTAAAGCCAAGGATGGTGCTACGATATAGCATATATCTGCGCCGGGAAACGTTGGACGTAGCTTGCGCTTTTCTTGATCTGTTTGTAAAGAAAGCAGTTGGCTATGTAGTTCTATCCAATCAGTAAACCGATCATAAAAGCACTGAAAATGGCATGGTAAACACGGTATAAACCACCTGGAATGATATTACACAGCGGTTAAAGTAGCAAATATACAAACAGAGCAGTTCCACAGTTTTTTGCCTTACCGGATTAAACGAAGCATGAATCAGCATAGCCACTATTATTATAATAGTTCGATAGAATACTTTTCAGAAGTTATTTAAAATGAGTAATTACCAATAATGGATTATATAAAGTTTCAGTAAAACAGCTTATGAAATTATAGACTATATCGTAAGATATAGACGAAGTATTCAGGCTATATAAATATAATGCTGAATTGCCACCAAACAAATCAGAAAATAGATACCGGAAAATGATAATACGGTGGCTAGTATTAGCTATCCACTATATTAGTGTGTACATCAATCACCGGGCGTAATGTATCTTTTGCATCCTGAGTTTTAATTTTTTTGGCAGTTTAATGCTACTTTCAGCGCGTTCTACCAGCGTTTACTTTAGATATAATAAGCATGGCGGGGTAAGTATGACCATACTAGAGTGTAATGTAGAGATAAGCGTCGTCCACCTGGCTAATTAATCACTTTGTTAATATTAACGATATTATAGGTTATCTGTACTGTCTGGCAGATTACTTCAATCAGCTCTTTATAAAATGCTTTTTTGGCATATTAATTCAGTTGTTCTAGGACATGTATTTCCCTTCTGGTATAAACATTTGGCGCGTAATTCACCTATCGTCATTAATTTATCGTTAACCATTGGCCGCTTACCGTGCTCGTAGCTTTGGTTATATCGCCTGCGCCTTTTCTTTGAAGAAGCATATATCAGCTAACGTCAATCTTTGGAAAATTCAACTCCTCCCCTCTAACGCAGTACGTTTGATAGACTTAGCGGTTTTTTGCTCTATACCAGAGCTCCGTTTAAGTCGGCGCTTAGCCTGTTATATGTCTGAAGGCACAGGGGAAACATGCATGGTAGAATCCTGTTTGACCGCTCAATAATACGCCACGACTATGGGGTTGCCCGTATACTGGTAATATACTCAATGCCCATCTGTGTAAAAAACCTGGTGATATCCACTCCAGTAATATCGTTGGTTTCGCCGCCGTTAAGGCGTAGGCAAAGAACGGCTTACCTATGGTTCTAAATAATATAACACTATCTATTCATTACTAACCTGGCCTATTTATCGACGTGGCAAGCTTCAACCTACTATATATCAGATACGCTGCTTTCATATTCATATATAGTGCCGCTGTTTAATAATTTCGCGCACTTTTTTAGCAAAAAACTAATGCGGTACTTAAAGCCTTAGTGCCTGAACGTTTACACACTAAACAGGTAAATGTAATACTGTCAGCCAAGACTGGGGAAAATATCACATAGTGCCTCTTTGCTTGTACAAAGAAGTTATGATAGAGATCTGGTGCTAATTACAATGATACACTTCATTTCATAAAATAATTTATAGGTAATAAAGCGCTAGAGCTGCTAGCAACTAAAAATATTAATATTCTAGCTATTATATAGCTATATAATTATAGTTATAAAAATATTTATATAGTAGTACAGGGTATTTATATAAGAAACGTATCAGCCTGTAATGTAGATTACATTTGTATTAAAAATACACTTAAAGAAGTAGGGTTAACTAGCGAGATTTAGTTGATTAATGGAGGGGCTAAGAAAGGATATTTATCCTCTACTCTTAATATAATTTTATAAATTAAAATGTTTAGATAAATTAATAAGCATAGTATTGTAAGAAGAGGTAAGGATTTATTGACATTATAAAAAACATATAAAGATGACTTAGAATAGCTTATTACTTCTATTTTAAAAAAGAAAAAACGTATAATATAGCCATATTTAAAGCCTAAAAGGCTGTCTCTGAAAAGACTATAATAGAAAATGTGGTAATCTTACATTGTAATAAAATTAAAGTAGCTTAAATAGCTAAGGTCATTAGCTATCTTAATTTCATTATTTTATGATTTATTAATATTTTAACTTAAGTGTTTAAACTACCTTTAAATCTGTTAAAGACTACAGTCTTTCGAGACCATAAATGATTTTCATCTTACATGATACAGTTTTATCTGCTACCTCAGGTAGCATGCATTGCTGGCATACGATGAAATACAACATTTCCTGAGCGTTCTTCATTAACTATCGAACGGATTAATATCGAAAACTTCTTTCCAGGATAAGTAAAACTGCTGATATCAGCGCCTGTAGTAACTCCAACAGGGAGTAGCTGCAATTGCAATCAGTATTATTCAAGAAAATATATAAAAGAACACATAATGGCAACCTTGCGCGGATGTGCAAGTAGCAACCTACTAGCTGCAGGGGGGATTATGTAATGTGCAATGCAATAATATAATCACTGGCAAGGAAGAACAAGATATATCCGAAACCATGTGAGCACTATTACATTTATGCTAAGTAGTTACACCCTTTATAATAGTATTTATATTAGGCGTGAATCGAGCATGATCATACGCTATAGGGTTGGGACACATGAATATTTCTCTGCTAGAGAGCATACCCTCTCCTCCTCGGCGGCTGCTTAAACTGCCACTGGCGCCTTGATTGCCGGATGGGGATCGTAGCCCATCATCTTAAAATCTTCAAAATGGTAATCAAATAATGTCGGCGGTCGGCGTTTAATCAATAGCTGTGGCAACCGTCGCGGATCGCGGGTTAGCTGCAGGGCCGCCTGCTTAAAATGGTTATTATAGAGATGGGTATCACCGCCAGTCCAGACGAAATCACCAATCTGCAAATCGCACTGCTGCGCTAGCATATGGACTAGCAAGGCATAACTAGCGATATTGAACGGTAGGCCGAGGAAAATATCACACGAACGCTGATAGAGTTGACATGATAAGGTATTTTTGGCAACATAAAACTGAAACAATGCATGGCACGGCGCTAAAGCCATTTTATCCAATTCACCGACATTCCAAGAGGAAACGATAATGCGGCGAGAATTCGGATCCTGCTTAAGCTGGCGGACTACTTCCGCAAGTTGATTTATCTGGCGTCCGTCGCTGGTATCCCAGGCACGCCACTGGCGCCCATAAACCGGTCCCAGATTGCCGTTTTTATCCGCCCATTTATCCCAAATGGAAACGTTATTCTGCTGCAAATAAGCAATATTGGTGTCACCATTAAGGAACCACAGCAACTCATGAATAATGGAGCGCAAATGACAGCGTTTTGTAGTCACCAGCGGAAATCCCCGGCGCAAATCAAAACGCATCTGATGCCCAAATATCGATAAAGTACCGGTACCGGTACGGTCTGTTTTTGGCGTGCCCTGCGCATAAACCTTGTACATCAAATCCAAATACTGTTTCATAATATCTCAGGAAAGATATTGCTAAGAGAGGCGCTGGCGGTATCCCAAAGCCATTATAATAACACCGACTACAATCATCGGTAATGACAGGATCTGCCCTATACTAATGCCACCGCTAAATAAGCCCAACTGGGAGTCTGGTTGGCGGAAAAATTCGACCAGAATGCGAAAAGCGCCGTAGCAAATCAGGAACAAAGCAGAGACACTGCCGAGAGGCCGCGCCTTACGAATAAATCCATTAAGAATAATAAACAATACTACACCTTCGAGTAAAATCTCGTAGAGCTGGGACGGATGACGAGGTAGCACACCATAGCGCTCAAACAGCGCTTGACACTGCGGATTACCCAGAATTAGCGTCATATCCTCCTCTCGGGAGGCGGGAAACAGCATTGCCCAGGGCGTATTGGTAGTGACCCGTCCCCAGAGCTCGCCGTTAATAAAATTACCTAAACGTCCTGCTCCCAAACCAAAGGGTACCACCGGCGCAATAAAATCAGCCACCTGAAAAAATTGACGGCGGGTACGATTAGCGAACCACAGCATCACTATTATCACTCCAATCAGGCCGCCGTGAAAAGACATGCCGCCATCCCAGACTTTAAATAGATAAAGGGGGTTGTTGAGAAACAGTGGAAGATTATAGAATAAGACATAACCGATGCGACCACCGAAAAATACTCCTAGGAAAGCGGTATAAAGGAGGTTTTCAATTTCTTCCTTTGTCCAGCCGCTACCGGGGTGATTTTTACGCCGTACCGCCTGCCACATAGCAAATAAAAAACCTACTAGATACATCAGCCCGTACCAGTGCAGGGAAACTGGACCCATGGAAAAGATCACCGGGTCAAATTGGGGAAAGGCCAGATAATGAGTCCTCATTTATCACCACACTACATTACATTGTCTTTTTTCTCTTACTCCAGTCGCCGGATGCCACAACGACCGCACTGTGCATTTTGTGCAGGTATTTATTTACTCTGTACGACATGAAGTTGCGCACCAAAAAAAATAGCTTCGCAACGTTGAAGCCAAGGGATATAAATAACCAACTGCAGGTATAACGATTCTCTGTTTAACGTCTTTCACTAAATCAGGCTGATTAAACCGCCTTACTCCATACACGTCATCACTTAATGGTAGATTTTAATACTATTTTTGTGCGCTGATGACCCGTCTCGCTAGACCCTCCGCCTCGTCAAACACCACATTGCGCAATAGATATTTTATACATGTAATACTACATCTGTTCATCCTTAATAAAGGATAGCCCATGCCTGCTAAAGCAGCAACGCTTTTATCAGATCGGATGGCACCACATTTGCCGCATAACCTGTAGAGGCGATCTTAAAACGCTGATATTTGCTGATGATTATCTGTTTTGCACTACCATACAGGATGCCAAGATGCAAACTGTCGTACACCGCGCCGGAACCTCTACTGTAATACTCATACGTAGAGCTTAGGCATATTGCCTAATACAACACCTCTTTAACCTCGTACAAAGCGTGATCATCAGCCGGAATGAACGCTTCGTTGTTCTTATTAATGTTAATTATCATCGATAGTAAAGTATTCAAATTATGAGTAGTGGAATTGACATGCAACATTTCGCACCATACATTCCTACCAGCTTATCTTGCAGCACTTTAGCTAGAATTGCGTTACTTAATTGTCAGTTATTAGCACAAAACGTGATGGCCACTAAATTATATCGCGCACTCTATCATAAAGATAGAATAACACTCGCTGACAAATAGCGAGTAAGTCGTCGGGGAACGCATAAGTAATTGTTGCTTAGCAACATAAATTATTTGGTAAAACGTTCAATTACCAGCTCTACCATCCACTAAGCTACGATGCTGCCATCGTTAATTTTTTTTGCTAAAATCACTTTTAAGGAGCTTATTATTGAGCAAATTGCTATACAAGCATAAGATTTCTTGTATTGTATTCCTGTGCGTTGGCGATAAAATATTTACTTAGGCCATGAAACTCAGCGGTGGATGATTGGTACGCAGAGATACAAGAGCAGAAGTAAATCCTCTTTCACCGCTGAGATATATTTGAAACTAAGATGGATGTCGGCGTCTGCCAAGTTTATCAACTTAGTTGTTCGTCCAATCAGACCTAAAATCTCCTGGTTAAAAGCCAGGATAATCATATGCACGCACAGTTTATTTAAACTGCGTGGTGCTACTATATATCAGCTAAAAGTATCGTCACTTGTTATCGGTCAAATACACTAAACGGACTTCGCTTTTTTTTATTATCTGACAGAGTTTATTGAGCAGAATGTCAAGTGAGTCCAACAGACTCAATACGCTGTGCTGTAGTTTCTTGCAATGGTATCACTACGACTGAAAATTCCTTCATTACCCGGCGGTAAACGTCCCGTTTAAAGGAAACCACCTGACGTACCGGGTACCAGAAGCTGACCCAGCGCCAACCGTCAAATTCAGGGATCCCCCCGCGTCGCATATTGATATTTATATCTGAACATAAAAGCTTTAGCAGAAACCATTTTTGCTTCTGACCAATACAGACCGGCTTAGTTTCCCAACGCACGAGCCGCTTTGGAAGTTTATAGCGCATCCATTTTTGAGTTGAAGCTAGAATGTGCACATCTTTGCGGCGGAGACCGACTTCCTCGAACAGCTCACGATACATCGCCTGCTCTGGTGTTTCACCAATATTGATTCCACCTTGAGGGAACTGCCAGGAATGCTGTCCGTATCGCCTTGCCCACAGGATCTGCCCATTAAGATTACAGATTACAATACCAACATTTAGGCGGTAGCCATCATCATCGATCACTGGACTACCTCTATTACATGTAATATAAGATATTTTAATTGTTTCATACTAGCTGTGTACGGTAAACCATTGGTTTTCATTAATCATCTGTAAATAAAACACACTTTCTTCCTCTCTTTAGATGCAAGTTATAAATAGTTAATGGGCACCGATCACCACTTAATGCACTTTTCTGTGGAAAAGTCTGTCTAATCCTGGATTAGACGGGTAAAACTTTTTTTTGCTTACCGGCCTGCCATAGTCAAGAGAAAAGAAATAAAAAAAATAAATAACAATATCAACAGACTAAATATCTATTATCTTTAATAGGTCACCGCATTATCGTTACAGTGAAACACCACGTTACTAAACATGGATAAAGATATCTATCGGCATTTTTTATCCATGTTAAAATGGATAAATACAGAAAATAACGGATAAATTTTATAAAATAGCACTGTTAAGTGCTTTAAATAAAAAAATACTCTTATTTTGTCAGAGTTATCACAAAAATATATGGATAAAATACTGTAATATCCTTTTCTATTGCTATAGCAGATATCTAATTATTTGCCGATCTGTACCAGACCTAGTAAGATCCTTAAAATATATAAATCATGTTATTATTTTTAAGGGCATCACATCTCTGGCGGGGGTGTGTGAACACGCCGATACCCCTTGAGATGACTATCTGTTTCCTTTTTTTTCTATTTCGTACGATCTCTCTGTCGATAAAATGGAACTGTTACGCTGCGCTAATATGCTGGCAGGTTACACCTTTGGCGTATATTCGCCAAAGCCGACCTCTGCCGATACACTAATCTCAAGCGCAAAGGGATGGATTTAGCATATTAATGGAGTGCTATTATCTTGGCGCCACAGCGCCAGCAGTAAGCCCGAGCAGGATTTTGCCGTGATCGGCGTCGAATTAAAAAACTATTCCAGTAGATTCCGATGGACGGCTATTGGAGACCACTTTTATCTGTGTAGCATTACTTTCTTGTAATGGTGGTGTAATCTGGAAAATAAGCTATGTGCGCTATAAATTAGCTCAAGTGCTCTGATCTCGGTTGAAAATCAACGGACGGATCCCATTAGCACAGCAGTGCATTAACGCTCCACTATTGTGAAATCCAGATCCGGAGGAGAAACTGCAGTTACAGAAAGGGTGACTGGGAAGAATTTATATATTTTATCGTATTGGGGGGGGAAGTTGAACAGATTAGCGTTCGCTATGGCGAGGTGTTACAATTATGGCCTAATATTTCAATAGGCGTGCCCTAATAGCTACTGTTTTTTTGAATTTGGCCAGCTGATTCTTACCTTGCTATGTAGTTTTACCTAAAAACTACACCACTAAACTGCTGGTGCAACATTTCCTATTATAACCGTATTTTTATCTTGTCAGCTCACTGCTTATAGCACGTACAACTATTATTTATTTAGGTTAGCGTGTCTAATGCTTGATTGGATTGCTGATCTAAACATATGCTTGGCGTTTAGAATCTTAAGCATCCTAGAAATTATTTTAGCTATTAATAATAACCCCTATCCGTGGCGTTATGAAAATCCCTCTCCTACAATAAGGGGTAGTATATATGGGCCTTGACTATATCTTTTTGGTGCAATAGTGATGTTTGCCTCTGTTTTATAGCCACTATTACCTGGATCAGTAATATGTCAAACTTCTATTTTTTATTTCAAAGCATCCGTTATCTACCGGGATTTTATTTTTCTCAGAGGCGTACTGATCTCAAAAAGTACGGAAATCAGTGTGTCAAAAGCTATATTTTTTTAGAAATGTTCTTCTCACCATTAGTGAGAAGACTGAACCTTTGCGCAATAAAAAGCGCCAGAGCAGATTTCCGGTCCGAGATTTTTAACCATCATAGAATGTCCACTAATGTTGGTAGTGCTAAAATTTTCCTTTTCAAAGCTAATGAAGCCGATGTTTTTCTTAAATTATTAAAATTAGGTAAATAATGAATTATTCACAATAGTGAAAATACTTTGTTTGTTATTACCGGGTTTTTTAGCATTATGTTACTTATCTCAGCTATAGCAATGATAAGTATAAGCGAGCAAAGATTGACAGATGATATTGACCGATTGCAAATCTAAAAAATAAGAAAAACCATCGGCCTCATCTGCCATATCGATAAAGACAGCAACGAAAAGGAAAATTAACACTACTGACACACACTCAGAGACCACAAAATACAACATAATGCTGGCTGTGTTAAAAAGGGGAATAAATATATTAGCAATAAGCACTACATAGTACATAAAAAGTCAGAACATAAAAAGCCAGCGCACCAGCGGCATGGCAATCCATCAGAACCCGCCGTCCACCAATTCCTGGAGAATAGCGGTAATAGTAGAACCTTCCATCAGACCATATTTGTGCTACACCAGTTGAGTCACCTAGCTAAGAATGCCATATTTAGTAAGAGAATAATACTAAGCTGGATCACCGATTAAGGAACAGCTAAAAACGGATAGCCGGCGAAATAGATAAGCAGCGTAAAGCAAAACGTTGAATATTTAATGTTTAATGTTTTCCAGTAAAAGCAATTTTCCCCCGGTAGTTTCATGAAATATTTCACTCATCCTTGAATGGTATAGAACCCCTGGTTATCCAGCGTAATAATATTGCCGGTATCATAACCAGCCAGCTTCTCTCTAACTATCGTATTATGTGTGGCGAGCGGTTTCGCTAGCATAGAAACATTTATAAAAAAATACGACAGGCGTATATTTAATAATACTGTAGCCCTTTAGAACTAGAAAGTGGAGGCTAAAGCGTTTCTATTATAACTCGCGATTGGTATCGAAGAGTTCCCCCTGCTTTTTACTAGTTTAATTAATCCTAAATAATAAACGCTTTATTAATCATCCTTAAATGGTAAAGAGAAACCTATCCGCTAGGTGTAATTCAGCAACCCCTTGCTTGATGCGGTACAACAAGAGGCCTAAAGAATGAGAGAAGCGTTAATGCTTATTATAACGTGGGATGTTATAGTTCATACTGCTAAACTTAGGTGGGTATCTGGTTGGCTTGGCGTTAGATATTAATATCCCGTTTCTGGCTAGCGCACTACCAACCCAGCCAAAACACTTAATTTATTCATCATAGAAATCGCGTATAAGCGCTTTACCCATACGCAAGAAGAAATCCTATTATAAACCAATCCCTTGAATAAACCTGGCAATTACTCAGGCAAAGCAACGAATAGGCATAAGTTACATATCGATCCGGAACAGGCGTTTAAGTTTATTCCTAGACTGAAGCAGCTTAATTTACATGCTATTTGCCTAGAGGCAGAGAAATTGCTAAAGCCTAATACCATTAGGTTAGCATATTTTCTTGCTAGGCGCCTGGAGCGAGAATATCGCAACTGGGATTAAATTTTATAATACAACCTACTATCCCTATCCGTTAAATACCGATGCTTTATCTTTTTTCCAAAGTCAATAAGAATATTCGTCAGTTTTGGATTGACTATTAGCAGATTAGTCGTCGCATTTCAGCTAAAAATTGGGAATAAAATATCAGTAATGAATTATTAAGATCTTGGAAGAGGTGAAATATTTTACCATCGATCGCCTGGGCCTTGCAACGACCGATGGCAGATCTGTATACGGTATTAGCGAAAAAAAAGTGGATCCATAAGGAAAAAAATAAATTATTTCATATTGGCGCTAAAAGCTACACCGTCTGTTTAGCGGAATTTTATCTTCTCTACGCTACTAGTCATAGGCCCATGATGTACAGGATCTCGGCCATTTTTATCAAACCGGAGTCATCTCTAACAATATTTTAAATATAAGCCTGTTTTTTCTACTTTTGCTACGGATACATTAGTCTGCCTGTGCGCTGAGATTAGCGATTAGGAGTTGTATGATAAAGTAAAGCTATTGCCTAATGATATTTACGTATGGGAAAATTACTAGAGTTAGAAGAAGATTCTACGACGCTTCTGACACTTTTTACTGGAGAAGGAGAAATTAGTAACGTTGGAAGGTAGCTTTGGGGTCGGTTTTGCCAAAACATCACATAGTGATAAGCAGCAGCTTTATTCTTGTCATAGTGCAATTATGAACAATTTATTTTACCTCAACGCTGATGATCTTTTATTATGTAGTCATTACTTTTTTCCTGTTTTGTACAGGACACGGTTAAAGTAAAAAAAATACACGTTTTACTTAAAGGTTTGGATAAGTGCAACAGCAGTGACGCAAGGTGGTGCATAACATCCAAGAATGCCCATTTTGGCCAGGGAAGATAATGATATGAAAAGCATTTGTAATGCAGGTTAATCTTGACGTTCATCAATAGCATAAACGCTAATAAAACCCGATCTGCCCGCCGTCGCTAGTGAAAAACCAGCAGTACACACAACGCCCATAACTACATTATTTTCTTAATGAGCAGCGTCATCTGTTGTTCTCTATGTTATAGATAGAGTCGAAAGAGAGCTGGAACGTAATGATGTAGAGGAAGGTTTTTAATATTACTGGCATCACATGACTAACATCAATTTCTGCCAACGCTGAAAACAGCCGCCAGCTCAGTGTAACAACCGGTATTTTTTGTGAGAATATCAGTCCGTACGTAGCAGCGACAGGAGAGACGTGTCGTTGTCGATAGTGAATAATACCACCACGGCTATTGCAGGCCGTAAATTTTGCTGTATAGCTATTTTTTTTGGATGCCGTATACGGGGCATGCATCATCTATGCTAGACCATGACATTACAGGCGTATAACAAGGCTGCTATTAGTAGGGTTACTCAGGAAACTGTTCGAGCCAGCTTTCCAGGATAATCACCGCCGATACTGTATCGACTTTACCTTTCTCTAGCGCTCGAAAGCCACCGCGCTTAAATAAACCTAAGCGGGCTTCAATAGTGCTAAGACGCTCATCGTGCAAAACCACCTTAACACCAAAGCGCCCGTGCAACCGGTTGGCAAATTTGCGCGCTCTGGCAGTTAGTGGCTGCTCGCTACCGTCCATGTTTAGTGGTAAACCAACCACCACAATTCCCGGGTTCCATTCATTCAGTATTTTTTCGATCTGTTGCCAGTCAGCTACACCGTCGCGGGTCTTGAACGCCGTTAGCGGCTTGGCGGTACAAGTTATACGCTGACCAATGGCTACACCAATGCTACGCGTACCAAAATCGAACGCTATGATACTGCCGGTAGCAACCATCAGGAATGTCCCGCCTGAGTAGCAATATTATGAATATCGATGCCTAGAGTTTTAGCCGCTTCACGCCAGCGGGCAGGGACAGGGGTATGGAATAGAATTTTACTGTCGGCAGGGGTGGTAAGCCAGGCATTTTCCATTAATTCGCACTCCAACTGCCCCTGTTCCCAGCCAGAGTAGCCAAGCGCCACAAGCACATCATCAGGCTGATAGACGGTACCAAGCGTCTCCAACACGTCCTTAGACGTGGTAATCATCGTTTGCTGTGATATGCCGATGCTAGAGGCAAAACCGGAGCATGGTGTGTGTAGAATAAAGCCGCGGTCATCTGCTAGTGGGCCGCCAGTAAACACTGGTTTATTGAGCTGGATAGCTGGATCGCGTTCGGAAGGCATGATCTTAAGCTTATGCAGCACGTTTTCCACGGTAAACCGCTCGACGGGTTTATTGATAACAATACCCATAGCACCGTCACTGTTATGCTCGCAGATGTAGACAACGGAGCGTTTGAATAACGGATCCTGCAACGAGGGCATGGCGATAAGAAAATGGTGCTGTAAATTCATGCTGTAATTAGGATTAGGAAACATCAATAAATTTTTAAAATAGATAGTATTCAGTATGTAAGAAAAATAGAAATATATCACTGACCTCGAGCGCAATTGAATTGCGTCCGTGTTATATACATCTATGTTGTTGGACTGTCAGACGTTTTTCAATTGCGTCCATTAACATACCAGTGATGGAAACAGGGAAGGCTTCTTGGATTTCCCACACACAGGTAGGACTGGTAACATTGATCTCTGTCAAGCGGTCGCCGATGATATCAAGACCGACAAAAAATAACCCTTTATTTTTAAGTATCGGCGCTACATCGCGAGCTATTTTCCAGTCGCTGTCGCTGAGCGGACGTGCTTCACCATGACCACCAGCCGCTAGATTACCGCGGATTTCGCCGATTTTTGGAATGCGCGCCAGGCAGTATGGAACCGGTTCGCCGTTCACCACCAACACCCGCTTATCGCCATCCTTGATGGCTGGCAGATAATTTTGCACCATGCAAAAGTGGCGACCATATCCGGTCAGAGTATCGATAATAACCGTCAGATTTGGATCGTCTTGCTTAACGCGAAAAACAGACATACCGCCCATGCCGTCTAGCGGTTTTAGGATGATGTCACCGTGCTTTTTCCAGAAAGCGCGGATATGATCATCACGGCGGCTTACTAGCGTATCTGGTGTATGGCGTTCAAACCAGACAGTAAACAGTTTCTCATTGCAGTCGCGCAGGCTCTGCGGTTTATTGACAATGAATGCCCCTTTATTTTCTGCCTGCTCTAAGATGTAAGTAGCATAAATAAATTCGATATCAAGGGGCGGATCCTTGCGCATCAGGATAACATCCAATCCCCCAAGATTGATATCCTGTTCGCTGTTAAAGCTCCACCAGGCATCATAATCCTGTTTTACCGACAGCAAACGGGTAGATGCCCGTACCTCGCTACCACATAGATACAGGGAATTCATCTCCATGTAGTGAATTTCGTAGCCGCGGCTTTGTGCTTCCAGCAACATGGCGAAACTGCTGTCTTTTTTTATATTAATGGTTGAAATAGGGTCCATCACGATACCAAGTTTAATCATTATCTTCTATTTTTACCCCCTGATTTAGCTAAAATCACTGAAATGTATCTGTAGTCGGTAAGTGTTGTGGTTCAGTGTATAAACACTTGTTGCTCTAGCGGAATATTGGTAAATCCATAATTCTCACTCAATCATAATCTCTCCCACCGATTGTGATTGTACACTATTTCTGCAGTTTTTCTCCACTCGTTGCCCTCCAGATTCATGCACCACGTGCTAAAAACAATAATTTAATTATATTTATACCCCTAAATTGATTAATTTTAGATAATAAATTCTATTTCTCTTCCCCCTGCGGGATCTCACTTGCCACAGATGCAAATGCAGCAGCGATTTTTGATCTTCCATCTGTGTGGCCAGCGGTGGGGCGGTCCCTTAATGCTTTTTTTATTTACTCTGATCAAACGAGCCGCAAAATATGATTACTGCCGTCAAACAACTATCAGTACGTTGATAATCATGCGTAGTACCCGTCTTTACATGATATGTACGCGTCCTCTCTTAGAGTGAGGACGATGCCAATAGCCCGCGGGGGGGGGTAGACTCGTCCCCTTGTCAGAAATCCCTGGTAGCTTCAGATTTTTTTTAAAAATTAATTGTCATTTTAAAGCGGCCGTATTAACCCTCCCCCCACTACGCCGCTGGCTGTGTTGGTAGTTGCCACAATCGCTATTGACTTCGTTTATTACGGGCCGTAATTATAAGTTAGTAGGTCGGTTTCGATTTGCTGATATACTGAGTCTTTGACGTAGTTTTTACCTACTCCGTTTTACCAGCATTAGCGTTGTGGATCGAATTTAAATACTGGTATCCCCCATGTTTCCATTCGATATGGTTAGTGCAGTGGGTGAGCGTTTGCAACACGCAATATCATTATCCAGCGCCACTCCTAGCCGTGGAGTGGTACTACGGTACGGGCGTCAGACTCGGCTAAATTAGCGATATTCTAGCAGAATGTGCCAGCGCAGACGGTGGCAGTTTTACCCATAGATGTGAGCGGTCACAGTCCAGCTTACCTCAGCCTAGAAGGTGTTGGGATCTCCTTCTCCAAGCTCTTTCCAGTATGCTAAAAGAGCTAGCCCCTTCGACTATTATATTGGCAATCCAGTTAGTGGAATATGTAGGTTAGAGATGCTAATATCAAAATCACGCTCTTAGCATACTAGATTTTAGAATACAGAACTCAAATCAGCAGGCCGTTGCGATTATGGGGGAACTGACGCTAAACTGTATTAGCATGACAATCGCAAAGTATTTTTTTAGAAGTTGATGTCAATGTCCAGATAGAACAGTGTATTCAGTGCGCCTATGTCAACCACCATAACCAAAACTAAGTTTTAGGATTAAGTTATAACCTTAGTGATAAATCACCCCCCGATGAGAATAAATAAAACCAGTACCGTTGCCTAACTTAACTATCACTCTTCCTACATTTAGTAGGAAGAGATGTTGACACATTTATACTAAATATTTTTTATGCATAAATATATGAATGACATTCATACTGGTAAACCACTGTATCACCTTTTAAGAGGGCATCGAGGCATAATCGGGGAGAGGAAATTAGAATTTTTAAATAGTACAACCTGCTCTGTTTTATTTTCAAACTTTCGCGTATCTCATCCAACTCTCTGTGGAATCAGATTGCTGGAGTTGCATGTATAATATTCAACACTTTTTTATTTCATGATAACAGTCTTTTGACACAAGCTAGCACGGATTCCTTATAAAAACGCCGATTAAGAGCAACACCATGGGATATGGTGATACTAATCCCTAGTATCCAACGCTAAAATCCAATATAGATGAAAGTGATATAAGACAAGTAATCTACTAAAATTCCGCTAGTTATTATCAACTGACACATGGAGATCATTGAGTAGTGAATCTTTCCTATCACGATCTTAGATAAATAAAGTGGTGTTGTATGAAAGACAATCCTGATCGCTAAACCTAGCTAAACATAAAAGAATAGGGGGTAATAATAAGGAATTTGACATTGGGTGATAGCCCGACAATGGTGAACTGATAGCGAAAAAAAAGCGTCTGAAGTAGACTAAATTTTTGCACTATCTTGGCTGATATCTTTCCAGTACAAATTATTATTACTGCGATGCCAAACATTATGGAACTAATATTCTATTTTCTTGACTGTTATTGATGCGTAAATCCATAGACAAGAAAAGTAGTCCGCTAGCGATAACGCTAATATTTATTCTAAATAACAGTTCCCTTGCTCCCATCATTAAAGAAAACAAAAAAAAGCAAAACAAACATGAGATTTGCTGGATTTGTATGTCTAAGTACTCATTCATTATGTAGTTATGCACTAAGTATATATTTATAATAACAAATATATACTTATACCTATCCATCAGCATATTCATCTGCAGCGCAATCTGATGAATTCCTAATATAGGATATGATAAGGCATTACAATAGATAACAATAATTTGTATGTCATAATTTATTTTGTAACAATTTTAAATACAGTTTAATTTAGACGAGATAACTGATTTACTGTATTAATTATAAATCAGAATTAATTTGTAATCAGTTATAAAAAACGCAATACCTGAAAAAAGGTTTGTTTTAGTGTAGATAGAATAAAAATTTCACCCAACAAATTTAAATGGATTTAAACGGGGTACAAGCAACTAAAGTGTATTCACGATGGCATATAATAATCTTTGTGGGTATTAAGAATAACACCTCACTTTTGCGGACAATATAAAACCTTACCTACAGGTATGTTAACTCAGCAGCTGCTACATACATACCCATTTTGATATTGGTAAAAGCGGCGATCCTTACGGTTACAATCGCCGTTGTGGTATAGCGATTATTATAGTTGCCGTGCGTGCAATAAAGAGTGTTATTTTAGGCCACCAGCGTCACGCAGTAGTTCAGCTTTATCTGTTTTCTCCCACGGGAAATCCTCACGCCCGAAGTGTCCATAGGTAGCAGTTTTACGATAGATTGGCTGCAGTAGATCCAGCATGGTGATAAGTCCGTAAGGACGCAGATCGAAAAATTCACACACCAACGCCATTAAATTATCCACCGTGATCTTTTCAGTACCGAAGGTTTCGATGCTAATGGAGATTGGCTCTACCACCCCAATGGCATAAGACACTTGTATTTCACAGCGTTCAACCAAACCGGCTGCCACGATGTTTTTTGCTACGTAGCGTGCAGCATAGGCAGCCGAACGATCCACTTTAGACGGATCCTTTCCGGAGAACGCGCCCCCGCCATGGCGGGCCATGCCGCCGTAAGTGTCAACAATGATCTTGCGGCCGGTCAGACCACAATCTCCCATCGGGCCCCCGATGACAAAGCGCCCTGTCGGGTTGATAAAAAACTTGGTTTGAGCGGAGAGCCATTCCGCAGGCAGAACCGGGTTGATAATCTCTTCCATCACCGCTTCTTTCAACTGTGGTAGAGTGATGTCTTCAGTATGCTGGGTCGACAGCACCACGGCATCGATACCCACCACTTTACTGTTATCGTAAGCAAATGTGACCTGGCTTTTAGCGTCCGGACACAACCAGGGTAGGGTCCCATTTTTCCGCACTTGTGACTGACGCTCCATTAGACGGTGCGCATAAGTGATCGGTGCTGGCATTAACGCATCAGTTTCATTAGTGGCATAGCCAAACATCAGCCCCTGGTCACCAGCGCCTTGTTCCAGCGGAACATTTCGATCTACCCCCTGGTTAATATCCGGAGACTGTTTACCAATAGCGCTCAGCACTGCGCAAGAGTTAGCGTCGCACCCCATATCTGAATGGATATAACCGATCTCGCGGATAGTGGTGCGCGTTAATTCTTCGATATCCACCCAGGCGCTAGTGGTAATTTCACCGCCAACCAGGACCATACCGGTCTTAATATAGGTTTCGCAAGCGACACGCGCCTTCTTATCCTGCGCCAGAATGGCGTCCAACACAGCGTCAGAAATCTGATCCGCAATTTTATCAGGATGCCCTTCTGAAACAGATTCAGATGTAAATAAGTGTTTAACCATTGATCTTTCTTAACCTTCGGATACGGGTTGGAAATGACTATGCTTAACGCTGGGGAGGCCACCCACTCACGCCATGCCCTGATGATAACGATACATGTCATATCCACATCAACTATCATTTAGCAATAAAAGATTGAATTAGTATATATATTTATTTCTGTATAATTATTTTAAGATATAGTACTGTTTTAATAGTAAAAATTTTAGCTGTAATAAATTAGCCTAATATACAAAAGATAAAAAAATATCAATAAGGTAACATGAGGTAATTTATTTCTCTTTTTTTTCCCTATAGCGATATGAAATCATAAATCCTTACATATCAGGTAACGCAAAAATTAACAAAAAAAGCGCAAACTTTTTCCTTTCATACTTGATTTATAGGTCAAGTTGCGGACTGTTTTTTCCTTAGAAAAAAAAGGATTTATGTTAGGCCATATCAGTATTTATCCGAATCTGGACTTTCACAAATTGTGCTAGGCCTATGCCAAGGCAGAGCTCTAATGAAGATTCTCATCCATGCTGGCATGACCTGTACAGCGATTATCTGTAAAGACTACAAAAAAATTGAAAATATGTTCGTTTGGCGCTTATCAGCGAATAAAATCGATCATATAGTCTATCTGGTGATTTAAAAAAAACTTTCCGAAATTCCACCTCTTCTTGAGGTGGTAGAGTAACTGCATGTCCTTCTACATCCCCGGCGCGCATACCTGTTTTAACCTTTCAGGACTCCCGTAAATGCTAACTCAGCGGAGGCAGAGAAGGCTGAAATTGATCGATCTATTACGTGTGCAGGGGGGCGGCTCTGGAGAGCCTCTAATTATTATATTTCCATTTTAGTTCTCAATTATAAAATACTCACGTATCGCTTCTAGCGATACGTGAGTCGGAGTGTTTTTATATCAAATTACATAAACTAAGAGTTCATATGAAACGTTTCGATAACAGCGGTTTGAGGATATTATGAAGACAGTATTCTCAATATAATGGCTTAGCTAATTATGCTCGGAACGAGTATGTCAACAATATCATTTAAGCATCGGCGACACCTATAATAAATACGAATTTCTGCACCAATAGTTATTAACAAGTCCGGGCGGGCTGTAACAGCGCATATACTATCCCGTGTGAGGGGAAATGTTATCACAGTGCAAGGTATAATGAATGCAGTGAAGAGTATCCGTCAAGGGCAGCGATACCCTTCAAGCTTAAAGGCTGCGTCAAACTTAATAGGAGATGCAAGAGCCATATATAGCCGCCATTCGTTACGTGAATAGTTATACGATAGTTGGATGGATCTATATGATGTCTATACCAAATATACCTAACGCCATCCTAGATCTGAGGTAGCGTACTTAGGCGGAGCTGCTATATCTCTCAGCATTTACCGCTTAATCCAGACTCAGTTCAACCTAAGTTATCAAGCCTACCGATCAATTATCAATAAATTGCAGGAGCGTTAGCGGATAAGTTATACGTGAGTTTCTCGCTATTCCAATAGATATTAGACGTTTTGATCTCATCTCCCAAATTTTCTCGGTTCGGTTGATAGTGGGTGGGTTCTGGATAAACCGCCTGAAGAGCGTAAGATGCTACTGGTATTACTTGCAACTCCGATATGCTAAATATTGACATTATATCAATAATGATGTAGCATCAGTATTATACTGATGCTGTTTTATGATGCTGAATTATCCGCCATAATGTATGTGCTCAAGGATATACAGGATGGAATTGCACGAGTTAGATGAAAGATATACCTTGACCGGTATGTTGTCTGCTATGTACAAGTGGATTCCGATGCGTTGCTGATCCGTTTCTAAAGCAGGTGTAAAGACACTTATCTGAATATTGTACTATAAAATGAATTCTGGGAAGAATTTGAGGCGGATCTGTATAATTACACTCATCTAGAAGATTAATAAAATTAAGTAAAAAAATAAAATGATAACTTTAGAGCATAGTTACGATAACTCCCTAGTATCAAATGCTTTTTTGTTTCTACGTTTACCGCCAGAATTTAACTTCTCTCCCACAGATGTCGGCTGGATCATCAGCAGTATTTAGTTCGATATGGCCACCTCTTACTGTACCGGAACGGGCTCGCCGCGATACGCTAAGTTTCCATTAACCTTGCCTGGAAAGGTTAGCGTTGATCACGGAATTTTGATATGCGTAAGCACTTTAAGGTTGTAAATTTTGGCGATCTCATCTATAAATTCAGTAGTGCGCAGGATTTTTCAATAAATTGCAGCTGCATACTTTTTATTGATAACCTAACCAGTGATCGAGTATCATAGCCGATATTTCTGGTTGTATAATGAAAATCATTGGTGTGGATATCATCAATATCGTACCAAACTAGAGCACTGTCATGAAACAGTTTTCTACATTTATCATCTAATATTTACCAATTTTCTGGCAGGGCGTATCTTGCCCTGCAACGTTTTTCCTCTTTCAGAGCAAAACTGTATTTTACTGCAAACTGAAAAATAAATGTTATTGGGATCGTCTCAAATTTAGTAAAAATGTACTATCACCAAAATAAAGAGAATCTTAAGTACTATATGGTCGATATAGTGATAAACCTTTTTTGATAAATTACCTGTCTATCAACTAATTAACGATTGGAGTAAACAGATTTTCCATATAGAAGTAATCTTCTTCCAGAAGATCATAAATTGATCTAAGGGCATACAGGTTGTCTTCGATAAAAGGACTGTCTGCCCATAATCAAAAAAAAATAACAATAGAATAACTAAAGAATCTTTTACTCCTAAATAACGTCACATATTGCTAAGTACTACCGAGCGACTCAGTAATTTTAATACGTTAAAATGGTGGTTTTCTTGATATTTTGAAGCATCGGGATCAACAAATAGTATCAAGCTGACCACTTATGGACACGAGAAACTTAATGAAAGCTGACGATAATGCTTGATGGATATTTCAATAAAACATGGGTGTATAGGTTTAGCAAGTTTTCCTTTATCCATTCAGAGGCAGCGTTAAGTAGGTGTTAGACAGTTTTTGGTTAAGAAAATAGCAAGCGCCATCCTTTTTTTTTTAGCGCTAATATAGACATTAGCGCTGAGTATGCTGTTCTGAGCTATCTCACATAAGATATATTAGATAATATATTTAATTTTTATTTAATAAGTAGACTTATAGATTTAAGTTAAAATATAGAAAATTATTCCTCAAGATGACATGCTTTTCCCACTCGCGGTGAGCGAGTATAGGATAAAGTTTAATGGTTTGATATATGAAAGAATTAGGCCTGGCTTATTAGCATAAAGTAGACAGGCCACAAGCAACTACTATTCTGGTATGAAGAAAAAATTCCCCCGCTTGGGCAATTTCGCAAACATTAAATAAAAGGATTCACTATGGCTGTAATAAAGATGACCGATTTAGATATAGCTTTTAAACGTGTATTTATCCGTTCCGATATGAACGTGCCGGTTAAAAACGGGAAAGTGACGTCTGATACACGTATTCGCGCCTCTTTACCTACCATCGAAGCTGCGCTGAAACAGCGTGCGCGCGTCATGGTGACCTCCCATCTCGGACGCCCGACGGAAGGGGAGTATAATGCCGCGTTTTCTCTGCAGCCAGTGGTGGATTATCTTAAAAATAAACTTTCTATACCGGTGAATCTAGCTAAAGATTACCTTGATGGGTTGGATGTTCCTGCGGGTGAACTGGTCGTTCTAGAAAACGTGCGTTTCAACAAGGGTGAAAAGAAAGATGACGAAACTCTAGCTAAGAAATATGCCGATCTGTGTGACGTGTTTGTGATGGATGCCTTTGGTACCGCCCATCGCGCCCAAGCCTCCACTCACAACATAGGTAAATTCTCGGCTATAGCCGTGGCCGGCCTATTGTTATTCAATGAGATAGAAACGCTTAGCAAAGCCCTTGATAACCCGACCCGGCCAATGGTAGCAATCATTGGCGGTTCAAAAGTCTCCACAAAACTGACCGTATTGGATTCGTTATCGAAAATTGCCGATCAGCTCATTGTCGGCGGTGGTATTGCCAACACTTTCATTGCGGCGCAGGGGTATAATATTGGTAAATCGCTCTACGAAGCCGACCTAATACCGGAAGCTAAACGCTTATTGAAAAACAGCGATATTCTCGTACCAATTGATGTTCGGGTTGCTACTGAATTTTCTGAAGCCGCAACTGCAACCTTAAAATCTGTCAGCGAAATTCAAGATAATGAACAGATTCTAGATTTAGGTGATGTTTCCACCGCACGTCTGACGAAAATTTTGAAAAAAGCTAAAACCATTTTATGGAATGGTCCAATCGGTGTATTCGAGTTTACTAATTTCCGTAAAGGTACCGAAGGGGTAACCCGCGCTATAGTTGATAGCGCAGCATTCTCTATCGCCGGTGGTGGGGATACTCTGGCAGCCATTAACCTGTTTGGAAGTTCCAATCAAATATCCTATATTTCCACTGGCGGCGGCGCTTTTCTTGAATTTATCGAAGGCAAGAAACTTCCAGCACTGGTCATGCTTGAGGAATGCGCAAAACAATATAAGTATTAAGCAGGGCGGACATGCTAGCGGCATTTGCTGCCACCACGCCCCTTGGTACATAGTCGCGCCCGCGCGTTAGATATCAGCTCTTATATAAAGCTATAAAACAGGAAAAAGTAATATGTCTAAAATTTTCGATTTTGTTAAAGCAGGTGTCATCACTGGTAATGAGGTTCAAAAAGTATTCGCGGTTGCAAAAGAAAATAACTTTGCCCTTCCTGCCGTTAATTGTGTATGCACTAATTCTATTAACGCCGCGCTTGAAGCGGCCGCTAAGGTGCGCGCGCCGATTATCGTGCAATTTTCCAATAGCGGCGCTGCCTTTATCGTGGGTAAAGGTTTAAAAACAGAAGGCCAGACCGCCCCTGTCTTGGGCGCGATATCTGGAGCACTGCATGTGCATCATATAGCTGAATACTACGGTATTCCCGTTATTCTGCATACCGACCATTGCGCTAAAAAGCTGTTGCCGTGGCTTGATGGATTGCTGGACGCCGGTGAGAAACACTATGTTACCACCGGTAAACCACTATTTTCATCCCATATGATCGACTTGTCTGAAGAGTCTCTGGAAGAGAATATTGAAATCAGCGCGAAATATCTAACGCGTATGGCCAAGCTAGATATGACGCTAGAAATCGAGCTAGGGTGCACTGGCGGCGAAGAAGACGGGGTTGACAATAGCCATCTAGATAACTCTGCGCTGTATACCCAGCCAGAAGATGTCGCTTATGCCTATGAAAAACTGCATACTATCAGCCCGCGTTTCACCATTGCAGCTGCATTCGGTAACGTTCATGGCATTTATAAGCCTGGTAACGTGAAATTGACTCCAAAAATTTTGGATAATTCGCAAAAATACCTGTCAAAAAAATTTGGTTTGCCGGCCAAATCCTTAAATCTAGTTTTCCACGGTGGTTCAGGTTCTACGCCGGAAGAAATCAGAGAAGCGGTCAGTTATGGTGTAATTAAAATGAATATTGATACCGATACTCAGTGGGCCACCTGGGAAGGAATTCTAAAGTATTACCAGGAGAATAAAAGTTACCTAAAAGTACAGCTAGGTAACCCGGAAGGTGCCGATAAACCCAACAAGAAGTTCTACGATCCGCGTGTATGGATCCGCGCTGGTCAAGTTTCAATGGCGACGCGGCTGGAACTAGCCTTTAAAGAACTGAACGCTATCGACGTACTATAATTGAGTGATGCAAATACCGCGCTTTCTACCGGAAATTTGCTTATTCACAATAGAAGGTGTAGTTTTATATCCTGTATTGAAACTGACGCTCTGTCGAGGTAGAGTAAAACTAGAGTAAAGCTCAGAGATAATAAAACCGCAGGATTTATTAATAAAAATGAAGAATCTCCTTTTTACCACTTGTTTTCAATGCTATTGCTACATGGGAGTTACGGTATAGGTTTAGTACTATTTTGTCATCAGTGACCTTACCGAGAGATCTATGAAATAGATCAGAGCAGGAAACTTAAATGAAAGATATAGGAATAGAAATTATTAATAAAATTAATTATCCATTTAATTAGCTAATTAATAATTATTTATATATTGTGCGCTCAATATTATTACAGCAATTATTATCCTATTTCTCATCCCGCAGATCGCCGCCCTGAATTGATAAGCGTATAAACAAGACTGCATCGATCATCGCCATTATCGCTGTCGTCGGTTTAGGTATCTATACGCCTTTGCAGGGGGTCCTTGTTTAACTTTCTGGCAAGAGTGTCTTTTAGTGATTTTCCACTATTTCCATCCAGGCAAATATGTGGATTTTTATTACACTTTGGGTATCGTATTGGTGATCAGATCTTCTCCAGTCACCTGTAGCAGCAGGACTACGGCTATTATGTAGTAGAGTAGTGTGCGATAGAAAATTTTTCTTTTGAAATTAAAAACTTTCATAAGAGCTGAAACAGTTAATTAATACCATCATCAGCACCAGCTATATTTCCGATATAAATATCGTAAAGAAGCTGATTCCCAATATGAAGGCTCGCCAATAACCACATGATACATAATATAGACTTAACTATGCGGTTCAATGCACTTTGTCTTTTCTAAACTAATTTCATAGTGCGAGCCTTTATTTCGCGCAACGATTAGCAAAACATTAGTTTTACCTATTTGGAAAAAACAAAGGTTACACTGGATGATCGTCAGATCGTCATTCCCTCTTATCCGGAGATGGGGATATGCATCTTTATCATACACTAAAGCCTAGTTCTGAGCAGGAGTAGCAAGCGGGCTAATGTCGCGATCTTATAATAAACTGCCTATTCAAAGGAATAGAAGCAATAGGTGTAATCGTAGCCCGACGTCAATTACTACGTAAGCCAGCTGCTTCAGCCGACTTTAGAGGATACTGTCAGCCCCTTGTCGCTAGGCAAGTTAGGGGTGGAACCACATGTTATTACTGGTATCGCTAAATTATCCACCTCAATAGGTAACTAATCATGACGGCATATGTGCGTTTGCTCCAGCAAACAATCTATCATTTGATTACCCTAAATTTTAATACGCATAGAAAGTCATGGGGCCTTTCCTATGCAGGAAAGATGTCTTAAAATTAATAAAATTAAAGTAAATAATAATTTTTTATTATCACTATATATTATATATATAATATATATATCTTTAATTTAAAGTTATATAGAAAAGAAATGAGAAAGAAAATATTAATTTTTCTTTTGATATGGATATCAAAATTAAATTTTACATATCTTAAAGAAGATATAGTCAACAGAAGAGTTATAGGGTCTGCAATTAAATAATATTATATTTCTTAATATTATTTAATTATTTAAATAGAGGTATAGAAGTATACTAAAAGTAGTGTAAAACATTTCATGTAAGGAATATTTTTAAGCCTAAATAGCTTCTATTAATTTAAATTTAAACTAAAAAGAAGTAGTCTTAACTAGTAAAATTTAATTGATTAATAAGAAAAGGCTAACATAGGATCCTTTAAAATCTACTTTGCATATAATTTTTAAAATCACTGAATAAAAATCATAGGTATTAATAATGTTTTTCTTTTGTAAAAAAAAGGTAAAGGGTGTATTTGCATTATCAGGATTTAAAGATAACCTAGATAAGCTGTTATTCCAATTTCTAAAAGAAGAAAAGAAGGTATGATAGACCTACACAAAGGTAAAAGGGGATGGTATCTGAAGAGCGTACAGTAAAATATTTATTTAATATAAAATTGTTATAAGCCAATTGTGCGATAAGTCCAGAAATAATTGCTACCATAGATCCTACAGCCTTTCCTAGGGTACCTCCTAGTCAGTGCACAGAAACATGCAAAACTTGATCCATTTGTATGATATCGCTAATCGACGCCCAGTCGAACAAAATACAGTAACCGTCCATTGGCTTCACCTACAGAATTTTAATATTATTAACCTTAACCGCTAAAAATAATAACTGGCCAAATGCTCTTATCTATTACTGTTTTTAACTATCCCAACAAAGTTCATACTAAAACGGTGTGCCTAGGTATGATGGAAGTGCTTACTGAGAGGAGGTGCCACAATAGTAGGCAACTAGAACTAGCTCCTAGGAATATAACCTCAGAAATGCTTTTATAAATAATCTTTCTTTCATACTGGAATAAGTTCCTATACTGGACGATATATTTCACCCGTGTGAAGTTATCTAAATTAACAAAGAGGATTGGGGGCATTATAACCCCAGCGGGTTATAAAATTTTTAACAACGCTGGGAGAAGAAATTATATAGTAACGCCTAACCTCGCTTAAAATTTAAGCATAAACGATATGCTAGAAAGAGTCTAATGACGCGATAGGCTGAACACAAAACTACCACCGTTTTTATTGACTAAACTTAGAATATTTTTCTATATTCTGCCTTTTTTCAAGCTTCCTATTATTCAACATAATGACAGAGTGGATAACTAGACCATCTGACAACCAGCATATAGCGCTACCAAAAGATTACACTTCCTGGGAAGAATATAATTTACTCCTCTAGCGTATCGGCTAGACAGGCTAGTTTTATTAATGTGATCAAAGTAATCAGTAATAACTTCTTTGAAATCTATGATTCATGATATTTAGCTATACACTAGCGTCATTTATAGCAAACCCTTCATCTCATTGAAGTTGACTATAATGATGTTTGACGCCGGATTACTGATACACTCTCAGTGCGTTGGTATTTGGCGTCTATATCTGTCATGCCTGCACCAGCGGATTAGTATTGACGCTTTGGACTTTACGGCACAGTACACTACTATCAATGTGTGCTTCGAGTATGCTACCGCTCGGTTTGTTTGTTTTGGTTTTAGTATTAGCCGATATAGACTATCCCCCTTGCTTGCGTCTCATTAAGTGCGGTCACTATGGCTTTCCTTTCTTTATAGATTGGATAAAGAAAGCGGGTGTGATACTGGTGCTGACGGAAATTATGCTCCTTGGCGTACACACTATCGGTTTCTTTCCACGCTCTATAATTTAGCGATAGTAATTTTTATAAAATTTACTCCGTTATTACCAGCGGGCTTTATCCCCATAAAGAAAGATGAAAAAAGACGTTACTTAGCTCTTGCTAGCGGCTTTATTAGGATAATAGCAGCATTTGCTTCCACCCATATAAATCCTATCCGGCAGGCATCCATAACGCGGCTTATTTCTCACTAACAATGAGAACTCTAGATTAGAAATAATATATTCTTGAAAGAAGCAAAATGCTGCGCGCGAAAGGTTGTATAATCACCTTTTTTAGTTACAAATATGCCGGCCTACTTTGTCTACCTGGATTATTTTCTTATGCTAGAGAATTATGTGCATATAGGCAATCTACTTCCATGATCATGGAAGTTCTGCTGATCATGGAAGTTCTGCATTTTACGCTAGAACTGGTCTATACATCGGTACATCGGCCTATGATCGCCAGCTAATCGCTTTACCGAATCATCAGCTGTCTTTGCTTGTACTATCAAGGAAAATTTATAGTGCCGCAGTTCAACGCGCAATCACGTGCGCGCTGGTAAACAAGCGATATCGTACTCGATAGGCCTACTACTTGAACGTTTACGCACTAAAAATACAGTGAATTTGCAGTCTGCTAATTTAATGACTAGCAAAAGGCCCTAGCAAGGTACCAAGTAAATTTGAGTAAATAAACTCACTCGCTGTCATAAACATAATCACAAAACATCGCTTAATATAACGATTTGATAAAATATTAGCAGAATATATAAAGTGAATAGTAGACTAGTTATAGTGTGTTCACCTTTAGGATAGAGGACGATACAAAGCGTTTTTAACGTGCTTGAATACCAGCTCCAAAGCTGCAGGAAAGATATTGCATGTTAATCTTCTTCTTTTGCAGGAGCTGCGATAATTAATATAATGCCGCTCACGGTGATTCACTTCGTTTCTATATATTATTTGATGATACTAATAAAATTAAAGATGTAAGTAATTTATAATATATATATATCTTAAATTTAATACAAATAAAGTGAATAATAAATTTCTTTTTTGATCTTTCTAGAAGAAAATAACTAATTTTCTTTATTTGATATGATGGATGAAAAAACAAAAATTTGTTGCATGTTGTTAAACAACTTATAGTTCATAGAAGCGTTAGAGCGGCATTCAACTGAATGGGGTTATCTTTTTTTAAGATTACACAACTATGAATAGAGGTAAAGAACTATCTTTTTAAAAAGCGTAAAGTATTACATGTAAGGAACTGATTAGTTCTAGTCTAACTTCCATTCTGGTTCATTATTTATTCAAAATGAAGTGACCTAAAATAGCAATATTCGGTCGAATAACGAAGAAAGCCTAATGAAGATTCCTTTATAAAACTACTTGGTATATGAGTTTTTAACTCTCTGAATAAAAATATTTAGAGATATTAAGAAGCCTTCTTTGCAAGAAGAAGGTGAAGGGTTTATTGATGTTTTCAGAACGCAAAGATAACTTAGATAGTTTGATTTTATATAACTTTCAAAAGAAGAAAAAGTCTGATAAACTTAAATATGCAGTACCAGATATGGCAAGTTTAAACTATAAGAAAAGTGGAGCAACCTAAATTAGAAGATTATGCAATTATCTATGTAATTTTATTATCTCAATTATTTACTAATATTTTAATCTAATTTACATATATATCTAATGGATACCAAAAAGTGTTTAAACTACCTTTAAATTTGTTCAAACTACAATTATTCGAGTCCAGAATCTATAAAATCCCTGTAAGCTGCGGCGTTATAAAAACTTTCGGCAGATCCATCCTTAACTTAAGAGTCCAAAAAAAACGATTTCCATATCTAAAGCCTTAACTAATCCTATGTCCGGAAGTAACCCATCTCGATTTGATGATTCCTCATTATCTAGCAAATTATACTACCGCGAGAGGGATCAGTATTATTATACTACCACCTCGTCACTGTTGAAAAGTTTAAGGAAAACAAAATGAGCTTGAATCAGGTACCAGCAGGTGAGGATTTACCGAAAGATATTTATGTAATCATCGAAATTCCAGCTAATATTTCTACTATTAAATACGAAATTGATAAGGAAAGTGGCGCCCTATTTGTCGATCGATTCATGTCAACCGCAATGTTCTATCCTTGCAACTATGGCTATATTAATCAGACGCTTTCCCTGGATCTAGATCCGGTAGACGTGCTAGTGCCTACACCCTATCCGTTACAGGCAGGCTCTGTAGTACGTTGCCGCCCAGTGGGTGTGTTGAAAATGATCGATGAATCTGGCGAAGACGCTAAGCTAGTGGCGGTGCCGCATACAAAATTGTCGAAAGCGTATGACCACATAAAAGATATCGACGATTTGCCACCCCTGCTTCGCGCGCAAATTATGCACTTCTTTGAACATTATAAGGATCTGGAAGTTGGCAAATGGGTAAAAGTGGACGGATGGGATAGCGCCGAAGCGGCTGAAGCCGAAATTATCACCTCTTTTGAGCGCGCTAAAAATTAATCGCGACGTAAAAACCGTACACCAAGCGGTTTTTACGTCTTAATCACCTTATTTCAGGGTGATCGTTATGTTGAACGGGCCTACTCTCCCTGATAAGAAGTCTTAACCGCCCACTGGATATTGCTACAGATATATTTAGGCGCAGAGAGGTGTACTACAAAGGTATACCACAACCACAATAAGGACCCGTCTGCATTCAAAGCTTTGCTGCATACAGTATATCCAACTCCGTCAGGATAGTTAAACCTATGCGATTCACTCTGGCATAGACCGTACTATTACTCGAGAGTAACTCTGGATAATACTAGAGATTATAAAGTTTATAACCTGGGGCAAGCTAGCTCCCAGCTATTGAACATTTATGATCCACATCCAATAACTGTTTTCCTGTTTGCGTCTGAAACTACTATAAAATAATGATCATAGTTAAAACTCAAACCGATAAAGCAAATCTAGTGCCTGGTTAAGACCAGACACAGCTTCCAGATAAAGTTTAGGCATTAAACGATAACGTAGCGTTAATGTCGCTAAAGAATCAAAAATACCTACACCGTATTTAACCTGCAAACCGGGAGCGATATATCCGCTAACTACTACCTGAGAGGTATAGCCTACCCCCTGAGTATCCAGCGCCAGATCGCTTACTCCGAATATTTGTCCGATTTTACCCATAACTTGCCCACTTTGCGCAACTCCCATCCCAATTAACATCGACGTCACCATATTGCTATCAGCGGCAGAGGAGAGGTCTAAACCCTGTCCACGCAGCAAATAAGACAACGCTTCTTGCTGGGATTTAATCGGGTCAGAAAAAACTTCCACTTTCGGCTGATTGGCTAATCCGGTTATTCTGACTCCTGCTGTAACATCATCTTCAGTGGAATTTGGATTGCGGATGGCTTCGATGTTCAGATAAGGCTGATCTATCGGGCCGGAGAATAGGAGTTGTCCTTTATTAATGATTAAATCCTGTCCGTAGGCGTGGAAACGACCGAAGGGAATATCGATTTGTCCGTTAAGTCCTAATCCTTGTTTATTCTGTGCCACTTTCAGATTACCCGCCAGGTTGGCTTTCAGGCCAAAAGCGTCAAGACACACATCTGGGTCGACCTGAATCAGTATGTTTGCATTAATAGTAGGGATCATGTCACCGCCAACACTGTCCAGCACTGGTTGCAGATTGTTATCTAGTAGTACTTCATCACTGGAAACGCTTATCCCATTTTGCGGTATATTTTTCACTTTAATACGTGCCCATGGAATATCGACCTTACCGTTGCAAGAGAGCAGTATCGGTGTGGCTTTAAACACGATATCCGGTGACATATCCAGTTGTACCATCCGCGGTACGCTGATACGCACCCGGGTTCCTTGTACGTTAATGTGCGCACGCCAGGCTTCCATCCTACTCCAATTGGCTTCGCCGGTCAGGTTGAGATGACCATGAGTGGTACCGATAAGGCCTTGCAAGGCGCAGTGTAGACCAGCAAATGAAAACGCCAGCCGGCTATCAGCCATAGTAAAAGGCATGAAAGTGCCTTTGATGACCATTCGCTCCACTCCCATCTGACCGTAGAGTTTTGGCTGCTGTACATCCCCACCGAAACGCAGTGAGGCGTTAACTAGTCCATCGACGCTTTCACCCTTCAATAAAAGGGGTTTCAAGAGTGCAAGCGAAAGATTATTAATATTAACATTGCCGGACAGTCCGTGCTTACTCGGAGGAACAGCAATTTGCATCTGACCATTGAACTGGCCGTTGCCGGCAATTTTTATTAACCATTCCAAACGCGCTAGCCCTTTATCTAGCGCAGCATTTAGCGTCAACGTTTCAAAGTCTACCGGTAATGTCTTACCTTGAACGGTCTGCCTGACTTTCACGCCGCTGCCAACTAGCACCACTTTACCCTGCGGTAAACCATCGCTGGTAGACCATCTCATATCAGCCTGGCCGCTAAAGACACCGCTAGCTTGCGTCTCTAATGGCAGTATCGGTTTAAGCATTACTAGATTAAAGCGGTTAAGTAATACACTCGCCTGCCCGGACGCCCCAAAGTTAATGTTCTGTGGCGCACAGATCTGTGCATTAGGGTTTTGCCAACAGTGCGGCCCCATGACCAGATTTTGCAGCGCAGCCCTGTAATCCAGCGTCATAGCGCGCGTCAGGCGCCATTCCCCAACCGGCGTATCAAAATAGGTTTTGCTTAATATACCTTGCCAACGTTGTTGTTGCCGGTCGAAGCTACCGCTCAGCTGTAATTGGCCGCCCACTGGATTGCCTTGCATCATCAGTTTTAGTTTGTGCTGCTTTTCATCGCCAGTCGCATCTAGGGTTAATTGCGCGATAGACAGCCCCCCATGATCCAGACGATTCACTCGCAACTGCACATCGCCCCGGACGGTATTATTGGAGCACAGATTCCCTTGCAATGCGATATGGGCAATACTTATACCCCCCCAGCGCAGCGCATCCGCGTTTAGATTTATCAGCAATTGCGGTGCCTGGATATTACCGCACAACTTAATCTTCCCTGCCGCCCGACCGCTCAAGCCTGGAAGAGCACCTTTCAGCACTGGCGCATTAAAAACACCGCCCAGTGCGAAGAAGGCATCATTCAGTTCGCCTTTCACTATCAATTGGTTGCGCCCCAACCCTAACAGCAGCTGTGGCACTTGCCACTGACCGGCGGCGTTACCACGTAGCGATCCTTTGGCGGTTAATGCCTTCTGGCGAATTTGACCGTGCAAATCCAATTCAGGCACCTGTAATTGCCAGTTACCACCATATAGGCTGCCGCTGCTACTTATTTTTCCCTCCACTAGCGCTGGCCAGTCCGGCCACTGGTGGGCGGTATTGATACCGCTTAACACCAGCTCACTGCGCCAGCAGATAGCGTGTTGCCAGTCCACAACTGCACGTAGGTCAGTATTGCCCTGTAACATTGCTAGTCGCACACGCGACAGCGTAAAGCCATCCGTATTGCCCTTAGCATCTATAGTCATATCCGCCGGCGGCAATCCCTTGCCGCTAAGCGCCGCTTTCAGCACCAGACGGTAATTCCGCGCTTCGCCATCCAGCCGTAAGGCCACGTCTCGTGCCTGATATTGCGGGGTGCCTATTAACGGGCATTGCAGGAACTGGCTATCGAACGTTAATGTTAGCGGCATGCCTGTCTGCGCCAGTCGCGTCTTCAGAGCTAATTTCGCGGATAGCGGGCCGGATAAATTAAGTGTAATATGTAGCTCATCACATAATTCGCCATCCACTACAAGTTTAATTTTTTCGCTTTTTAGGGAGGTGCTATTCAAGGTCGTGCTAACCGTCATCGCCACTGGCCAGCGCCCACTCAGATTGGCATGGCCAGTGGCATTCAGCAACCCCTGGGGAGAGTCGATATCTAGCAGCGTTAGTTCAGCGTGTTGATCCTGGGTTACCGCTTGCAAGCGTAAGCGGTTAATAATTATATTGATATCGCCGGTCAGGTGTAAATTCTCCCCGTCAACACTCACCAGCGTCAGATTTAACGGTAGGGTAAATGACGGCAGTGGCGACAATAGCGGCTTGGCGAACAGAGCTCGCAACGTCTCGGCTAAAGGTGGCTTAACACGAATCGCTGCTGGCGACACTTTTGCGGCAGCGGTTACTTTATCTGCCACTAACTGCGCCGACGTTGGTAGCGCTACTAACAGACCGGTGATACGCGTTGGCGTTACCATCAGGTTATTACCCTTAAACTGGAATCCGCTAGTGAACTCATCAAGAGCGACGCGGGTGTTATCTATCTTTACCTGAATATTATCCAGCACCAAACGGTGTAGAATCAGTGGGTAAGATGTTGATACGGGATTACCGTCCGACGCTTCTTGCCATATCGGCGTCGGTGTGTTTAATTCAGCGGTGTTCACACCAACTATCACATTGCGCAAGGTGAGATCATTGATACAAAATTGGTGATGGTGTAAGCAGCTAAAATACAGCGCTAAATGAAATTCACCGGCGAAGACCGTCACGCCAGGCATCTGGTAACGCAGTTGTTTGATGGTCAGATTATGCCACCCACCGCTGATTGAAGCTATTTCCAATCCGGGTATCCAGAGAGCCACACCTTTCAGTAACATGTGTAGGCCGCTAGTGGTGCTGATGAGATAGGCAAGCACACCGAGCAGCAATATAACACTCAGGCAAATTTTCTTAAAAAGGTTCATAATTCCGGCCCAAATCCAATATAGAATTGCACACCGTGCTCATGTTTATCCGCAATCGGGGCGGCAATGTCCCATTTGATCGGGCCAACGGGCGACTGCCAGCGCATGCCAGCACCGGCGCCGGTTCTGATATCCTTTTTTCTAATATCATTAACCGCTTCACCGCTGTCGATAAATATCGTCCACCACCATTTTCCGCTAACGTTATATTGATATTCCAGCGATCCGGTCGCCAATTTAGAGGCTCCAATCAGTTTACTATCATCATCCAGCGGCGACAGGGATTTATATTTATAACCGCGGATACTGCGATCACCACCGGCAAAAAAGCGAAGCGCCGGGGGGACGCGTTTAAAATTATTGGTTTCAATCCAGCCCAGATTACTACGAGCTACAAAACGGTGTTTTTCTGCTAGCGTTCTAATCCAGACGTTTTGCGCCTGCAAGATGATAAAATCAATATCAGATTCTAACAGAGCGTTAGAAATATCAATGGAATAGCGCTGGTTATCGCCCCAGGTCGGCATCAAGGCACTACGCTGGCGGGTACGGTTGATACTGATACCGGGGTAAATAAGCATGGTAGTATCTGTAACATTAGCCTGCCTAAAGTGATCCAAGCTCCAGCGTAGATTGACGGCTCGTTGCCAGCCATGGGATAGTTCCCAATAACGTGTGACATTCAACGTTGTTGAATCCGCTTGGGTATCGTTAAGATCCTCGCGCTTAAAGCCGGCCTGCAGCAGATAATATTGCTCCAGGGGATCTTTGAGTAGCGGTATTTTATAGATGATATCAGCCGATTGTGATGCTGCAGAAAGACTCAAGCCAGTCTGTAAACTGTGCCCACGCGAATTAAGCCAAGGTTTACTCCAAGTTGTTTTTACTCGCGGTCCTACATCGCTTGCGTAACCGACGCCAGTCTCAATACTATTGCGGCTACACGGTGTCACAACCACATCCAGCGGCAAAATCTTGCTCTGTTTTCCACTACTAAAATCCGGTGAGATGACTACCGAATTAAACCAGTTGGTGGTTGCCATTCTACGATTGAACTCTGCCAGCGATTCAGTGCTGTAGGGCTCCCCCTCTCGCACTTTAGCGAGGTTTTGCAGATAATCCTCACGAATTTGCGCACCGTGAAAAAGAACCTTACCAAAACAATAACGTTGGCCACTGTTAAAATCGATATCCCAATAGGCCTGGTAACGTTCCGGAGAAACGCCTAATTGGCTTTTACAGAATTCGGCATCGAAATACCCCTTACGCCGCGCCAGGCTGGAAAAGCCATTTTTAAATCTATCGTACGCGCCGTGGTTCAACACAGTGCCCTGCGCAGGTTTGGCGTTGGTGACCCACTGCCAGTAATCACTATTTTGCCGTGGGTCACCGCGCAATATGACATTAACACCGGCGATTTTCACCGGTTCGCCCGGCGTGATGCGGGCAGTAAGCACATCACACTCGCCGTTCGCTGTTGGCTTGAGGTCAAAATTAATCGTGGGTGAATAATAGCCGAGCGCCCGTAATCCCTCGCGCACCGCATTATCTACTTGGTTTTGAAACCGTGCATCGGCGATCACTTCTTCTGTAGGAACTCTCAACAGACGTGTGCGTACGTTACGCTGTAGATCACCAGTGAGTCCTTCTATCTGCAGGCAGATGTTGGCGCTATGTGCCTGTGCTATCAGGAATAGCGTACAAAAGAACAAGGCTTTTTGTACATACTTTATTTTTATACTAATGACCTCTGTGTATTTCTTTTCTGAAAAAGTCTATTCATCCGCAAAAAAAATCGACGTTAATGTTATTATTAGAAAGTTCAATAATCTATTGAAAAAAATTACCTATACAGACCTTCTACATCCCTACTCCTCTCGCAGCTAAGAGTTTAGTTCACTGGCGCTTACTTAACCTGATACTCAAATGTCACAGCCCTCCCTGTGGGGGTAATATTTGCACTGAAAAACAATTTATCTTCACACTATCATGCAATGATGTGCTTTTTTTGTCTATAAAGCGTAGTAGTTAAACAACCCCTAACCGAGTATTCTATAGGCATTTGTTTAAAGAGAAGAAAAGGTAGCGCAGAATTTTGAGAATACGTGTATACACAAAAAAGTCAGGCGCAATCTGGATGGATGAACACCAATGTGCATTGCCACCAAATATCCGGTGCTACACAATTTTATGAGCTATTTTCCAGTGGGAATATAGCAGTGAGCATTTTCACTATGGGCTATCTTTGGGATACGGAACGGCTATTTTATAGCAGTAAGGTATATATAGCACTGCAGCAAAGGAGCTATACTACGGGATTACTCTCATTCGAGCTAACGCTAAGTGTGTAGCGAGGAAAGATTTTTGCTTCGCTAGTTTAAGTGCTTTCGCCCAAGCTATAAGCGTCCCGTCACCACTATCCTTGAAATCCATGACGCCTTTTTTATTAGGCCAAGGACTAGCATTAATATGTAATATTTACATAAATATCCCGAAGTTAATTTAATCCCTAGAGGCATTAGAGTATGCCTGCACCATCGCGCTAAGCCGCGGATTTTCGGCCCGGCGACATTGCTCTGCTATACTGTCCATGTGATACGTCCTCCGTGGAGGTTGAGGGGATATTTGCAAAAAACACAAATTTGTCCTTATGTGAGTGCTAACTCTTCCTTTAACTCAGAAATAGTTTAACTTATGCTAAACAGTTTTTTCTTAATTCTACGGCTGATTGCAGTAAGCACTTTTTTCTATGATATCAGAGAGATCACTGCTCATATCACGCAAAATTAAATTAAATTATTAACCAACAAAAGAGATGTCAATTCTCAATACGTTTTTAAGTTGTAGGGGGATGATGAGCGTCTTTTCGTCATTTTGAATTGGCCTTAATGTCATGGCTATTTTGGTGGAAGACATTATCAGCGACACTGTTTTTTATTCCTAGTTACCACGGTATTCACCCACTTTATTTCCCCGAGTTAACAGAAAATAATATTTTATTTACTTATTCTTAGTGATCGCCGGTATCTTTATCTTGTTCGCCTATTTTCCAAAATATAAGCACATAACTTTGATTTTTAATGTAAATTGATGCTATCAAAATGATAAACTCAATACGCTTCTGCCTCTTGGTATTTTGTCAGATGGTTTAACTGTTCAATGGCCCGCCAACGTTATTTTTTAAAATTCTGAAACTGCTTATAGTATGCATAAATATCCTCGCTTCCGAGGATATTTATGCAATGGTCTAGGCAGAAGCGATGGCCAGCATTTTGCGTAAACAAGGGCATTAACTTATCGAAAATATCTTTGAATTGGAATTGCGCACCGTCAAGTCCTCTATGACTCTTCGCGAGAAGATCATTTATTTCGATTTGCGCAAAACTAAATTTGGATCAAAGAAAAGATCAAAGGGAAATCCTGACATTGATGACATCAATGTGAGTGCTGCAAGCTGCAATATAGATTGGTTTCCACAATTAAGTAATTACGAGAACATCAGCAGCTTCATCATGTTTATGCTGCGTAAAATCTTTAAACATACTGTATGGCCAACTAAAACTACTCTCTGCGTTAGAGTTTTCCAATATCTATTTTCTGATTTATTCGCTAAATATTACCTACCTGTTAGTAATATCCACTTGTTTTAAGCTTCTGAAGAAACTTTCCATCGAACTGTTACTCCAACAGTTAACACACTCCCGAGTTACACTTTGTTTGATCTCGTGAGCCTATACAGCAATTGTTGTAACTATCTGCTCGTATAACACTAGTAACACTAGTAACACTAGCTATCCTTATTGCTGTAGAACATCACTCCAGTTGATTTACCCTGTTTTTCCATGCCATTTTAATGCGTTTTATAATCAGTCTACTGAAAAACATATTCCAATCTTACCGGTCTCCTTATAAACAAAATTAAGAACAACCGTAAGGCATGGTCAACATTTCCCGGTTTAGATATATGACACATTACCGCACCATACCTGATTTAACTCCATTACAGCGAACTAATGCTCAAAATCTTCAGCATCGTAATATAATGGACCTAACCGTCATACGCCTATACTCTTGCATCGGCTTGTTAACTAGTAACTAAAATCACTCAAGCTCTTATCAGCCTACCCAAGAGGCATCACTCTATCTATAAACTCCTCTAGTTACTATGGTGGCGATACTTCTAACGCTAGCTGCACCATAACTGATACTGTGTAATTCATGAATCCGACTGTGTAATATTGTTCGCCTGCCATCTAGACTAATATCAGATAATATCAAGATGACTTTACAGTATTTATCACTTCTGTTATGAACCCTGAAATGTGGTTTGTATAGACCACATGGATCATGCATTTCAAATTTCAAGATTAACGATAATTGATCAGGGAGTCTAACATCAATATCGCTGTATATTTTTAATATTTTAATTTATATTTCAATATATTATATATTATTTTAAGCTTATTTATTTCATTTTTCTGAGGTATATTTAGGAGAAGTTTTTTGGCGTTTTCACTGTTTTTTATCGCGCAGTTTTTACCTATTTCTTTAATCAGAGAAAAGATTGACGTTTATGGATTTTGCTGCTTGCACGGCGGTGTAATTTTGGTCGACAATCAGTTGAGCGGAATTTGAGTTTTAATACAGGACTAAAATTTCTTTTTATTGCCGCCACTCCACTCCTTTTGTTCTGGGGTAAACATATCATCAAGTGGCCAAATTCAGTGGCCCAGTATAATCTACCTTATAAAAGATTTTAAGGATATGGCGCGAAATTTAGATTATAATAATACTGTATCATCGTTAGTCCGATATATTATTTTATAGGAAAATAATTATTTCTATTAATGACGTTTGGGGAATAAAAATATCTTTAAAAACTTTCATATTAAATATGTTTGGCTGAAATACTCATTGATTAGCAATCATCATATTAAACATTAAACATAAGTTAATCACCTGTAATTTCGCCTTATTCCTTTTTTAAATAATTCTGGACTGTCTAAATTATGTATATTTAGGGTTTAAAGAAGTTTAGAATTGACTGCAAATGATTCTGAAATTATTTGCATCGCTATAGCACAAGCTGCCATAGCTTTCTATACTAGACTCTGTATTGATGTATACTCCTACAACCCGATCATGTATAGCCATAAATGGTAAATCCAGCAAGCACTCATGGCGCTTTTCATTGCCCATAGGCCGGTGATTTTATCGGTGGCAATGAGATTACTCCCACTTACCATCCCGTGCGCTACTGTATCAACTTCGGCAGCTTAAGCAGCACGAAGTCTCTGGACCTATCTGTAGTGATCTGCGGTGATGGTGGTATTTTACAGGAAATTGTGCTTTAACTTTAGCGACGACGGGTAGTATTCAGTTTGAATAGCCGCTATCTCGGTATGGTGAAACAATAGCAGGATGTAATTTATTTTTTGTCGTTACTCTATGACCTTCCTGCCGAACTTTGTGAGTTACTGGAAAACAAATCTAGAGGATTGTCACGGGTATCAGCTTGCTCCCCCCCCAACTTGGCTATATTATAGAAAATCTAACTATCAAACCATAGGTGATGAGACGAGAAGATACGACTGAAAAAGATTAAAATAACTGTACAAACTATTGGATGTGCTGTGCGAAAGAAAACTGAGGCAGGGAACAATAACCACACTAAAAAATTACACCGGTAAAAGTGAAGATCAGCAGTCTCAGACACGAAGAGGTAAAATACTACGCCAAAATTTTTCTCGGTCAGATTGTCGATGTCACGCCGACTATTTATACCGTATAGCTGATGGGGCAATGAAAAATAGGCACTGCTCTTACCATTTACAGTGCGTAAGTAAGGTAGCGGAAGTCACTTACTTGAATGTCGTTTACCTATATACCAGCTATAGTCATGTGCTGAATATGTCTTTATATATAGGGCTACAGCTTGCATGGTATCGCCTGAACCTCCTGTTTTTTTAATGAACGACAATTCGACGCCCCTGTAACGAATAATTGTATTAATGCTGGGCTAAAAAGCATCTGGCTGGCGCCATCCCCCCGATCGGCGGGACACGACTTCTCAGATCTTGATCCGTCGCATTCTACTGAAATTGGGAGACGAATTATTAGACCTCCTCCGGTTTTTCTATACTCTAAGTTGTTTCCGTTGTTTTCTGCTAAAGTCACTTCGATAAAGGTCGTCTACTTTTTACTTAGTATTTTATACTGATAGTCCTATCATGCTTAAAATTTTCTGGTGTGATTATAGACATTAGAGTAAACAGTTATATTAAACAGGGATGTAGTGGGTTACATGAAACTATATTAATCGCGAAACTGTCTGATTGTAATAGACGAGCATGCCAGTTATCTCATTATCATTAACAGACGAGCAAAAATACTGCATCAGTGCAGCTATCAATTATTGATAGCTTATTTGGAAGAACAACTGGATAAGGAGATGCGATACATAGAGGATAATCTATACTCCAACGTGCAGATTGACGCGATTATCATCTTAATCACCGCAGCCCAAGGCATTCATTTTACCCGCCCTGGGCCAATATGAATGGTTCCCTATCATTCCTCCCTCAAAACATTCGCTAGAATGTAAGCATTTTATCAGCGTTCTATATATGAATGAGAAAGATACGGAAATTATCGTCTCAGGAGACTTAGCTAGTCCCTTTTGGAAAAGGGAGTACGTGCTCTATCCTGACGTACTACATACTAGTGGATCTATCGGTGAGTTTTTTTTTGCGCGAACAAAGCGTTAGGTGGAGTGCCAAGGCTCTTTGGCCGCTATTATAGAGAGTAATCCAATACTGTAAACACTATTCATCACATCATTTCACTGTTACAGTGAAGTGCATGTAACGCTAAAATGCAGGAGGCTGCATACCACAGCTATCTAGGTATCACTATCTTTTGTAAGTAATAAACTATTATATTTTATGGAAAAATCCCGCGGAGGTACTAGTTTGTCGCGCATGGCTTTATACAAGAAATAGCGAAGTGAATATTTAAATCTGTGGCGCGCGCTAACCACGAGCGAACATGGATTACTGCTGAGACGACGGGAAAGCGAGCGATAAAGCGCTCCAGTAACCTAGAATCAGCAGCAGTAAATCTAGAAGTGGTCGCACACTAGACCTAGAATCACGTAGAAGCCACCATATTACTGATCACCGGCACGATCAACTTTGCCGTCACATCTCAAACCACTATTAATAAGAATTGTTCCATAGAACAGTGATTAAAATGATATACGCCAACAGATCCACCAAATTTAAGGTCCAAAATTATTTGGGTCCGTGATGCGACATCAGACACACTACCGCAGCGTGTTTATTAGCTAAATAACCAGATAATAACCATATTGACCGGGATCACGAGCGGACGTGATGACAGTGATTATTGTAGACTCATAACCGCACAAACAATATTTTTTAATCGCCATCCCAGTTAGAATAATATATTTTAAGCACGAAGGGGAGGTATCCGCCAGGCACTTTTGCAGACACGATCTAACGGCAGATATGGAGGACAGCTATAACGAAAAATAGAAGTAAACCTGCAAAATATAAAGGATATAGTGAGTTATTAGGACTATAGCTTCCAGTACATCGCTATCATTTTACCTTTTTTACTAAAAGACTAATTAATGATTTTATTTAAAAGGTTAATTCTCGTGATTTATACTGATAAAATATTAATAGTCGCCGTTTAGGCAATTTCTCACCGTAAAATCATAAAAGATTAATGAGAACCAAAATGGTTAAACTTAATGATATTTAGGATTTAGTTTAGCTTAAAATTAAAGTGTGGGAGATTATATCAATAAATATCTTAATTATAATAAAAATTAACAAAGATTATGGCTAATAAATAGCGGTTTTTTAAAGTTATCAAACAGAACATTCTACCGTAAAAATAAAGGTATTAAAACATCTTAAGAGTATGAAAAATATGAATGGTATATCTTTCCGTTATTCCTTATTTTACCTGCCATCATACGGCCTTATGTGTTATCCAACAACCATAAAGTCCGTCAAACAATTTTTTTACGGCAGTGTTTTGCAGGGAAGGTGAACATTTATATATAAAATCTAAACAGAATAACCATGAAATGGAGTAATGTTATTTTAGCTTTTTTCCGTGATATATTACGTATTCTCTTCTCAAAAGGTATTTACCAATGTAAATAGTCCTTTTTGAGTCATTGAGTCGCTTGACAATGTTTTAAGAGCATTCGTACACTCTTTCGCGTGGAAATTTACGGGAAAAGTGATGATTAATATTTTAAGGGGATAAACGGACTCATGTTTCGAGGCATAGCCTTAGTTAACATTGATAACAAAGGCAAACCGGCTATTCGCGTTTATCCAACTCCACCCCTATCTGGAAAAGCTAAATGAGGAATAAATAGATTTAATAGCGTGTACCGTTTTACCTTCATCAACCATACTTGCTGCTTTACATTTCGCCGGTTTTGGAAGTATCAAACTGAACCCCGTAACGTCGAGTATAGCATTTATTGCTAAGAAATGTGGGTAAGTGCTAGATAGATAGCACAAGGCAAATACTGCTGGCACCAACCGCTCAAGTAGCACGCCGAGCTTCAAAAGAAACTATGCCGCCTGGGGGGATTCAATAAGTTCAAATTCTAAGACAAATAGACCTGGTATCAACAGGTCAAGGATGACATCGACACTAAACTGTCGGAGGGGATATCGTTTATAAACCAGCTGCAATATTTATTGCTATAGGCATGTCGGACAATTATTCACATACTACTGTTTTATTGCATGAAGCAGTGAAGGTCCTAAATCTTCATCCAGATGGCATCTATATAGACGGAACCTTTGGACGCGGCGGACATTCGCGTCTTATTTTATCAAAACTTGGTGCGCAAGGACGGCTGTTTGCCATCGACCGTGATCCAGCGGCCATCGTGGCGGCACGTGCTATTAAGGATGCACGTTTTGCCATTATTCATGGACCATTTTCCGCTATGGCAGAATACATGGCGGAGCGGGATCTGCTGGGCAAAGTTAATGGCATATTGCTAGATCTTGGTGTCTCGTCACCACAACTAGACGATCCGGAACGCGGCTTTTCGTTTATGCATGACGGACCGCTGGATATGCGTATGGATACCACACGTGGCAAATCCGCCGCACAGTGGCTAGCGCTGGCGTCTGTGCAAAGTATCGCCTTTGTCTTGAAGACCTTTGGTGAGGAACGCTTTGCCAAGCGCATTGCTCAGGCTATCTTCGCGCAAAATCGTCAGCAGCCAATAACCCGCACTCGCGAACTGGCAGCGCTGATTGCCGGCGCCAGCCCATTCCGTAATAAGTATAAGCATCCGGCAACACGCAGCTTTCAAGCAATCCGCCTTTACATCAACAGCGAGCTGGAAGAAATTAAACGGGCGCTGGACGGTGTACTAAAACTGTTAACTCCCGGCGGGAGATTGTCGGTTATCAGCTTTCACTCGCTGGAGGATCGATTAGTGAAACAATTTATTCGTCAGCACAGCCATGGGCCACAGTTACCAGCGGGACTTCCCATCACAGAGGTGCAGATTTCTGCACAGTACCGGAAGCAGCGCCAACTGAAAGTATTGGGCAAAATACAGCCTTCGGCGCAAGAGATAAGTGATAACCCGCGTGCCCGCAGTTCAGTACTGCGCTTCGCTGAGAAGCTAACGGTATGATCAGTAATAAACGGTACAGCCTTATCAGAATTATCGGCACCGATTTACTACGCCACAGTAAAGTGCCGTTATTATTATTGATTGCCGTCCTGCTCTTAGCGATCTTGGTGGTTACCACCACCTATCAGACACGCCAACTGACTGCGAAACGTGAACAGATGGTGCTAGAGAAGGACGCACTGGATATTGAATGGCGCAACCTTATCTTAGAAGAGAACGCGCTAGGGGATCACGGCCGCGTGGAGCGTATCGCCACCGAGAAGTTACAAATGCAGCATGTAGATCCGTCGCAAGAAAAAATTATGGTTCAACCGTAATCTACAAAAGGATCTCTAACAGTACATGAAAGCCGTAGCACGCATGATGAAACCAAAACGCCAGGAGAATCAGACTAGCTTTGTCAGGTGGCGTTTTGCTTTTTTGTATAGTTGCATCCTGCTGGCCCTATTGATCCTGATATTGCGAGTAGGCTATTTGCAAGTCATCAATCCAGACAAACTGGTTCGCGAAGGAGATATGCGTTCGCTGCGCATACAAAAGGTTCCCACCGCACGTGGTATGATAAGCGACCGTGCTGGTCGTCCGCTAGCCGTGAGCGTTCCTGTTAATGCCATCTGGGCCGATCCAAAAGAATTCAATGATCACGGTGGTATCAGCGCCGACAGCCGATGGAAAGCTCTTTCTAATGCGCTTTCCATCCCTCTCAATCAACTTTCTTCGCGCATCAAGGCTAATCCCAAAGGGCGTTTTGTTTATCTAGCCCGCCAGGTTAATCCCGCTATCAGCGATTACATTCATAAACTTAAACTTCCGGGTATCTACCTACGACAAGAGTCGCGACGCTATTATCCTGCGGGTCAAGTGACAGCGCATCTCATTGGAGTGACCAATATCGATAGCCAGGGTATTGAGGGCATTGAGAAGAGTTTTAACTACTGGCTTACGGGCCAGCCTGGTGAACGTACGGTACGCAAAGACCGGTTTGGCCGGATTATTGAAGATATTTCCTCGGTGGATAGCCAGGCGGCGCACAATCTGGCGTTGAGCATCGATAAGCGTCTACAGACGCTAGTTTATCGTGAGTTGAACAATGCGGTGGCATTCAATAAGGCTGAGTCCGGTACTGCAGTGCTGGTGGATATCAATACTGGTGAAGTACTGGCCATGGCTAACAGTCCCTCCTACAATCCAAACAACTTGACCGGTGCCACGATGGACGTAATGCGTAACCGCGCCATCACCGATATTTTTGAGCCGGGCTCAACAGTCAAGCCGATGGTGGTGATGACAGCACTTCAGCGCGGAGTAGTGCAGGAAAACAGTGTATTAAATACGCTGCCCTACACAATTAGCGGCCACCAAATCAAAGATGTGGCGTGTTATACCGAATTGACTGTGACCGGAATTTTACAAAAATCGAGTAACGTCGGTGTATCTAAGCTAGCATTAGCAATGCCACCATCGGCGTTGGTAGAAACTTATTCGCGCTTTGGATTAGGTAAAGCGACCAATTTAGGGCTCGTCGGAGAAAGTAATGGGTTATATCCTCATAAGCAACAGTGGTCCGATATGGAGAGGGCCGCCTTCTCTTACGGCTACGGGCTAATGGTAACGCCATTACAATTAGCGCGAGTCTATGCCACAATTGGAGGTATGGGTTTGATGCGCCCGCTTTCCATCACTCGGGTTGATCCGCCTGTAGCAGGAGATCGTGTGTTTCCAGAATCGTTGGTACGTACCGTAGTTCATATGATGGAAAGTGTGGCGCTTCCCGGTGGTGGCGGTGCCAAAGGCGCTATTAAGGGCTACCGTATTGCTATCAAAACTGGTACCGCCAAAAAGGTTGGGCCAGACGGAAATTACATCAATAAATATATCGCCTATACCGCCGGGATTGCGCCAGCCAGCAATCCACGCTTTGCGCTGGTAGTACTAATTAATGATCCGCAGGGTGGCAAATACTACGGCGGGGTGATTTCCGCGCCGGTATTTGGCAGCATCATGAGCGGTGTACTGCGTATAATGAACATTAAGCCGGATGCGTTACCGCAACCCAGCAAGGAAATCCGACATAGTGGTCAATAATCAAAGAGGCATCTGGTGACTAGTCGTAATTTACGTGAACTACTCGCACCTTGGGTGCTTAATGCTCCAGAACGCGTGCTAAAAGAAATAACGCTAGATAGCCGCAAGGCAGGTGCAGGCGATCTGTTTATGGCCGTTGCTGGTCATCAGACGGATGGACGATACTATATTCCCCAGGCAATTGCGCAAGGTGTAGCCGCTGTCATAGCACAAGCGGAAAACGAGGTTAAAGGGGGTCAAATCCATGAGCTGCATGGTGTACCAGTCATCTATCTCCACTATCTCTACACGCATTTATCAGCACTGGCTGGTCGCTTTTATCAGAACCCCTCGCGCGCGCTATGCTTAGTAGGTGTCACCGGCACAAACGGAAAAACAACCATTGCCCACCTTTTAGCGCAGTGGACGCAGCTATTAGGTGAGACTAGCGCCGTAATGGGTACTTTAGGCAACGGCCTGCTGGGCCATATCCATCCAGCTGAAAATACCACCGGCTCACCGATTGAAGTTCAGCAACTTCTTTCACTATTCCAGCGACAGGGTGCGCACATCGCGGCGATGGAAGTCTCTTCTCATGGCCTAGTGCAGCACCGGGTCAACGATGTGCATTTTTCTGCTGCGGTGTTTACAAATTTAAGTCGCGACCATCTCGATTATCACGGTAACATGACGCAGTATGAAGCGGCAAAATGGCGACTGTTCAGCGATTTAGACGTAGATCATCGTATTATTAACGCCGATGATGCTACCGGCCGGCACTGGCTCAATATGTTACCGCGGGCGATTGCGGTCGCGGTCAGTGAGGCGTTGCCACTAAAATTCCAGGGTAACTGGCTATGTGCCGGTAAGATACGTTATCATGCGCACGGCGCAGAGATTCCTTTTCGCTCTAGCTGGGGCGAAGGAAGGCTCAACAGCCCACTGGTAGGAGAATTCAACGTCAGCAATCTATTGCTGACGCTCACGACACTACTGGCGCTCGGTTATCCGATGCCAACATTGCTTGAGTGCGCTTGCCACCTGCAGTCAGTTTGCGGTCGCATGGAAACATTTCATGCTGAAGGGTACCCTACAGTGTTGTTGGATTATGCCCACACCCCCGACGCACTGGAAAAGGTGCTAGTGGCAGCCAGACTGCATTGCTACGGTAAACTATGGTGCGTATTCGGCTGCGGTGGCCATCGCGATAAGGGCAAGCGGCCGCTTATGGGTGCTATTGCTGAGCAATATGCCGACCGGGTGATCATTACTAATGATAATCCGCGCGGCGAAGCCGCAGAAGATATCATCAACGACATTAAAAGTGGCCTGCTGGATACGAGCCGGGTGCAGACGATCTCTGACCGCGCCGACGCGATTAAAAGCGCCATTGTGCAGGCCGCCCCAGTAGATCTAGTGCTAGTGGCCGGTAAAGGCCATGAAGATTATCAGATAATCGGCCAGCACCGACTGAACTATTCAGACCGTACTACCGTGGCACGATTGTTAGGGGTGGTAGTATGATCCCCTTTACCCTCAGCGCAATCACGTCAGTACTTAATGCTGAGCGGGTGGGTATTAATAGTACTATTGAGACCATCGTTACCGACTCGCGGATACCGGCGGCGCGGTGTTTATTTATCGCACTAAAGGGTAAGCAATTCGACGCCCATGACTTTGCAAAGCAGGCGGTCGCTGCTGGGGCCTGCGCGCTGCTAGTCAACCGTCGGTTGCCGCTAGATGTGCCGCAATTAGTTGTCGCTGATACCCGTCGCGCTTTGGGGCAATTGGGCGCCTGGGTACGTCAGCAGGTTCCGGCAAGGGTAGTGGCTCTTACGGGATCCTCTGGTAAAACGTCTGTCAAGGAAATGACCGCTGCTATCCTGCACCAGTGCGGGCGGGTATTAGCGACCAAAGGTAATCTCAACAACGATATTGGTGTACCGTTGACACTTTTGCGTTTAACACCGGCCCATGATTTTGCAGTTATTGAGTTAGGAGGCAATCATTTTGGAGAAATTGCCTGGACTACCGGTTTAGTGTGCCCGGAAGCCGCACTGGTAAATAATCTTTCCGCGGCTCATCTTGTTGGGTTTGGCTCGCTGTCTGGCGTAGCGCAGGCCAAGGGCGAAATTTTCACAGCTCTACAAGAAAATGGGCGCGGCATTTTTAATGCCGATAGCCATGATTGGCCACGCTGGCAACAGATACTGGACCACAAGGCAGTTTGGCGTTTCTCTGTACAGGCCGCTAATAGCGCGGATTTTTTTGCTAGCGACATAAAAAGCGACCAGCGGGGCGTGCGTTTTACCTTACACAGTCCATTGAATGAATGCCTGGTAAAGTTGCCGATGCTAGGCAAACATAATGTCGCCAATGCTTTAGCTGCCTGCGCACTAGCGCTATCAGTAGGAGCCGGGCTGCCGACGGTTGTCTCTGCTATGGCGCAGTTACAGCCCATACCGGGACGGTTATTCCCTATTGCGCTCGGTAAGGGTCGTTTGCTTTTGGACGATAGCTATAACGCTAATGTTGGCTCTACGACTACCGCTGCGCAAGTACTAGCAGAAATGCCGGGTTACCGAGTAATGGTGATCGGCGATATGGCTGAGCTGGGAGAGAAAGCGGCGGAATGGCATCGACAGGTAGGGGAAGCCATCGCCATGACCGATATCGACAAAGTCTTAAGCGTCGGCAGGCTGAGCTACTTTATTGGTGAGGCCAGCAGCCGTGGTGAACATTTTCAGGATAAAACCGCGTTGACCGCTCGACTCGCGCAACTACTGTCTGAACAAGCAGTAATAACTGTATTAGTGAAGGGTTCACGTAGTTCTGCGATGGAGCAGGTGGTGCGTGCGTTACAGGAGAAAGCAGCATGTTAGTCTGGTTGGCTGAATATTTAATCCAATTTTACTCAGGATTTAACATATTCTCTTACTTAACGTTTCGCGCCATTAGTAGCTTACTAAGCGCATTTTTCCTGTCGCTGTGGATGGGACCACGTCTCATCACCTGGCTGAAAAAACTACAGATCGGACAGGTAGTGCGCAATGATGGTCCGAAATCTCATTTCAACAAACACGGTACGCCGACAATGGGTGGGTTGATGATCCTCATGTCAATCACAATTTCGGTATTGATGTGGGCCTATCCATCCAACCCATATGGCTGGTGTGTTCTATTTGTTCTGCTGGGCTACGGCATCGTGGGCTTTATCGACGATTATCGCAAGGTGGTGCTCAAAGACACTAAGGGGCTTATTGCTCGCTGGAAATATTTCTGGCAGTCGCTAATAGCGTTAGGGGTTGCTTTCACCATGTTTACGGTGGGCAAAGATACCTCGGCGACTCAGCTAGCTGTGCCTTTTTTTAAGAACATCATGCCGCAGTTGGGGCTGTGGTATGTGCTTTTAACCTACTTTGTTATCGTCGGAACTAGTAATGCAGTCAACCTAACCGATGGCCTGGACGGTCTGGCTATTATGTTGACAGTTCTCGTTGCTGCCGGTCTGGCGTTGGTAGCATGGGCAACAGGGAATATGAATTTTGCGGACTATCTACACATTCCTTATGTACGTTTTGCGGGTGAACTAGTGGTGGTGTGTACGGCCATCGTCGGCGCTGGCTTAGGCTTTTTATGGTTTAATACTTACCCTGCGCAGGTATTTATGGGTGACGTCGGTTCGCTAGCGCTGGGCGGCGCGCTTGGTACCATCGCCGTTCTGCTACGTCAGGAATTTTTACTACTGATTATAGGTGGAGTGTTTGTGGTGGAAACCCTGTCAGTAATTTTACAGGTGGGTTCGTTTAAATTGTACGGTCACCGCATTTTCCGTATGGCACCTATCCATCACCATTATGAATTGAAGGGCTGGCCGGAGCCGCGCGTTATTGTGCGTTTCTGGATTATTTCTCTGATGCTGGTTCTAATAGGACTGCTAACGCTGAAGGTACGGTAAATGATGACAGACTATCGGGACGAACAAATTGTCATTATCGGCCTGGGACTTACCGGCCTTTCTTGCGTTGATTTTTTTCGCCGTCGCGGCGTGATGCCGCGAGTGATGGATACCCGGTTTAGGCCGCCATGTCTAGAGAAACTTCCAGCTGATGTACCACGCCATCTGGGATCATTGCATGAAAAGTGGCTGCTCGATGCTACACTCATCGTTACTAGCCCCGGTGTTTCCTTGTCCCATTCTGCTATGGCAGAAAGGGCTGGCATTTCAATTATTGGCGATATAGAGCTCTTCGCACGTGAAGCATCTGCGCCGATAGTGGCGATAACTGGTTCTAATGGAAAAAGCACTGTCACTCGCATGCTGGGTGAAATGGCCGCCACCGCCTGTCATGTAGGGGTTGGCGGCAATATCGGTTTGCCAGCACTGACGCTTTTGAAATCACCGTTCCAGCTATATGTTCTAGAGCTATCGAGCTTCCAGCTAGAAAGCACCCATAGCCTAAAAGTGGCGGTAGCGACAGTTCTCAATATCAGTAAAGATCACATGAACCGCTATCCGCTTGGCCTGGAACAGTATCGGGCAGCCAAGCTAAAAATTTATCACAATACTGCGGTCTGCGTTGTCAATGCAGAAGATCCACTAACCCTGCCTTTGTGTAAACTTGATGCACAGTTTATCAGCTTCGGCGTGAACCGTGGCGATTACTACCTTCGTCGTCATGCGGGGGAGATCTGGCTGATGGCTTACGGTGAGCCACTGCTAAAAGGCACAGAATTGCGCGTCACCGGCCACCATAATTACACTAATGCCCTAGCAGCACTAGCGTTGGCAGACACGCTGGGCATTCCTCGTGCGGGAAGCTTGGCGGCGCTACGTCAGTTCAACGGCCTACCGCACCGTTTTGAATTAGTGCATGAACGCCGCGGTATACGCTGGATTAATGATTCAAAAGCAACCAATGTGAGTAGTACCGAGGCAGCGCTGAATGGGCTAGAAGTGGTAGGTACACTGCATTTACTCTTAGGCGGCGATGGTAAGTCCGCCGATTTCACGTCGCTCTTGCCATGGCTACAAGGTAACCATGTGCAACTGTATTGTTTCGGCAAGAATGGGGCCCAGTTAGCGTCCCTTCGTCCTGACGCCGCGACGCTTACCGAGACACTGGAGCAGGCGATGCGCATCATCGGTTCCCGAGTAAGGGCAAAGGATCTGGTACTACTGTCGCCAGCCTGCGCCAGCCTAGATCAGTTCAGTAATTTTGAAGTGCGCGGTGACATATTTACCCGCCTGGCACGGGAGATAGTTTAATGCACACTTCCAGTTTGGGATTGATTCCACGCCTTGAAACGTGGGTGATAAGCAGGCGGGCACTTGAAGCGCCGACCCATCCACTCTACGATCGTACGCTACTATGGCTGACGCTTGGGCTGGCTGGTATCGGTTTCGTAATGGTGACATCAGCATCGATGCCGATCGGAGCACGCCTGTCAGATGACCCGTTCTATTTTGCTAAACGTGATGCATTTTATTTCTGTCTGGCATTTATGTTATCGCTTGTAACGCTCAGGATCCCAATGGCGGTATGGCAGCGCTATAGCTCAGTTATGCTACTTATCACGCTGATAATGCTGCTTGTAGTGCTGATTGTCGGTAGATCAGTTAACGGCGCCGCGCGCTGGATAGCGATCGGGCCGATTCACATCCAGCCGGCAGAATTATCTAAGCTAGCGCTGTTCTGTTATCTAGCCAGTTATCTAGTGCGTAAGGTAACAGAATTATGTACTAACTTCTGGGGTTTTTGTAAACCAATGGGTGTAATGGTGCTGCTGGCGGTACTGTTACTGGCACAGCCTGATCTCGGGACTGTGGTGGTAGTGTTTGTTACCACTCTGGGGATGTTGTTTTTAGCGGGCGCTAAACTATGGCAATTCTTATCAATTATTTGTTCTGGCATTTTCGCGGTGATATTACTCATCATCGCTGAACCCTACCGTATACAGCGTGTGACGTCATTTTGGAACCCATGGGATGATCCTTTTGGGAGTGGGTACCAACTCACCCAGTCACTCATGGCGTTTGGCCGCGGCGAGTTCTGGGGAGAGGGACTTGGTAACTCGGTACAGAAAATGGAGTATTTACCAGAAGCTCATACTGACTTTATCTTCGCTATTTTGGGAGAAGAGCTAGGTTACTTCGGCGTCGTATTGGCGCTACTAATGATTTTTTTTATTGCTTTCCGTGCTATGTCTATCAGTCGAAAAGCGCTGGAAATAAACCAGCGCTTTTCTGGTTTTCTAGCCTGTTCCATCGGTATTTGGTTTAGCTTCCAGACGCTAGTTAACGTGGGCGGCACTGCTGGCATACTACCAATCAAAGGCTTGACACTGCCGTTAATCAGCTATGGTGGTTCGAGTCTGCTTATCATGTCGACAGCAATAGTCCTACTACTAAGGATCGATTTTGAGACACGTCTGGCTAAAGCGCAAGCATTTACGAGGGAGCCGCGATGACAGTAAAGATAAAGCGCCTGATGGTGATAGCGGGTGGTACCGGAGGACATGTCTTCCCGGGACTGGTTGTCGCGCATCACTTAATGGGGCAGGGTTGGCAGGTTCTCTGGCTTGGCACTGCGGATTGCATGGAAGCTGATCTCGTGCCAAAGTATGGCATTAATATCGATTTTATCCACATCAACGGCCTGCGCGGCAAGGAATTAAAGGCGCAACTGCTGGCGCCAGTGCAAATTTTGCAGGCACTGCGGCAAGCGCGCAGAATTATGCGCGTGTGGAGACCGGATGTGGTATTAGGCATGGGTGGTTATGTCTCCGGGCCTGGCGGTTTAGCGGCCTGGAGTTACGGCATTCCGCTGGTCTTACATGAGCAAAATAGTATCGCTGGTATAACTAATCGCATCCTGGCAAAACTTGCTAGCAAAGTACTGCAAGCATTTCCAAGCGCTTTTCCCCATGCCGAGGTGGTAGGGAATCCAGTACGTAATGCGGTGCTAGCTCTGCCGTCACCCGAAGTGCGCTTTCGCGATCGTACAGGCCCGATTCGAGTACTGATTATCGGTGGAAGTCAGGGTGCGCGAGTTTTCAATCAGACCATGCCGGCGGTCGCTGCTCGCTTAGCTGGTGCCTTGACGCTCTGGCATCAGGTAGGAAAAGAAGCGCTACCGGAGGTTAATAGAGCCTACATGGCGAACGACGAAACGCAGCATAAAGTGGTAGAATTTATTGATGATATGGCCGCCGCCTACACCTGGGCAGATGTCGTGGTCTGCCGCGCCGGTGCGCTAACAGTGAGTGAAATTGCCGCCGCCGGCCTGCCAGCCGTTTTTGTGCCATTTATACACAAAGATTATCACCAGTACTGGAACGCGTTGCCATTAGAGAAGGCAGGCGCGGCAAAAATTATTGAGCAGCCAGCCTTTAACGTTGAGCGAGTTAGCAAGGTACTGAATGGCTTGGATCGGCTGACATTACTGATCATGGCGAAACGCGCCCGGGCGATGGCTATACCTGATGCAACGGAGCGTGTGGCACGGGAAGTGACAGCGGCTTTACGCACCTAACCCTGCCTGTTCCGACAACATCGGCCGGGCCAGGTGTACCGTCTTGAGTATTTTTTGACTTAAGCGATAACACTGTGAATACAAAACAACTAGCTAAACTACGAATGTTTGTCCCAAAGATGCGCTGCGTCAGGCAAATTCACTTTGTCGGCATCGGCGGTGCCGGCATGAGCGGTATCGCAGAAGTGTTGGCAAACGAAGGCTATCAAATCAGCGGCTCCGATTTAGCGCCGAACTCGGTCACACAGAAACTTACTAAACTGGGTGCGAAAATTTATTTTAACCATCTCCCGGAGAATATTAGCGATGCCAGCGTAGTGGTAGTTTCGAGCGCCATTGCAGCTAATAACCCGGAAATTGTAGCGGCCAAAGAGGCACGTATTCCCGTCATTCAGCGCGCGGAAATGCTGGCGGAGATAATGCGGTTTCGTCACGGCATTGCCATTGCTGGTACTCACGGCAAAACCACTACTACCGCGATGGTGGCTAGTATCTATGCCGAGGCTGGCTTGGACCCGACTTTTGTAAATGGTGGACTAGTGAAAGCCACTGGCGTGCACGCCCGTCTGGGTTGCAGTCGCTATCTGATTGCCGAAGCCGATGAAAGCGACGCCTCCTTCCTGTATTTGCAGCCAATGGTAGCAATTATTACTAATATCGAAGCCGACCATATGGATGCCTATATGGGCGATTTTGAAAATCTCAAACAGGCGTTTATCAGCTTTCTGCACAATCTACCTTTTTACGGCCGTGCAATAATGTGTATCGACGATCCAGTGATCTGTGAACTACTGCCCCGCGTTAAGCGGAAAATCACCACTTATGGCTTTAGTAATAATGCCGATTTACGTATCACTAATTACCGCCAGGACGGCACGCGTAGTAGCTTTACCCTTACCAGACAGGAAAAATCTGATTTACGAGTGGAGCTCAACGCACCTGGTCGCCACAACGCGTTGAATGCGGTGGCAGCGATTGCGGTGGGAACAGAAGAAAGAATCAGCGATGAGAATATTTTACAGGCGATGCTGCAATTTCAGGGTACCAGACGTCGTTTCGATAATTTGGGCCATTATGACTTATCTAATGTCAACGGCAAAACGGGTGAAGTTATGCTGGTGGATGATTACGGCCATCACCCGACAGAAGTGGATGCTACGATTAAAGCGGCGCGTGCCGGCTGGCCTGATAAGCGGCTAGTGATGGTTTTTCAGCCACACCGGTATACACGTACGCGAGACCTGTACGACAATTTTGTAAACGTCCTCTCCAGCGTGGATATCTTGCTGATGCTGGACGTTTATCCCGCCGGTGAAGCACCGATCCCCGGCGCCGACAGCTGCTCTTTATGCCGCACTATTAGCAGTCGTAGTAAAGTTGATCCGATTCTAGTGCCGAATATAGAAGTGCTACCAGCAACACTGATACAAACACTGCAAGACAACGATTTTGTGCTGATGCAGGGTGCAGGAACGATTGGAAAAATAGCCCGTAAACTAGCTGATAGCAGGCTAAATCTGAAGCCTGGCAAAGTACGTTATGGTTAAATGTCTTTATTTAAACAAGATGTATATATAAAGTTACTGAAAGCGGGAGCAACCTGACATATGTCGCAGGCGGCTATAAACATACGCAACCGTGAGATAAGTAGAGAAACTGTTGGACGTAGAAATGGCGGCCAGCTTACGGGTCTTATCTTTCTACTAATAGTGCTCGGAACCATCATCTTTGGAGGCTGTATGGTTCTTAGCTGGATGAAAGATACCCATCGGTTACCACTGTCTAGACTGGTGATAACCGGATATCGTCATTATACCACCAATGATGATATCCGCCAGGCAATTTTGGCACTAGGCGCACGGCCAAGAACCTTTATGAGGCAGGACGTTAATGTTATGCAACAGCAAATTGAACACATGCCGTGGATAAAGCAAGTCAATGTGCGTAAACAGTGGCCAGATAAATTGAAAATCCACCTGGTAGAACATGTGCCGGTAGCACGTTGGAACGATCAATATCTCCTTGACAGTAATGGCAAAGTATTCAGCGCGCCGGTGGCGCGTATCGGTAATCAGCCAATGCCGATGCTTTATGGGCCGGATGGTAGCGAGCAAGACGTGCTGAGCGGTTATCGCACTATGAACATGGTACTAACCGCGGCTAAATTTCATCTCAAGGCGCTCAGCATGAGCACCCGCCATTCGTGGCAGTTGACGTTACGAGACGATACGCGGTTAGAGCTAAGCCGAGACGACAGAGCTAAGCACATGCAACGCTTTATCAAAATTTATCCGATTCTTCTCCAGCAAGCCCAGAAAGATAATAGGCGCATCAGCTATGTAGATCTGCGCTATGACTCTGGCTTTGCCGTCGGTTGGGTCGAGGCCTATATCAAACTAGAAAATTAGCAATCAGCAATAGACTCAGGCAAAAAATAATGATCAAGGCGACAGACAGAAAACTAGTAGTAGGACTAGAGATCGGCACGGCTAAAGTGGCTGCTCTAGTAGGGGAAGTACTGTCCGATGGTATAGTGAATATCATAGGTGTCGGTAGTTGTCAGTCGCGTGGCATGGACAAAGGTGGAGTGAACGATCTGGAATCGGTTGTGAAATCTGTTCAGCGCGCTATTGATCAAGCAGAATTGATGGCGGAATGCCAGATCTCTTCAGTATATCTTGCCCTATCCGGAAAACATATCAGCTACCAGAATGAAATTGGCATGGTACCAATTTCCGAAGAAGAAGTGACCCAGGAAGACGTAGAGAATGTGGTGCATACCGCTAAATCAGTGCGGGTACGTGATGAGCACCGTATTTTGCACGTCATTCCGCAGGATTATACGATTGACTATCAGGAAGGAATAAAAAATCCTGTTGGCCTGTCCGGCATACGCATGCAAGCCAAAGTCCACTTAATTACCTGCCATAATGACATGGCTAAGAACATTATCAAAGCAGTTGAATGTTGTGGGCTGAAAGTTGACCAACTTATTTTCGCCGGTTTAGCATCAAGTTATGCAGTTCTGACCGAAGACGAACGTGAACTTGGCGTATGCGTAGTCGATATTGGTGGAGGCACCATGGACATGGCGGTGTATACCGCCGGCGCACTGCGCCATATCAAAGTGATTCCCTACGCTGGCAATGTAGTCACCAGCGATATCGCCTATGCATTTGGCACGCCACCAACTGACGCCGAGGTGATCAAAGTCCGTCACGGCTGCGCGTTGGGTTCAGTGATTAGCAAGGACGAGAGCCTAGAAGTACCGAGCGTCGGCGGCAGGCCACCACGCAGCCTGCAGCGCCAGACTCTGGCCGAAGTGATTGAGCCGCGTTACACCGAGCTACTAAATCTAGTTAACGACGAGATTTTGCAACTGCAAGAGCAACTGCGAGCACAAGGGGTGAAACATCACCTGCCTGCCGGCATCGTCCTGACCGGTGGCGCGGCGCAAATAGATGGTTTAGCGGCGTGTGCGCAGCGGGTATTTCATACCCAGGCACGCATTGGCCAGCCGTTAAATATCACCGGCCTGACTGATTATGTGCAGGCGCCATATTATTCTACTGCCGTAGGGCTGTTACATTACGGTAAAGAGTCACATTTAAGCGGCGAAGTAGACATGGAAAAAAGAACCTCTGTCAGCACATGGTGCAAACGGTTTAGTGGCTGGCTACGAAAAGAATTTTAATGATTTTAGGACGGAATTCAGCTGTGCAGTCAGCTATATTCCGAAGAAATAGCCAAAAAACGGAGAGAAATTATGTTTGAACCAATGGAATTAACTAACGACGCAGTGATTAAAGTCGTTGGCGTAGGCGGCGGTGGTGGAAACGCCGTCGAGCATATGGTACGTGAACGTATCGAAGGTGTAGATTTCTTCGCTGTGAATACCGATGCTCAGGCATTACGTAAGACAGCAGTAGGCCAGACCATTCAAATCGGCAGCGGCATTACTAAAGGGTTAGGAGCTGGCGCCAATCCCGAAGTGGGCCGCAACTCCGCCGAAGAGGACCGTGAAGGGCTGCGAGCCGTGCTTGAAGGGGCCGATATGGTGTTTATAGCCGCCGGTATGGGTGGTGGTACTGGTACTGGCGCCGCGCCGGTTGTCGCGGAAGTAGCAAAGGATCTAGGTATTTTGACCGTCGCTGTGATCACTAAGCCCTTCAGTTTTGAAGGTAAAAAACGTATGGGGTTCGCTGAGCAGGGCATTGCTGAACTCTCCAAGCATGTTGACTCACTTATCACTATCCCTAACGACAAGCTACTAAAAGTCCTGGGGCGTGCTATTTCGCTACTAGACGCGTTCGGTGCCGCCAACGATGTATTGAAAGGTGCGGTGCAGGGTATCGCTGAGCTTATCACTCGCCCGGGATTAATAAACGTCGACTTTGCTGACGTGCGTACCGTGATGTCAGAAATGGGCTATGCCATGATGGGCTCCGGCGTTGCCTGCAGTGAAGATCGTGCAGAAGAAGCAGCGGAAATGGCCATTTCTAGCCCGCTTTTGGAAGATATCGATCTGTCCGGTGCCCGCGGAGTGCTGGTTAACATTACCGCTGGCTTTAATCTACGTCTGGAAGAATTTGAAACCGTAGGTAACACCATCCGCGCTTTTGCCTCTGATAACGCCACGGTGGTTATCGGTACCTCGCTAGATCCTGATATGAATGACGAACTACGCGTTACCGTGGTTGCGACCGGTATCGGTATGGACAAACGGCCAGAAATTACACTGGTGACCAATAAACAGAGCAGCCAACCACTGATGGATAACCGCTACCGTGATCATACCGTGGGTATATCTTCGCTCAATCAAGAGCGGAAAACGGCGGCCAAGTCAGTCAATGAGCAAAACTCCCAAGGGAGTAAAGAACCTGATTACCTAGATATTCCAGCATTCTTGCGTAAACAGGCAGATTAAACCGTGCAGTTTTGGGGAACACCACTCTTTATGTTAAACTAGCTCTCTACTCTTATCCATACTGTGTGGATTAAGAGGCAAGGTTAAACATTACGAGAGAAACAGATGATCAAACAGCGGACATTAAAACGTATCGTGCAGGCCACCGGTGTAGGGTTACATACTGGAAAAAAAGTTACACTAACACTACGCCCTGCACCGGTAAACACCGGGGTCATCTATCGTCGAACCGATTTAAGCCCACCAGTAGATTTTCCCGCAAACGCCAAATCGGTGCGTGACACCGTTCTTTGCACCTGTTTGGTGAACGAGCATGATGTGCGTATTTCCACTGTAGAGCACATAAATGCGGCGCTGGCGGGGTTGGGAATAGATAACATAATTGTTGAAGTTAATGCCCCTGAAATCCCGATTATGGACGGCAGCGCTAGTCCCTTCGTCTACTTACTTCTGGATGCCGGGATTAAGGAACTTAACAGTCCCAAAAAATTCCTCTATCTAAAACAGGCAGTGCGCGTTGAGGATGGGGATAAATGGGCTGAGTTGGCGCCGTATAATGGTTTTACATTCGATTTTACCATCGACTTCAAACATCCTGCGATTGAGGCCAGCCCGCAACGTTATTTTCTAAACTTTTCCGCGGAGTCCTTCGTTCGTCAAATAAGCCGTGCACGCACCTTTGGCTTCATACGTGATATTGAATACCTACAATCTTGCGGTCTGGCTCTTGGTGGCAGTTTTGATTGCGCTATCGTGGTCGATGACTACCGGGTTCTGAATGAAGACGGCCTGCGCTTTGAAGATGAGTTTGTCCGCCACAAAATGCTCGACTCTATCGGTGACTTGTTCATGTGCGTTCATAATATCGTCGGTGCATTTACCGCCTTTAAGTCTGGCCATGCTATGAATAACAAGCTACTGCAGACGGTTTTAGCACATCAGGAAGCCTGGGAACTAGTGACATTTGATGATGAGACTGAACTAGCTCTGGCGTTCAAAGCCCCTTCCTTCGTTATAGCCTGAATGAGATTATAGTGATTGACGTACTGTTGTTTCAGTATTTTGGCCTACGTAGGTAGGATAAGCCATTTAGCATCTATCTTTCGTGGCTTTCGAGTTTAATAGTCCCTCCAGCCAGCTTCGCTAATCGTTCCAGTGCGTTCTTTAAATTTCCTTCACTGCGTGCCGCTAAATGGCGAATAGACGCTGCGCTTTGTACACTCAAACGCCGTGGCTTTTCCTCTAATAGTTGCTCAATATGCCGGCTATCATTGTTTTTTTGCGTATTTAATTCTTGTTTTATCGCCAATGTAGGGTTAATCCTGATGTCTATAAACGACAATGATGGTAGAATCTGTGCTTTTAATGCAGACAATAATTGAGGTTGTTCATACTGTAACCGCATCTTCCAGCTGGCATTAGCGGTTTCCAGTACCAGTATTCTCTGGCGGAAGCTGGCAACACGGCAGAAAGGGTACAACACCGTCGGTAACAGTGTATTAACTGCCCGGTTAAGATTCAACAGCAGGATGGCTTGCTGCTGAATCTTTAAAAGGGAGACTCGACTCATGTCGGCAGTGCTACTAAATAGGTTATTAATGAGGTATGGACGATTATCACGCATAACAACACTTTAACGGAAGATATTATTGGATAGTGGGTATTATAAATCTTTGGCGATAAATTGGTAGACGTTATTCCTGGCCATATCTATTTTGAGGATAGTCTCTGGTGGCTTTAGCATAGCTTTGTTGCTAAGCAACATCAGGAGATACTGTAAAAAGTTGAAAATTTCCTCAATCTCAACCGATAAAACATCTTTCAGCCAGCTAAAAGATATCCAGTCTCCCCCAGCACCTATGTTGTTTAGCACTGGCGTCAGAATGATATATACATACTGTCATCTCTCCATTACCTGTTGTACACCTGCATCGTTTCACAAGACCGGCGCAATGCCGTGTGTGCAGTATCAGGTATTTCTGATAATGAAGCCGGTAATGCTGAAGGACCGTAACTTTTTTTTCGCAAATGACTTTCGGCCACTGCTGGATTGGGCCATGATGAGATGTGATTGATCTATGGTAAAAAAATTATTTGCTAAAATTTTTGGTAGTCGTAATGATCGTAGCCTGCGCTGTATAAGCAAAACGGTGGACGCTATCAATAAAATGGAACCAGCGATGGAACAGCTGAGCAATGAACAGTTCGCAGCTAAAAGTATTGAATTCCGCAACCGTATCGTTCAGGGGGAAACCGTTGACAGCCTATTACCGGAAGCTTTTGCTGTGGTGCGCGAGGCCAGCAAGCGGGTATTTGGGATGCGCCATTTTGATGTGCAATTGATGGGCGGTATAGTTCTTAACGATCACTGTATAGCCGAGATGCGCACCGGTGAAGGGAAGACCTTGACAGCTACGCTGCCAGCCTACCTAAACGCCCTGACCGGAAAAGGTGTACACGTGGTCACAGTGAATGATTACCTTGCACAGCGCGATGCGGAAAATAACCGCCCGCTATTCAATTTTCTGGGGCTGAGTGTTGGCTTAAATCTGCCAGGACTACTAGCGCCGGCTAAGCGTACCGCTTACGCCGCCGATATCACCTACGGTACAAACAATGAGTTTGGCTTTGATTATCTGCGTGACAATATAGCGTTCAGTCCGGAAGAGCGGGTGCAACGCAAACTGCATTATGCGCTAGTGGACGAAGTAGATTCCATCCTTATCGATGAGGCACGTACCCCGCTAATTATCTCCGGCCCTGCAGGAGATAGTTCAGATATGTATCGCCGTATCAATAAGTTTATCCCCTATCTAGTTCGTCAGGACAAAGAAGACTCCGAGAGTTTTCAGGGCGAAGGGCATTTCTCGGTGGATGAAAAGTGCCGCCAGGTAACCCTAACTGAACGCGGACTGATTCTGATTGAAGAGCTTCTTGTGAAAGGCGGCATCATGGAGGAAGGGGAATCACTCTACTCGCCAGCTAACATTTTGCTGATGCATCATGTGACCGCTGCTTTGCGTGCCCACGTGTTGTTTACACTTGATGTAGACTATATCGTCAAAGACGGTAAAGTGATCATTGTCGATGAGCATACCGGCCGCACCATGCCGGGACGCCGCTGGTCTGACGGCTTACACCAGGCAGTGGAAGCTAAAGAAAATGTCGCGATCCAAAATGAAACCCAAACACTGGCGTCAATTACCTTCCAGAACTATTTCCGCCTGTATGAAAAACTAACCGGTATGACTGGTACTGCCGACACCGAAGCATTCGAGTTCAGCTCCATTTATAAACTCAATACTGTCGTGGTGCCTACCAACCGTCCCATGATCCGTAAGGATTTACCCGATCTAGTCTATATGACGGAAAAAGAAAAAATCAACGCTATCGTCGATGATATCAAAACCTGTATAAAACGCAATCAGCCAGTTTTAGTGGGGACTATTTCCATTGAAAAATCAGAGCTTATTTCCAGCGCGCTGGAAAAAGTCGACATTGCACATAAAGTACTGAACGCCAAATTCCATGCTATGGAGGCTGATATTATCGCTCAGGCGGGCCAGCCGGGAGCAGTCACGATCGCTACAAACATGGCTGGGCGCGGTACAGACATAGTACTGGGTGGTAGCTGGCAAGCGGAAATCGCGGCTCTGGAGTCCCCGGATAAGCAACAGATCGCCGCTATTAAGGATGCCTGGCAGACGCGTCATGAGGCGGTGCAGGCCGCTGGCGGCCTGCATATTATCGGCACTGAGCGCCATGAATCGCGCCGTATAGATAATCAGCTTCGCGGCCGCTCAGGCCGCCAGGGTGACGCTGGATCTTCCCGTTTTTATCTGTCATTAGAAGATACCTTGCTGCGTATTTTTGCCTCCGATCGCCTCTCCGGCATGATGCGCAAGTTAGGTATGAAGCCCGGCGAAGCTATTGAGCACCCCTGGGTCACTAAGGCTATTGCTAATGCCCAATGCAAAGTAGAAAGCCGCAACTTCGATATTCGTAAGCAATTACTGGAATATGATGATGTTGCTAACGACCAGCGCTGTGCGATCTACACCCAACGGAACGAACTACTCGACGTAGTGGATATTAGCGAGACCGTCAAGAACATCCGCAAAGATGTGCTAAAAACCATTTTCGATACCTACCTTCCAACACAGCCCTTGGAGGAAATATGGGATGTGGCGGAGCTGGAGCGGCGTCTCAAAGCTGACTTCGATCTGAATATACCTATTGCTCAATGGCTGGATAATGAACCGAGCCTATACGAAGAAACCCTACGTGAGCGCGTGTTAGAACAGATGTTAATTCAATATCAGCGTAAGGAAGAAATTGTCGGTAGCAATATAATGCGCAATTTTGAAAAAAGCGTCATGCTGCAAACGCTGGATTCTCTATGGAAAGAGCATCTGGCGGCAATGGACTATCTCCGTCAAGGTATCCATCTGCGCGGTTATGCGCAAAAAGATCCGAAACAAGAGTATAAGCGTGAATCTTTTACCATGTTTACCACCATGCTGGAGTCGCTAAAATATGAAGTAATTAGCATACTTAGCACAATGCAAGTACACATGCAGGAAGAGGTAGGGGTGATAGAGGGACAGAGGCGTGAAGAAGCTGAACGTCTCGCTAGACAGAAGCAGTTAAGCCATCATACACTGATAGAAAAACTCACTCAGGGGAAGATGGCAGCAGCGCAGAAAAGTCATAAAATCGGGCGCAACGACCCCTGCCCCTGCGGTTCAGGGAAGAAGTTTAAACATTGTCACAGTAACCTTGAAATAATATCAACATCTAGCAATCGATAGTCGCAATCAGGCCTAGTATAATACCTAGTGTATTTATAAAAAGATGTGCACTTTTCTAATACGTGCTTTGCTTATCTTTTGGGGCAAGATGGAGAAGAGCTAACAGAGCTATCTTGATACGAATCATATAGAAATAGGGAGATTTTAAATACTTTACAGATAGTAAAGTGGAGCTAGGAGAAAGACCCTGAGAGGAAGGAGCGCGGAGTATTCAAATTGTGCAAAGAGAATGGCATTGACGCCAGGCGTTCTCAATTTCTGGCGATAACTTACCATCTTTTCTCTGAGTAAGGTTGATGTTTTGATGTTTTTCATTTCTCTCTGCTAGAGCAGCAGAGAGCATAACACACCTCAGGCCAAGGTGTGTTAGGGTGAGGATAGTTTGTACTATCCAGATTGCCCGCGGGGATGTTAGCCCATCATCTTTTCCGACAGCATAAGCCTGTCACACCTCTTACGGGTGACGTGTTGGTAACTATAAGTAAGGTAAGAGTCTAGCGCAGTAGTATGCGGAGAACCGTGTCGGCTATCAAACATATAGGTATAGAGCGTTGGCGCTGCTGCCCTTCGAGTAGAGTTATTCTCTATCTCAATGGAGAGTTTAATCGCTCCACTTGTCGCTATCAGTAATTGGAATGCGTTTTTTTTCTTCCGCCCATTCACCTAAATCAATCAATTTGCAGCGTCTGGTACAAAAAGGCCTGAACGGCTCTGTCGGGCTCCATTCTATTACTTTGCTACAGGTGGGGCAAGCGAGGTTAATCATATAGTCATTCATATTAGCATTCTCCTAATAACAGGCTATTTTAAACGGCAGGCGGTTCAGTATCACGCTGTTTTTTGCCATCCAGAAATAAAAAACGAATAGCATAATGAGGTTTATGGTTAGATATTTACGGATAAAGTTAATACTTAATTTAGATGTGGCCGCTACAGAAAAATCGCTATTGATAGTGTTAAACGGATCCAGTATTTGTAGCCTTTCTAGGTATGAAAACCCACTAGAGCACAACCCTGATCAAACAATCCTCGCGCAGTAATTGCTCTAGGCCGCCACCATCAGTATCATAGCGCTGCGTTTAAACTCGTGCGTAGAGCGCTAACATATTTACCGTAAATAAACTGGCGACACCCTCCCACTGGAATGACTTTTGCTGCTGATACCTCTTAAAACTCTTTCAGCATTCCACTGCGTATATTATTCACATTCCAGAGCGTCCAGCAAGTTGGCTAAAGTATAAAAACCTTAGTGTGTTAGCCCTCTCTCTTAATGCTGGATGTCGATAAAGCTGCTGGAAGTAGAAATTCTAACTGCAGCAAGGTATTTATTTAATGGGTATTTAAACAATATCGTTACCAAGTAAACGCTATTCATGGTGATTTATCCTGTCGTGGTTGCTGATGCCACAAGCGCAAGATAACGTTGATGCAAAGTAGCAACACGATCCGTTATATCCTCGGGGCGCCCGTTATTATCAATAATATCGTCCGCGAAGGCCAAACGGCACTGACGCGACACTTGCGCCATCAGAATATTTTCTACCTGCTCGCGGATAACATTATCTCGACTGAGTACGCGTGCAATCTGGTGCTCTCTATCCACATCTACCACTAGCACCCGATTAGCACGCTTCTGCAGATTATTTTCTATTAGCAGCGGAACCACCCATAGCACGTACGGCGCCTGAGTAGAGCGTAATTTCTGTTCTGTTTGCCGTTGAATAAAGGGATGAAGCAGGCTATTAACGTAGGTTTTTTCTTCCGGATCGCTGAAAATGCGTGCTCGCAGCACGGTACGGGCCAGTGAGCCGTCTGCATTTAAAATCGACTGGCCAAAACGTTGTACAATAGCGCTCAGAGCTGGACTTTTCGGCTGTATCACTTCCCGGGCGATGACATCGGCATCCACTAAGGGGACACCGAGTGCAGCAAAAGCGTTGGCCACCGTGCTTTTACCACTTCCTATACCGCCAGTTAGCGCAATAATATATTGGATCACGTTAATTACCTCATCCTAAAAAAGAAATTTCTCCTAAAATAGGGTAAATTAAGGTGATTAAGCCTAAAATTGGAAAATTTCGCAGTCCTACCATAACTTTAATCCCATGTGTTATTCCGTTACTGGAATAAGCAAATCTTATCCTTATCCAGTCTAAGCGCACTCTATACTGAAAAGCTACTCTGATATTAAACTGTAGTATAATTTCACCCTCAACACCCCTATTATTCGCTGCTCCTGCATGCCGGTTATTACTACAAACATATATATTGTCAACACCTTCATTATAGAGAAGACATTGGCCGTATTTAATATACTCACCGTAATGCATAAATATTATAACATGTATCAGTGGCATAAATTTGTGGCGCGGACGTCTGAATTAGTACTGCATTATGTAATAGTGTCTATCTGGGCCCTCCCCGCCACAGACTTTGAGAAATTAAAGCGGATTCTGGTGCTACCATTACAGCTGAATTTTACCTGTATTAATGTCGCTAAAAGCTATTAGGAATATTTTGTAACCTTCATCCAGAAAGCTTTTTCGAAGCCTGCTTGGATAAAGTGATTTTCACCGGCAATCTGCTTATAGGTGAGACAGTTGAGGATTTGATCCTCTTCGGCACCGATATCATCAAAATAGGTATTGTCTCTGGCTCTGTTCTACTACAGAGGTAAAAAAAACCGACGGCAGCTATTTTCTGTTGTCGGCAGTAATTGAACATACAGAATACTGCTACGGTCTGAGTGGTCAAATTATTAGCAGTGCTGTACAAAGTAATATTGCTAAAGTATTCGACAGCAATGCGGATTTTGCAGTCCTAAGGGAGATACTGGTTGGCCATGATGAATTCGAAGGTACTATATCTTCAAATAAAAAAATGATGAATGCTTTATTCTATTTTATTTTATGGCATAAATTTTGAGTCAGCCATGAAACAACATAGCGCAGTGTGTCTAATTACCGCGCAAAGACTGGCAAAACTGTTAAACTACCACTACTGGGCCAGTGGAATATGCCTATCTATAATATTTTTTCGGCAAATCTTCACCCTGCCTATACCTACATTAGCGCATCAAGATTATAAGGAATTGATAAAACACACCACGTTTTTTCGCGGTATCGGGCTAAAAAAAAGGATCTTCACTTAGCTATAAATAACACTAGATAACAAACAGAGAAGAACGCCAAGCCACCTCCCTATCGCATATCAATGGCAAAGCCTGCCGATATCGCGATTATCTAATTCTGTAAGTCTCTCTCTAGCATCAGTACCCGATCAAGAGTGATGCTGGTACTAATGTAATCAATAGCGTTTTAAAAAACTGATGTAGTGCATGATGACATAATAAAGGACTTGTCAACGGAAAAGAAACCATAACCCACACACTGGAGCAAAGCCCGGTGAGGTCCAGACTACCGGCAAGATACATCACAGGCCCTGCCCCTCCCACATCGTTACTAACCACGTCTAAACTGAGCAGAACTCGCGCCCCGTATTAGCACTGTTGTTTAATGCACTATAGCCGCTAGTGTTGAATTTACCCTGCCTAAGACTAGGAATATTTGAAGATGTCCAGCCGTATCAAGGGAGACTTTAAGATATGTAATCAAACCTTCTGCTTACCCTGTGGGAGAACTCGGAAAGGCGATTATTAGACTATTATTATGCTGCAAAGTACCTCTCACTAGCCAGTAAGTTTCGCCATGCACGTAAATTTGAGCACTATCTATCCTCGTATTCAACGCTTTGAAACAACATTTTACACGGCATGGAAAGATAGGCATTTCTAGCGCAGGCGAAGTGCAGCAAGAAAAAACTATCGCCCTATGTTTTGGACGCTATCACCTGACAGGTTAGTGGCTGCTAGTAATACGCAACATATCAGGCAGCGCGATCGTGCTAACTATAACAATAGCGCGCCAGTCCAAGCCAGTTATTAATACTGTTGCACCGCACAGCGTCTAAACAAAATTGAATTTGCTCCGTTCACTAATAACAAGTAGGCATTTTTTGGCATGTTCAGTCAGCAAAAAAGGTTAATTGGCTAAAATGTTATCATCATCCGAAAGGAATCACGTAATCGCCATAATACCGCTCAACTGCTTGTGTTTAATTGCAGATATGAAGCGCGAGCCCTTCCCAACCACCATAGCTATGATTATATCGCGCATCTGGCGGAATATGGTTGATAATATGCTGAATTATTAACTTTTAGAAAGATGAAATACGGGCTTTATGGGTAAGTCGTCAGACTATACTAAAAGAAATACCGAGTTATAAAATAATTTATTTAATTGTTTTAATAATTACAATATTTTACTTTAAGTTGGTAGCTATATAGATAGAGATGGGGTAATCTTCTTCCCTTCCTATCAAGAGGGAGATTATGAGCGATAATGATTCTTTAAAGGGTAAGAACGGCAAAGTCCGTGTGATGTATGTACGCAAAAAGGAAGAACGCCAGCAAACGCGCAGCCCGTCCTCGCGGAAGTCCGCTTATGCCCGCACCCCATGGAACACCGCCGGCAATAGTGCTAGCCAGCATTTGCGTTGCGCGGCGCCTTATTCACTGCGGAAAATCTCTTACACCAGCGATGACACTACTATCCTGGACAATGGTGATATCACCGGAAAAAGTCAAATTAATCCCGAAAAATTACGATACCGCCGCGCTAAAGAAACCCATATCTATGGTAAAAATGCCTGTAACGCGCTATTTCGCAATCGACCGGACGTCATTGTACGGGCCTGGTTCGAGCAATCAGTAACACTGCGGTTTCGCGATACGCTGCGCTGGATGGCGGCCAATCATAAAGCCTATCATGTAGTGGAAGATGATGAGTTAGCTAAAGTTTCTGGAACAGAGCACCATGGAGGCATCTGCTTTCTAATTAAAAAGCGTGTTTTCCTTGATGCCAATAGTTATCTAGCCAGCGCTGCCACGCAACAACAGGACTGTGTGTTGACGCTAGAGCAGGTAAACAATCCCTATAATCTCGGGGCAATATTGCGCAGCTGTGCTCACTTTGGCGTAAGTGGCGTGATGGTAAGCGATAATAGTGCCCTGCTAAATTCCGGTGCTGCAGTACGTACCGCGGAAGGGGGAGCAGAGCACGTCAGGGTTATTCAGTGCGATAATATATTGCAGAACTTGCAGCGTTTCCAGAGTGCCGGTTATACTGTGATAACACTCACCGATAACGGTGATACGTCACTGTCGACGGTTAAAATGCCTGCCAGGACAGTACTAGTGATAGGAAGAGAAGGTAGTGTATACTCTAAACCGCTGCTATTACAAGCGGATATCGCGGTTTCCATCAACGGCACTGGACTAGTAGCGAGTTTGAATGTGTCCGTCAGTGCCGGTATTTTGCTAGCAGAATGGTACCAACAAAACCGCGACTAAAATAACAATGGAACAGAGTAAAAAACGCTGTGGGGTTCTCTCTAGCGGCATTTTGAGGTAATATGATATTTTGCAGTCTTTTATCGATTAAATAGCTCAGAGCCCGTCCTTTCAACATAATTACCCGGATAATAAAACTTCACGCCAATCCTAGCCATATATTGATCTGTATGTAATATATTCCGTTTTCTTACTAGAAAAAAGCATCCCTATAAACACTTGAGACATATAGGCTACGTCATAATCCACTTTAGGCGGCAACTTGACAAACTAACCCAAGTTTTACATAACTTTATCCACCAGTAGGCTTTGGAAGGTTTCTTCTATAATGCTACGTTACAGCAATTGTAACTGAATGCCTTTTCCTCGGCAATTAGGCAGTAAAAGTATTCTATACAGCAAGAAATACAGTAAGAGTAAACACTCCTAATTCTATTTTGGTATAAGTTTACCTTTATTATTTGTTCTAAGAATACCTACGGTCTGGGCTGTGGCACAAGGTTAGTCTGGTGCTGGTATATAGCAATCTAGTATACACATACCCTTGGAAATCATCTCTGGGGTATTTATACCCTAATGCATCCGGCAAGTTCTGTACATTCAAATAGGCATCCATTAAGATTATGATAGCAAACAGCTTAGCGGACGCTAGCAATACTGATTGCTCGGATAAAACGGAATGCGGTTCTACAAGAACAGACGAAATCTCGTTCCAGTCTAACGTTGAGTCGGTAAGGGTGTCCAGCAGGTGTGTATAAAAGCACAGGTTTACCCTGATTCGTGGCAAAGGATGGATTTATCAGCGATAATTGCAAAATAAGTTACCCTGATATAATAATAGCGCCGGAATCAGCGTTTAATTATTTTATTGATGGTAATCATGATAAGCAGCAGGATAAAAAATAATAGTAACCATAACACTCTGGGTAGATTACTTATCCTCAATAACAGGACAATCAGTAACATTTAGCTCAAAAGCGTCAATTATGAATGTTTTTGAAGATATTTCTTATTTTCGAAATATTATTAATTTAAATAATCTTTTTTCTATTATCTAATAAGCCATAATACTAATGATGCTGGCTTGTTCTAAGCCAAACTCCACGTTATATCCTTGAGTCTGCCAATAAAGTGTGTAGTAGTGGCATACTAAATTTTGGCACCTAATTGTAGAGGTGATATTCTTATTTTAGAATAAGAAAGGTGCAGTAGTAAAAATAAATTTTAGTCCTGAATTCAAATGTAAATCCGCTCAACTGGTTATCAAAAAAAAATTATACCGACGACGCAAGCGGCAAAATCCGTAAAGTCAGCCTTTTAAGATGATGGGATAGGTAAAATAACTTCATGATGAGCAATAGGGGAACCGCCAAAAGTCCCCTCCCATAAACTCGGAATAAATTACAATACCTGGGCTCAGGAATAAGATACAACTAATTGAAAAAAATAAAATATTAAAAAACTAGAACGCTTTTGATATTAGACTCCTCCGAAATACTTCTCTTTAATTAGAAAACTCAGAGTACATATGCCTTAGTTAAACTCTTCTATGTGCTTAAGATTCATCATCACCGCAATTACAAATACTGGAAAAGTCGTCCTGACAGGCTAGACGATAAGCGAACGGTATTACATGGGCAGGCTCATGGAAGAACTGGAATGGTCAGTTGTTAGCAGCCGAAACTTATTACGGTTCCAAATTATCTTGAACAGCAGTTGCCTTTAACAGAGCCAAACAAGGTATCCTAAGATGATATGACGTATATCTGGGGCAGGAAAAACTTGCTATATACCTTGCGGTTTTTATTGATTTATTTACGAGGAAACCTCTGGCATAGGAGGAGGCTATGTCGTTTCTCTCAAGACAGCAGACTGACAATAAAAAAATAAGATAGCATAGGAAACGCGAAGTATAAACCAGCCGAAGTAAGGTTCCATAGCGATCAGGATAGTTATCATACGAACAGTTACTTTTTATAGTTGCCGTGGTGTTGCCGGATAAAATAAGCATATAGAAGGCTTTTTAAGCCTGAAAAAACGAACAAACACCGGTAGCGGGCTACATAAGCTTCAGCAAAGAAGCTCATAATATCACAGAATATATTATGGGATTATTAAAGCGTATTAAGGCTGCATGAATATAATAGTAAGTTACTGCCAAACGAACTAGAAGATAGATATTGCGAAAACTCTAACGCGGTGGTTAGGTTTTAGTTAACATTACATGTCTAATCGTAGGATAGATTTACATGATATAATAAAAGATATCTATGTTACTTTTTATAGTACAAACATAATTTTGTAACTGACGATGATATTAATGTTATATTTAAACTGATTTGCTAATAAATTTTACGGAACTATTAGATGTTTTAACGTACTAGTGTAGAGACATTTTTTATAAAATAGCAAATTTTATCACTAACGCATTTTCTGCATAAGAATTTTAGCATCATTTATAGTTATTATTTTAGATCTTCAATTTAATAAGTATTTTCATCTAACAAGTCAATACGATGACATTGTCATTAACAGTGTTTCTAGTCCACTTATCCGGCGCGTTTATGTTTGTTTAACTGTATTTAACAGCCTCAAGCTTTTTTTAAAAAAGCGTTTTATCCTAGATAGTTGCACTATTTTTATTTAAGCAAGTTTTGGCTTTTATTCTCTTCCTGAGCTTGTTAAATAAGCCCATTGCTGACATCATTTAGCTATATATTATAGCGAGTTATATTACATCGCGGTTATACAGGTAGATTTTTTACTCGGTCTTAATATCAATGATCGTCTCCTACATTCTATTTAGCCATCGAGCGTAAATTATTGGTCCTTCTGACGTCGTCAGCTAGGAGCTAATCGCCCTCATGAAATAGGTAATACTCATGTTAAATAGCGTGATAATATCCTTCATGAGCATTTTTTCTCCTTGTAGTTAAAACATAACATCTAGGGTAGAATACGTGTTTTTAACTCTTTAAATAGCTCTTTAATAAAGTTCTACTAAAAGTCAATAACTTTCCTAAAATACCATGCATTCCGCCGTGGAATGCCATCGGAATTATCGATGGTGACGCTATAATGTAACGATGTGGCCAAACTTATAAATTATTTTTTGGCGCATAACGCCGGTAAGGTTAATCATCTTAACCAGCACCTGCTGCTAATAATACTACTATAATAGTATACTTCTATCGGTGGAAATTCGCAACATCCACTCCCAATCAACCAACCAGTATCCCGACGATATGGAATAATGTCGTCAGTTATTTTACCGGCTGAGATTTACAGTTGTGTTTGTTAGGTTCTGCCCTGTTTTGTGACCTCTGCAATTTAGTTGCAAGACGCTTACTGGTTAGCACGTAGCTTTTCGCTGCTAGCAGGTTCACTAGCGTGATCATCATATTTTTATACCCTGCTTCCAGTGTCAGATTTCTTAGACTAACCTGAGGCGTAATCAGCTTTCGCGACATTAGAGAAAGACCAATACAGTACTAGGTACTTTTTTTCGCAATGACCTTGGCGTATTGTATCTCCGTCAAGATATCACCGCATCTGCCCTTAAGCGGCTCCAGGAACGGCAGGTTATTTAGAGAGGCTTTATAACTACATTTATCATTCTATTCCATAGAGACCCAGCGTAGCGGTTAAGTATATGTTTTATATGGCGGTGGTGATTAACGCATGTACTTCCCCTCCTCATGCAGGCATTCAGTATCATTACCATAGAGCGGCAGTATTTCCTCCGCCTAAAAATATCTGCCCGCGCCACATTTTACCTCTGTTATCGTCACTAGGCGTATGGTCTAGTTAATAATCAGCTCACAGGCGGGCGACATAATACTGTCAGTCGCAGAGTGAACATAAAAAATACCGTTCGGGTTATTAAGTGCGTTCGTTGTCATCCGTCGATCAGCAAACTTTGGTATAGCTTTTTCCTTGACTTCATACTTCCAGTCAGTCTAACAACCACATCACACTTACTTAAATTCAAACGGTCACTGAAAACCGATAATACTCTCTCAGGTTAGAGAGAAACCCTGTTGGAGAACATCCAGGTGCTTCATTACGCTAGAAACAAGCTCTTTGGTTCATTAAGCGTCTGCACAGCAGACTCTATACTTCACCGAGGCCACCAGATTATTGATGCAGTCAATACCTTCTCTATACTCTGGTACAGAGGTCGAGTATATATGATAGTCGACGCTCACACCATCCAGCAGGATGCTAGTATATGGCGCGGTACTTACTAGCTAAAACAGAATTTATTCGGTACTTTCTTAGACAAACACCAGCTCTATTGTCACCGCGTTAAGAGACCACACCTCATGCTCGCGCCACTTCCAATAACTGAATTTTTAGTAGCAGCAAACCGCACATTTAGTGAAGTTACCCGAGGGGTATGGCTTTTAGCGACACTATAAACGCTTGGATATGCGTCCGCTAGTTATCACCTTAAAATAGCCTATACAGCCGTAGATTCAGTTTTCTAGCCTGAAGTCTTCCACCTCAGTAGTATCGTGTCAAGGTATTGACCCAGTACCTTATCGCAGGCTAATACCTCGCAACTTTAGAGGTATCCAATGCGATACCCCAGAACGATGCCGACAATAGTATATTGACACCCAGCAACCCGATCATTGAATACTAATATAGTATTAGCTATATCAGTTTTGTTTCCCCTTATGCGCCAGCTTCCTTTTTTTACGACAGTGGTAATATCGCGCTAGTACAACCGGATGCTAACCTTCATAGTAAAGGGGCGTGATGAACTGGAGCTACCGTCGCTGATATAACCTTACGTAGCGGCGCATGTATCTAGTTCAGAACATCTAACACGCAGAAAAACGACATCACATCAGCAGCGAGCTTGGCGTTAATAACACCCCTTCATCTATGCTTCTTTAATCCCTGCCGCACTATAACTGTATAAGTGAAAAGCCCTGCGTACCCTTTCAAAACCATTAGGCCGGGAGGCTGTGGTCCCTCTTCAATGACGCTTAGGTTACCGCTATAGTGAGACCCGGGAATTTCCTATACTAGCCTGCCCGCCTTCAGCTACGTCATCCAGTAATTTAAGAGATCGCTACCACGGCGTCGCTGATATCAAAAAGTTTTTTATTTTCTTCATTCTGAACGTGAGACACTGACCGCCTTTTCTGAGTAGGCTAAAATTTAAATCACCTAAAGGCACTCTTTCCAGCGTTTTAAACTGTTTGAGCCCTCCCTCATTGTTTAGCTATCAAAGCATATTTTGACTACATTCATAATTATAAAAAGCATTGCACGACTACTGCTACTGATTGGTAAGCAGTTTTTTTTGAGATATTAGCACCGCGTAATACCCTTCAATCAATACTTTTAATTTAGTGCATTTTATAGATCGCGTGTATTGGCTAGTGCAGTACAGTTTTTTTCGTTTGCGCATCCTATCTACAAGTATATCACCAGGTTCAACGTATAGAACGGCAGCAAGCCGGCTTTCGCTGGCCTAGATTATCAGCACCTTAATATAAATATTTTTGCCTGGATAAGTAGATTTTAGCGTTACTCTTCAGGTTTGTAGAAGATAACTCCGCTAGTAAATCCTTGGCGTTTGGTGGCAACATACCTAACCTAGCGGCAATAAGAGCTAGCAGCTTCAAATAGCGCCAGGGGTTAATAAGTATAGGCCTCTCCCAGTAGCGTTTTTCATCATCTTCGTAAGATCAGGAAGAAAACTTTTCCTTGCGTAAGAATGGGTTGCAGCATAATTTTTAGTGCCTCTATAGCTAACCCAGGAGGTATTTGCCAGTGTCGCATAATATAGCGTGAATATGCTGTTCAATGAACGTCAGGCCACATTGCGTCTGCTCGTATTATAATAATGGTAAGAAAAATTAGCTAGCTTAACCAAAATCATAGTTCATAAGATATCCTAATGCCGTCGGGCAATTCTAGTCTGTACTTGTTATAACTTTCGCACCTACTTGGTGATTGAGAGGGTGTCGCTGCGTAGTAGCTGCTGATATGCCGCCTGAGTTAAATTGCGAAATCCTTCCAACAGATGGCGATCGCGGGTAACGTTGGTGCTATACTATTCAAGTCTGATAAGGGTATAATGGTAGGCATGCGCTACCAGGCTTCATAATATACTAAGATTTTTGCCCCAAGCTGAGTAGAATGGTGTATGGCATAATCCTCCGGCCGGCAGGCTTAGGTTATCACAAAAAAGTGAATGAGTAATAATATGTAGTTTGCCTGATCGGATTCACTAGCAATGATGACAGCATATCGCCGACAGTGAGGTGGTAATATCCTCTTATCTCATTGTAAAGATCATCATGCTAATTTTATTATAGCAGCTGCTAGAAAAGCTTAAATATCAAGCTTAAGGTCGGAAATCTAGATGATCATCCTTGATGGTGTTGTAGTGCGTTTCCACAATAGCCCTATAGTTATTATTAACTATAGGGCTATTGTTTTTTATACTGCCAGCTGCTAGTAGCTCACTGGAGGTTAGCTCGTGGCAAATCTTAATTACGCACCTTGCCAAGTAAGGGTAATTTGTGCTGCTTTTACCGTTCATCTGGCTGGTCTCGCCTAGAATGACTCTAGATTAAGTGCTTTTACATCTCTGTATGATATACTGGAAATAAGTTTATCTATCCTTATGTGAGGGGGGACTAAAACTGGATAGAATAATATATATTCGTGGATAGTGTTGCCACCGCTATACAGCAAATCACATAGCGCCTATAGCAGCATATTTCTCTTCCTTGTTAGCGCCCCGCGGCAGAATAGTCTATACTTGTACCTGGAAGCGGTAATTTTTTAAAAAAAACTCTGCTAAATCTCAGGCGATAATGTTTTTTAAATAGCTCTAGCCGTCCTTCTATACTAGCACCCGAATTTGGTCTGGTGCCAATACAAAAGCTAGCTAGGCACAGGAATCAAGCTTATCAGGATAAAGAGCCTATCGCTTAATTAAGCGGATGATGTTATGGATTTGCGGCCTAGAAACAATGTCGTTAGCGCTTACAGAAGGCGTGTTAGGGCAGCCAGATATTTTCCGCCTGTTTCTAGTAGTTTTTTCACCCTGAAAAGTCGTAAAAAATGGTGTATAGCAATTTAAAAAGCAGCGTTTTAAACTCCGCCAGGTCTGAAAGAGGCATTCTGTTATTACAGCCATCCACTATAACCTCTCTTATGCACTGAAATGATGTGGTGCCACAATGTACCAAGTAAGCTACATCACCGAATGGCAGTACTTGCTCATTTTGGAAAATAGCCAAGTGCGTCACGTCCCTCCAATCAAAATAGATAAACCTTCCTAGTGGACCGGATGCTTTTATTCGACCTCCTTTAAGTATCATAATAAGCATGCCGGATATCAATGCTCAGAGGGGCCCGGGTAGTTTTTGATGATATAAGTGGTGGTCATCTGCAGTTTATAGATACATCTTGATGCAGCGGCACAACAACCAGCCGTAAATATCACTGAGCATCCTCATCCCTTTCCCAGTCTCCATGGGAAAGCTCAGCTATTTAGGTGAGGTTACCAGAAAATAAGCGGTATTTTCTATTTTTGGTTGTTGCTACAGTCAGCATTTAGAGCATTTATAGAGTATCTTCATTGCTGATCAGGTTACTCTAATACTCAGCGTTAAAGGTGGCGTTATTATTCCGGTCGCGGGGATGCATCAACGTCAGCAGCAGAGCGATAACTAGGAGATTTCTGTATCTTTTTTTCCATCTCGGAACGCCGTGCCATATGAAATTTTGCGTTGTACCACCATGGCCTTAATCCGATATCAAAAATCCAGAAATTTGGGCTCGATGGTGCCGTGGTAGGCTGAAAAACAGCCCAGGCAACTAACAATTTCTGAAATTCACGGATAAAAAAACTGCCACACACTAACACGCCAGTTTATTGATGGTATCAATGCGTCCCTACGTATGAAATACGTCTTTAGTCATAATTCTATTTTAAATCATGTGTAAACACTATTATAATGCTTACGTAATAGCGCACTGACGCGTGTCACTAGAGTCTCACTGTCCAGTAAACCACTGATTATTATCCTCAATCATCCCATGGTAACTAATATTTGGTAGGTTATTGTTATTGGTTAGAACCTTATGTTAAAAACCGTACGTACAATGGTGCCAGCAGTTAATGACTGAGGCGCCGACCTTGGATATGCCGGCAGCATTATGTTATTTTGTACATTTAGTAACGAGGGTAAAGCCTAGAAAAACCGTAATACGGTGTTCATTATCAGGAATTGAAAGTGAACGGCCTTATCGCAGCCTTAAGATAAGGCCTATTTGTCATGCATTTAGGTATCTGAAATGACATTATTTTATCATGATAATTCTTTAGACACTAAAGCTACCGGTGAATCACTCCTGCTACAATAAGATTTTCAAACAGCACTTTCTGGAAGAAAGTGCTGTTTGAAAATAGATCAAGCAATTTATGTCTTTAACGATCAGTATCGCATCCCCATGCAGTAGTACTGTTTATTTTTTTTGCGACGATGACCATTGCCTGTTTAAAAAAAGTATTAATCTGCTGAACATGCCGTGTCTATCACTCAACAGTTTCTGTTTTTTGCAGGGTATCGCGCTATTCCTGGCAGGCGAAATGCTAGGTGGGCGACAGATTCACTGGTAAGTCACTCATGTTTATGTGAACAGGCTAAAACTTTTTCTTCACACTTTTGACGTGCTTGAGCAGTATAATCCATCGCCGGAAAATATCCCGTTAGCGACGAGTAAATCTATGATTACTTATTATTCTGTATAAGGTGTATTATAAGTATAATAGCGACGCTAACCGTGAGAAGTTCCTAGAACTGACTGAGATTATTTTAGGATATAATTAACTAAAAGAGCTTGATAAAATTATTATGGATACTGTGATCGCCTGAATTACCAATAGTAATTAATTTTCCATGCAGTTCCGACATGAATTATCCCATATACCGAAAATATTGTGCCAGAGAGATCTAGCTTGCAATAGTCTCGACATAGGGCAAGTACAACGAAGGGAGTCATACTCCAGCCTTGCCGCTCTAAAAATAGGTTTTGCAACGATCATCAGATAATTATTTTTTTAGAATTAAGGAATAATTTCTATTACTTTTAAGCTTAAAAATATAACGACATGAATGACCTTGAGGTGTAGGATTTTTTATTATTTTAACGGGGAAAAGCACTTACCGTTGCGAATCTCCAGCCACAGGTATCTTTTTTTACAGTACTATCATAAAGTTGGCGAAATTCTCTTTATCTAGCGCAATAATCTTCTATACATTCATTGATGATCTGCTCTATAAACCCTATCATTTGCAGTGATGTATTCTAGATCAATACTACGACAACCGCTACGGTTACAAATCAGTTAATGATTTGGCCTTGGATGATATTTTGTAGCAATTCTAAGCCACTTACTCCTGAACATTAATTGACAGACGTTGTTTTTTCAATCTGAGAACAGGTACAGAAAAGCGCTAGAACTAGTGCTTAAGTGCATCTTAGATAGCGATTTTGCACTAAAGTGTCGATATTCAATAGTAAGGAATGTACGAAATCCGATTTGCTCTCGATGTTGTTGAGCAAAATCCCGTTTTTTTAGTTGGGGTTCATAGAAAAACATTCTGTTACCCACCTAAAGCCTATATATTTCAAACGCCGAATAATAAAATTTGCTCTTGATTATATTGCGCAGTTGATATCAGCATCGTTCTGCTGCTTAGAAGTTTTTTGCCACCAGTACGATCTGAACCCTCGCGCCTTGTGGGTAATATTCAAACACTATACCGGCATGGGCATCCATCAGTATTTGCTCCGGTTACGTCTATGCAAGGCGACGGACTATTGCGTCATAGTCGATTTTTAATCTTACTTCGCTACGTAGTTTTAACGACAGTAACCACTTTTTGTGGTGTTGTTAAATTAGGCCTTATGATATTTACGCCTAGAACAATACCAGCGCGGTGATGTAGGCAGTTTACAGACTTTTTTTAGCGATGCTGAGAACCACTTTCAGCACTAAGCTAATGATACTGCTTACAGCATATAGCTGTTCATTAAACAAACTGATCCTAGTATTTTTTTATTGCTTTATTCTCTAGTCCTGCATCTATAGCAAACTAAATTTCCACTAAGAAAAAACCGCATATTGCCAGAGCACCACAACAGATCTTTTTTAGATTAAACTCTTAAGCTCGAAAAACCTACGCTTCTTTAATTTTAAAGAAGCCGATATTATTGAAAATATCCATGCTAATGTTTTTGAACCCCCCCTCTAAAGAGGTAATCCATACATTGGTGGTTATGGAGCAGGATATCGAATTTCCTCTGTAGCAAAGACGTTAATAATGTGTCGATGATAAGAATAATGAAAATGGTAACTCTTATCCTCATCGGCATTCTTAACTAGCGCATTTTGGGCCGTAATTAATGTTTTAAACGCTCCACATAGCGCCAAACAGGAATACTACCAGTTTTAGAGCTATCAGTTAAAGTACCACCCCATAGAAAACTGCAGTGTACGCCATCGGCGATAGCATCATTGGTCAACGTCAACGCTTCCAGCGGCCGCAGAAGATCCATCCACGCGAATTATCAACGATAGCGGCCAGGAGAAAAGTGCAGATCGAAAAGCATTATGCTTACACTATGGCTACCATAGTGTACCAAATTATCCAATTCCATATGACCTCCTGAAACTATGAGCATTATTAAGCAAAATCTACAACGCGTTCATCGGAAAATCTGCATGACTGCGCAATATCGCGGCCGCGATCCAAAGTATACTATCTTGCTTGCCGTTAGTAAAATAAAAAACAGTGATAGTGATCAAAACCGCTATCGAGGCAGAACAGCGAGCCCTTCTTGGAAAATTATATGTAAGAGGGCGTAAAAAAAATAAACTGGTTCCGCGAACGTCCAAAAAGTACCGGTTTTATATGGCACTTTATCGGTCCGTTATAGGTCAATAAAATCCGTACGGTTGCAAAAAAAAATTGATTGGTGCCATACTGGACCGCTCACGGTTGGCACGGCGCTTGAACGATTAGCGGCCGGCGGGATGTCTACTGCTAAACGTGCTGATTCAAATCAACATCAGCGGCGAAGCCGCCAAAGCTGGTATAGCTCCCGAAGAGATGTTGATGCTGGCAGCGTTGATAACAGAATATCTGCACCTGAGATTGCGTGGTCTAATGGCAATACCAGTACCGGAGAAGGATTTTCCCGCGCCAATTGAGGGGTCGTCTTCAAGCACATTTCTCCCCCTGTATGAGGCCTTAAACTGCGTTTATCCCGATGTAGATATACTGTCGGTTGGCATGATGGACGATAAGTCAGCAGTCATTGCCGTTGGCAGTACGCTAGTGCGTATTGGGAATGCAATTTTTTGTGCTAGAGGATAGGTTAATATCATCACCTAAAAAAAACTTAACAAGGAATAGTCTGCAACAAGACTAACATTATCTTTATCAGTACAACTAATGTGACGCAAGCTATAATAACCAGACTGATGGATAAAGATTATCCATAAATTTAATTATGTTTTGCGCCTTCCACAGCCCAGTACAGCATACGCACAGTAGATGTAATGATACTGTCATTTAAAGCATAGTTGATTTATCCAAGTCTACAAAATTACTCTGCATAGAGAGATAGATTTTTTATGGAAAACTGATGCTTTCCATTGCCGCAGGTGTTACCGTGAGCCGGGTTTTGCGCTTATGGGTAAAAATATTCCTATTTTGAGTGATCCCTAAATACTCCTCCTATCTAATGGTCTGAAAGATAAGCAGCTTGTACGCACCGATAGACCCGTGAGGAGGGCAGGGCTTTCAGGACCTAATTAACGTGGTGGTGGGAAAACTATCCTGGCTGAAAGAGAATAGCGATATTAATAGCATAATAGCCACCGACTAGTTACCCGTAGAGACAGTGGGATACCTCTTTGTCACACTGTGACAGAATGTATAATCTCGAAAGGAAACACCACCCGCCGTGGCACTACTATTTTTAGAGCAGCAGAAGTCGCACCGTAGTACCTAGCGCTGCTAGCGGTAGGTACGCGACAGCCTCGCTCTTTGAAGAAATGGAGAATTGTTCTGAGTATTGTCGCCGACGCGGCGTTTTTAACCTGATTAAGGACATTACCTTCTTATGCTGACTCTGACGTTTTTAGTTAAAACTCTAATTGATCTCTATATTATGCTACTGCTACTACGCATCTCGATGCAGTGGACGTGCTGCGACTTTTATAATCCTTTTTCGCAATTTATTGTCAAAATTACCCAACCGATAATTGGGCCGCTGCGCAGGATTATTCTAGCCATCGAACCCCTAGACATCGCCTCGCTTCTATTGGCATTTATTTTGGCGATGGTTAAATTTCCGTTGCTGACGCTGATTGAGATGCATGTCCTAATCCTTGATCCTATTTATTTACTGATCGGCATTCTAGCTCTGTTAAAGGCGACTGGCAAACTGGTATTCTGGGTGGTAATTATCCGCTCATTACTTAGTTGGGTCAGCCAGGGACGCAGTCCGATGGACGTGATCCTTTATCAATTAAGCGAACCGGTGATGTACCCTATCCGCCGCATTCTACCGGCCATGGGCGGAATTGATTTTTCGGCGATGATCGTAATCCTTATTCTTTACGCCCTGAATTCTCTTTGTATGGATTTGTTCCCTGGAATTTGGTATCGCCTTTGATTATTGATTACTATTTGGCGCGTGATAGTAATGCGCACAGTGTGCCGCCACGCCAGATAGGCCGGCGTCTTTGTCGTCTCCAAAGACCTCCTACTGCCTGAACAAGGCAGCATCTCTCTGCTATGCTCAGAACGTAAGAAAAGCAGATGTCTTTTCAGGGGGGTGCGTCGTGGATTCCATGTAGATGTAAACTGCGATAAGCGCATTGCCCATAATCATAGTGTCTATTACCTACCTGGCGATCGTATCGAGGCTTATCTTCTATCCTCTTAACTATAACCCAGAAACCCCAAATCTCTCGGCAGCATTTGAGGCGTTGCGTGCTGCGGTAGGGTTAAATTTATCAACTTTAGCAGTACCTATCAGGGCAGTGCCTTAACTAAATCCCAGCGCTACTGCTTAAGGATAGTTATCCTCTCTTTAGCACACATCAGCTCCAAGCTGCTGGAAATCCTGTTCTTGATTATTCCATTCTATCTGTAGCTGTAGCCTGTAGCGCTTCTACAAGGCAAATAAAGATGCCACACTGACTTCTAGGTGAGTTACTGCCGTTTTATGATCCCGCTCCTGATTATACTTTTCTCACAGCTTGTTAAGACTGTCCTGGAGCAGGTCGCTTATGATGCTCCATTCATAATATGATGACCGTCCTTCTCTATCCGACTTACCGCCTAATGATCAAAAGTAATACCGTTGATATGGCGCTCGATAATACGTTTATCTACTACTTGATAATACGTTCATCTACTACTTAAAGTAACTGTCCAATGTGGTCAGCCAATTATGCATATTACTGTCACGATAGGCTACTGCCAGATAATCCTATCCAGCACCTGAAAGCTTTTATCAAATGTGCACAAGCGCCCTTTTGTTAATCTGAAGCAAATTCCATCGTAGATCGTTTTGATAAGCCTAGACCTACTAGCACTGCCTAGTGTCAGGACGCGCCAGCGTATCCGTTACATTGTACTTCTCCTATCGAGAGAATAATCAAAGGTGCTGTTTTAAACCTTATCTATAACCGCTGCGACGTAATGATAATATTGTTTTAGGGTTTAACTGAGCACTGGTAACCTGCCCCTACAGATGATTATAGGCAATAATCCGAAGATTGGTTTACACAATATACTTTTCTGATAATAACCTGCATGAAGAAATGAGGGTTTCTCTCTTTTATAGCTAAACCTGTTTTGTAAACATTAAATCCAAAATGCCATGACCTAATTATTTACCTTAGTGTTCAAATTTGATTAACGGACGCCTTGAGGAGTGGTATATAGTCGCCTATAGAGGATAAAAAATTACGGAAAATACGACATTGGACATCACTACCAACATATATTTAGTATAAGGTTGCCAATCAGTCGCTATATGGAAAATACCGTCTGCGATGAGTTTCCATCTAAATAGCCTGACAAACGTTGCCTACATGATACGACGCTTATTGTAGCCATGCTTTATATACCAGTGGGTTAGGAAAAATAACTGCACCAACGCTAAAGATACAACATTCGGAATCATCCGCTCTAGCACTTCCACCATATCGTGATACATAACACGCAAGTTCTTGTCCCGCTGTCCTGCGCCTAGCAAGGCAATCCAAAATATTCGGTAAGTGCACCTCAATTCCGATAAAATTCCGATGGGGATTCGCAACCATCATGGTTATCAAAAATTACCCATACCAAAACTAATCTCCAGCGTCACCGCAGCAGCACACTCGAATAGCAGAGTAAAGTTAAATAGTTACGCCTGATAGGTTATTGCTATTACCAGCAAAGTCTATCCAGTATGCGTTACTACCTCTTTGTCAGACGGCCATGTCGTTAGCGGACAAAACTATGAATCCGTCGCTGCACGTATCCCTGTTCGTTAAATTCAGGGAATGATATTTTCCTCATAAATTTTCGCAATCTTAAAAGTGGTTGGTATATGTGCATTATGTAAATATGACGCTCTTTATCGAGCATGCAAGAAAGGAAAGTTTCTGTTTACAGGTTTTTCGCGCTATGCTGGAATCGCATACTAGAGTAATGATGTAAATTTTCGCCCATAGGTAATGATTTTACAATGACGCAAGCGCCACTGTTCACGCAACTCGTGCTGGATTGGTATAAAAGATTTGGCCGCAAAACACTGCCCTGGCAATTGGAAAAAACACTGTACAAAGTTTGGTTATCGGAAGTTATGCTGCAACAAACACAGGTGATGACTGTTATCCCCTATTTCCAACGCTTCATAGCTAAATTTCCCACTGTTAGCCAACTTGCGATAGCGCCGCTCGATGAAGTATTGCATTTATGGACCGGCCTTGGCTATTATGCTCGCGCCCGCAATCTGCATAAAGCAGCGCAGATTATTAGAGAGCGGTATAATAGCGAATTTCCAGAAGACTTTAATGACATCTGTTCCCTACCAGGAATTGGGCGCTCCACTGCTAGCGCCATATTATCGCTAGCGTTAGACAGGCGCTATCCTATTCTTGACGTTAACATTAAACGTGTTCTCGCTCGCTATTATGCTATTGCCGGCTTAGCCGGAAAAAAAGAGGTGGATGAGCGTCTGTGGTGGTACAGCGAACACGTTACGCCGACGTGGCGGGTAGCACAATTCAATCAAGCCATGATGGATCTTGGCGCAATGGTGTGCACTTACTCGCAGCCAAAATGTAAGCTTTGCCCGTTGCAGCGTGGCTGTCAGGGCTATGCTACTCATAGCTGGGCTAACTATCCGAGCAAAAAATCAAAGCAGATATTGCCGAAAAAAACCACCTTTTTTTTGCTGCTGCAGGATGCTAAGCAGGTATGGCTTGAGCAACGTCCAGCGGTAGGTCTTTGGGGTGGGCTTTTTTGTTTTCCGGAATTTGCCGATCTGAAGGCACTGTCAGTCTGGCTAACTCAGCGCGGCTTGCCGGCCGGCCACTGTAAAAAAATGCCGGCGTTTCGCCATACTTTTAGTCATTTCCATTTGGATATTCTGCCGATGTGGCAGAAGGTTGGCACAAAGAAACCCTGCATGGATAAAAGCAGCGGACTCTGGTATAACTTAGCCAAACCGCCTGTAGTCGGAGTGGCATCACCAGTTAAGCGTTTACTAAGCCAACTATGTTATCCTCGATAAGTTGCTTTGTTGTCAGTGATTACCAAAAAGGAGAATAAAAAATGATGAGCAGAATTATTTACTGTACGTTTTTAAAACGTAAAGCTGAAGGACAGGATTTCCAGTCTTATCCGGGGAAACTGGGTAAACGTATTTATGATAACATTTCTAAAGAAGCCTGGGCGCAATGGCAGATCAGGCAAACGATACTTATAAATGAAAAAAAACTCAGTATGATAAATATCGCCGATCGTAAGCTTCTGAAGCAGGAAATGATTGATTTCCTTTTTTGAAGGTCAGGATTTGTGTATCCATGGGTATGGGTCGCTACCGAGAGAATAATCTCCTTTCAGAGCTCTTAACGTCTTAAAAATTTCCAGTTCTGACAGGCCCATAACATGAAGAAAACATTACTTTTAGTGATCATTGTTCCGTTATTAATCTCTTGTGTCAGTGTCAGTAGCAAAAAAAATACCAAAAATGAAGCCTACATAAAAGACATTAACAGTTTCGATATTTTAATGGGGCAGTTTGCTAATAATGTTGAAAATCTTTGGGGATTGAATGAGGTTTTAATTGCCGGGCCGAAAGACTATATAAAATACACTGATCAATATGAAACTCGTAGGCATATCAATTTTGATGCCGGTAGTATTTCTATTGAAAGCATCGCCGACAAAAACCCCAGCGCACATTTACGCCAAGCTATCATTAGTACGCTATTGATGAGTCATGATCCCGGCACGATCAATTTTTACTCAGATGCAGATGATAATATTGCTCTTAGCAAAGAACCTTTCCTCTATGGTCAAGTACTGGATAATAACGGCGTGCCGATCCGCTGGGAGTGGCGCGCCGCTTGTTTTGCCGATTATCTACTGAAAACCCATTTACAAACTCGTACTACTGATCTGCGGAAAATCTGGTTCATTACTATTCAGCTGGCTCCGAACCATGTGAATAAACGTGCCCATAAATACTTACGCATGGTGCGCAAAGCCTCGCAGCAGTATGGTATCGATCAATCGCTGATCCTAGCGATTATGCAGACAGAATCCAGCTTTAACCCCTATGCAGTGAGCAACGCTAATGCATTAGGTCTTATGCAGGTGATGCAGCACAGCGCGGGACGTGACGTGTTTAAAATGAAAGGTAAATGGGGTAAACCGAGTCGTAGATACCTGTTTAACCCGGAAAATAATATCGATATTGGTACTGCCTATCTAGCGATGCTGCAAAATAACTATCTAGGTGGCATCGTCAATCCAATATCGCGGCGTTATGCGGTAATAACTGCCTATAACGGCGGTGCTGGAGGCGTACTGCGGGTCTTTGCATGCGATCAAAATCAAGCTTTCCAGATAATTAACAGCATGCCTCCGGATCAAGTTTATCAAACGCTATCTACCCAGCATCCGTCGGCGGAATCGCGCCGTTACTTATATAAAGTGAATAATCTACAAAAAAACTACCAGCGCTGATAGCAGCGGAAGATACCAGCATGTACTGCATTCTTATATCACCACTCTATAACAATAGAAAGATCATAGTTAGTTCTAGACCCTTTTAAATTCTAAACAGAATCTATTTTGGATAATAAGGAAATCAAGCGAAATTTAGGAACAATCAACTCACTTTTGCTTATGACGGGTTTCTATTAAATGGGTTAGACTACCGATAATGTATTAAGAATAATTGTAGTAGTAGCGTTCTGGATTTAGCCATCTAAATAGAGAGGTAATATATTTACCTAAGAACAACACTACAGGTGCGTACCAATGAAAGAAGAATTTTGATTCTGAATTCAAACACGAATACACCCAATTCTACACCACTTATAGAAACAGGAAAATTCATGGACGTCGTCGGCCATTTCTACGATTACGAAATGGGTAAAGAACTATATGATGAGCGATAGAAGAAAACGCTAGAAAGTTTCTCCCATAACCCCCTCCGGAACGAATTAACATACCTGAGATCAAGAAGAAAGTACAACCTATTGAAACGCCATTGAGATTTTTGTGTATTCCTGCGTGTACGTAGTGTTCTATTTACAGAGTTATTAATCTCTCCCAAAATAATACAAATATCGTAATAACCTTTTCATTATAAGCAATATATACTGTTTAAAAACTTTCTTATATCTTTAACTTTAAAATTGAGAAAGGCTAGCTTGCTGGCCTTAGCGTAATAAGTATACATATTAAATTTAGTATGTTAGAAACTAACATTGCGTGGACTTCGTGGAAATGGTATTACATCACGAATATTTTGCATTCCCGTGAGATACACTATTACTCTCTCACAACCTAATCCAAAACCTGAGTGTGGAACGGTTCCATAGCGACGTAAATCCTGATACCACCAGTAATCATCTTTATTGAGTCTCATTTCAAACATACGCTGCTCCAGTCTATCCAGACGCTCCTCACGCTGTGATCCGCCAATGATTTCACCTACCCCAGGTGCTAGAATATCCATGGCTGCAACGGTTTTGCCGTCGTCGTTCATTCGCATGTAAAACGCTTTAATATCCTTGGGATAATTTTTTACTATCACCGGTGCTTTAAAATATTTTTCCGCTAAATAACGCTCATGTTCTGAAGATAAATCAACGCCCCAGGAAACTGGATTTTTAAAAATGTGACCGGAATTTTGCAAGATCTTTATCGCCTCAGTGTAGTCGACTTGAGCAAAATCTACACTGATAAATTGTTTCAGACGATTTATCACCTCTTTATCGATTCGCTCAGCGAAAAAATGCATATCGTCAGCCCGCTCGGTTAATACCACCTGAAACACATATTTAAGCATAGCTACTGCTAAACCAGCGATATCATCCAAGGTAGCGAATGCAACCTCCGGTTCAACCATCCAGAATTCAGCAAGATGACGACTAGTGTTGGAATTTTCTGCCCGAAACGTCGGGCCAAAAGTATATATTTTCGATAAAGCACAGGCGTAACTTTCACCGTTTAACTGCCCTGAAACCGTTAGGAAGGCCTCTTTGCCAAAGAAATCTTTATCATAATTCACTTTACCATCAGAGGTACGCGGCAGATTTTCTAGATCAAGGGTAGATACGCGGAACATTTTACCGGTACCTTCCGTATCGGAAGCAGTAATTAACGGCGTCGAAACCCAGAAAAAGCCCTGCTCATCCATAAAACGGTGAATAGCCTGCGCCAGGGTATGGCGCACTCGGGCCACTGCGCCTATAAGATTTGTGCGTGGCCGCAGATGAGCGACTTCGCGTAGATATTCCATGCTATGGTACTTAGCTGTTATGGGGTAGGTGTCTGGATCATCCACCCAACCGAGCACTTTAATTACTTTAGCCTGAATTTCGTAACGCTGGCCATCGCCCAGAGATTCAACCACTAGGCCGGTCACTGACACTGAGCAACCCGTGGTCAGACGTACAATGTCATTCTGATAATTCGATAGAGTGTTTTTAATGACAACTTGTAGGGGATAAAAACAGGAACCGTCATAGACGGAAAGAAAAGAGATTCCAGTTTTAGAATCCCGGCGGGTGCGCACCCAACCCTGCACAGTAATCTCACTGTTAGACGGCATGCGCCCTTGCAGTACATCGACTACAGATACTAAGCTCATAAAATGCTCTCTTAACTCAGTTAATAGAAAATATTTTAGTCTGTTAATAACCCATAAAATGCTATTTTGTGATAATAAAACAAAAAAGGAAATTGCATATTTATGGCAGCAATATTGCTTTAAGCGCTTATTACGCGAAGAAAATGGCGGCGGCGTTTATTATGGCCTCTACTGGAAGGTCATAATAAATCAGGAAAAAGGATCCGGCGCATTCGCACCCTGGCGCAGATTCAACTAGCCTTTTTACCACCCGTGGCACATCAAATGCTTTACGTAAAGCGCGGACAAAAGCTTTATCATGACAGATTGTTTTGCCGGGGCTGTCCGACAGCTTCGCTACTGGTTTACCATTGCACTCCACCAATTTTATAACAATGTTAAGCGGTTTAGTTTCGGGGATATCACACGTTAACTGCGTGCCGATGCCAAACAACAGATTAATGCGTTGCCAAAAATGACGATAAAGCATGATGGCCTTCTCAAAATCGAGGCTGTCAGAAAACACTAGCGTTTTAGTGAGGGGATTAATACCTAACTGCTGATAATGGGTAATCGCCTTCTCTCCCCATTCCACCGGATCGCCCGAATCGTGGCGTAAGCCCTGATAAGCATGAGCGAACGACGGTTCAAAATCGCGCAAAAACGCATCCATGGTAATACAATCAGTCAACGCGATCCCTAATCTGTCAGGGTATTCGTCCAGCCAGGCTTGAAGAGCGGCACGCTGGCTATTCGCCAGAACCGGACTAATCTGCTGATGAGCCTGAAACCATTCATGTGCCTGAGTACCGATCGGCGGCAACCCCAGTTCCCGTGCCAACTGGTAATTACTGGTACCGATAAGATAAGGAAATGCCCGTTTTAATTCGGCGACAACTGCAAACTGCACTTGATGCGAGAAACGCCTGCGGGTACCGAAATCCATCAGGCGAAAATGGGAAGTATCCAGATCTTCGCTGATACGCCTGAAATGGAGCAACTTCTGCTGTAGTCTCTCTACCGCGTTTGCTGGCGTTATTTGTGGGGAACGACGGTAGTGTATGACTTCACTGATAACCGCAAGTAACGGCACTTCCCATAAAATAACGGAGCGCCATGGACCAGTAATTCGGATATCAAGTTTTCCATGATGATTGCGTATCCGGACCTGACTTGGGTCAAAGCGGAACTCTTGCAGCCAATTAAGGTAGTCACTTTGGAAAAATGGTAGACAATTTAGGTAAGTAAACTCATCATTATTTAATTGTAAGCTACCCATCATATCAACCTGCGCACTGATATCGGCGACGTATTCGCCAAGCAGCTCGTCTCCCCGGCAGCAAAATTCCGCGCTCACCATGACATCGTGGTAACGGCGGAATACAGCCTGTTGCATATAAAATTTGTAGGCATCAGTATCGAGTATCGACGTTAAAATCGGATCAGTGGCAACATTCATGGTGTTTTTAAGCGTCTTCTTACGACAGGTATTCTCAGTCGGATAAAATCTAACGGCCATGAAAAGCCGCGATTATCCTATTTAAGTATAGTCATATCAAAGCATAGTTGGCGTTATAACATTGAGGACAAAACATATTGTCCCGCGGGTTTCCGGTTTCCTTCGCTCAGCAAAGTGCCTTTCTTCCGCTAACTCAAGCTAATTTTCAGCGAACGTCGCATTTTAGCGCGCTTGCCAACCTCTACAATAATAACCTGCCTGCTAAAAAATAGGAAAAGACTTAACAGAAGAAACAGACACTGATACCAAAAGCTTAACTGTGACGCAACAGCTGTAAATTAAATACCACCATGATTATCTTGCGCAAAACTATACCATTACCGATATTTATCTGTATTTTGATCTTAAGACTAAGAATACTAATATCACGGCAACGAGCACTATTACACATCAGGGCCATCTCGCCGCGTCTTTTTTTCTACCTATCGGCGATAGCCATTATTGGCTCGTCTGAGAAATTTCCTTTCCGAAACCCTGTTATATTTTACGATGGTTATCTGCAATTTTGATGTGCTGGACGCAACAACTTTACCACCTTCTGCAGCAGAAGGTTATATTTGGAGCTATTTTATTGATCGCGACAATCTAGAATTACAATGACTGATTGATAGCTTTCTTAAGGAAGCCATGCATTGAGACGAAATTCATTTTGATCTTTCTAAAGTAAGACCTGGATATCTGTATGGTAGTGATGCTTGATTTTTTTTCAATAGGGGCTCTGCCCTATAAATTTTTTCCTAGAGAATGAGTAACTTAATGTTTTCAATGCAAAATACCTGCCATCCTTGGCGAAAAAGGCGACTGATATTGATTATTTAAACATTGAACGCCTCATCGGCCATGAATGTTTCCATAAATGGAACAGCAACCGTATTACTTGCTGCGATTTGTTTCATCTCAGTCTGAAAGAGGGGTTACTTTCTTTCGAGATCAGAAGTTCAGCTTGAATGTTTGTTTACACACTGTAAATAAAATTAATAATATACGCGTCAAGTGCAGCATGTAGTTTGCCTAAGACGCTAGCTTAATGGTGTATTTAAATTCACCCCTGATAAAGTCATCGAAATGAATAAATTTTACACCTCAGCGATATATCTAGTATTCAACCAAAATTAGCCACTGGGTTAGAGTTTTGCAATATCTATTTTCTGATTTCTTTTATGGCAACCACCATTATATTCATCCATCCTAAGCGCACTGTCATATTTCACGATATAGTCTATAATTTCATGAGCTGCTTCCCTGAACCTTATGTTAGCCCCTTATACCGGTATCCATTCGTTTTTAAATTTTTGAAGAAGCGCCTCCTATTCAGGAGAATTTCTAAGTTATTATTAAGCGGTATTTCTTACGCCAACTGTACTATGGTTAGTA
>JBPESP010000003.1:0-327837 GCA_051710585.1 Sodalis sp. (in: enterobacteria) | reverse complement strand
TCTGTTTCATCATCATAAAAAACTAGATATCTATGGCTTCTGCTGCTTTCACAGCGATTAAATTTTTGTCGAAAACCAATTAAGCGGATTTGCATTTGAATTCAGGAGTAAAATTTCTTCTTTTTTTATTGGTATACCTGTGTTGTTTTAAGGAAAGCATATTACTTCTGTTCAGGTAGCTAAATTTGATATGCCAGTATAATTTATTTTTAACTGGAAAATTTAATAAAATTGAGTTTTATTTTTTCTTACTACAATATAGGATCATCAGTAGGATTGAATAAGTCAGCACTCTTTAAGTTATTTTAGCAGCAAGTTCTCTTATGTCAGATTAGTGCAAGGCATTTCTAGGTCTATCAGATTATCTTTAAATATATTTATTTGATAAGTATAAGCATTGAATAAATTGGAAAGATCCAGTCGCATTCGCAATCTATACTCCCTTCAAGCAAGGGAGTATAGATTGCAGTTCAGCATAAATTAAGATAGTATACTTCAGCTTGGCTTCAATTCGCGTAGTGTTAGTTAGATTATTTTTTATCATGTTAACCAAAATGAGATTAACACCGGTTAAATTATCTCCTCCGACAGATCAAAATAAGAGAAGATTTTTATGCACAAAATTAGCGTCTACTAAATTTAATTTACCTTATTTAGTTTAAATAATAGGGTCTTGAGTAAGGTAAAAATTATTTACTAAGAATTATTAATGTTCGGTATATAGTAATATGTTTTGAAATTAATTTCATAACTAACAGGATACTCATCTACGCTAACTTCTAACATAACTTTTTATCCTCGATTAAATATAGAAATCTGAACGATAGCTGATAGCCATTTATATTGTGAGATAATATCTCGTCTTAGTAATATATTTATCATTGAAGGCTTTTATTATTTATCCATTAGTACTATGTATAGTACTAATGGATAAATTTTTCTTTTCTTAACGGATATCAGAAAATTTAAAATAAATGCTGTACCATACCATATCTTTTAGTGAAGTAGTTTCTTCATCTTTTAAAATAAGTCTTTGTACGCAGTGGAAGATAAGATAGTGTTGATAGAGTATCAACTGTAACTATAAAATCCTTTAGGATAAATAAATGTATTGCTGGTTAAAACCATGTAAGATATGTAGGAAATTAAAAAAAACTACTCTTAGGGATACAACCTGTGCTATAAAGTGGTTTTTATTGCTATCTGTAAAGAGTTGAGTATTTTAATTAAATCTTTTTTTAAAAAAAAGATTTAATAATTTATCGTAAAATTACTACTCTTATTTTATTCACAAAGGAACTTAACGCAAGTTAAAATAACATGCTCGCAATATATTTTATGTTGATATATATTGGAGATATACTTTACCAAAGTAAGTAATGGATGTCATCATAGCTGTCTTTACAGACAGCGGTAAAAGAATATCTTTTTAAAGGGATAAAAATTCTACACACGCGCATTAAGCAATTAACTGATGACTATGCAAAAAAATATTTTAATAAAAAAATACCTATAAATATAAGGTTTATATTAAATGATAATTAATTTATTATAAAAGTGAGAAGTAGTGAAATAAAGCCAGGAAAGTAGTTTTCATTGAAAACAATACTCTAAAACTACATTGTAACTTGAAATGTCAAGCTATACATAGTGAGAAGGGAAGGATGAATATGCTCTTCTGGTAAGGACTCAGAAGATCTTTTTTATAAGAAACTTAGTAAAAAGGCGCTAACGGTAACCTTTTACTGCTCTAACAGAGCAATTATTTTTTGCTGACCGGAATATTAAAACGCTTATTGAAGCGATCAACACGACCACCGGTATCAACTACACGTTGTTTACCGGTGTAAAACGGATGGCAAGCACCGCAAACGTCCAGATTTAGGTCATAGCCCACGGTAGAACGAGTCTTGATAACATTACCACAAGAACAGATAGCAGTAATTTCTTGGTAATTAGGATGAATATCTTTTTGCATGGAAAATCTCTTCGTAAGAGTATGACGCTATCTATCTACTTTAGCTAGATACACGGAATGTAATATATCACTTTAATGTTGTATAACAAATAAAAGGTGATAAATTATACAGAATACTGTTAATCTTTACAAACAAAATTTGTATATAAAGGACGATAAAGTGTATTCTAAAAAAATAGTGTCTATATAAATGTATATTCATTATAAATATCGTATTATCGGTGCTATTGTCTCGGACATTGAATTTTTTACCCGCCACTGTGACTTAAATATTGCTGGATGCGGGCAGGTTCCTTTTATCAATATTAGGGTCATTGGATCTTTAAAATACGACCGCGTATACGCTTACAAAGAGGTGGTTTAGATAAGTTAAAACCATCAGAAACGCTTCGATATAAAAAGTCATAGTTTTCGGATAGCCTGTACTGGATCTGAACTGAACTTTGTCTATTACCATTATCCCATGGGCACAGCATACTCCCTGATAATTTAAAATTGGCACTCAAATAGAATAGGCACGAATGGTGTGTTGTTGCAATTGTCTATTTACTTCTCCGTCAGGTGGGTGAGCTATATTGTTCGATATGGCGCTGTAAGCATTATATGCCCAAAAGGGTTGTATGATTTGCGGCTCCGTACTTTAACTGTGTACGACTGATAGTCCGTATCCCGGGTTATCATAGTTAACGGTAGCGGTTGAATACTGAAAGGCTACTGCTGTTGCTGCATCTGTAATAAGGGTGTTTGGTTTATAACCTAATTACTGAAGCTTTTGCTGGATAAAATACGCCCGCATTTTAATTGACACTCAGATGTTGAGTAAAGGTCACTATTTCTCGGATTTTACGCTGATATTGTTACTGTATTTATATAGCTCGCTATTTTACGCTAATTTAGTATCGCCAAATATTTCGCTCAGTTATATATGCAAGTTTCCAAGTTACGCCGCGAAAATTAGGGAGAGATTCTTGCAGATTTATCATTCAGAGCATCCCTTGCTTTAAATATTACTATGTATTGCGGTTATATAGATTTTACTTAATAGACCCTGAAGAAACTTTACCATAGAAGGCTATTTTTCATTCAATTATATTAACTACTGGCTGGTTGCTTCCTTTTGCTGCGGGACAATGAATGCCTAACATCATGGTTGGTGGAACCGATTCCCTGCTGCTCTACACAAGAGCGTGTTGAATAATGGATTATCTGCACCGTGTTGTTGGGGGGGGAATTTATCAGCGGTCAACCTACCTGCCGGTGTTGCTTGAAGAGTATCGCCAGGAGCTGCAGCCGCCATGAATTTCCCTTCTGGCATAAACATCTCGCGTGATTCACTTAACGTCATTGATTTACTGTTAATCTTCGGTAGTGCCAGTTTACTTGTAGCTGTGGTTATAGTCCTGCACTTTCTTCCTTGATGTTCTATCTATATAATTTTTTATCAGAGTTTTCTGGCAGTAACAGGTTCGAGCCCACCAGAGAGTGGATGTGTTACTCCTATGTTCGGGGGGCTCTTTCCGTTTGCTATATAGCAGATATTTACCGGCATCTGCTTTTCATCTCACTCCGGTATACCTGATACGATTTAAGAGCCGAAGCGGCACCCTGCTCCTTGAGCCTTCAGTTAAATATCAATTTAATTGATACGGTTAGCTTCTAACACCGTTAGACCATAAGGTCGGCCATAATACGGCTAAAGCAGGCCATAGAACAACGTCATATTTTAAGGGTAATCTTTTGTTTCAATTTCTTAGAAATCAATATTGATAGACCTTCCTTGAGTTACTCAGCGCTGAGATAGAAATTCACCCATTCCTGATTAGGCTTGTTTTTTTGCTGACCCCTTGCTGAGGGCAGATTTTTTTGGTGCGAGACAGCCCTAGAACCTCCTCGTGCAATTTTCTTCTAGCAAAAATAATTTAGGTTTTGTACTTCGCTCTTGAGCAGCGCAGGATATATTAGCGCATAATTTCCAGCTCGTCAGGTGAATTAATGGCAGCGCTGCGCTTGACTGACTAATAAGCCGGCCAGGTTGAAAACTAGCACTATCAAAGAGTATAGGCCGCTATTTGATGATCTTATATATTTATTATGCTAATCAATCGATTTGATACTCTAAATATTTTCTACCTTAAACGTAGATGGAATAATAAGGTAAATTTGCAGTCCGCTTACTCAATGACCAGAGAAGTCTCTGTAATATGGAAAGCAAACGGGTAAATCAACTCAGTTACCATAATGAATACAATTATGACACTTTCTCATACAACAAATCAACCAAATAAATTTTCTCTTCTGATTGCTTAATGTGAGATATCTTTAATTAAAGATAAATAAATCCTTAAGAAAATGAGGAAGAAATAGATAAGTTTATTTTATTATTTTGAAAATTTAAAAATAATTTTTAAATTTAATTACATTAAAATGGATGTCAAAGAGCATTTAAATAACCTTTAAATCTACTTACATCAAAGTCATTCAAGTTTATAATTTAGTGTAAAAATTATTTTTATGTGCATTTTGCAATGGATACAGAATTTGTAAGATCTCTGTAAAGCTCGCTATTACAGAGTTTCGGCTAACCCATTATTTTATTTAGAATACAGAAATGATTGGTACCCCCCCATGCGGCTGTAACTCATTAGTTTTGTTGAATATTGTATTGCTGAAGTGTAGAGTTAGATTGCTAGATTAGACTCTTTCAATGAAAGAGTTCCGCTCCATTTTTCGTGGGTAAAGTTATTCAAGACGCCTATTATTAACTTATCTAGCGCCAATTTGCAACTTTGTTGCAGCTAACGTTTACTGTTGCATAGTAACTCTTTTCCCCAGCGAGCTGTTAAATTGACGGATCTTAATTCTCGTCAGTGAAAGATTATATTGTGGAGTCTCCGTTAAAATACATACTATTGTTGATTAAATCGCTGGTTTGAACAAAAGTGAATCAGTTTGTGCTGATTAATCGCTATTCTAGAAAGTCATCCTGTAAAGGGTTAAATCCAGATCGTTAAACGCCCAGTTGTGTTCCTCCATGTGCATTATTCAGTCGTATGGTATGAAATTACCAACTGTCAGCGGTAACACGTCTGGCAGCTCTGGTGAGCTTCCTATGATAAAGATCGGTTCTGAAGTTATTTAGAATGTGATCACTTGATTATTGACCCCCCTAGACCAGGATATTTTACACAGAAATACCGTTAAACGTGAGTGAATAAGCGCTTATCTGGAAATGCGCTGTTATGTTTAGCAAGCGGACAGCCGATCTCTGCGGTCTAGCGTTGTGTTCTAGCTGTTGAGCCGTCACAGTCATAGTGTTGGGATTGTCCGTCATGTCATTAAGAGCTGTAGTGTATTCACTTGCAATGGCTATGACAGACAGCGCAAGCGGATCTAAGCCTTTTTGCTATATACTCTATTTACTCGTTTGGCTACAAACATCAGTGACGTGCCCCGTTTACCGAAAATTAACGTTATTGAAGTGAATCTTGCTGAAATAGATTCAGCTGTGATTCATGCTCTCTAAGAGAAACTTGATAATTTCTATGCTGGGCTAGCTGTTAGCTCAGCTAGCCCTATAGGAAAAGATTTGCAGAAGTATATAGTTTTTTAGCACAATGAGTAATATAAGAAAGAGGATTAAATAGAGATTGCATTGCTAACGTAGTAAAAGTAGTAGAATAATCACTGACACCACTAAACACTATTCTCCTCCTGTCTAGTATCATATTTTTTAGGTGCATCGAAAGTATGGTTATTTAGTGCAGTAAGACTGTCGCCAATAGATATTCAGGCCGACATAAATAAATGAATGAATAAATGCCAATAATTATAACCATGATGCTTTAAACGAGGGGATTGATGATCTACAGTGATAGATGGATACCTGTGAGAGCACTATTTCAGTGTAGGAGAAGCCCCTCTATTAAGGTGGCGAATAGAGTGACAATCATTCTCAGTGCATCAGCACCTCCGTTATTAGCAGTATCATGAAATTAAAGTTGTTGCTCTGAATGGATGGTATGGGTAATATATTACCCCTAAGTTTTAATTTGCAAAATAGACGCTAATCTAGAGGCAAATAGCGACATCCTGATTATATGATGGTACCCTACCTTCTGTAGGTAAGCTCAGCGTTTAACTAATTAATATATATCACCTCTGCGTTATGATTGCTAAAATCATCAGCAGATGTAGACCTGAGGGGCAGAAAATGATATCTTGACAGTGGCGGAAGGTGGTCATAAAAGCGATAAATTAGTTTGCTAATTTTGCTGTCAGTAGGGACGGTAGAGGAGGTGTTAATTACAGGCTATATCATAGCAAAGAATATTCCTTAAAAGAAAAAAGGGCTTTAATTATTCTGAACAAAAAAAATTATTGTATCGCCTTGCCCAAAACTATTAATGTCGATCAACAGTAAGTCAAACAGTGCAAAAGCGAGGTTGTCGTAGCAAAGATTTATGGGGTGCTGGTTAGATTAACGATCTATATAATATAAATGTTTCAGCATCCAGCGCTTAATTAGAGCGTGGGTTGCGTTGGGAAGACGATATTGATAGATATGTTGGCTGCGCCAGGGCGCCATACTTTCAGGATCATTCACTGTCGCCCATGTAAATCTATCTAGATGAAATTTGGCATTGCCGGTCTAGCGAGTATTTAATAGTTTTCATGGCCGCGAATTTTCAGGTTCCGTCGTGCGATGGAACCTTTTTTTGCTATTTTCAGAACCCGAAACTGCAACAACGTGGTTTTATCAGTGGTGTTTGTACAGTAATATCAGCAAGGATGCTACCGTACTGCTAAACTCTGGTTATATTAAATAGTAGCGTGCGATCTTTTTTTTTGCAACTCGTCCATGATCAACAGCATGTTTGGATGATGTACTAACTTAGTTTTTCTAGAATAAATTAAGCGCTGTGTCGGCTGATGGCCTAGTACAAATTTATCCAGAGAGGATTGCCGTAGGCTGAGTAGCGTAGCATCCGCAAATTATCGGTAGACGCTTCTCTGCATGGTCAATGGCACGTACGGTGCCTCTAACGGTAAGCTTTATTATATTCTCTATGTGCAATCTACCCGGACAAAACATCCGGCATGATAGCAATTTTATTCATGATATTTCCCATATAGGATACAATCACGGATTATCAGACGAATGAGCACGCTTATACACTAGACCGTCCTTCTCTTCGGTATTTTCAGGCTATGTATATTGGAATTTGCGCCGTTAATCGACGTGGTTAAATTGGCTAATGCGCTTTAACGGTTAAAATATATCCATCTTAAATTATGGTAATGAACTCTTACTCACTTACCATCTCCTATAATTTACCAGTATGAATTTAGTGGGATCTTTCCATAGGCTTCTTAGATATTTTGGTGGGCAGGATTCATGCTTTATATTAGCAGCCCTTTACAGAGGTTAACATGAGTAATAATTGAGTTACCGGGGATAGATAGGCTGTAGCAGCATTTTTTGAAATAGTGATAAAATGTCTGTCGGCTTCTTTGATTAGAAGTCGTGCGCGACCCAGTTTATGGTATCAGTTTAAATCGATCGACCCTGTAAATTCTTGGTTATTACCAAGCTTATTGCTTTATAGAAACCTATTTCCGCCAGTAAATTATAAAGCGTTGTCATTTTTATTCTATCCAAATGCAGATTAGATATCCTCTTGCCGGCAGCTCTAGAAGTTTGCCGCTGTCCTGCCTAGCGTATGGTTAAGTGATCATACAAAAAAAGACTAACGGAGTAGTCGTTGCGCTTAAAATTCTTCAATATTTGGTGGATTTTAGCGTACTTTAGAGTTTACGACGAAATTTAGTTAGGTGGTTTTAGAGCGCGTGGGCCGACGGGGGTGGTAATAATTTCAATGATATGGCACTTTTGAGGGGCTATAAAACGAATAGTGGCTGTCTATCCTATATAGGTATCCATGTAGGGTAGGCCTGGCCGATATTTATATGGACTGTATAGGTAAATATACTGGTATAGCACTCTCGCCGGCAGTTCAATGATATCTTTTCCCGGGAAAAAACATAAATTCCGTCGAGAAAGAGATCGGACTTAACGTTTTTAATGAATTTAACTGAGCTGCTAGCGCTCTGTTGAATCTCGAGAAAGTTTTGCATTCAGCGCTGGGCTTGAATTTATGCCGTAATACCGATTACGCACTCTATTCTTTATACACTCAAATGCGTTAGCTATCCTACATCTACCATTTTATCCATGTCTTCGGTGTGGATCTACACTTTGAGCGATATACCGTGTGGATTTATTATTGAGACATGCAAGGATTGGTAGTTATTAGTTTTTGGGGTTGGGATATAGTCCTTTATCTGTCTAAGGGCTGGTTATATAAGTTATAGATTTGAGACAGCTTCTTTTAATAGGTATCGATGTTGCTAACGATCGCTTAAAAAGCCTAAATATCTATGACGGAGTGAAAAACGTTGCTCTTTCAGGTGCATTTTGCAATAAATGAAGTAGAGTTTTTACGTTCGTTGACACAAAAAAGTAATACTTACTTCTATTAAACCATTTTTGATCTCGGCGAGAATTTTATAGTTTATTTTTTTGCGTTTACTGTGCATCGTTTCGATAACTTCTGGATCATTCCAGAAGCGGTTAAAATATATAGCGTCTTGAAGCCCAGTTTTTCCAGCGAGGTTTTAGGTGGCTAAAACCTAACTAGTTAGTTAATATTATATAGATTTCCAGCGTTTCGTGCGCGATGGTAGTGATATTTATTCGGCTTCTATGAGGTTATGGTACACATACCATGGGTATGGTTAGGAAACTTTATCAGCAAAATGCAGATATTCTGTACTATCAGTATGATCATTTTACGGAATTTTCCTGCCTGTTTTTTGTCGAAAATTTTAGCTTATATAGCTTGGATATGCTTCACCAGCAGGCCGGTAACGTTTTGTTTTCCAAACGGCTGCTCCATATCCTAATATATAGCAGGAGTATCTTCGATAACGTTATTCAGCAGTACCACCATCCGCTTTCGTGATCAAGATGTATCTCGGTTAGAATGCAGGTGACCGCTGCTGTATGAGTGACGTATACTTATTGTTAGAACAAGCTTGCCCTTGTGAGCATCACAAGCGACTAGATAGCCTGTAAGAGGAGTTTTATCTTATCCTCGGGCATATAGCACGGAATCAATAGATTTAGATTTTCAAAAATATAAGGTAGATCATTAAGATGCTTTATAGGTGTCCTGCAGCGATCGCGGTTACTGCTTGAATATCAGTGCCTTCCTGTTCTTGGCACTCCCGTAACTGCAAGATTTTATTGGTAATAAGGCCTTCCTCGATTTCACGCAGGGCAATAACGGTGTATTTATTGTTTTCTTTCGCAACCAGTGGATCTTTACCGTCAACCTGAATTTGACGCGCGCGGCGCGCGGCGACTAGTACTAGGTCAAAACGGTTACCTATTTTTTCGACGGCGTCTTGTACAGTTACGCGTGCCATATCTGAGCTACTCCATAGATGAAAGAATGGAAGGACATCGTACTGAAAATTTTGTCAGTTTGCTAACAATTTGCTGATTAATGCGTCATGATTTAATTTTTGACGCTTAAGTCGTAGCTGTTCAGCCCGAATTATGCTTTTCAGATCAAGTAATGCGGTATTGAAGTCGTCATTGACGATTAAATAATCATACTCCGCAAAGTGGGTCATTTCAGCTAATGCTAGCGCCATACGCCGCCTAATCACTTCTTCAGTATCCTGACCGCGGTTGCGCAGTCGGCGATTCAGCTCTTCTTTGTAGGGTGGCAAAATAAAGATGCTACACGCGTCCGGTATTTTAGTACGGATCTGTTGGGCGCCTTGCCAATCAATGTCCAGAAAAACATCTATGCCGGTAGTTAGCACCTTCTGAATGGATTCCCGTGAGGTGCCATAATAATTATCAAATACACGGGCGTATTCGAGAAAGGCATCTTCGGCAATCATACGCTCAAATTCTGCTATTGATACAAAAAAATAATTCTGACCATGTGCTTCACCGGGCCGCATGGTGCGAGTGGTATGGGAAATCGACACCTGGGTATCATAGAGCGGCTGTGTTTTCAGTAACGCTTTGATCAGGCTTGATTTCCCCGCACCGCTTGGGGCAGAAACGATATATAGCGTACCTTGAATCATTATGAAATGGTTAGAGATGAGGTTAAAAGCAAAAATAGCTCCCCTCCATCATACACGATATTGGATGGCGTTGCATCTACTAAGGTAGTGGGAATAAAAAACCACGTGCAAGAAGAGATCAAGGAGCACGGTCGGCGGCGGCGTAAGGCCTAATAGTTTCCCGTGCTTCTCTTTTAAAAAAACTTTTAATATATTTTTCGGCAGAAAATACCAGAAAAAACTTTTTTTAGTATTAAAACAGTAATTAAATATCTATTAGCTGGCAGGTGGAATAATACCCATTAGATCTATCAGCCCGATCATGATAAATGACTAAAACTATCTGGTCCTTTTACTGCGTATTTAAATGCTTATATCACATCATAAGCTATATTATTTTGCTGTGATTCAAGTATATTGCAGACTTCTCTGAATTTTTCTAACTGCATTTCGGATAACGGAGCAAACATACGATCCAGAATGATTTTGTGGGTTTTTTCGGCGATACGCAATTTATCACGTCCTTTTTCTGTGATATAGACATATTTCACTCGGCGGTCAGTAGGGCTTTGTTGGCGCTGAAGCATCTCCTCTTTTTCTAGAGCATCAAGCACAGTCACCACCGTGCGGGATGAAAAGCCCATATAGTTCTTGATATCAGTAGCACTTGTTTTACCGGTGGTAATTAGGTGTAAAATTTTCATTTTTGACATCGAGAGACCTTCGTTTACCAGTTGGCCATTCACTTCTTTTCGCAGGCGGTGGTAGACACGTGAGAGGGACTCTACCATGACTGAAATATCGGTTGATTTATCCATTTTTTAATCTCTATATCTTAATTTTTCGCTACCAGCTTACTAAAGCGCGTTAGATTTCCGTTTAGTATTACTGATGGCTTTAATAGCATCAGGTAAATATAATACTTATATGAAATCAATGGCACTGGGAAATATTCTAAAAATCAATGTTGCTAGATTTCATTAGCAATGAAATACATTTTTAACAAAATAGTGATATTCTCTGAACCTCCATTAAATATGGCATCCTAAAAAAAGAAGCATGGGTTAACTTCCAGATTATTATTAACGCTTAATCAGAGTATGATTAGACTTTCTCTTTCATTACTGACTATATGAGTAGTTTATAGAAGTTTTTTTAAATTTAAAATATAACTACAAGAAAAAAGGCGCATATATATTGAAATATGATGGCAAATATATGTTTTTATTAGATATTATTATTATAATAATATGCTAATATTTACTTAAATTTACAAAGATAAATGATGTACTATATGTAATATTGTAAAAGAATTTTTTAGAAATTTTCAGATGAAACGCTATCTCATTTCTTTTGCATTAGATCATACAAAATTGATTTTAAAATAACCGTAAATTAAAATCTCATAAAAACCTAAAAAAAATCCTTAGTGTATTTTTAAGTGAAGATCAAAATCTTATATAACCAATTGAAATTTAATGGTATGCTATATTTATTTTAAATCTTAATTACTTTGTGTCTCAAGAGGATTCAGCCTGACAAGGCTGGGTATGATTGATGTTGTAGAATATCGTTACGGACTGTGAGGTATGCCAATTACAGTTAAAATATGAGTCGCTATATGATGGATAGACCTACGTTCAGGTATATGCAGCTTAACGTGCAAATATGGTCCTATGCAGTAATTTTAAGACACGGCACTGGTCGTCGTATGCTACACGAGATACGTAACGGTTTATATACCTTATTATTTTTAATAATAATTAATATGATAAGATCCTTTAGATATATCTAAAGGATCTTTAAAAAGCGTTTAATTACCCTTATGATTTCTGCTAAAATCACCATGATTTGAGCAGAAATCTCTAAAAATCCCTGTAAGTCGTACCATCAGGGGGTTTTCCGCTAACCATGTTAATTTCAGAATCCAGAAATGATTATTACTCTACATTTAGCTTTCTACTGCCACCATATCAAATAACTTGCGAGGGCCCTTAGCGTCCTGCTCTCTACCATAATACTGCTGAGTCAGCAGCTAACTTTACTGACGCCATCCTTAGCTATACTGGGAACGGCAAATATATTTTGCTACAGATGTTGACTTGCGCATGGAAATACACCAAAGTAGGGAAAATTCTGTTTAATAACGTGCTGCTGCGCGAGTGAATTAATAGCGCCTTGCTCGCGATAAGCCCTATCGTAGTAGTAGTGTATCCGTATTTTAGCGCTATAATACTAGGTGATAATCTTCACCTACCAGCGCTAAAAAATCAATAATGAGCTTTTTAACACCGTAGTTTCTCAGCAAGTACGTCTTAACAAACTACTGACAGGCGAAGGGTTTAACGCTTTTGGCTCGGCGAGGAACCGTGCCTTTCCAGCGGAGAATATAGCCGCAGTGATCATTATTGCCCACGTGATTCTGCACAACGCTACTATACTTTCTCGATGAGCCCACTGAAAAGCTGTATATAATATCGCCACTGGAAAAGAAATACTGTACTTATTCGGCACACGCTCGGTAAAGAGGTGACAATAGCCATTGTCACTCCTCAGTTTTTTTGGGGGGCTGAAACGTTTATAGAACGCATTTATATTCTGGATCGCAGAACTTTCATGGAGCAAAGAAAGTTATTAGGCGCTAATACCTCTGCGTGGACGTTATTATTATCATTGTTCAGTGAGGAAGTAATATAAAAATACTAGTTTAGTGATCAACTCTTGCCAGTTTTATGAAGATGAATTAAAGTAGTCATCAGAAATATGCGACTTTATCTGCTTTTACCTGATTCGCTGAATTTTTCCATCACTACACATGCTACACTCACTAAGTCTAACTAAAGATGTACTAATCTTTTTCGAAGATTGATTATTTATCGCTGAAGGGGCTGTTGCGTCCCTATCGACTAGAGATTTTCCTGCCACACCCCCTCCGCAAACAGTACTATTTTATCATTCTTACTATGGATCTCTCCTGTGCGGAGCTTTTTTCTCATGTTCTATCATAGGCAATAGTTTTAGGTGATTTTTTTCGCTATTGCCACTGGGATATGTTTTGAATTAGGCGTTCATCATGGAGTGGAATAGGAATATTTTTACGAGTTGATATTTAGTTGCTAGCTGAACACAGCAAGATTAGTGCGGGTATTTTATTGGTATTTATGCCTCAGAGTAGTAAATAGTAGAACATTAAATATTGAATGCGCATATGCATCGCTCAGGTATGCATAAATTGAGTGCAGCAGCTTTATAGCTATATTTATCCAATTACTGACTAATAGTTGTGGCCTGGCTACTGGCAACTGAAAATATTCTTTAAGCATCTTTTCTAATTCTGAAAGCGGCAAATAATACGGCTTTTCTATCATTTCTTTACATAGTGAGGATTTTTCGGCATTATTTTACCGGTTAAAAACTTATGGTATTCATAACCGAGAGGATTCAATGGCTAAAGAAGATAATATTGAAATGCAAGGCACTATACTGGACACGCTACCTAACACTATGTTCCGTGTGGAGTTAGAAAATGGACATGTAGTGACTGCCCATATCTCCGGTAAGATGCGTAAGAATTATATCCGTATCTTGACAGGTGATAGAGTAGCCGTTGAGCTGACCCCGTACGATTTAAGCAAAGGCCGTATTGTCTTTCGCAGCCGCTGAGATTGTCTGAGTACGTTTCCATGACGGGTTCCAGTGAAAATTCCCCTTGCCGTGATCACACGGCAAGTATTATCTTCTTAAAGATAAGAGTTGAGGAAAGTAGCGATGATTTGCCACTACTTATCTAGTTACGCAATTCAGTCTATCGCTAGAATAATGTCGGTTTACATTTTACCGAAGCGGTTTAGCCCGCGGTCAGCTTATCCTAATGCCCATCGCATATCCATGATGCCGTATCCTACACAATTGTTTTACATACTTCTTACTTGTTCTGCCCTGTAAGTTTCTGCACTCTATCCGTTTCCAGTAAGCTTACCTAGCACTTATTCTTTTATTTTGCTTTGCTATAGCCATGCTTGAGCCCTTGTCAAGACCACCGTTATAGCGTAAAAAAAAGTGATACCTAAAGTACTTTTTACCTGCTTAGCCCCACTACCAGTAGAAGCTATTGCACCGCCCTTTCAACTTTGTGTTTTTGATGTTAACGGACTCTGGTATTTAAGCGTTTTTTCTTTATCCAACCCCTCGTATTGAGCCACCATCCACTAATGAACAAAAATAGTAGCTCATTGGTCGGTGATTTTTTTTTCAGATTCTCCTGTATTATGTGGGCCATTAAGTCGATCGCTTATCGCTTTATTTTAACCTTTATCTCTAATCAATTATGTGTATTATCAATAATTTATAGCAATACACTTTTTGGTGTTCAGCTGCGTTTATAGTTTGACAATAAACCTGTCAACAACCTACTGGATACCGTTAGTGGAGAGATGATTAAACTAGATGATGTTATCAAGACGAATTGTGGAATTCCATGGTAAATATCTTCTTGATCTCTGACTTGCCCTTCGTATTATTTTTTACTAAAAAGTTCTATCAACTATCGCTGGTTTTTCTGTATACCATCGCTGGCCGCCATAACTATAGTATCACATTATTAAAATCCACTTTAAGGCCATTGTTATCGGCTAGCGTATACTATTTATCCATGATCTGTAACAGTAGATTAAATACGTCTGGATGAGCTTTTTTTGATCTCGTTAAGCAACAGAACGGAACGCGGACGCCGCCAGCATATTGGCAGTTAGTAATTACCCTGACGTACTCTACGTATCTGGGATACGCCTCAATTAGGCGACTGAAATGCTGTTCATCCATGTATTCCAAAATATCGAAACGCACCAGCTCCATCTCTAGTGTTTTTGCTAGTTGGACTGTGACTTTAGTTGTACTGATGCTTATTGGAAAAGTAAAAAAAAGAAAGATCCTACCGGCTTATGCTCTTAAGCCTAGCCCCGCACGGCTTATTTTGATAAGCCCTAGTTAGTACTTCTATTACTTTATCTTATATAGAAGATCAGCGTTTTCAAATGGTCTCTCAGATTTTTTAAGTATACCTCTATCGCTTATTGACACCGTTTTTGAGGATACTGGCGATATGTACCACCACTGATTCTATACCTGATACGTTGATGGTATTTTACACTTTCTGAAAGATACCAGCCGGCTGCAGGTACCCTCTTTATCAATAATAACAATGGCTTTGTTTGGAACATGGTGATCATTGATATATTTGACTACTAACTCTATTGCTGCCCTTTCTAATTTAGAATTATAGCACATATTGTAGTGAATTTCGTGTTTTGTTTTCAACCTTGTTAGGATTTGTATTGTTTCTTTTACGATCGGTTCCGTATTGTCTATTCTCTAGAAACACGTGCCAGTGGGATGGTTTTTCAAAGATCTAGCTGAATTCTTAATACGTTGTTAAATCCATTATGTGTATTTCTTTGCTGGAGAGTAATAGTGGAATTAGATTGGTGGCATCTATCTGCCACAGCGCATATAATAATATGAATTTCATCAAAAAATAAAATACTTTTCTGATCTTGTTTAATCTATATTAGCAATGTCTTGAACCGTTTTTTCAAATTACAACAGTATTCTGCGTCAGCAAATACCGACCGATATTTATAGAGAGTAAATGGTGCACTCAGCGATGAGTTTAGGCACTTTGTCGCGTACGATCTGCTAGCTGCTAGGCAAGCCCCGCGATAGTGGTTTTACCTACCCCGGATTACTCACTGACAGCGGTTTATTTTTTTATCACTGGCAAAGCACTTGAATGGTTCGCTCTGGCTCGTAATATCGGCCAATTAGGAGGTTAATGCCACCAATACGTACCAACAAATTAAGGTTGGTGGTGCAGTTTTCCATACTCCTCTTCTTTTAACTGTTTTATATTGATTGGCGTTTGAAGTCTAGGTGCTTGCATCTCGTTTTTACGTATATTGTGGGAGATAAATTTACTACGTCCAGCCGGTTGACATCATGTTTACGTAGAAATAGGTTAATTGGGATTCTTGTCTACTGAAAATTTTTACTAGCACATTAGGCGCTGGATACTTTGCTGCGCAGGATGGACTGGACGTGGAAGATTACATCCTGCATAATACCCCGAAACTGAGCGCAGGTTGTTTTTTCATGCTCTTCGTCATTTTCTAGTAAGTTCAATGTAGTTTTTTCGATAAAGGCTTCCAAGCTATTAACGTAGAGCTACTAGATTATGATAGTGCACTCCTATAGCACTTAGCATGTCGTAGGGTTGCTGAGTAGAATAAGCAGAAGATGCTTTATAGTTATAAATTCACGTTAGCGTTAACGTAATTTTGAAAGCCATGTTTAAATTGAGTTCTAGTTCTTGATTAAGAATTAACATTTTCCAAAATAGATTACTATTTCAGGTTTTTTTAGCGTATAAAGTAATGTATGTGCATTTTACTTGGCGTAACGGTTAATTTGAATCGTTTTGGTTTCTACAATCTCTGCGGTGTCTATTCCATAGATACTCTTATCCTGATAATGAACTTTAACCATCCGTTATTTTACATGTTTAATATTATTAAGAAAAGAACTTTTGCAATACGTCAAAACAAATTTCATTAGAGTATAGTCTTTATTGATGAGTATAATTTTATACATAGATGAGAGTCGTATAGTATTTCCATCTATTCTTTAGGTAGATTCTGCTCATCTAGTGTTCGCTTTTCTTACTCATTATGTTATTCCAATGCTAAATAATTACTCTAGCGCCAGAGTAAGCCCCTTCTTTCATATTATCTCTCGCTAGAGCAAGAGATAATATATGTTAGGATCAGGCTAAATGACCAAACCCATACCATAAAAGTTTTTCACAATTGATAAAGATGACTAGTATGCGAGCGTTTCGTATACTAGAAAATAAGGTGATACTATTCTATATATATGATATAAAAAATTTGCTTAAGGCAGCAAAACCTCCTTTAAGTTTATTAAAAAGGATTTTTATCCTGTCTCCTTCAGGAGGCAGATCCGGTATCTCGACAACAACAACATTTAGCGAGAGGGAGTATTTTCCTGTACCGGGCTTTACGTGGGATTGCTGCTTCATAGCAGCTGTCCTATCTATAATAGGATAAGGAGATTTAGATTAGTTCTGCTAGGTATTGTTTCATGGATGATCTGGCATATTATTACCATAAGGCGCTAAACTGTATGAAAATATGCCATTGTGGGTACTGGGGATATCAACAGCACGTACATCGGTACGCAGGACATGGCTGAAGGATACAAGCTTAGCGGTTTTATCTTCTAACTAACAATCCCGTCATTGGTATAGGTCTACTGTCTCTTCCAAATACCTAAGAGTTATTCAAGATGGTTATTATCCCTATCCCTAACGAGATTTTATCATCCGTAAAGCGCTATCGAGGCGCTTCCAAAAAGGGAAGCATATTTAGTAGAAAAATATTGGTAATCATGCTCTCGTGGCTATGGCGAGTAGAATAATTAATTTCGCCCGCTAACACGGCTGTGTAACCCTGGAAATTATCTTTAAGTGACGTGCGCTCTATCTGTGTAATATAGCCGTCTAGCTCTGCTCTAGTGGCGCGTAGAGCGTGCCAGGGAGGAATCTACTTTTCGCCGCTCTCAGTTACCGTTTCTGGTTCGATGGTAACGGTGTGTTTATGCAGTAGGCGAGGTGTGCCATTGATGCCTATATTGTTTGCTCGACATTCCTATGTAGTGGTACAGCGATCTGGGAATATTCACACACCATTTTATTCTGAAGGTAGAAGGATAATGGTGTGTGTTTATGCTATACGAGAATGATATGATAAGTATTCTTGTGGCCCCATAAATCTATTCATCAAAACTATTTGCTGCAGATGTTAGTATACTGTGAGGAAGGAAAGTTTCCTCACAGTAATGGCTTTATTGAGGTTCACCCTACAGAAGGGGCATCATCGATAATCCTACGTTACTATTAACAATGCCAAGTGCATCAGTGAACTTATCTTTCATATTCACCAAAAGCATAAAGGAAAAAGATTAATGCATTAAGTTTCAGAGAAATACGCATTGAGGAGTTAGCTAAAACTCACTGAGCTCTGTTTCTAATCTAAAAATTATGAGTGATGATAATGTAATTATGCAATACTTATCGGTAGGCTAAATCTTTCAGTCTACTAAGATAGAAAATTTGTTAATTTAAGTAGCAAAAAACTGACAGCTAGTTGCCGGGGGCTGTTCAATTGAAGGTGGCTAAAAAAGGGTTTCCTAACGTGCTTCTTTGCCTCATCCGCGCGACTTCGCATAAAAATATAGATAATGCTGACACTTAGGTGTATTCTCTGCTTTTAGCAATACAAAAGATTCTAGAATAATTAAAAGCCAATTTTGTATTCCTTGAAATTCTAAGAAAAGAGTCAATTATAGAATTATTTATAAAAATGGAATCAGGCGAAATTACGAATAAATTATAGTAGTTAACAAAATATACGGCCACCTACTACTACGTTAGAGTTTTTCCCAATATATATTTTGATATATTTGGTTTAACTACGATTTATTACTCTAACTTTGATATTTATAAAATATATGCTTACGGCCTCCATATTTGTAAGACCATTAATGAACCAGAATACTATGATTTGTATCAAGATATTTTAGAGATATAAGTTTAAGTCAGTTGACCTTTGGAGAGTTAATTAAAGAAAAAAAATATTGGTAAATAGTTTATTCTAATTATAGAAAGAAATAAAGGTAAATTATCATTCTTTTGGTGCCGAAGGCCGGATTCGAACCGGCATACCTAAAGGCGGTTGATTTTGAATCAACTGCGTCTACCGATTTCGCCACTTCGGCACTGAAAATACGAATAGCGAAGTGCATTATACTGCTAATAGATCCTGGTGCAACAACTAATCCACCTTTTATGGAGCTGTTAAAAACGGCCTCATTTAGTATTATTACAATCTATCCTAGCTCATATTAGCAACCTGAACAGCAAGCACTATACCGTTCCCCCCCTATCAACCTGCTATCTGTTAGCAGGATAAGAGCCGGTATTTTCATGTTCCTACTGTCTATACTGCAGACATCCCAGGCAGCGGTAAATGGGCAGCTGGGAAAGTGATTTTCGCTATAACATAACAGTAGTAGTACTTGCAGACCTTTTCGACTCCATAAAGATGGAAAAGCGGAAGTGGCATCATGATTATTTTGGTGCTGAGTTGGTATGAGGATAAGCGCAAAATATCGATAATTGCTTCCTAAAAGAGTCGCTATTGCTCTTCGTTAAGTTTTTTGTGGCCAATGGCAACTCATTATACGGGCCTGCCAGAATATTTCTATCTGTAGATAGTTTCCAAGAATAGCGATAAAGGATGGATTAAATATGTAGCGATTAACTAATAATATCTACTACATTTCTTAGGTGTATTAATTATCGGGTGTAATTCATCTTGTGTATTTTGAATTTTCTTTTGGCCAGTTTAATTCACCGCTTGGCGTCTTCTTTCCAGAGCTTTTTATTCTGGAGACTGGTATCAGAGAGGCGGTAGAGATAAGCGCCGTCCATCTAGAAAATAATCACTTTCTTAGGATTATGAATATCGGAGGTACTCGTGCTATATAGTGCTCTACCTTAATCAGTTCCTTAATAAAACACTAGATCTTCAGTAGCTTAATCTGTCTACGATGTGCTACGCGTCTCTCTTCTATTATAAACATCTAGCGCAATCTACTCAGCATCAGATATTGAATACTGTGCTTTTTCAGTAAATAGGGAGCGGCTTGCTATAAGACTCAGGATTATCGATTTAGCCTTACCTTCTGCGGAATTCTGTGCTCATGGCTGATTTATAGCGCTGCATTTTCTCACGCAATAGTTTATATATAGCTGCTATCGGCTGTAAGCAATATCATAAAAGTTTCTGCTGGCGGGGTTTAATTTTCTTTTTTCTGATCTAGTGCGTTCGATAGATTAAGCGGCTTTACTATTTTATCTTGTATGTTGGCTTAGTGCTTCTTAGGCCATTATAAGTGAAAGTGCAGCATTATAAACCTACGTAGCAGAAGATCTCATTCAGCCGCTTAATCATACCCGCACCCATGGGTTATGGGATACCGTAATATACTTAATCCCTTATCGTAGTAAAAGGCGGTTCGTATATCGGATGTGCCACTTTCATGTTTATAAAATTTCCGTTGTTATCTAGCAGATATTTACTGGTATTTGCACTCTATATCGCTCCTGGTATACTTTAAGCTTTAAACTATTGCTTGTGGGGAGCATCCTTAACTCTTCGGTCTGGCGCAATTCGCTTAACTTTGTCGTAGGTTAGCAAAGGGCTATCAGCATAGTGGGCTTATCATATAGTACTCATCCGGCCCGTCCGTTCTCTTAAAACGCGCGGTAATTTTCCAGTACCGCAGAGGATTTGGTAGAATAGGACTTAGAACTAGCTTATTTCCTTCGGTATTGCTTTGTGTGTTTTCACAGGAGGCAGTATTGCCGGGCATTCCTGTAGCGCTTAAGTACAGTTGCACTTCGGGTAATATGGCGGTGTTTTGACTCCTTGACTATAAAGGTGAGCACCGTAATACGGATTATGTGCTAGTTGCTATAACTGAATCATTTATTGTTCCAGCATTATGTGTGTATTAGTAATCTGCTTCTGATAATCATTGAATCTTTGTACTAGTCTTTTGCAGGGCGGAGAATTAGTGTATGAGCGCCAGCTCATCACGTGATTTGATGGCAGTGGTATAGTTTAATACACTCATTAATAGACTGGGCTTGGCTTACGTTATCAAGGAGTGATAATATCACTTTTTGACGGTATAGTGTGTTTGCTTTAGTAAAAATAATAGATCTGGCACTAGAAAACTTTAGTGGGTGAACGCTTACAGATTAAGTCGGGTGAATTTGAAGTATGCTTATTTAATGAGCAGAGAATTCTCTCTGCCTAAGTTACCAGGCAATCCGGGTAAACCGATACACTGACAGTAACAAACATAATTACGATGCTTGATTTATATAATAGTTCAGTTAAAAAAAATTACAGGATCTACATTGAGTTCGTGGGCGATAATTTGTTCTCTTTTAATATATGAGGGATGACATAGAATGTTTTTTTAATGCAGTGGATGGGTATAACTCTAAGCCGCGAGAGAGCATTATTACATGGTGATTCCCTCTTGTAGAAGGAATTTACAATAGCAATTCGGTAGCAATTATGATGATTCATTTTATTTCTATCTATAATTCGATTACCTAATGAAATTACTCATTTGAGTAACTTAAAGGGTTACTTATACAAGAATAATATCCAAAGATTAAGATAAGTAAATTACATAATAGAATTTTTCCATATGTGTATCACATAAGAAGTATGTTATTAATTAATAAGTTATAAAGAAAGAGAATTTGTCAAATGCCTTAAAGAGCTTATAAGTAATAGAAGTGCTATTTTCTGAAACTAATGGTTATTATTCTCAGAATTGCATAAGTATTTAAATAAGAAGTACAGCTACATTTTCTGTAGTAATACATATAATTACATATAAGTAATCCACTAAACTGGATTTGGAATATATGTAGTTTACATATATTTAAGAGTTGTATTAACCAGCGAATTCAGTTTTCTTAACGAAGAAAATATAATAAAGGATTCTTTATAATATACTTGGTAGATAATTTATAAGTCATTTAATAAAAATATTTATTTATATTAAGAAGCTTTCTTTACAATAATAATTGTAAAGGGTATATTAGCGTTATCAGGGTATAAATATAACTTAGATAGCCTTATCACTACACCGTTCTTTTAGAACGAATCTAGAGTTCATAAAATCCTTGTAAGCTACGCCATTAAAGGATTTCAGTTAACCCATCATTTAACTAAAAAATACAGAAATAATTGCAACTCAAAATGAAATAATGTGATAACGCACTAGATTACACTTAAAAAAATAAGTTCCTTATTAAAGGACGATAATAATAAATATAATGGGAGTCATCCGTGGTTACTACCCACTAGTATGAAATGTATGCAGCTAAATATAGCCTGCTGTTTTGTAGCTGTGCATAATTCCTCTCTATAAATTGTTTAGCAAAATACAATATACGCTGTGAATTTTTATACTTTAAGTATAAATTTATATTCATCAACGTCGAAACGGGTCGTTTTTTCGCCGGGATAAAATAAATAATTATGCTAATAATTTATCCTTTTCTTTCTTTACAATAAAATAACTTTTCATTTTTTTATAAAAAAATCATGATCACTGTTAATGTTAGTTATTTTGAATTCATTTCGTATCTGCCTGCTGCTGTATAAAGCTATCAAATACGTCAAAAGTCATGTTGACGATAAGATATGTCGGTATCTAAATATGATATGATGCCAATCAAATAGTTACCATGTCATCATTTCCAATGATGTTATAGATATGAGGCAGGGGCTTCTGCTAAATATCATTTCAAATATCTTGACATTCAATATTATACCGCACAAAACTGAAGCACCGTGCCTATAAATACGGTGTTGGTAGGCTTGTAGGTAAATAGGTAGTTCTACACCGTGTATTTATGAGTATACTTGCATATGCGTAAGTATACGTAATTGGGCACGCTTGCGCATAGGCACAGTAAGGTAGTGCTGAAAATTAATGTAGTGTGGGTAGTAGTTGAGAGCTGCACGCTTCGTTCTCTTCTGCAATGGAATAACCTGGCCTGATATATAATGCACTAAGTTTAATAACGCAGATATAGCGGATGAGAGTTTACTGCCGGCCATTGAAGTGTTCTGGCAGCAATGTATGGGGAATGATCGGTTAGCTGCTCCAATAGTGCGCTCCAGCACGATATGTTCCTGCTATACACTTCTTTTATTCTAACCCATAAATACTAAAAAAATCAGTTATAGATATAACATTTATCACTTTATACTGGCACTGATATACTTAGCTAGGGTATTTTTTTCGTTTTTTCTGCATTAAAATAGTTATGATCGCTTGATCTGGCTATCAAGCGTCTAGTGGCGTCTTGCCATAAATCAAAGACTGATCAGTGGCATTCTTACAAAATACGTATTGTCCATGTTTTTTTGTGCGTATTCATGGTGTAAGCTAACTTTATTTGCTGAAAGCTTTTTCTGGTAGATATTTCTGCATGTCAGTAGATTTTCCAGTAGCTTCTTTGTTAGATGGAATTCAATTATCAACCAGTTCCATTGCGACGTAGAATTAGTTAGTTTTTAGACGATCTTCTGCTCATGATCATAGTATCAATGCTATGATACATTTTACAAAAAAAAACCCGAGCGGGTATCTTTAATATATTTTTAATGCTAAAAATCTGGCTTTCGTGCGATCTAAATAGGTCACGCGAGCGTCCTGATCAAAAAAAAGAAATTTCGAAAGAGAAACAGTTGCGCCCAATATTTTGCTGGTAAGTCGCGGCATCTCTGGGTTTGCTTTGATGCTTGAAGTCAGCGTTCAATTGCCAGCATCTAGTTAATTTCTGTAGAGGTAAAATTTACCAACCTTAAGAAATTGTGTTCAACCAATTGATTCATTATTTATTAATACTCAGTTAAACTATTTAAATTGAAATTCATTTTTATATTTATAAATATTCAATTTTAAGTTTTGAGAGAAGATCTTTTTCTATTAAGCTAGAGCTATACTTATTGCTGCATGAAAATAATCGTCCTATTGCAGAGTTAACATGTTAAGGATAGGGGCATGACATATTCTTTCTTGTGACAGGCAAAGGAAGAAATGCGTCTGATTATTGATGAGCTACTGGAAGATGATAGTGTTCCCGAGATGATTTGTACTATCAAGCATCATTTTTTTGTGGATGATTTTAATATTCTGGAGCAGGTGGTGGTAGAGGCCTTCAAACTAAATTATGAAGTTAGCGATACTGAAGAGCTTGAAGTTAAAGGCGTTGAAATATTTATATACTACGATATAGTCAGTTAAATAGAGCTGTGGGTAAAACTTATATATGCGTAGTGTCTGGGAGTGAATTATGACGGTCGTGGTATCATAACTTTTAATACACTGACGGCGAAGAGGGAAAATTTACCAAGTTCAATTAAGAATAACAAAGATGATCCTGTGGACAAAAAAATGAGGTGCCCGTTACCTACCATTAATTAGTTTTGTGTCTGACCGCAGTTATCTACTGAAAGAGGACGCAAATATGATCGTTACTGTAGCTATTTGTGTTCACCGTAGATGGTTATAAGGTTTTCAATATATTAATATTACAGTCAGAATGGTTGACATTATCCATTGAGCTAGGGATATAGCAAAGGCCAGTTTTTCATACAGTGCGTGCGATATCGCGATCTAATATTTCGGTGGTTTCCAAATAGCATTAGCGGAAAATCTGCTCTTGGGAAAAGGTAAGCGCATGGTGCTATCCACCACATAGTTTAGGTAGAAAATATACTTTTTGCAGATTGCAAATTGTCTTATTTTACCGATTATCGGTACGATATAGCCGTCTGCCAGTTTTCCTCATAGCTCGATAACCTAACAATAATCACTGCGATGTTTGCTATAAATTTATAGAGGAAATCGAGATTAGGATAAGAGAGGTGTAATCGTTCATCCACCATCACAGTATGAACTCGGAAAACACTTTTGTAATGTGGCGCTATTAACTGGTAGTGTTATCAGACGTACTTATATGGGGAAATTTACAGAGCGCATAGATATAGTTATGATCCAAATAGTTATTAGTGAAGGTAGGATGTTTAAAAACCCGTTGCATCTCTCGTAGCATAGAGATGCAACTGAAACTTACCTTACGAGCTTCAGCATCCGGGGAAATAATAGGCAAGCAATATAGGCATACTTGCATTTCAGGAATGCAAGCAGCATAAAAACAGCGATGGTGCGCCTATAAGTCGACGATAATTGCTTCCTTTTCTAGCAATTTCTCTCTGGATTTCTGATAGTTTTTTAGCTTCTCACGCTCTTTTGCTACCACAGTCTCCGGTGCGTGCTTGATAAACCCTTCGTTGCCCAGTTTGACAGTAATACGACTGATTTCGCGTTCAATGCGCAAGACTTCTCTCCCTAAATACTCTAGTTCGGCATTCTTATCGACCAGATCCGCCATTGGAATCAGTAATACTGCACCATCAATAATCTGAGTGACAGAAACAGGCCCTGTGTCGTCTGCTGGCAGCAGGGTAATGCTATCTAGCCGCGCCAGAGTAAGTATAAAATTTAGATTCTCGTTTATTAGGCGCACTACCGTGGGAGATGGTTGGCGTAACAATGCCGAAAGCGGCTTGTTAGAGGGGATATTCATATCGGCGCGAATGGTACGCAGTGCAATGAGCGCTTGTTTTATCCATTCAAAATCACTGAGTGCTTTAGTATCCGCCAGCAACGCATCGTATGACGGAAACGGTTGCAGCATTAGAGTTCGACACCGGTTACCGCTAATGGTTTTCACTTGCTGCCAAATAGTTTCAGTAATAAACGGAATGATCGGGTGCGCTAATCGTAGTAGTGCTTCCAACACTGTAACAAGAGTATGGCGGGCACCACGTAGTTCGTCTTCATTGCTGCTGCTCATCACCGGCTTTGTTAGTTCTAGATACCAGTCGCAAAATTGGTTCCAGGTAAACTCGTACAAAATGCTAGCCGCTAGATCGAAGCGATAATTATCTAGCGCCTCGCGGAACGTTTTTACTGTCTGGTTAAATTCTGCCAGAATCCAGCGATCTGCTAGCGACAACACTTTGTCACTACCGTGAAAACCGCAGTCTTGCTCTTCGGTATTCATTAATACAAAACGGCTGGCATTCCATAATTTATTGCAGAAATTCCGATATCCCTCTAGACGTTTCATATCCCATTTAATATCGCGACTGGTAGAGGCTAGTGCCGCCAGCGTGAAGCGTAGAGCATCTGTACCGTGTGGCTTGATACCATTGGGAAACTGTTTTTCGGTGCGTTTACGAATTTTTTCTGCTAACTGCGGCTGCATCATGTTGCTGGTACGCTTTTGGATTAAATCAGGTAGCGAGATCCCATCCACCATATCTAACGGATCAATAACGTTACCTTTAGATTTTGACATCTTCTGTCCTTTCTCATCACGGATCAAACCAGTCATGTAGACGATTTTAAATGGTACCTGCCCCTTACCATTTTCATCTTTGATGAAATGCATAGTTAACATGATCATACGTGCAATCCAGAAGAAGATAATGTCGAAACCACTTACTACTACGCTTGTTGGATGGAAAGTGTGCAGCATGTCAGTGTTTTCCGGCCAGCCGAGGGTAGAGAATGTCCACAGCCCGGAAGAGAACCAGGTATCCAGCACCTCCTCTTCTTGGCGTAGCGTTACATCATCTCCTAACTGATGCTGTCGACGTATTTCGGCCTCGCTGTAGCCCACATAAACCTGTCCTTCTGGGTCGTACCAGGCCGGTATACGGTGGCCCCACCACACTTGGCGGGAAATGCACCAATCCTGAATATTACGCATCCAGCTGAAATACATGTTTTCGTATTGCTTCGGCACAAATTGGATCTCGCCCTGTTTCACAGCTTCTACTGCTACTTTTGCGAGCTGTGCGGTGCGGACGTACCATTGGTCAGTCAGCATCGGCTCTATGATTACGCCACGATCGCTATAAGGGAGTACGAGATCATGAGATTTAACCTCGAGCAGAAGTCCCAAACGATCGAATTCGGCCACGATTGCTTTGCGGGCATTAAAGCGCTCCAGCCCACGGAAGGGAGCCGGAATTTTACCTGATACGACATTGCTGGCCTTGCCAAAAGTATCAAATACCTCTCCATCTTGACGGATGGCGCCGTCAAGGGTCAGGATGTTAATCATCGGCAGTGCGTGGCGCTTTCCAATCTCATAGTCTTTAAAGTCATGTGCTGGCGTGATTTTAACACAGCCAGTACCTTTAACCATGTCAGCATGCTTGTCACCAATAATTGGGATGCGTCGGCCGACTAGCGGCAGAATGATAAATTGACCTATTAAATCGCGATAGCGCAGATCTTCCGGATTTACTACTACGCCGGTATCACCGAGCATTGTTTCCGGGCGTGTGGTAGCGACCACTAGATAATTCAGACCGGCAGCGGTACGTACGCCATCGGCAAGGGGGTAGCACAGGTGCCAGATGGTGCCTTTCAATTCACGGTTTTCCACTTCAAGATCAGAAATTGCAGTCCGTAATTTTGGGTCCCAGTTCACTAGGCATTTTCCACGGTAAATTAAATCTTCCTGGTATAGGCGTACGAACACTGTTTTTACCGCATTGGATAATCCCTCGTCCATGGTAAACCGTTCGCGTTCCCAGTCAACGGAGTCACCCAGTCGCCGCATTTGATGAGTAATCGTGCTGCCAGATTGGGCTTTCCACTCCCAAATTTTATTGATGAAGGCATCGTGGCCATAATCGTGCCGTGTTTTTCCTTCTTTAGCAGCAATTTTTTGCTCTACTACCATCTGTGTAGCAATACCGGCGTGATCGGTACCTGCCTGCCACAGGGTATTCTTACCCTGCATGCGCTGATAACGAATTAAGGTATCCATAATGGTTTGCTGGAAGGCATGGCCCATATGTAAGCTGCCAGTGATGTTTGGCGGCGGGATCATGATACAGTAGCTATCTTGACGGGTATCATTATTCGGCTTGAAATAGCCCTGTTGCTCCCACTGTTCATACAGTGGCTGCTCTATATCTTTGGGATTGTATGTTTTATCCATAATATGCGTCGTTAATCACTCTGCATTGGCGGGGAGGCCGTAGTCAATTGGAAGCCAACACTGCGATACTCTTTATAACGATCGCGCGGGAACTTTTTTAAAGCATCCTCATTTGGGACGAAGTCTATCACTTCATGGAAGGTAGATGCAAAATTTGCATAGGCCGGTAATAGGTTAATTAGTAGATCTCGCGCCGCATTGCCGCGGCAATGCGGCCAGCAAAGCTCTATCGGTGCACCGTAGCTTGGACCTTTCCCCGCCAGGTTATGCGGTACGAACGCTTGTGGATCACGCACCCATAACGCTTCATCGAGCTTGAGCGCCTGAGTATTGTCCTCGCAAGCAATAAGTACCCTTTTCCCTTGTCGCCATTTATCGGCCGCTAAAGTACAGGCAAGTCTCTCCACGGCAGTCAGCCCATCAATGATGACATGTTGGTTAAGTAGGTAGAAAGTTACATTTTTCATGTGCATGTAATCAATAAGGGTTACAAAAAACAGCGGTTGGAAACCACTACCCGTAAGACTACCTTTATATAGCTATTTGTCACCATTGAGCCCTGCGCGATTAAGTAAGAACTGTGATAGCATCGCCACCGGACGACCTGTTGCGCTCTTAATTTTACCGGAGCGCCAGGCGGTACCAGCAATATCCAGATGTGCCCAATTATATTTACGTGTAAAACGGGACAAGAAGCAACCGGCGGTAATTGCACCCCCCGGTCGGCCTCCGACGTTCGTCATATCGGCGAAATTAGATTCCAGCTGTTCCTGGAACTCATCCCCCAGCGGTAAACGCCATGCGCGGTCGCCGGCTTGCTCTCCGGCGCTGATAAGTTCATGAGCCAGAGGATTGTGGTTTGACATTAGCCCGGTCAAATGATGCCCCAGAGCAATAACGCAGGCGCCAGTCAGCGTGGCGACATCAATCACTACCTCTGGCTTGAAACGTTCGACATAGGTGAGTGCATCGCATAGTACCAACCGCCCTTCGGCATCTGTATTTAACACTTCTACGGTTTGCCCGGAAAGTGTGGTTAATACATCGCCAGGCCGAAATGCGCGGCCGTCCAGCATGTTCTCGCAACCAGCCAATATACCAATGATATTTAACGGCAAATTAAGCTCCATCGCCATATGCATCACGCCGTATACGATTGCAGCGCCGCACATGTCGTATTTCATTTCATCCATGCTATCTGCGGGCTTGATGGAAATACCGCCAGTGTCAAAGGTAAGTCCTTTACCGACTAGCACAATAGGCTGTGTTTTGGCATCAAGACCACTCCCATTATACTCGATGACCGACATCAGCGATTCATTGACTGAACCTTGACCTACCGCTAGATAGGCGTTCATCCCTAGCTCTTTCATTTGCTGTTCGCCGATAACTCGAGTGTTGGTTTTTCCGTAGCTGTCGGCTAACTGGCGCGCTTGGGATGCTAGATAAGCGGGATTGCAAATATTAGGTGGCATGTTACCTAAATCTTTAGCATCCTTGATACCGGTGGTAATCGCCAGACTATGCAAAATCGCTCTTTTGCCGCTGGTTAGCTCGCGGCGTGTCGACAGATTAAATACCATTTTGCGTAATGGACGGCGTGGTTTGATTTTATTGCTTTTCAGCTGATCGAAGGTATAAAGCGTTTCTTTCGCCGTTTCCACTGCCTGGCGTACTTTCCAATAGGTATTGCGCCCTTTGACATTTAGCTCGGTCAAAAAACACATAGCCTCTATCGAGCCTGTATCGTTCAGTGTATTAATTATTTTATTAATAATCTTCTTATATTGGCGCTCATTTAACTCAAATTCCTTACCGCAGCCGATAAGTAAAATGCGTTCAGATAGCATATTTGGGACATGATGTAGTAGTAGCGTTTGTCCGATATTGCCTTCCAATTCACCACGGCGTAGCAGTGCGCTAATATAGCCATCACTGATTTTATCGAGCTGTTCGGCAATCGGGGATAGACGCTGCGATTCAAATACCCCGACAACGATGCAGGCGATTCGTTGTTTTTCCGGACTACCGTTTTTTACACTGAACTCCATGTATTCTCCTGAATATTAAAGACAAAGACGGTATTGCGGGATAAAATAAATTTTCCCCGTCGTAGCCCCGCCTTTGCATTTACTCTATGTGTTAATCTGAACGACGCAAAGGATGCTATTTCGTCGACAATTAGTGCGTTTTCTCATAAATTCATCCGAACGCCTAGGGTTGTGTTATATGCTATCTAGTGATAGAGGAAGCTGTTTGAGATACGTCTTAATGAAGATTAATAATGAAATTATCGATTTTTATTCAAAAAGACAAGTTTTCACAGGCAAAATAAGTGTGATAATCACTAGATATCTAATTTGGGAGACATTTAAAAACCAGCTTACCATCCTGTTCGTCCTATTTTTGATTTTTTTCTGTCAAAAACTGGTTCGTATCCTGGGTGCAGCGGTGGATGGTGATATCCCAATAAACTTGGTTTTATCTTTGCTCGGTTTTGGCGTACCTGAAATGGGGCAACTAATCCTACCTTTAAGTCTCTTTCTAGGGTTGTTAATGACTTTGAGTAGAATGTACACCGAAAGCGAAATTATAGTTATGCACGCCTGCGGGTTTGGTAAAAACATATTTATCCGTGCAGCATTACTACTGAGCTTGATTACTGCGATCCTAGCGGCGGTGAATGTGGTATGGCTTTCACCCTGGTCGTCGTACCATCAGGATCTGGTTATGTCAGAAGCTAAAGCTAATCCTAGTATGGCGACGTTGGTTGAGGGACAATTTAACCCAGTAAAAAAAGGCAATTCAGTTCTGTTCATAGGTAACATCAAAGATAAAGGTTTTGAACATATATTCTTAGCGCAGTTTAAACCGAATTGTAACAAGCACCCTTCCGTAGTGGTAGCGGACCATAGTTATATTAGCCAACGGTCGGATGGATCGCAACTGGTTATGCTAGAAAAAGGCACCTGCTATGAGGGAAGCGCACTGCTACGCGATTTCCGCATTACTGATTTCACTCAATATCAGGCAGTTATTAATCATCGGACGGTGGTTTTGGACGGTGCCGATACTGAGAAGATGTCTCTACGCCAGCTATGGCGCTCTCCGGAGCCTGAAGTGCGCGCTGAACTGCACTGGAGATTTACGCTAATTTTCTCGGTGCTAATTATGGCAATAATGGTAGTGCCACTGTCAGTAGTCAACCCACGTCAGGGGCGGATGCTAAGCATATTGCCTGCCATGTTGCTTTATCTGATTTTCTTCCTACTTCAAACATCACTACGCTTCAATAGCGCTAAAGGAAAACTTGACCCGATACTGTGGATGTGGCTGACTAACATGGTATACCTGGCGATGGCGATGGCGATGAATTTATGGGACAGCGTACTGGGGAGAAGGCTTCGTAAGCGTCTATACACGAAAGGAGCGGTCTGATGTTCAGTGTGTTAGATCGCTATATCGGTAAAACGATCTTTAATACTATCATGATGAGCTTGTTCATTCTGGTATCACTTTCGAGTATTATCAAATTCGTTGAACAGCTTCGCAAGGTAGGTCAAGGCGGCTATTCAGCGCTGGGTGCGGGTTTTTTTACGCTACTCAGCGTACCTAAGGATATCGGGATTTTCTTCCCGATGGCAGCGTTGTTAGGCGCCCTTTTAGGGTTGAGTTCACTAGCGGCTCGTAGTGAACTGGTGGTGATGCAAGCGTCCGGTTTTAGCTTTATGCAGATTGCTGGTTCAGTTATGAAAACCGCTATTCCGCTTGTGCTTTTGACTATGGCTATCAGTGAATGGGTGGCACCGGCAGATGAGCAAATGGCTTATAATTATCGTACTCAGATGATTTGCGGCGGTTCCATGCTCTCAGCACAGAACGGGTTGTGGGCTAAGGACGGTAACGACTTTATTTTTATAGAAAGGGTACTAGGAAATAATGAGCTGGCCGGCGTCAATATTTACCATTTTGATAAGGCAGAGCGGTTGCAGTCGCTCCTCTATGCCTCTACAGCCACGTTCAGTGACGGAAGTTGGAAATTATCACAGGTAAACGAATCGGATTTGACAAATGATAAGCAAATTACTGGCCGGCAAACTCTGAACGGCGAATGGAGGAGCAATCTCACGCCGGATAAACTAAGGGTTGTCGTGTTGGAACCCAATTCGTTGTCTATTTCGGGACTATACAGTTACGTTAACTATCTTAAGAAAAGTGGACAGGAATCCAATCGTTATCAGCTAAATATGTGGAGGAAGATTTTGTCACCGTTCTCTGTGGTAGTAATGATGCTCATGGCCTTGTCGTTCATTCTAGGACCACTACGTAACGTCTCTATGGGGGTACGGGTGGTTACTGGTATAAGCTTCGGGTTTTTGTTTTATTTTTTAGATCAGATCTTTGGATCGTTGAGTCTAATTTACAACATGCCACCCGTTTTTGGAGCATTGCTACCCAGTGTGGTTTTTCTTATCATCAGCATTATCATGCCGTTACGAAGTCATTGACGTGCGCAATATTCCTTTGGAATTACTGCTGATCAGTAATTCTGTTAATACTATTTTCTTAATTAGCGTGCCTTTTATTTTGCACCTAAATGCATGTTTCATAACGAAACTGCAAATTATTTCGTAGCAGCATAAACGTGCTTTTGGTCAAATTCCACAAACACTTCTAGTAAGGTGAGTTATTATTTTTTTTAATGCTATACCTGTATAACACTACACTTACCTAGATAGAAAAAATAATACGGAAGAATTCCACCGCTAAACTTAATTTCTTCATTGTGAAGCCTAAAAATAGGCACGATAGTCAGTGTATCGGAATGGGTAATAATAGTGTTTATAGTTGTTATATGGGCTATGAGCAGCCTAGATAACATGGCAGATTCAGACTAACCGGAAATATTTTACTGCTTTTCAAGTTAATCTCCAATGGATACTTCTCTCTAAGTTGCATGAAATAATATTTCAGTAAATTATCCATGCTTTTTATCACTGGTTAGGATCATGGCAAAATGGCACATAAAGTAATATTTAATCAAGAGAATAGTGCGAATTGTAATCTCCGAGTTTAAATAGTACATCCCACAGAGATAGAGATAAATATTGTTCAAGTGGAGAAAATTGTCGTCATAATTTGAGTTATTCATCAAATTAATAAATATATTTTGCGTGCAACGCTGAACCCCAAAAAAACAGGAGCGCGTTAAGGGTTAATACGATAGTGATATTAGTGGTGATGGTAAATGAGATGGTGGTTGTATGCGACTTAAATGCCATATTTGTGTTTTAGTATCTATTCATCAGTTTGATCGAAGAGTTATTTAATATTTTTCTTTTAATGCTATAACCTTTTGTTATGGGCTGTTTAGTGGGTAGTAATCATTAGTTTTTAGCTAGAAGCTTTAATGGAAGGTTTGTAGATATTTTACAGATTTTTAACTTGTCAAAAAATTGGCATAAAATAATTTTTACTATATTCTATATTCGAGTAATTGTAGTTTTAGTGTATTTAAAGGTAATTAAAACGCCTTTTAGCATCGATTATATACATATGAAATAGATTTAAATAATATTTAATATTAAAATAATGGAATAAATAAAATAGTAAATTTTTATTTTTTTCACTACACTTTTATAGTTTAAGATTGTTGCCTCACTATTTTAGTGAAATAATTGTATAATATTGAAAGAATAACCTACATTCATGTTTGGTAGCTCTAGTACTTCTATATGCTATAAGTTCAAGTTCTTTAAGGTATGCGATATATTTTATAAAAAAATTATTAATTAATAAAATATATAAATATATATGTATGAAGGATTAAAATTATTATTTTTATTATCTTAAGTTTTAGCTAACTATTAGCTTATGGATAAGGCTTAATGATTTATCCCGTATAGTAAAATATTTTAAGGTAATCAAATTATAGATAGAAATAAAGTTAATAATCGTGATTGGCAGTAGATTGATATCGGGGCCTCCCCTTTTTGTATAAAAGGGGATTAAAATGTAGGATATATAGTGCTACACTGTATTTGTATTCTCTGAATACAGAGGTAATAATAAACTCAACTAAAAATACGGGTACACTAATAAAAATAGTCCTGAATTTAAACGTGAATCTGTTTAAGCTTAATTGGTTTTTGACTAAAATTATACTGCTTCACAAGTAGAAAAGAGCTATGGACGTCGGATTTCTACGATTATGAAATGGGTAAAAATAATTGCGTGATGAGTAATAGAGGAAAATGCTAAAGCATATCCATAATCCTGGAAAATAGAAATACGTGAGCTTATGAAGAAGATATAACAAATTGAAATAGAAATGAAATATTAAAAAAAAGGGGCTATGCCGCTATTGACATCAAACTCCGTGAACAGTGCTTGTTAATCGGAAAACTCAAAGAGCATTGTCCTATCCTGCGCTAATATACTCTATATTACATGTTCATGGTTTATCCGTAACAGTTAAAAATACTGTGTGTCCCGATTAGGAGAAACAATAGGCGAATAAATTGCGCAATCAAGCTCATTAAAGAGCTGAGATTGGTCAGTTGTAAACACCTGACGACGGATATGAACATGACGGTTAAGAGCATGTTACGATACAGAATTATCTTGAGTACTTGTTTGCTTTAATGGAGCAAAAGCAGGTATGGCAAAGTGATATAACTTATTATATCTGTAAAAAGGCTTAGATCATTTTATGGTGCTGCTTAATTTGTTCGCCTGCAAACCGATAGGCTGGAATATATTAATGTCGCTGGATTCAGCGCTGATAGTTAACGCATTGTAAAATGACCTGGAAACTCCGAGAGAGCCAATAGAAGTCATAGCTATCTATAGTGACCATGGGAAGCTCCCCATACCACCATCAATATTGGAAAGCCTTATGGCGCTGCTGGATAATAAGCGCCAGGACACCCATCGAGATTAAGAGATAAAAACTTTTTACTAAGAGAATATTTCCTATAACTCTCTTTCAAGATATTTAGGAAGGTCCTTCCACATTAGCGATAATATCGCACTACCGAAATATATCGAGAGATTAAATTTTATCTCTTTGCTTTTTTTACTAAATGTTGATCGATACCTGCTTTAACTGAAAACGCTTTTCAGGAAGATTAGCTTCCAAATAGCCCGTTAATGTAACGGTGGTGATTTTATAGTCAGTAAACTTTAATAAAGTTATTTCAATAACGCTATTTAATGTAGTTACTATGAACGCTTCATCGTTCAGTTTGCTCTGTCTAGGGGAGCAGCTTGCTGTCACCGTACATTATTTCCAGATAGGTGCTGTGAGAATACTATACCAGCTATTGCATAGAAGATTAATGGTTAGTTTGATATACGCCATTCACTCTATAGAGGTACTTATACTTCTGGCACTAAATAGTGATAAACATTAATGGAACCGTTAGATTTTTAATCTAACGGCGTTAAGATGAATTAATGGTCCATAGTATGCACGATGCGCTGCTGAGCAATTTCAGAATTATCAAATTCGAGTGACAACGCTCTAGATAGAATCTAGATAGAATGATGACGGACCAGAAATAATAGCGGCCTCCACCTAATACTGGAACTAAAACATATTTTAATACCGATGCTAAATTTCACTACTTCCATTTGGCGCAGACTAGCTGATAGTAGATTATTTTATTTTTACCAATACGTTACTAACGTTTAGGAAATGATATATTTCCAGCTAACGTTAATTGGCGTGTTTTTTTTGGATTGCGTAGCGCAATATAAAATACCGTTTAATTTTTCCATAACAACACTCTTACTTAATAAAGTGATTAAATTATTAGATATTTTTTGTTATATCGTTTAAACCCCGCAGGGATATTTTTGCGTTAATTATGGTGCTTGCACTTAAAACTAGAGTCACTTTATGGTATGCTTTTTAGTCTAACAGACTCATGCGGATTTTCCTTCTGTAAATTACCGTCTGCCGCAAAACAGCCTAGCGATAATAAAATCATGCATTGCTGCGTTGACATCACTGTTATTACCAGTTATTGCTAATGGGGCTTAGTGGCGCATCTAATGCGTCAACCAGGAGAGTCACGTCATTCAGGGATGGTATTTGAGGATCTGTTTCCCATGCCTACCTCTGATAGGAGAGTGACACTGAGATAGTAACGGGTATACGGGCCCGTCCATTATCTATCGCAGGGGGGTAAATTCACTAGGTTGTCACTAGAGAGTTTTCGCCAGCCGGTGATTAGCATGGTAGAGCACTTCTGGGTAGGTTACTGTAGTACCCCGTAGCTCTAAATCTTACTCCTGCTCCCTATTTTCTGTGCTTGACTTATACCTGTTTTGTTTTCAGAGCTGTTATCAGCTATGGAATCTGATAGGAGGCATTTTAGGGATGTCAAACAACTCTGATGCTCCTTTGCGGGTAGCTAAATTTGGCGGCACTAGCGTGGCTGATTTTGACGCGATGAACCGTAGTGCAGATATTGTCTTAGCCAATCCCACTGGATGTCTGGTGGTGCTTTCTGCTTCGGCCGGTGTCACTAATGTTCTTGTCGCACTCTCGGAAGGCAACCAACCGGAGCGCCGCATTTACTATTTGGATGAAATACGCCGTATTCAATACAGTATTATTGATCAGCTGACGAAACAGACGGTGATTCGCGAAGAAATTGATCGGATGATTAATAATATCGCTATGCTGGCTGAGGCGGCAGATCTGGCGACATCTTTACCACTAACCGATGAGTTAGTCAGTCACGGTGAATTAATGTCGACGTTGCTGTTTGTGGAAGTTTTGCGACAGCGTGGCGTTCCGTCATCGTGGTTTGATGTACGAAAAGTCATGCGTACTAACGATCAATTTGGGCACGCCGAACCGGACAGTTATACGCTTAAGGTGCAAGCACACACTTTGCTGCTACCACGCCTGGAAACTGAGTTGATCATCACTCAAGGCTTTATCGGCAGCGAGGCAAAGGGGCGCACCACTACACTTGGACGCGGCGGCAGTGACTATACTGCAACACTGCTGGGGGAAGCGCTAAAGGCGGAGCGAATCGATATTTGGACCGATGTGCCTGGCATCTATACCACTGATCCGCGTGGCGTTCCGACAGCCAAGCGTATTGACGAAATCAGCTTTGAGGAAGCCGCAGAAATGGCTATCTTTGGTGCTAAAATTTTGCATCCAGCGACTCTAATACCAGCTGTACGCAGCGCGATTCCTGTCTTTGTTGGCTCCAGTAAGGATCCTGGAGCTGGCGGTACGTTGGTGTATAATCACACCGATAATACGCCGTTGTTCCGCGCTTTAGTTTTACGCCGCCGCCAGACGCTGCTTAAATTGCACAGCCTCAATATGTTACACACACGCGGTTTTCTGGCGGAAGTATTTAATATACTAGCGCGGTATGGTATCTCGGTGGATCTTATCAATACCTCCGAAGTTAGCGTAACATTAACTGTGAATAATACTACTGTCTCCGCCAGTAGAGGTGCAAGCCTGCTTTCGCAGGCGCTACTGAGTAAACTTTCTTTATTATGTCGGGTAGAAGTAGAAGAGGATCTGGCGCTGGTGGCATTGATTGGTAATAAACTGTCGCAGGCCTATGGGCTTGTAAAAGAGGTATTCAGAGTTCTAGATCCGTTCAATATCCGCCTTATCTATTATGGTGCCAGCAGTCACAATCTTTGTTTACTGGTACCGGGCTGTGACGCCGAGAAAGTTGTACAAACTCTACACAGCGCATTGTTCGACTGAGCCTTTTTAGTGACGGATGTCACTAGGATGTATCGTTGGCTGGTTTTGACTTGTTATCATGTTCGTGAATTTTATACTCTTTGGCTTATCTTTTAATTTTACTACGTTATTGGTACCTAATAGGACAAAGAGTTGATCTATTTTAGATCCATAAGTAGATTAAGATACAGAGTATTATTGTGTCATTAGACATGAACACCGATATGCTTAACTGTAAATTTAATATCAGCTGCTCATGTAGCGTACTTAACTTCTTTAATCCCCTACGCCGAAAAAATCTAGCACACGTTCAGTAATTTCGCAGCAATATCCCTTTATCTGCTTAAAGTTAAGCGCTATTTTTGAGTAATCTTCATAAAGTAACGGGAATCTGCTTCTTCATGTCCTCCATTGAGGATCTTCGTCCTGACAGAGTTTAATGGTCGTATAAAGAATATCGATATCATTGTATAAATGACGTAACTAGCTGTTTTATTAACCTTTTCATGAAAAAACTTCGGTGTGCAACAATATCCTCTATTTATACTACATCGCTCATTCTCAGGATTTCTTCTGTAGGTATTTACAGCTTTAGCGTCGGTGTATCCAGCCGCGTTGGTACGTAAATGATCTAAAGCTACCCTCTCGATCATTAATTAGCGTATCAGCAATCCACTTGCTGTAAGAAAAACTATAAGTTCAACGAAGGGCAAACCATAATTAAACTGCAAATCATATTCATATAACGCATTGAAATATATAACTAATTCTGAATACGCCAGCGGCAATCTTTCCAGTAATCCCCCAGCGGGGGGGGCAAAGGGCAGCACGACAAGACAATCGATAAGTTTAAACAGTAAGCTGCAAAGTGCTATCTTTACCTTCGCTGTTCTGGCCGCTAGCTTTTAGCATCGTCAGGATCCTGCTACTGAAATTCGCTTCGATCATCAGGCGTAGCGTTATTTTAAAAGAAATAACATTTGGCAGAGAGGATCGCGGTTAGCAGCACTATTGCCAGGCTGGTATAATTGATAATAGCGAACGGCGTTACGGTTAAAGAATCCAACAGAATATCATATGTCAGTGACGAGAACAGGATTTTAATACCGTTATCCTGGATGATGAGCGTAGTAGAGCGCTACCAATAAGTTCTAGAGCTAGAAAAAAATCAGATCTAGATTGATAGCAATGATGTGCTCCAATTTAGTCATCGTGAGATTTTTATGGTTGAGGAGGTTGAGGAATAGACACATAGCAATGAAAATAAATAGTGCGCCAGCTAGAAAAAAAACAAAGGTCAGGATATGGGCTATCAGGGCGGTATTCGCATCTGTACTGGGAACAATCATCACTACTAGCGGTCAGCGGTACTAACTTCTGGGTCATTAAGTATGTCAGTAACATGACGTTGCTGCTCTGCACCAACGCTATTACACCGATCCTGTCTATAAAGGCCATGTTTTCTTCATCTAACGCTGCTGTTAAGATGCCGTAGCTTGTGCTCCATAGGTACATATATATCTATACGGACGATATGAATACCCTACACCAAGAACGCTACAGCAGACAATAAATGTAAAAGTATTAACACTCGATTTAACGCTATCCAATATAAATGAATATTGCTATTCTCTTTACTAGAGACTCTATGTCGATAAGGAGGTTTATGAGGTCGCATGCTTTTAGTAACCTTACATAGTGTTGATAACACTAACTTTAGATTAATTAGACTGCTATTTAGAGGTAGAAATCTCTCGAAGAACAGTTTAAAAATTTACTAACAACAAAATATAGCGCTATTCTATTCAATAGCGTATCACACGTTCCTAAAAGTCTATGGCTGAGGATAAGCGCATTAAACCCTTTTGCCAGGTTAGCAACATACTATAATGGATTCCGATCGTATGGGGTGATTTACATGATATGACCTTGCCAAGTGAATGCCTCGATGCCTGCTCAGGTTATGATATGTAACGGTAAGCGAAAATTTACAATTTTACTGGTTTTAGTTAGAGGCCTCATCGATGTGGTAGTAAATCATGTCAGGACTAGTTTTTTATATTTTAGGCCAAATATGACATCGGTGAGATGCTTGTCATATTTGGAAATAAAGCGTAATGTTAGAAAACTATCTCGATAACACGCTATTTTGCAGTAGTATATCTTGTATATCATCAAGTGTAATTCCACCACTTTTTACTACGCTTAAACTGGCAAAAGGGAAATAATATTGATTTAACGTAAGCGCGGCTCTAGTCTAACAAAGGTGAAAATTTACCTTCGTCAGCGTTGAAATAGATATTAGCGAACACCTAGATTAGACTAATACTTGTTCAATTGCTTAATTGTTTATACCCTATCTTCACTCCTTTCCTTATCGATCGAATCAGTAACAATATTAATAGCATCAACTAAAATAGGAAATGACCTTACCGTTATGTATATTGTAGAGATAGGGCTATATAGCTTGATAGTGGTTGTCTATTAATAGGTTGGCAAATATGAATTTGGCGATAAGAAAGGAAAATGATAACAGCATTACTGTTATATAGTTACCCCTTTGGCACAGATTTGGCAGGATAACTACTATATAGAGCGCTGGATCCGGTGCTTTCTCTCGGCAGATGAACTGTATCCATTATGCTATGGTGCAAAATTTCTGGATTAATTTGCAGTTAATTTTGGATAGCTTAGAATTATTTATAAAAGGGAATCAGGAGAAATTATGGATAATCAATTCAGTTTTTTATGGCAGTTGTTGCTACTTAATAAGTATGTTTAGTGTTAATATAACCATTATATTCATACAGCCTGAGTGCGTTTTAATATTCAATGAGATAGTCTCTAATTTCATAGGCTATTTCGCTAAGGCTGATGATGTAGCTATTTTACTAGTATTTACTTAGTTTTCTTCTTCTAAAGAAGCGCTCTATCGGACTGTTATCCTAATAGTCACACCACACCAACTTATGCCTTGTTTAATCTTATAATGCCACAGAAACCATCAGAATTATCTTTTTGTAATATGGGGCTATTCTGATACTGTAAAATAGTATACCGGTTATTTAAGACGCGTTTCTCATGCCATTTTCAGTATTTTAATGATCAGTCTACTTTTATTAAAAAAATAAAAAAGACTAACCTATTTGGTTTCTCACAAACAGATTAAGTTAAGAAAATGTAAGGTGTAATCATAAGATAGTTGCGTTCTTATTTTCCTGATTAACGAGCTTTATTTAGAGAGTCTGATATTAAAGCGTTTTAGATTTTTTTATTTTTCATTTTTATTTCAATATATTATCCCTTATTTATGAGTTCATGTATTTCGATTTATTTTGGGCTATTAGATACGCTTTAGTATTTTTTATCGTTTATCACACAAAATTATTTTATCTATTTTTTATCGTATAAAGCTTGCCTCCATGGCTTTTCTGTTTGCGAGGCGGTGTAATTTTGTTGATAACCAATTGAGCGGATTCGTATCTAAAGTTAGAAAGAAAATTTCTTCTAGTGCACCGCTATTTTTTTGAGTTGAGTATATTAATTCCTACTCAGACAGCAAAAAAAAATTAAGTTTATCACTAAGATATGGTGTGAATATTTGACGCCTTATAGGGCTGAGGACAATAGCATTCAAGCGCGAGTTATTGTGTAAGTAATAATGGCGCCTAGAATCAAAATATAGGGGACATCAACAAGATAAAGATCAGCTTCACGTACAGGGTACAGCTGATATAAGTGTCAATTAGATAGCATGTCGGCAAAGATAATAACTATCCCGGATAGTAATATGAAAGATTTCAATTACTGCCAGGTTTATAGCAGCAGGCAGGCTTTTGATTTGCGGCAGGTGATACACTAACAGTTCCATGATGAAGGAAATTGCTTCGTCCCACGTCAGTGTGTATTTAGCGTTAGTTTGTTGGTTAAAGAAGCAAACTTAAACACGATACTAAATCAAAACGCACATAGCGAGAATACTCGTGTAGCACCATGTTAGCTGAAAAAAATCGCAGTAAAAAATAGCGAAAAATGCTAGCCCGTACGCCAGAAAGGATTGATGGTGAGGATAAACATTAAATTTATCATCATAAATAGTGGCATTACAAGCTAGCGGTTGAGCAGCAGGATCTCAATTTACGTGATTAATAGATCCTGGTTTTAAATGTCCCCTCTACTTGTGCAGCGTATGGCAACTCCGCTATGGGAGTAAACAGCTGTAGCCATTAGCCTACTAGGCTTTTGGCAGGGCCGAGTAATAATTTATTTATTCCCTGCCGTTCTTGCGGCAGATATTGTAAAGCTGCTTTGGCGTCATTCACTGTTAACAGTCAGTGATCTTCTCTCAATTGATAGGGATCAAATATCATCATACCGAGCTATTGGGGTGATGATATATTTCGCCTATAACGCACGCCTGATCACCTACCCTACAGGCCCGCTTCCGTTGACCTACTACGTATTAACGCTGTTTGCTCAGCACAAGCGTTACTGGCGTCGCTTATAGCGCACTATTATTAGGGTTGCAGTAAGGCTAGATTGATGGCTGTTATTGTGAGAGAATGAGCAGGAATACTGTCTGTAAACGTGGCTGTTTTAAAGTTCGGCTGCGAGATAGGCTTAGCTCGTGTAGTGTTTCAGGGCCGCCCATTAGATTGTTGAGTGATTTTCTTGGCCTGTAAAATCCGTTGTACCATTGGATAACTCTTTGGATGAATGGTAGAGGCGTTGAGCAGATTGTCACTGTGATAAATTTGTAGGAAGGCGCTGTATTGTTCAATATGCTATATTGTTCAATATATTATTAGAGGGTAAGACGGGGACTTTGGTAACTATTGACGATCGTAGAAATAGCTATACTTATTTCGTTAGTTGATATTTTTGTGCCATCACGTGTGTCAGACCGGCTGCACGAAGAATCAGCAGAGGCACTAAGACGGTTGTTGAGATCAATCCCAACAGCGTTGATGTAGTCCTTTGACTACCGTGCCTAGTTTTTATCGGTATGCTTTGACTAATATCGTGCTAATATTGATTACACTAATGAATTTCAGCTAATTTTAATCAGTGCAACTAGCGTATCCTGTAATCTGCAGACGATGAAAATATTCCCACGCATCGAGAAGTGTAAATTGGGAAATCACAACGCTATTACCCCTGAGGCGGAATCACACCGACTGACTTACTTGCTAATAATGATTTTCTACTACCTTTTTACCTTTGTATGATACTTTTGAACTCTAGCATAAAATCATTCAATTTTCCATACCGCAGTCCTATTGCTGATTAGAACTAGCTCCAGGTTATATTTCAGACGCAAAATTGCGTCATCTACTTCATCTATTCGAAACGTATTTGCAAATAATTGGCATTATCTTTTCATAGTAGCTTACCTGCCGTGGCTTGTTAATGTGCGGCCGGCGTTTAGTGGGAATATCTCTCGTTGCGTTCACGTAATATAACCATCCGCCTGATATGGAGGGGACTTAGGGTAGTGATTCGTTATAATTGAGTCTAGAGATCTTTCAGCTCGGGCTCTTATCTCTTATAACGTTACCTGAATACCTGACGCAAGTGTTTTTTGTAAGCTTGTCCTGTTCATTGATTTATTTCAGAACTCTCCCATTGTTTAAGGACTATATCTTCATTAATTCACCCATGATGCGCTCCCTAATTAAAAAAGGCACTGGATGATGATACAGAAGTAGTTATCTACGGCGGACGTTATATCTGGTATATCATCGGCATTTCTTAATTAAGGTTAACGGGTGCGGTACGCGTGGAGGGGGAGTGCCGTAGGTGTTAATTATTATTCATCGACATGACAGATCTTATTGTTGTGGCGATTATGTGCGGAATGTGTTAATAATGAGGCATTTTCATATGCTTTATAGCAACTTCCCTTAGAAAGTACCTAAATTCACTATCAGTGATCTATAGGTTTTGAACAATATCTTTTTACGGACATTTTGTTTTTTTTGGAAGAGAAATAATTTAAAAGAATTATAAACCTGATTCTGAATGATAGTATACGCCTATAGGCGCTCCTTAAGTGTTCAGGTACGTATCGCTGCTAACGCTGAATAGATAAATCTTTTGCTAAGGCGTGAATCCTTTCATCATGATTCTGTCAGCAAAGAGGTAGCTTTCTATTTTTTATTATCACTGGTGATGCACAGCCAAGGCAACTCGATGCAGATCATCGTAGTTTATACTGGCAAGAGGAGAAAAAAGTGGACCGTATATCGTTAGTCTTAGAGTTGGCGTCAATAACTATATTTCAAAGCTCTTCCATCCTCTTAAACTACTGGGGTGTATACAAGTGGTATTCTTTTGGCAGGATAGCGAGCTGCCTGAGGACAGTGACAAAAAAAAATCACCCAAAAGCAGCTGTGGAACACAGTGGTATTAATGCCACTACACACACCAATGCTTGATTCCTGCCAGTTAGGTAGAAAATACAGATAAAAATGGTATTTACCCTATTTCATCCACAGGCTGAAAACCTGGAGTTAGTATACTGAAGGTAAGATAAGGTCTTCTAATTAGTGGAATCAGTGAGATAGACGACGCCGGGTAAATTAATACATAGCCTGTTGTCACAATAACATATAAGCTATTGCCAGGTTTTTTTCATAATTTCAGGTGCAATATATATAAATGAAAATCGCTTTCTGAAATCGTGCCGTTAGGCACGAAGGGCAGCATTGGCTTATCGTGCTATAATTTAAGGGTATCTCTACATTGCGCGCAATTTTATGATATACTTAACCAAGGTGAGGTCGTGTGCGTAGCCTGAGATTTTTTTTCCGCGTGCGGCTTATGTTATTTTACTAACTTGAAGGTGATAATCATGGATCGCTTTTCCCGCCCCCAGAGTTCTATTATAGAACGCGCTAATAGCTCGGCGCAGCCGTTTATGGCGCATGTCTACGGTTGGATGACCTGCGGATTGCTGTTAACCGCCTTCGTGGCCTGGTACGCCGAACGTACGCCGACGCTACTGCAATTTATTTTCTCAAATCAATTAACTTTTTTTTGTTTGATTATCGCCCAATTGGCGCTAGTATTTATTATTTCGAGTATGGTAACCCGCCTTAGCGGTGCAGTGGCAACGTCGCTTTTCATGCTTTATTCGGCGTTAACCGGGCTAACGCTTGCAAGTATTTTCATCATCTATACTACTTCCTCCATTGCCAGTACCTTTGTTGTAACCGCCGGTATGTTTGCTGCTATGACGCTGTATGGTTATAGCAGCAAACGCGATTTGAGCAGTTTCGGTAACCTGCTATTTATGGGGCTTATTGGTATTGTGCTGGCATCGTTGGTGAATACATTCCTGAAAAGTACCGCGCTAATGTGGGCGGTGACTTATATCGGCGTAGTGGTTTTCGTTGGACTTACTGCTTATGATGTTCAGAAATTAAGAGAAATGGGTGCTCAGCTGTCATTGAACAACGAAGATGAGTTTCGTAAATACTCCATTGTTGGTGCGTTGAGTTTGTATTTAGACTTTATTAATTTATTCTTGATCTTGCTACGTATTTTTGCTAATCGACGTTAAGCCTGAGCCCAGGAGTAACCAGGAGTGAGTTGAGCGATCTTAACCCAAAAAGGTTAGCTAATGCTATTCCGCATCTGGTAGTCATAAAGGCTTTTGGCTTTATGTTATCCCTTATCCCGGTGGGGGATGTAATGTCCTAAGCTCGTTGGATACATCGTTTACGCTCTGGAAGATATGGGCTATCAATCTTAAGGTGATATTTAGCAACCAGGCGCAGCGGTGAAATATACGACAAACCAGTCTTTCAGGCTTTGGTTTGATGCTACTGAAAATAGGGGGGGTATCAGTATTGGTGCTTCGTTTCATTCAGATAAGCAGGCAGCCCCTCTTAAAATGTTTAGAAGAGCAAAGTAAACAGTTAGTATCCTTATACTGCGTGTATATAACCCTATAAACCGGGTATTCTTCAGTTATTATGTATTATGGGCAGTCTAATTGAAGAGAGCTGAATGAAATTGCGCTAATTAACTTGTCTTGAACAGGTTGTCTTGAAAGGACGATAATTGCCCCGAGAGAATCTGCCAAAATAAATTTTTTACGCAGTATTAACTTGCCGGAGATGCTGGTTAATAGCAGTATTCAGAGGTTGGGAATATTAGTACCGATGCTAGGCATTTCCTTTTTAGCAGTTAAAAATCTAAAATTTGTCACCTTTGTTAGCTCCAGATCGGGTTCTTGTTTCAGAATTATAATCTTTTTCCCGATACTTTATGCTTGACAAAATCATCGAAGGGGGACTCTAGTGGCGAAGAAGGAGGAACTACACGACGAGGAAATGGTGGCAAATGGAAACTGCTGGGAAAGCTCGATACTTCTCTGCAAAGAGAATACTTTTTAAAAGTAAATATCCAGTAGTCATTCATGCGATGAACTGCCGTTCACATTTAAATTTAAATACTGAACTGGTGGCGTAAGTGGGGTACTCAGAACCTCCGCGTGTTAGCGGAGGAGTGATATAGTATAGTTATCGCTGACTATACGATCTTTATGGATCAGGGGCTAATATTGTGGAGCAAGAGGAATTAGAAGGCGGATATTTTTTGCATATCTGCTGCAAGATGAGTATAGCAAAGCTTTTTTCTAAATAAATTTCAGCGCTTGAGGGTGCTGACACTGTCTACCGCGCTTGCTTCGGTAGGGGGTTGGAAGAATTATAGTTATTTAGTGGATAACAGTGCCCAATAGCTGGACATTTTGCTATGATTCCGTCATTGATATTTTATCCGTTCATTATAATTGGAGTTTTTCAGTTTATATCATTTTATTTGCTTAGTTTAAGTGCCATAATTTTGCGCATTTTAGCGTAAAGGGTCATCTTAACCTTACGTCGATTCAGCAGCAAGCCATCTTTATATTCTAAGAAGGCCGAGATAATATAGCCAGTGACTAGACTGACACTGGAAAACCGTCGCTTTTACTCTTCTCGCTCTGTAATTGCTTGATTAGCGCTAGGCAATGCAATGGTCAGTAAAAAAATCTCAGTTCGTTTGGTGCTTATATTGACGCTAACCTTTGAACTAGCGATATAGATTAATAAAAATATTACTGAATCTGGTCTTTTTTTGGGGCGTCAGTATCAATCTGTACATGATGAAACCGCATACCAGACTTAAGATTCTAGTAGTAACCCCGACCATTTGCTAGATTTGGCGAGGTAGCGTGCGGTTAATCTGTAGCAGGTGAAGATGATGAAGCTGAGCATATGCTGGATATGGGTTTTATTCACGATATCTGCCGAGTGATGAAATTGTTACTGAAAAAAACGTTAGAGTACGGCGGCGGTGGGAATTGTGAGGTAGAGTAGTGCTTCTAAGCAATAACCCAGTTCCAGTTTTTTCTATATGCTTCGATAAGAAGCGTAAGCACGAGTTGCTTTCTGATGTGATTGGTCGTAACAACTAGCAGTAGGTACAAGTATTTACTCGTACCAAACATAGCGCTAACCATCTCTGCTGAAGCAGCTAAGTAAAGATGGCATTACCGCCACACGCCGTAATCATGGTAATAAAGCCAAGGCGCTCTTACCTGGAGGAGCGGGCGCTATCAGATTTCAAGAGGTAGCATTTACTGCCGTTTACTGGTGGTTATCGATATCGCTGCCCGTAGTCTGGATATCGACTTGCTACCGTATGTAGTGTGAACTATGAACTGTCGTAAGTTTCGGAATATTATGTGCATCGCATTGGCCGTGCCGACTATGCAGCCACTACTGGTAAAACGCTATCGTTAGTATGTGTAGATGAACTTAGACCCCTGCGTAGTATTGAGTGTTTACTAAAAGCCCATCCCTTTATTGTGTTGTTAGGCTTATGATCCGGATCATAGCCTTAAAGCAGAGTTTATTTAGCAGGAATGTGACAGTAGGGGGTGCCATTGCGACGCGCTTCCGGTGATGGCACATAAGATAGTCGTTTAAATTTACGCCGCAATGGCACATAATTCAGCTGTAGCGCGTCTAGTTATAGCTTATAGCACTCTGCTTACAATGAGTAGTAATATTATTTTCGGGTGGTATCTGCAACAGTAATCGTTAACTCTGATTAACTGATGGTCTGCGGCAGGTATTTAAACAATTTTTGTTAGCAGCCGCTAGCTACTATCTGTCCGACAGAAGTTAAACTATTTCTGATACTTTCAATATGATGTTTTTTATCTTTTACGCCTGTAGATATTTGGAGTATATGTTAGATTAGGGATATTTCTTTTGGCGCTTGAAGCGCCAGATGGCCTCTATATCTTTATGAACACAGACTTCATAGATACGTGCAGTATAACTGCTCGCCTATCTGTTCGTTCCAAGTCAAGGCAAACCTTGACTTGGAATTTACTCACTGCACAGCCTAAAATTACTGATGCGACGGAGCAGCAAGGCGCCAGTGAAATCTAGCTATCTAATTGTACTAAAAGGCCTATCGGATTGAATGTATCGTATCGATTGACCGGTTGTGTGGCGATTTGCCAACATTTATACATTTTCGTCATTGCGAATAGTGAAGTCATGGACTAGCAAAGCAGATAGGTGTACCTGAACAGCTCAGGTTATTTAGGCGCTGATGATCGAGTACGGCGCACTACCTCTTGAGTAGTGGTTGATCTACCAGCAGCGGATACCGGAAGCCAAACAACTTTATGATTTTTTTTACTATCTTCTATGAAGACAGGCTAAATGTATAACTCTTTAAAAAAACTTAGCCTATGAAGCCTACTAACAAATGTTCTGTATTAGATTATCTGCAGCAGTAATTGTAGGTATTGGAATTCGTCTTTTAATGCTTAAACTATCAGTCATTATTTTAATGCTCCACTCTGGTGGTTTATTTACCCTGTAAGTGCTACTTTACTCCTAGCTAAGTGAGTAAGCTGTGTATTTTTACATGTGTCGATATTAGCATCGTAACAGTATTTAGAATAAATTTTATATTTGCTTAACCAAGTTAGACAAGTAAGATACATCACATATCACGGCCATCAAAATGGCGCCGTGTGGCATCGCTTCTTTTTACCTTCGATAGAGCTTTACCGATCACTTACAGCCAATAACTCTTTACTCATTATCTTTTAGGCCTGGAGAGCTCTATCCAGAGCTTTTTCATAGCACGGGGTTAGCTTTACTTTACCAATAGTCTTTAGCACGTTATAGTACTTACTATATTTTGTACTCTTTTAGAAGTATCACTTCTTTAGGTGTGCTACCTGCTAATAGCAGGTAGGGATGAATTGCGGCTTCCGTGGTAATTTGCACCATGATATATATTTTTAAAAAAATAGTCGTTATAGTATCTTACTATGACTATACAGAAATAAAGTTATAAACTTAAGTGTAAATTTAATATTATGTGAACTATTTTATGGGCGGAAGTGCTTTTTTAGGGATTTAATGTTTTTGCCGTGTAGAACACTTATGACGGGCGAGTCTAGCATTATTCTTAAAAAAAGATGGTACTTTTAGGCGTTACCTAATATCAAGTAGGCTGATGTAATACCCCACTGCTTATGTTTAATTTGCCGGTGTGAGCGGATCAATTAGCAAATATTCAGCGTGAAGTAGCTACGTTTAATATCAATATGGCGTTTGCTCTGTTGATGTTAAATATAATCCTAATTATCTGTTATAATGTGGACTTTAGTCCTTTTAGGTAGAGTTATCAGCTAATTTCATGCCACATTCTTATGTTTTCCAGTAAATGAAAGTAGTGATACACTGAATTTAGCCACCAAAATAGCAGTTGATATATTTACTTCAAAATAAGATTGCTGGATTAATAAAGGAAGAGATTTTAGTCCTAACTTTAAATGCGAATCCATTTGACTGGTTGTCGATAAAAATATATTATCTCGCAAACAGTAAAGCTATGGATATCTACTTTTTAGGATAAAATAGGTAAAAAACTATACGATGAACGATTAGAGAAGAATGCTAAAAGCCCTTCCTATAATCTGAAAAATAGAAATACGTGATCTCGTAAAGAAGAGATAACACATTAAAATAAAATATTGAAATAATACAATGCTTTTAATATCAGTTTCTCTGAATAATTCTTGTTAATTGGAAAACTCAGGGAATAATTACACTCTAGCTACACATCTTACGGTTGGCTTGATCTGTTCACGAGGAACAGCAGTAGGCTAAATTATGTGGTTTTTACTAAACAGTAGACTGAGCATTAAAGCACTGGAAATAGCATAGGAAACGCGCATTCAAACAGTTAGTAAGTTAGTGCGATGTTTCATAATAATCAAGATATCACACTATTACGAATAGGCAGTTACGATAGTTTCTGTGGCACTTTAGATTAAATAAGATATGAGTTGGTGTAGTGACTTTTTTTTGATCTCTCTGATAGAGAATATTTCTTAAGAAATTCTAAAACTGAGTAGACACCGCTATAAGCGACATAAGCTTCAACCTAGCATTTTATAAAATTATAGATTGCATGATTGGATATTACAGTATACTCAGGCTGTATGAGTATACTGGTGGGTTACTATCGAAATAATTAAAAATATGTTTTGTAAAAACTATAACACGGTTAGGTAGCTTTAGTTAATTACTAAATTCCTTGAATGTATCAATTACTGATCATCATTTTTGGCTAGCGCAATGTGACGCTTAGCGATGGCTTACAGGGTCTTCCTATCTGGAGATCAGCCTTGCAAGGCCATATTAGTATCTAAAATGCAGTGCAAAGATAATCGTCATCCATCTCTAATGGATTACCTTAATCAGCTTAGAGAATACTAGTTTTAAAGCAGCTTAACTCGTTGACGCTAAGCAACATGTTTCTCTTCATGGTATAAATATCTTACGTAATCACCCGGTATTAGGTATTCAATATTACCCATTTCTCAGCTAACAGGGCCTTTTACGATAGGTAGGCGGCGTCATCAAATATTGATCTTTGCCAGAGAGCGTGCTGCTTGTGGTTTAGTTATAGCGCTTTGCGTCATCCTCCTTGATACTATCTATCAGCTGCTACCAGCTGGGTAATTTCGCCAGAGTTCTATATGATAGGGCTAAACTCCTTCTTATGACGTAGTGCATTCAATGAATTTAGTAGTTTACTTCCGTAGTAGAGAAAGCATGTCCTGCGCTTGTAGATTATGGGTATATTGATAATATGTTTAATCTCCAGCCGGAATAAAAATTAGTAATATCTACATCTATGATCTTTTTTGATCTAGCTGTCGCTATTATCGGAGTAGGCAAACAATAACTTTCTGTGGTGCTGGATGATATAATGCCATGTATCTGCTACCGTGATGGCTTTTATGTTAAGGATAGACTCCAACCCCGCTAGATAGGCGGGTTTCTAGCCAACCACTAAAATTTCTCTGGGGTAAAGGGCTATTCCCGTATATCAAATATGCCACTTCCATTTTGATGGGCTTGCTATCTGCTGTGCTATCCCAGCAGTTATTTGCTGGCATCTACGCTTAATTCCATTGCTGATGCACATGATATGTGCTATAAACAGCAAACTAGTGATTTTGCCTTTCGACCCTTTAGTTGGACACAACCTACTTGATCGTGCGATGGATCTTATCATAGATTGGTGGGGCTACTAGGTAGCTATTCATGATATGTATCATACTAGTGCATTTAAAGTATACGTAAGATTTTAAACTGAAAGATAACAAAGTTGGGTATATAGAGCGTAGCATATAATTATGCCATATGTTTAGAACGCTTCTGTTTCAGCTTCTCAAAAGGCGGTATCACCAAGCCGTTCATTGGGCTGCTTAGCGCTGATATAGAAACTCATCTATATCCTTATGTTTTTTGCTAATCTTCTGCTAGAGTGGATTTTAGCCGTGTGATACTCTACTGCAGGGTATTTTGAATAATGCAGTAGACCTTAACTCTTTTACTGTATTAAAGAGGTCAGTAGTGTCGTAATGTGGGTCATTTCGGCCTATTTGTAACCAGATTAATTCTTGTATCAGTATCATAATGTGCATCGCTAATCTACTTCTGCTGATCATTAAGGCTCTGTAGCTTGAGAGCTTACGCTAGAGTGTAGCGGAACATTGGCCCGCGGCATACCGATCTTCATCGCCTGCTCATTGCTTAACTTAATGGGAGTGGTGTTTTTTTTTGCGTTTTGACTGTTTTATTAGACGGCTCTGGTGAGCCTGGGGCTTGTGCTATCAAAAGTTATATAGTTCTGTTGTTTGACTACTTCGTATGATTGCTATATAAAAAAAATCAATGTGGTTATTTGAAACCTTTATTTGGTGTTTAGCGCTTACGGACTTAATCAGGCGAATTTGCAATCCGCTGATCCAATGAGTAGCTAAATACTTGCAGGGTGTTATATCTGATCTAATCCGAGTAAAATAACACTCACTCCTTCTAAGAAATATAATTAAAGTACTTTACTCATATAACTATTCAGCCAAATGCTGCTATATACACATTGAGTAAATTGGCGATAATGCGTGTGCTTTTAGGATAGGGACGATACAGAGTGTTTTTAATGTGCTAGATGTTAGTCCAGAGCCGCGGGAGAGATCTTGCATAGTGATTTTATTTTTTTTAAAAGGGACAACGCTATCAATATCAATGTCGCTCACAACGATTTATCTAACTTCTTCTACCACTCGATTAGCTTTAAAAGTTAATTATGAGGCTCATCATGTAGCAATAAAATTTCAAACTTAAGATAAAAAAAGTAAATAATTATTTTTATGATCGCCTCTTATATAAGAGAGATATATTTTATTAATATAAAAATAATATTTAAAGAAAGGAAATAGAAAAAAAAGAAACAAGTAATTTTCTTTTGAAGTAAATCTAGAATAAAAATTCTATCGAATTCTTTAAATAATTTATAGGAAATAGAACTGCTAGAGTTGCTACAACTGAATCAAATTTATCTTGCTTAAAATTATCAATTATTTCACTTTAAGTATAAAGGTATATATTAGTATAATGTAGAATTACATAAAAGGAATGCACTAGTTAGATTTAACCTTATATTTAATTCAGAATTATTCAAAGAATTAATTTTAACTATATGAATTTAGTTTATTAACGAGGAAATTATAATGAATAATTCTTTAGAATATACTTTGAGTATACTTTATAAATCACTGAATAAAAAGATTTAGAGATATTAAAACCCTTCTTCTTAATTATAAGAAGAATAGAGCATTTTGTTATCAGGACTTAAAGATAACTTTAATAGCCTGTTGATCTAACTTTTAAAATAGTAGATAACGTATTATAATAATTATTATAATAAGCTAAAAGGAGCAGTATCTGAAGAGATATGTAGTAGAATATTTAGTAAATTAAACGGTCAGAAAATATTCATTAGGCAGTAAGTTATAGTAAATGTGAGTTGATCGTCCATAATTACACCTGATTTCATTTTTTTTATAAATAATTATAGACTATAAAATATATATTTATTTCAGAATCGCTGTTTTATCATGAGGGCTAAGGTGATGTAGGAGGATTTGCGCTACCAGTTTTTACCGACCTTATATTCACCGTTGATAAGCACGCTGATTGATGACCGCGGATAACTGGCTGATGATACAGAATATATCTTATATCGCCGGGGGAGTTTTTTAAAAAAATGATATCAGTGAAGGGGCCATCCATCGCTATAAGTGTGATGGGTGGCTTCTTTAGGTGGTGTCTAACTGCGCCCCATCAAGCTAAGGGTCTCTTAGCGATATCGAAAAGTTTCAGGATATAATTAAACGCCCCTTCCTTATCCAGATCTAAGGGGCAGCTATAATGATGGTCGGTAAAATTGAATGGCCCTATTTAATTTGCTTAATTAATCCCAGTATATTTATGTCGAGTGTGCGAATATCTTATGATAGGATATCTGTTGTTAGGTACAAGAAGGTAAAAAGCTGACTGCCACTTACCTTCAAAAGGTGATTCATGTCAACGCGGCTCCAGTAAGTACGGGTTCAAGCAGCCAGCGAATAGAGCTATGATAAACGATGATTTAGATTGTCCTTTGTTGCTATAAAACTCACTGGCGAATACCGGTAGATCAAAACTCGGTATTTCAAGGTTAACTGTTAAATTTAATCTCTTTTTAATTTTAATTGATCAGATTGCGGGGAATAGAAAATCATAGATCTATTCCCCTTTGTGACCGCTAACTATAGAATAAAATAGCGTATTCTGCAATTATACTAGAATTCCTGAATCATTGTTTTCAATATTAATCCGTGCCAGCCGGCGGCATACCCTGTACGGGATATTAGCTGGAAAGTAATACTTTTCTGAGGGTAAAGCTTCACAGCTCATTGCCAAAGCATTTATAGCGAATTACGAGTAATATTCGGTAAGATTTATTCTATTTAATTCAGATTATTAGTTAATCCGGCAAATTAGAATGATAATCTCATATCAGTATGATATTGATAGTGTCATAAAGCAACATTAGCTTAAACACCTTTTTTGCAGAGGTAATGAAGACTTTATCTTGTTACATATATATCGGTTGCTGTTTATCTTAATAACTGTTTGACTATATTTTATAACCGATCGGTTCTTTTATGATTACTTTACTATATTCTGTTAATGCTATTCTGGAAGTACTTTGGCCAGGAGCAGCGAGACGTCGGGAGGGTTGGGTTGCCAAGGAAATTTAAATCTCATGGGCCAAGCTATGCACTAGATCCAGATCTAGTTAGGAAACTTATTATGTATGCTGCAATTGTTTCTAGTTGTGCTGGCGCTGATTATCCATCGGTGCTAGTTTTATTAAAATGGTCTCTTCGGTAAGAGACTACGCGGTCAGCGACCGAATATACGTTCTACCGTTCCACCACCAGCATCAACTTTGTTATCAGTGAATCCATACCTTCTTGTTCTGTACTTAAGACTTTATGCATTAGCGCGATATTGAGAGGGGAAATAGCCCAGTAATTCTAATATTGTGGGAGAATTTACTAAACAGTAAAGGCTTGAGTGGCTTTATACTAGCAGCTGTTGCAGCTGTCAGATTATTATCCATCAGTAAAATATTAGTAATTAAACTAATTAAAGATCTGCCTAACTTCAAGTAATGTGGCTGTTGCTATTTACCAGTTTCGCTCACTTTGTATAGTATAAAGTGTTTGATAGTCAGTAATTGGCGTATGACATCGCGTTAGGTTTGGTTGAGAAACCACCTGAAGGTAGAATGAAAGTTTCTACAACAACAAAAAAATCAGGTGATCAAACACTATAATACAGCTCAAATTCTACTGGGTGCGGCGTCATGCGTACGCGGTCGTTTTCTTCTGTACGCAGTGCGATATAGGCATCGATGGAATCGTCTGTAAATACGCCAGCTCTTGTCAGGAATTTACGATCTACATCTAGGGCATTCAATGCTTCCTCAAGGGAATCGGCTACGGTTGGAATTTCACTAGCCTCTTTTGGCGGCAGATCATAAAGATTTTTATCCATGGCATCGCCGGGATGAATTTTGTTGATCATTCCATCTAGGCCGGCCATCAATAGGGCGGAGAATGCCAGGTAGGGGTTGGCAGCTGGATCCGGGAAACGCACTTCTATGCGTCGTGCTTTTGGATTGGTGACCACTGGAATACGGATGGAAGCGGAGCGGTTACGGGCAGAGTAAGCCAGTATGACTGGTGCTTCATAACCTGGGACGAGACGCTTATAGGAGTTGGTGGTCGGATTACTTAGCGCATTGATGGCTTTTGCATGCTTTACAACGCCGCCGATGTAGAACAGCGCTGCTTCAGATAGGCCACCATATTTGTCGCCTGAGAATAGGTTATTGCCGTTTTTGGTTAAGGACATATGACAGTGCATGCCGGAGCCGTTATCACCAAAAATTGGTTTCGGCATGAAGGTAGCTGTTTTTCCAAACGCATGAGCAACATTATGGACGACATATTTATAAATCTGGATTTCATCGGCTTTTTTAGTTAGGGTATTAAAGCGGGTGGCGATTTCATTTTGGCCAGCCGTTCCAACTTCGTGGTGATGCGCTTCTACGATCAGGCCCATTTGCGCCATAGTCAAACACATAGTAGAACGCAAATCCTGTGAGGAATCGATCGGTGGAACCGGAAAATAACCACCCTTTACACCAGGACGGTGGCCTTTGTTACCACCTTCGTAAACTCTACTAGTATTCCAAGCCGCTTCGATATCATCAATCGTGACATGCGAACCGGAAATAGAGATCCCAAAACGAATGTCGTCGAATAAAAAGAATTCAGGCTCGGGTCCAAACAGGACTTGATCGGCGATGCTGGAAGACTTTAGGAACTCTTCTGCCCGTTTCGCGATGAAGCGTGGATCACGATTGTAACCCCGCATGGTTGGTGGCTCAAGAATATCGCAGCGGATTATAAGCGTTGACTCTTCATAAAACGGATCTATGACAGAGGAGGATGCGTCAGGCATCAGCACCATGTCTGACTCGTTAATGCCTTTCCAGCCGCTAACAGAGGATCCGTCGAACATTTTACCTTCTTCAAAGAAGTCTTTTACGTCTTCTTTATTGATCGGAGCAGGGATCGTAATGTGCTGATCTTTACCTTTTGTATCGGTGAAACGTAAGTCAATGAATTTTACTTTATGCTCTTTAAGCAGAAACATGACTTGTTCAACGGACATAACTTATATTCTCCCGGATATTATTTGTCGTCGTGAAACGAACGCCTATGAATTAGAATTTCTGCTTTACAAGCTCTACAGTTAAAACTGTACCAATATTACCAAATTGGCGCTAAACACATCGCTATGAACTTTTGTAGCAAGCTGGACTACATCATATTGGGCGAATTTCACTATATAGTAGTGTATTTGGCACTGGTATGTGGCACTATTTTGTTTAGTGTATGTAAACTAGCAAAAGGGGAATTTTGTACCAGAAATGGAATGTAGTGACGTGCAAAAGATACAATTACTAAGAACAACGTATCTTATTTAGTCCTTTATTTAATTCGTGTACAATAGCAAGTTATTTCTAAATTTTGAGGCAAGGTTGTGATCGAAAATCTACGTAATATCGCCATCATCGCGCACGTAGACCATGGTAAAACCACATTGGTTGACAAATTGTTGCAACAATCTGGCACGCTGGATGACCGTAATGATACGCACGAACGCGTGATGGACTCCAACGATTTGGAAAAAGAGCGTGGGATTACTATTTTTGCTAAAAATACTGCTATTAATTGGAACAATTACCGCATCAATATCGTCGATACCCCTGGACATGCAGATTTCGGTGGGGAAGTTGAACGCGTAATGTCAATGGTTGACTCGGTATTGCTACTGGTCGATGCCATGGATGGTCCGATGCCACAGACCCGTTTTGTAACGCAAAAAGCGTTTGCTTATGGTTTAAAACCTATAGTGGTCATTAACAAAGTTGACCGCCCCGGGGCGCGCCCAGACTGGGTAGTAGATCAAGTCTTCGATCTGTTCGTTAATCTCGGTGCCACCGATGAGCAGGTTGATTTTCCGATCGTCTACGCATCAGCGCTGATGGGCATTGCTGGTCTTGACCATGAAAAAATGGCCAACGATATGACGCCGCTGTTTGAATCTATCGTGGAAAATGTAGAAGCGCCGAATGTTGACATAAACGGCCCATTCCAGATGCAGATTTCCCAGCTAGACTATAATAGCTATGTCGGTATTATTGGCGTTGGGCGCATTAAGCGTGGCTCAGTGAAACCGAAGCAGAATGTGACTGTGGTGGATACTGCAGGCAAACGCCGCAACGGTAAAGTGGGTCATGTTTTAGGCCATATGGGCCTGCAGCGTATTGAATCAAAACTGGCCGAAGCTGGCGATATAATTGCGATTACCGGTTTAGGTGAGCTAAATATTTCTGATACCCTTTGTGATCCGGATCAGGTAGAAACATTGCCGCTGTTGACGATTGATGAACCAACCATCTCTATGTCGTTCGGTGTCAACACCTCCCCCTTTTCTGGTAAAGTAGGGAAATATATCACTTCACGCCAGATTTTTGAACGTTTATATAAAGAGGTAGTATATAACGTGGCGTTGCGGGTGGAGCAAACTGAAGATCCTGATATTTTCCGTGTTTCCGGACGTGGCGAGCTACACCTTTCAGTCCTTATCGAGAACATGCGTCGTGAAGGATTTGAGATCGCTGTTTCCAGACCGAAAGTTATTTTCCGTATTGTTGATGGTGTTACACAGGAACCTTTTGAATTGGTTACGTTGGATATTGAAGATCAGCATCAGGGACTGGTTATGGAAGCGATGGGTAGCCGTAAGGGCGAGATGCGTGATATGCTATTAGACGGTAAAGGCCGCAGCCGGTTATATTACGTGATCCCAAGCCGGGGCTTGATCGGTTTCCGTACTGATTTTATGACCATGACCTCTGGTAGCGGTCTTTTGTACTCCACTTTTAGTCACTATGATGATGTGCGTCCCGGTGAAATCGGTCAGCGTAAAAACGGCGTTCTGATCTCCAATGGACAGGGTAAAGCAGTAGCCTACGCCCTGTACAGTCTGCAGAACCGTGGTCGTCTATTCCTGGGGCATGGTGCAGAAGTTTATGAAGGCCAGATCATAGGTATTCACAGCCGCTCCAACGATTTGACGGTAAACTGCCTGACCGGTAAAAAGCTAACCAACATGCGCGCATCTGGTACCGATGAAGCTACGACGTTGGTGCCGGCGATCAAAATGTCTCTGGAGCAAGCATTGGAATTTATCGATGATGATGAGCTGGTGGAAGTAACGCCAAAATCTATCCGTTTGCGTAAGCGTTATCTGACTGAAAACGAACGTAAGCGCGCTAATCGTTCGTAACGATTGACTCCATTAGGAGTTACTGAAGTTATCCCATTCTATTAGATAGAGATGCACCTCACCTTCAAGTGAAGGCATTTCTCCGTGATAATATGCGCTTATAGCGCAACATAAACACGCCTTTTACCAGAAAAAATTGATAAACTTTAGTGCCCCAGTTGTTTATTGCTGACTAACATGGTAAAGGTAGTTAGAAGGATAATTTAAGCGGTATGGCCGCAGCTGAATTTATTATGATCGAACACTAGAATAGGGATTCTATCCCATAGCTAAGGCATAGCGTTTAATGCTAATTTATCAAAATGGAAGCAAGTGGTAGCACTTGCTGGTAAAGGAGCTTGTAGTGAAAAAAAATGATTTTGTCGGATAGATATTGTTAAGCAGTGAGTCGGGTGTTAGTAAGGTAGATAGCGTTAGTAATAATAATAGTGTTCGTCATACAAAATTGCATTAAAATACAGCTCCTCCCCGACGCTAAAAGGTTTTATCTGAATAACAGATAGCGGTAAACACTAGAACGGTATCAATAGCATCGATGATGGATGGCGTTCTAGTACTACAATCGAAAACAGCGTTTCATTTGGTTCGATCAGTATCCTCATTAGATGAGGATCAGCGATTTTCATTGGCGTTATGTAGTTTTGATCCGATAAAAAATAGCGTGGTATCGCTTTATTGCATACTGCAGTAAAGATATAACCCTCTAACAGCAGTACTGGCGTTATTTTGATACTAAAATCCTGACGGATGAGTATCTCTGAAATATCAGAGTAATGCGTGCGCATTAGTGTCTTTTATATACAGTTTGTCCGTACGCTCTGGGTGGAGATTATTACAGGGATATTATCCGAATATGGTATCACCATCTAAACTGTCCTTTTATTACTCTCCTAGTTTGAAGAGCATTTGCAATTTATACCGCTGTGGTATGGAGGGATGATGAGCCGATGGGCTTTTATTTGTTTATACAAGGGAGGTTCAGTGTTTAAAAGATAATATTATTAATTTTTAATAGGTGATTTATTAGAGGATCTCTATCTGTAATAAGTTTTATATGTAAAACTTATTACAGATATAATTTATTAATTTTGCTTAAATATTAGCTAGGAAATTTAACTCACGAAGATGCTGCTATCCTCATCCTTGGTATTTCAAAAAAAATATTGTCCTATTGTCTAGTGACTTTTTGTGTGATATTTATGTACTTCTCCTAAATAATACCAGTTATAACTTCCCTGCCATTATCCTCGTCCTGATAACAACAAAGACATATTACTGTGACCAGAGCGATGCTGTAGCTACGCTTATCAAGGATGAGTTCATGCTTTAGTCAAACGTACAATTAAGAGAGTGACTTAAATAAAAAAAAAGCAGTGTTACGATTTTATCCATGCTGTTATAGCTTTTCCGCTTTGAAATTGCGTACTACTAGTCTTGATAACATTTTAATTATTCAATGCAAAGCGTGCTTGCACTAAGCAATATTGCCAGTACCTTGCTTAGTGCGGAAGAGAGCTTCCTACGGCGGTTACTTTCTGATTCGCATTAATAGCTAAAAACTTACTATTATTATCTGTCTGATTTATATTATCAGTTACGCGCTTTTTATCCTGTAGCGTGTGTAGTATTAAGCTATACTATGTTTTTTAGCGGTGAAACTTGCTGTCGCTATATCAAGATAAGGTTTCTGTAAACTTCCGCTAATAATTCAACGCAATGATAAACCATCGCGACTACTTTTTCTGTGTCTGAAATTAGCTAGACTTTTTGCACAGCTTGAGCGTTTATGGTATCGTGCTATGGGAATAATACCTAGTATTTAATGATGGCAACAATAATGGTCTTACAAATCGTACAAATCAATGATGATACTTACGGCGTTATAGATAACGGCTATTATTATCCATCCTTACTATGGGAACCAATTCTTTCACACTAAAGTCCTGAGATGCAATTTTAGGTGTAGTAGTAGCGCCGTCCGCTAAATACCCTATCTCCTACCTTTACTTTTCATTAGGCGTTTTTGTTGTGTGTTTCTCCTTAGACTTTCGTTTCTGCTTTGTCGGCTGTTCCCTGCGCTTAACCTAGTGCTCCGTCTCTTCCACGAGTATTTCTCACTTTGCTTCAGCGCCAGAAGAATAAACTCTATAAATGTATATTTATAGGGCTTGATAGTTCTTTTGATCAATCATTGGACAGAGGAAAAAAGATTTTATTATAGCGTTCGGCTTACGTTTTATTTTTAGGAGGCTTCTACTACAGATAGATGCACTGTTACCCTTCACACCCTTGTCCCTGATGATAGAGATGATCAGAAACTCCTCTGATGTCGCTATCTGAATTTTTATTCAATTAATCCACAATGATAAACTGTACAAATATACGCTTGCACGTTTGATGGATAAGTACCTACCTTCTTGCTAGGTGTTGTTTCATCACTTAGCACAACGGTTTTCTCGTGGGATTACAAATTGCATTACGCATGATCACGGTTTTTTATTAGCAGCCAATGCTCTATTTGCAGGATCTTTACATAGATAAGACATCGACTGCCAGTGGCTTGTTGAATGTTTTTAGCACTATGCCAATCGTGAAGCGTTTGTTAGCCTATGCTAACTGATAGAGAGCGATAATCATCGGGTGATGAGGCTATATACGATAATATTATTGCCAGCAAAATAATTTCATGAATATCAGCTTAATGAAAGAAGTGGGTTTATTCTAAACTAGAAATTAACGGTTGTAGTGCTAGGAGTGGAAAGCTATTAGGCATACTTTTCTGTTTATTTGCGCAAAATAGATATAGCGTTCACGCGTATGGAATTGGATGCAGCTGCGCAACGAAAATTTAGCTAATTCCAGCGTTATTTGTATTTAACAGTTCAGCGGAAGCTGAATACGAGGCCGATCTAGAGATGACAATCCTAACCTGACGGCTCGAGAACATACTGTACTATATTGGGTTCGAAAGGTAGAATGGTAGCGATAAAATCGCATGCTATTCTTTAAAAAAGAAGCAGTCTTGGCTTTTTAAAGATTACGGAGGAGATCATGGCGGCAGTCAAGAAAGTGCGCTACGCGCCGTTAGGCAGCAATCGCAGTTGGCCAGTATTGATCGTAATTTTGCTAAAAGTACTTTGCTAGCTCAGTTCTAGCGGATCCGATAACCAGATGAAGCTGCTCTTTAATGCCTGGCTAATTGCCAGGATACACAAGGTATTGCTGAAAGAACACAGCTCGTGGCAGAGCTAGGTTTTTAGCCCACCCCTTCCACTAATTTATGAAACGTGCTGAAAGATGAGCTTTTGTCGGCGTCTTATGTTAAGGGGTAAGTTGGTGATGATTAAACGAGATAAGTATGATTATAAATGGCGCTAGTCTATAGACTACAGGACGCCTGGTTAGCCCTTAAGCCAGCAAATTTTCGTAACCTGCCGGGGTTTTTTTGTAACGTGCCGGCGCAATCTTGTAACAAGCGGGTAGAGATACTGGGGATAGCAAAAGTGATATTTCCGTCATTATCATTTAACACTCTAAGTCTGCCCGATTAGATGCATATAATTAGTTACTAGTCGATTTTTTAATCTGCGCTCTATAGCCATATAGCGTATGACCCTATGTTTAATTCATTACTATGCTAGTTTATTGTTTTTTGAAAACTTTTCGCAATGATAAACTCTCCTCTGCAAGTGTTGCCTTTGCTATAGGGGGGGGAGTTTTAAGCACTCAGTTTAATCGTCTTGCACAAAACGAGCTTATTTTTTTCCTTATGAATTCATACGTGCATCCTGGTATGAATTTCGCTGCCATCTAGCATATGTATGCTACTAATGCAGCGTTTTTAGTCAATTCTTAATTTGTAAAATACATTATACACCTTATTATATAATTATAATTTTTTCCTATAAAATAGGTGCTTCCCCGCCAAAATTTCTGCTATGATATTAGGATATTTTCCCTAGATGCAGTAGGTTTGTTGTGATGTATATAAGTAACCGCGTTTTGCCAACGTAATTTTCTCATTACTTGTTAAAACGCATTATGAAAAGAAAGAATGGGCATTAGCGCTTGTTTTAGTTCTAACTCCTTCTATAATATAGAATTTGAAGGGTTTTTTATTTTTATTTAATATAACTGCCGGTAAAAGATGTTACGCTGGATGAATCCTATAATTATTTAGGACTCACTCACAATTTTTATTGACGGGTATTTAGCGCCACTTACTGTTTACCGAAACGCCCTCTTGGAGGGAAGGCATGTTCTTTAAAGATGGCAGTGGTAAGTCTTTAACTATTTCGCTATTGCACTTGATGTCGTGATACGTCACTGGCCCATGGCATAAAAGAACATAAAGTAAATCTGATTTATTTTGAGCAGGTGGGATTGCTGAAAAAAAATCGCTGTCCAAATGTCTTTAGTACTCTTGTGAGAGTAACACTAACTAAGTAGCAGGCAGAGTAGTTTATTGAGGGCGGGTTTATTTATTTTGCTAGGCAGCATTTACGATGTGGCGGGTTTTAAATGATGTCGGTTCTTAACACTGATATGAAGTCTGGTGTTGAGCAAGTGTTTATAGCCGGAAAGGAGATAGCCGGCTTCGTCAAAATACGCAAATATAATGGTAGTGTTTATATTAATTCTGGCATCTCCAATCCTAATATCCCTTATGCTGTAGTCAGCAGCAATTCATACTAGAGAATTTAGCAGTGCTAAATCGCAAATGATTATTGTGCTCTAATAAACTGTACGGTGCGTCTGGCGAGCTGTTACGCAATGATAACACGTGCTGGCACGTGTGCAACCGGTGATATTTCGTATCTATATTTTATCTGTCTTCTGATACAAAAGGGTGAGTGCTCTGGAATTTTCGATACTAGAGCAAAGCTCTCTTTGTCTGCGTTACAGGTTTTATGGCTACAGGGGCAATTGAAGGGTATACCTTATCGCTGAATACCCGTCGTATTATACGACGGGTGATAGCGTCACCTTTTTAGCAAAAAAAAGTTAAACTCGCTCGTGCTGAAAAATATTCTACCGTACCGCAGACTTTTAAGATCTTAAGCGGTTATCTGCAAATCAAGGTAGCACGTAGAATCGCTATAGTTTTTCTTAGAGTGACCAGTGATTATTGGAAAATATCAGAGTGTGTGCTATATCTATCATGTTTATTTTTATATATTACATTAGCCGCGTACGTTTACGCAGCTGCATCGGTTTTAAGATATCCGTCGTCCGGCGAAGGGGTTAATACCCTCGTTAAACTGGATGCGAATTGGTGTACCTGTAATCTCCAGTGAACGTCGAAAATAGTTCATCAGATATCGTTTATAGGTATCCGGTAAATCTTTAACTTGTGTGCCATGGATCACCACAATCGGAGGATTGTAGCCGCCGGCATGGGCGTATTTTGGTTTAACACGCCGTCCGCGTACTAGCGGTGGTTGATGTTCTTCCACTGCCATGCGCATGATGTACGTCAATAGTGAAGTACTTATCCGCTTAGTGGCGGATTGATAAGCTTCATTGACTGATTTAAATAGATTACCGACGCCACTGCCATGCAGTGCCGATATGAAATGCAGGCGGGCAAAATCAATAAATCCAAGACGTTTATCCAATGTTTCTTTTACTTCACCACGCATCTCACTGGATAGACCATCCCATTTATTGATCGCAATGACTAGTGAGCGGCCACTATTAAGGATAAATCCCAGTAGCGATAAATCCTGATCGGAAATGCCTTCACGGGCGTCGATGACTAACAATACAACATTGGCATATTCGATAGCCTGCAGCGTTTTGATAACGGAGAATTTTTCTATGGGTTCCGTAACCTTGCTACGCTTGCGTACGCCAGCGGTATCGATCAAGATATACTTCCGTTCATTACGTACCATGGGAATATAAATGCTGTCACGGGTAGTGCCTGGCATGTCATATACCACCATACGCTCTTTACCTAGAATGCGATTAGTGAGCGTAGATTTACCCACGTTAGGACGCCCGACAATCGCAAGCTTAATTGCTAACGATTTAGAACAAAACGGCTCCTCTTTTTTTGGCATCAGAACTTTAGCTTCAGACCAAGTGAAAAATTTGTCCTTGTCGTCTTCTTCTGCCACCGCTGAACCGTTGCTGACTAGAGGCAATAAAATCTGCCTCAATAGGCTGTTGATGGCGCGCCCGCGTGAAGCAGAAATAGGGACTATTTTGCCCATGCCAAGAGAATAAAAATCCCCTATTGCGCTATTGACATCGATCCCGTCAGTTTTGTTAGCAACAATCACTGTTGTTTTCTCACGGCTGCGCAGATGCTTAGCAATACCTTTATCAGCTGCTAGTAGCCCGGCGCGTCCGTCTACTATGAACAACACAATATCGGCTTCTTCAATCGCTATTAGGGATTGACCGGCCATGCCGGCTTCTATTCCTTCCTTAGTTCCATCAATGCCACCGGTATCTATAACGATAAACTCATGGCCTTTCCACTCGGCACGCCCATAATTGCGGTCACGCGTCAGCCCCGGAAAATCAGCCACTAGCGCATCACGAGTATGCGTTAGTCGATTAAAGAGAGTAGATTTTCCTACATTTGGACGCCCAACTAGCGCGACGACAGGTATCATTACTACAACCTTATCAAGTTAAAAATAGCAAAGAAAAACCTATTATATAAGATAGAATGCACTTTCTACATATGTTATTAGTTATTGTAAGAAGCGTATATCCAAAATTATATACGCGCCAAATGATATTATATTTTAGCAGGTAATGCCATAAACCTTGGCATTTTTTCTTATGTAATAAGTTTATCACCAGCAACAGTAGGGGGTCTTCTAGCAGGCTAGTATTATTCACCTTTTGTTAATTAACGAACCGGCCATCATCGGTGTTAATTCAATGCAGGTAATATTTCGAGTTGCTGGTGAGCATACATCTTTTATACAGAGCACCGGTGAGCTTAGGTTACAGCTGTAGCAACTCGCTCTAACGGCAAAGGTAACGCCGCCTTGTTGTCCACTGCAAATAACATGGTTATTTTAATCTATTAGGTAAATTCGACTGCTGTCCACGAGTAGATTGGTTACGGAATCTATTTCCTATAGCCATGCTACTTGGCCGATACACAGTCCAGCGCTTAGAAGCTGCCGTTATAGGCTAGAGCGTACATGACGCTGTCAAGCACGATTAATACACTCTGCATATCGTTTATTCAGATAATTTTGGTGGCACCTCGCGTCTGCGAGATGTACTGTTGGCATCAGCTGGCTCTTATTGATCATGACCATACTGACCCGGCCGTTATCACTGTCCATAATTACGGCGCTAAAAGAAATTAATGGCATGGTGAATAGACTGTGAATCTTAATGCGCCGGCACGCCCCGGTAATGCTGCGTGGAAAATCTTCACTGATGAGGACATCAGTTAGTGCTTTTAGCATACCGTTGCTGGTGTATAAGCACTATGCTCTATCATTTTGTCTACTGTTCGCTGGCAACCGTCGTTTCCTAAGTAACGTTGCCGTCTTACACGTCAAGCATATAAATCTTTGACTACTTTTTTGCTACCATGTAAACTTGTGAGCCCGCCTACACTCTACTGGAGAACTGCGCTGGATAATTGCGTGAGAAGAAGCCGATTATAATAGAAACGATCCGCTGAGAATATGCGGTTATCTTATTTTGGTGGAGGTGTAAGTTAGAATAAATAGAATTCGCTGCAAGAACCGCTACCGAGCAAGCAGTTCCATAGCATTATCAGATGAAATTGCTTGTCCACTTTGGGGTAGCAGCAACATAGTTGCTACGTTTTCCTTGCTGCTGAACGATAACTATTTGAGCTATTTGCTAATGCAGGCTGACTGATAACGATCCTAAAATATCGTTTTGCGCAATTGTATGGGATCCCATTTTTAAGCTGGATAGATTATTTAGTCTCATATGCACTAGTGTTTGCAGCGTTTTCTTATAACAGACGGCTTTTCTTCCCCTTGATCGCTTGCGCATCGCCAAGGGTGGTATCTTCCGTAATTACTGTCCTATCTCTGCTCCTTTATATGCCATCGAGGGTTTTAATACGCCATCTACGTTTTTCTCTATAAGTTGTATTTGCGCTAATCGCAGATTAATAAATGATTGAAGATTAGTTTTACGGATCTGGGAAGTATTTTTATAACTACTTCTGTGTAGCGAGGAAATCGCTCTGCTTAGTTACATTAATGTGCTATAGTATTTTTTTTTGGCATCGGTAAAATGTTGCGCGGCCTCCAGCTAGGCCTGTTCAGGCTTGTAACTAAGCTTGGTATTATTATACTAATTACGCCAGTAATAATACCCCACCCCACAAGAGTACTAATGCCGAGCATGAAGCCCTATTGCCAGTTTTTTATCTTTATAGATAAAGAACTAGAGTAGTGTATTGCACTGTTTTTATCAGTTCTATAAACAGACTTATACGGTCTCTTTCTTTAACCTAAAATGGCTGCCAGCCGCGCAGTGACATCGCTTTGCGCCACTCTTTCTTGGCTGCCTGTGGCTAAATTCTTCACTACGACTTGCCCTGTTGATGTTTCGCTTTCTTTAAGAACTATCGCAAAGCGGGCACCGTGCTTGTCAGCGCGACTAAACTGTTTTTTGAAGCTACCGCCACCATAATTTGTCATTAGGTGAATGGAAGGCAGTGCATCACGCAATTGTTCCGCCAGCCGTAACGCTTTATGCTGTACATTGTCTCCAGACGCCACTAGATATACATCCACACGCGTTTCTACGGCGAAATTTGGATTGATCGCCTCCACTAGTAGTACTAATCGTTCCAGCCCCATAGCAAAGCCTACGGCTGGGGTAGGGTGGCTGCCCAGCTGCTCTACTAAACCATCGTAGCGACCCCCCCCGCAAACAGTACTTTGTGACCCCAAACGAGTAGTGACCCACTCAAAAACTGTCCGGTTGTAATAATCCAGGCCACGCACTAAACGTGGATTAACCGTATATGGTATATTGGCCAGGTCTAAAAGTTCACATAAACCGGAGAAGTGGGCATGGGAATCATCGTCAAGATAATCTGTCAAAACCGGTGCGTCATTGAGTAGTACTTGAATATTAGGGTTTTTCGTGTCCAATACCCGCATCGGATTGCTATGCATGCGCCGCCGGCAATCTTCATCTAGGCGGTCTTCATGGTGTCGTAAAAACATGACTAGCGCCTCGCTGTAGCGAGTGCGCGTTTCCAGTGAACCGATGGAATTTAACTCCAGCACTACATGTTCTTGAATACCTAGCACACGCCACCAACGGGCGGTCAGTAAGATAAGCTCGGCGTCAACATCCGGCCCCTGTTGACCAAACACCTCGGCGCCTATTTGGTGGAATTGACGATAACGGCCTTTCTGTGGGCGCTCATACCGAAACATCGGTCCCACATACCACAATCGCTGTTCTTGATTGTAAAGTAAACCATGTGCAATACCTGCGCGGGCACAGCCGGCAGTGCCTTCTGGACGCAGAGTCAGGCTGTTGCCGTTACGATCTGAGAAGGTATACATCTCTTTTTCCACAACATCGGTAACTTTACCGATAGCCCGCTGGAATAGCGAGGTCTGTTCGACGATCGGTAAACGAATTTCACTATAGCCGTAGCTGACTAGCACGTCTTTAAGTCTTTCTTCTATGCGTTGCCAGAATGCTGTCTCTTTCGGCAGATAGTCGTTCATGCCACGAATGGCCTGGATGTTCTTTGGCATGCCGAATCTCTACCTGTATTATTTTTCTATCAGATTGACTGTGATACGATTATGCTTTTCTAGTATTGCTGCTTTTGCGCGAATACGCGCCTCTAATTGGTCTATCATTAATTTATTATCTAAACGCTCTCGTTGGCGAATGCCGTCTTCATAGTAAGCACTCTTGTTATGGCCACCAGTTACACCTAATGTGGATGTCCGCGCTTCGCCGGGACCATTCACTACACAACCAATGATGGAGACATCCATTGGCGTAATAATATCCTCTAGCCGCTGTTCTAGGGTATTAACAGTGTTAATAACATCAAAATCTTGACGTGAACACGTCGGGCAGGCAATGAAGTTAATACCGCGGGAGCGAATACGCAGCGACTTTAAAATATCGAAACCAACCTTCACTTCTTCTACTGGATCTGCTGCTAGCGAGATGCGTAACGTATCACCGATGCCTTCGTTTAATAGTAGGCCAAGACCAATCGCCGATTTCACCGCTCCGCTACGGGCACCGCCTGCCTCGGTGATACCAAGATGCAGTGATTGATCGATGCGCGAAGCCAAAAGCCGGTAGGATTGCACAGCTAGAAAAACGTCGGAGGCTTTTACACTGACCTTGAACGTATCGAAATTAAGCCGGTCAAGGATATCCACGTGGCGCATTGCTGATTCCAACAGAGCCTCCGGCGTGGGTTCGCCATACTTTTCCTGCAAATCACGCTCAAGGGAGCCAGCGTTAACGCCGATGCGAATTGGGATATTGTTATCACGCGCACAATCTACCACAGAACGAATACGCCTTCTATTGCCGATATTGCCGGGGTTGATACGCAAACAGTCAACGCCATATGTAGCGACTTTCAGTGCAATACGATAATCAAAATGGATATCCGCCACCAGCGGAACAGAGACTTGCTGTTTAATAAGTTTAAACGCTTCAGCAGCGTCTATAGTTGGCACTGATACGCGTACGATATCAACACCGATACGCTCTAATGCTTGTATCTGCTGTACCGTCGCTGCAACATCGGTAGTACGGGTGTTTGTCATTGACTGCACCGTGATGGGGGCGCCGTCACCTATCGGCACCTTGCCGACGTAAATACGTTTCGATTTTCGACGGGTTATATGTGCGGAATTATGCATTAAATTTCTTCAACCTTACTAATTAGCTTAACTTTTTAATGGGCAGCTATGGTCAGTCGTGTAACCTGATTAGACCGAATGAATGGGCTCAGATCCACCGGCTTGCCCTGGTACTGAAGCTGCACTGCGGCAGGGGCTCCAATTTTCAATTTATATGGTGTCTGGCCGGTGAGATTTAACTTGGCACCACTATGCTGAATACCACTAAACAGTTTTTTTCCGCTGGCATCGCACACCTCTAGCCAACAGTCACCGGTGAAATTCATCACCAGCTCTGGCAATGTGTTGCTAGTGGTTAGGCTGGTTATGTTAGGTGTAAGCTCCGTGGTTGCGGGTGATGAAGACAGCGCTGTAACTGGTACATCAGCAGCATCTGTGATGGCCGCTTGATCCGCTTCTAGCTGCTGACAAATGTCGTCTGCACTATCACCAAGTGGGACTAATGCGAAATTATCTCCACGTAATAACTGGGCGGAAGATTTATCGGCTATGTTGGCGATATCTTGCTGTATAGCCTGATGATTTTGCCACCACCACTCACCCGTTAGAGTAATCACTACAAACAGGATAACCCAGGTGATTCCCATCAACCAGCCATCACGTTTCTTGCGGGCCTTTCTCAGCAAGACGCTCTGCATCGGCATTACCTTCAAGGCCTTTATCGGCGCCTGTTTGACAATCATCGGTGTCAGTTCTTCTTCAGAAATCTGCACCAAGCGTGCATAAGAGCGGATATAGCCGCGCAAGAATGTCGAAGCGAGGTTAGGATTAACGTGGTCGTTTTCAATATCTTGTACGGTGGATACTTTCAGACATAACTGCTTGGCCACTGCCTGCTGGCTTAATCCCATATTTTCGCGGGCTTGACGCAGGCGTCCACCCATCGTAGTTAGTACTTTATCTTGCAGGACTTCAGTATTCATTAGCTAGGAATTTACTTCTACTGTTCGGATTGTGGAAAACTTCGCGAAAGCCGTATGGCATACATAAACGTTACACGTCATTTGGCTGTCTAACGCAGCGAAGTGAATCTGTAAGCATACACTTTCAGTGCTGACCAGAAGCAGATATTGATTAACATCTAATAGCCGCTGCGCTATATTAACGCCTGCTGTTAATTACTAGTTAGCTTCAGACACCAGTGCTACCCCTTTTCGGGATCATACTTTAGCGCCTATAATTGAGATATGCGTCTGTATATCGTCCTATTGATTTAAAAAAAACAGTAACTGCCGCTTTCCAGATTATCGGCTACCTCGCCGTAATTCGCTGATTGCCTAGTTGCAGAAAATTGTTTATGTACCAGTATATGCCCCTCTAAATCACATAAAAACCTATCTGAATTATTCAGAATAATACTATATTTTAGCGGTGTTAATTTCAGGTCCAGGCAATAACGATTCTCTGTGGTTGCGATTTAAGTATTCGCTGTTCATACAATGTTGTGATACTTAACTGTGTTCGCTAATTATTGGCTACAGCTTTCACTGTCATTGACAGATTGTGCTAAGTGGCATTTAGATTATTTTACGCCAGATAGCCCATTTCTGTTTGGAAGTGTGTAGCTGCCGGTCTGCGGCTGCGGAAAACCGCTACCAGAGCACAATGATGATTACAACTTTATTCATCCATCCGAAAATTTTTATGCTGCTTTCTGTGTTTAGTTACGCTATTTCCGGTAACGTTGGTCAAAGAACAGTGTCAATACTTGCTATTAGACCGTTTTACCTTAATCGATTTACTTACTCGTTAGAACTGTATTTGTAGATAGCGCTAGGAAACAGCTTTCAGAGAATAAGGTTGATCTTACACGGTATATATTTCAAACATGCTGCCAGTTGATCTGTGTGCTTTGTCTCGTAGTTGATGTTATCTAGATTACCTACCCCATGGTTGCGCGATCCTGATTTTCATCGGACTTATCCATATAATGGCGCACTGCTGACAGGAAAGTTTAGATATTATATTTTGGTTAATCGGCATAATTTTATCGTGAATCATATTATTCAGGGCAAATGGAGAGAAATTGCCAGCGGCAAGGTCTATCATTTCACCAGTTTCTCCAGAAGTATAAAGATACTAGAAGTGGATAGCGCGCACCTTTTTTTGAACAGCTCGTAGCCGAAATCGTCCAACATAATCTCCATTTCCTCTAGCACATTAGTGATATTGAGCAGCAGTTTGTCCACATATCTATTTATTTTATTACATTTATTACATTGATGGTCGAAACTGGCTTGGTAACCTTGGTAAACCCCCCGATGATCTTTGCTCCGCGCAGATATAGCCAATAATTTCTGACATTCGGATTTTACGATTAAAGTCCTGCTGCGAGGTAGAGCAGAAATTGCATTATAGCGTGCCACTAACCTCTTAGAGGAGACGCACACTGTGGCATGAACATTCTCTGGAATATAGAGATATTTAGACCTTTGCTGATCTTGTCCACCTTAATAAACCTTCATTAGTGCCGTTGGCAGTGCTCTGGTTCTTGGTGATTTCCCGCATGCGGATTTCTGCCAGTGCTTTCAGTTTAGCGCGCAACTGCTTATTAATGTCCATTATTCGATTGAAATCAGCGTAGCAATAGTGTGATAAATCCATTTCATCATCTGCCAGGCGTGGAAGGGGCTTTTCCCATTGATAAAATAAACCTATAGTGCTGCCAGCAGGTTGTGTTCATATTAAGCAGGTTCAATTTTTTATGAACTGCAGGTCCGTAAGAAGAGGGATCTTATCAACACGCTTGCAAGTTCAAATAAAAGTTATTACAGATATCATGTTATTACAGGCCTCGTTAATATAGGTTATGGTAAAAAATACATAAAGAAATCCCCGGTAGAGTGTGGGCTACAACCTCACCCGTGGCGTATTTGAATACTAATTTTAGTGTAGAGCTGTCTGGCTTAAAAGGTAAAGCAGGTTTTTTTCTCTGCTGTGCGGCAAGGATTAACAAATACGGGTACGGGAGCAAACTTCGCTATCAGTAAAGAAATAAGCAATTTCGCGTGCGGCAGATTCAGTGGAATCTGAGCCGTGTACTGCGTTCTCGGTAAAGCTGTCACCATAATCGGCGCGTAGGGTGCCAACTAAAGCATTAGTTGGGTTTGTAGCGCCCATAACTTCACGATTACGGCGAACGGCGTCTTCACCTTCCAGTACTTGCACCAGAATTGGGCCGGAGGTCATAAAAGCCACCAAACTATCAAAGAATGCTTTATCCTTATGCTCATTATAGAATTCTTCTGCCTGCTCACGAGTCAATTGGAGTATTTTAACGGCAACTACGGATAGCCCGGTGCTTTCAAAACGCTGGATAATAGCGCCAATGACGTTTTTAGCCACGGCGTTCGGCTTAATAATTGAAAAGGTGCGTTCAATGGTCATTAAGGACCTCTAGGTATTTTTTGTTATGGTTACGATAATTTTGTGCTGTCCGCTGCTGTAAGTATAGCAGATTATAGAGGCACGTGAAGCGCTACGCTAGCTTTAACAATAACTTTTCATTAAAAAGTGCTGCCACGCAGATAGCGGGATAGTCCTGTGCTGTCCCTGGCTTTAAAGCCAGCGGAAAAAAGCCGATATTGTCAAACAATGCGTGACGGGGCTCTCTTGGATGTGGAGCCCATGATGATATATTCTTTACTTGTTGCCAAAACATACCTGAAAAAACATCTCACTAATCCTTAGGTGCGTATTCTTAAGTATACCTATGCTACTGGTAGGTTAGCAAAAGAGCTACCTAAAATCTTGTGGAATTTCGCGTGTCTTACCTACCTTGTAAGGTATTTTTTTGATATTGAGGCTCTCTCTGCCTGATAGTTCCTCGCTCCTGCTTCAATGATGCCCCTCCTCAGTGTAGTTTAGCTGAGATATTAGTATGCTTGGCATTAGAGGTATATACATCATTGCGTAGTGTATACAATGAGGTATGTTATTTTCTATCTCCTCTCGCACTTGGTAGATGCTTAAAACTAATGGCATCAGTAGGGTATCATTGCTGATGACGAGTAGACTTTTAGCGGCACAGGCCTGGAGCTTCGTTTCAGTTAGTCAGTTGCGTGGTTATATTTGCATTGCAGTAGTGTAAACTTACCACTGTAACCAATTGGTAGAAATTGGCAGTTGAAGCCCTTACAAGTACTAAAGAAACAACTACAACAGGTAAATATTGATCTGAAGTGGTTGGTTATTGTTAACTGCAAAACTTCAGTATTATCGTGGCTAGTGGATATGCCTATTTCTTTCAGAAAATAATGCTCAGTGGTCCAAGTGTCTCTGTCTGTGCACCTTGGTGATTTTTTTTAGCAAAAAGCGTCCAGAAGCACGCCGGTACGGCGTGCGCAATTATACTCAATGCTTTACGCCACCGCAAAGCGATAGTTTGGCCTCTTGGCATTTAAAAAAAAATAATTCAGGAAATAAAAGCGTTTTCAGCAACTATAGCTAGTGGACGCTGCTGTCATTTATAGAATGAACTAAAATGTAGTTAAGTGAAGAAAATAATAACTGATACTTGCCTTACTCTCTTCCGCTAGGGAAATATTTACTGGTAGGTGATGAAAAGCGAAAGACTCGCTACTGCGTTTTCAGTGCGGTTAGAGAGGTAAAAGAGATACCAAAACCGCTGTTCTGTTTTTTTCTTATGCTGCAACGTAACCGGCAGTGCGTCTTTTCCTGCGGTGCCGGTTATTAACTTATCGTTAGCGCCAAGCTACAGATTGCCTCCTTCAGCGCCTTATTTTGTTAGGATGTCGTTCTATGCAATTCTAAATGCTACCTTAAAAGCGGGCGGTATGTTAAACGGTTGATTGGTAACCTTTTGGCGCGTGGACTGGGCCTCTTACGGGCATCTTTGGTATAGTCGCGTTTGCGACGGTATAGGCATCAGTCTTTCGCTAAAGCTAGTAGTATATTAGCCAGTGTTCTTAACATATAAAGCCCGATTACGCTACCAGATCGGTGGTACAGTCGATATACAGCTAGCCTTAACGATAATTTCCATAAAATTTTGGATAAGAACACTGCAGCGGCGCCTGGCAGGCTAGTGTCCGCGCTATGCGCGGAATCTGGTACGTTGCTTATATTAGTGAAATTGGATGACAGAAAAGCTAACAGTGGAGTTCCACCAGCATTTCAGGCTTTACTCATTGATATTGAGCTGATTTTTTCATAGTAGACATTCAGCACCAGTTTTTGCGGATTGCCAAAAGAATTGCTATCTAGCGTCAACAATATCGGTTGACGATCTGAAACTGTAGCCAATGAATATGCAGCCCTGTATATTAATTATCAAAGAGGTTATCGCTTTTTACGATGACAGAAAAAATAATAAATTTACCTTTCAGGGTTTTATTATCACGCGCCAAGGCCACTGGTGTAGTTGGAAAGCGATAACGCTATTTGAGTAAACTAACGCTAGAGGCCTTACTGGAAAGTAGCAGAGCTACGATGTAAACTAGATCTGAGCGAGGTTGTGATGCCTTGGCAATGCACAAAAGGTTAGGCCTCTCCAAAAGTTGGAGAGGCACTCAATTATGAGTTAGTGTTAAATCCAGTTTAACGTGCTGGGCGCGCGCATTTATGGCTAACTTTACGCAGATGTGTAATGGCCATTCGGGTCTGTTTGATGGTGAACTCTATTTCTTTAGATGTGGTAAAGCGCCCTAAAGAGAAGCGAATGGAACTGTGGGCAAGTTCTTCATCCAGCCCCATAGCACGCAGCACATAGGATGGCTCAAGGCTAGTGGAGGTGCAGGCTGATCCCGTTGAGATCGCTAGATCTTTCAGGGCTATAATCAGCGATTCGCCGTCAACATCTTGACAGTTGACGTTCAACACTGTTGCTACACTCTGATCTAAATAGCCATTTACTGCCACTCCACCAGCCTGTTGCAGTCCTTGCCATAATCGATCACGTAGAACCCGCAGCCGCGCCATTTCGCTCGCTTGCTGCTGCGCTGCGAGATGATATGCCTCCCCCATTCCGACAATTTGATGTACAGGTAGAGTTCCAGAACGTATACCTTGCTCGTGGCCACCGCCATGTATTTGGGCTTCGATCTGTACCTGCGGCGTTCGGCGCACAAAAAGGCCACCAATTCCCTTTGGCCCGTACACTTTATGACCGCTGAATGACATCAAATCTACCGGTAACCTGTTAAGATCAATGGGTAATTTCCCTACGCTTTGAGTGGCGTCTACATGGAAAAGCACTCTACGAGAGTGACATAAATCACCGAATGATGCAATGTCTTGAATTACGCCCGTTTCATTGTTAACATGCATTAGTGACACTAGAATGGTGTCATCGCGCAGTGCATTGCTCAATTGTTGCGGTATGACAATACCGTTCATCGCCGGCACTAGTCTTGTGATATTAAAACCTTCCTGCTCTAATTGCAGGCAGGTGTCTAATACTGCCTTATGCTCAGTTACAGCAGTAATGATGTGGCAGCCTTTATTACGGTTAGCATGAGCCACCCCTTTGAGGGCTAGATTATTGGACTCAGTGGCACCGGAAGTGAAAATAATTTCGCGGGAATCGGCACCTACCAGGGCGGCTATATGATTACGGGCTATATCAACAGCTTCTTCTGCCTCCCAGCCATAACGGTGAGAGCGGGAAGCCGGATTACCGAAAATACCGTCCAGCGTAAGATACTGCATCACCTTCTCCGCCACCCGTGGATCGACAGGGGTGGTGGCAGAATAATCAAGATAAATCGGTAATTTCATGAAGCATTAACTCCAGCTATCAATAACAGCGGATATCCTTATTCTACTCAAGCGCACAAGTTAACGTTAATTCCCCCCTGCGGTAAGCCGTTGCTAATTGGACGACGAGTATTGTTTTTTTCTGTCGATCGATAACCCCAAAGATCTCTTCAATTGCTGGCAAGTTACGCTAGGGTAAGATTATTAGGAAATTCGTTATAATGTGCACGCTGAGAACGCGCTAAAGCGTGTTGGTTAAGCAGTGCGCTGTCTTAGCAACCTTTTAACCTTAGTTAGTGAGTAACGTCTACTGATTAATACACGACAGTGATAATTACGTCGAGAGTAATCTGATCAGAGTTCACTATAGTAAATAGCCGCCGTTAAGTCTCTAGACGTTACTCACCAGCTCATACTTGAGTAGCTGGGATGGCAGCTATTCTAAATTAGGAAAAGGAAATGCCCTAGCGCTCAGAAATTCCGGCGAGCGGTACAATCCCCTTACTAGGGTAGAGGGATGTTATATTAAGCATGGCACTAACTGCATGGCGGCCTTTAAAAGTTAGTCTCATGATTCAGAATACTGGTGAAAATAAAGTAATAAAAGTCTACTAGTTTTAACTAAAATAATAAATATAGTTAACTGATTAATTTTTCAATTAGTTACTTCCTTGCTATCGGCAAGGAATCTTGAATTTGATTGTGCAAATCCTTCTCGGAAGAGGATATTACGCAATCTTCTTGCCTAGGCGAAGCGCCTCTTCTGGCCGGTATATCCGCTGCTTCTATTTCCCGCTTTTACGGGTGCTCAATGGTAGCGCATGCCGTGTAAAATATTCAATTCCTGGCTTTCCATATGCGCACGGCGAATGAAACCAAGTACTGCTTAGCACTTGCTCTATATGTTAATGAAATTCTTAAATATTTCACTAGTTACGTCGGCTATCAAATTAGGCAATATTGGCTTATAGCCTATAATTTGTACTTATTTTACTAAATTGAGCGAACTGTACCTGATATTTACCGGGATCTGAACATGGAAATAGCATTTTTATCGGTCAGGCCGAAGCAATCTCGGCCGAACAGAAGCACCACTAGATAAAGTGGATAGGCTATTATCAGGCATATGTCAAAATATAAATTGCTTAACCCCATGCTTTATTGCTTGAGCGATAAAGCCAATATTGCCAGTATGAGATGTCTCAATCAGAATAATGGGGATATTGTGCAGTATAGTTTTACAAGTTAAATAACACATGAGTAATTGTAGCATAACTGTAAGTTTTTTCTGATGTTCTGCTATTATTATATTCTGTGTTATTTTAGTTCTTTGATCTTATAGTGGAAGATATCCATGCATCCAATGCTCAATATTGCCATTCGCGCTGCGCGAATGGCGGGTAATTTAATCGTCAAATATTATGAAACCCCTGATGCCGTCAAAGCTAGCCAGAAAGGCGTCAATGACTTTGTCACGAACGTTGATCGCGAAGCGGAACGTTTAATTGTTGAAGTTATCCATAAGTCTTATCCACAGCATGCTATTATCGGGGAAGAGAGGGGCGTGCTGGTTAGCGAAGATAATGACATACAATGGATTATCGACCCACTAAACGGTACCAACAATTTTATCAAGCGTTTTCCTCATTTTGGCGTTACCATCGCTGCACGCATCAAAGGCCGCACGGAAGTTGCCGTGATTTATGATCCTATGCGTAATGAGCTGTTTACTGCATCCCGCGGTCAAGGTGCCCAGTTGAATAGTTACCGTCTGCGTGGCGGTACCGCACGGGATTTAAATGGGACTATTCTGGCTACTGGTTTTCCTTTTAAACAGAAACAACATATCAACAGCTATATTGCTATGGTAAATAAACTATTCACTCAATGCGCGGATTTTCGTTATACCGGTTCAGCTGCGCTAGATTTAGGCTATGTAGCTGCTAGTCGTATAGATGGATTTTTTGAGATCGGTTTGAAGCTCTGGGATTTCGCCGGAGGCGAACTGCTGGTGCGTGAAGCAGGTGGTTTAGTTACTGATTTCACCGGTGGTTACAATCACCTGCTCTCCGGCAATGTCGTAGCTGGCAATCCCCGTGTGGTAAAAGCAATGCTGTTAACCTTGCGCGATGAATTGAGCGAGGAACTAAAGTCTTAAGAGCTAGTTAAAGGCCAGCATCACCGCCGGTCTTTGACATAGCGAGCTTGCCCGTGCCCTTAAAAGACACTATTTAATCATCACGTGCCACCTCAGTGCTACTATTCCTTTTAGTTTAGTGACTCTGTTGTTACTGTAGTATTATATAATTCATTCCTATGATGGATAATCGTAATAGAGAATGGAAAAGAATATAGATAATAGTTTAATCTTTATTTAGGCTACTTCACTTTTTTACATTTTAATGTTGCCATATCTTCCCTACTATAAGACTCTTCAGATACTTTTTTAAAATTTTTTGTAGAGAGTTATTAGACGTTTTTGGAAGTTTTAGAGTAACAGGTTATTTAAGTCATCTTGAGGTCCTGATAACACCAAGATACTCTTTGTTTTTATTTTAGAAAACAGGCTTTTAATATCTATAAATATTTCATATAGGAAGAATAAATTATTTTCTAAGTAGATTCTAAAGAATTATTGATTAAATCATTATCGTTAATGAACTGAATTTTCTAGTTGAGGTTGCTTCTTAAGTGCATTTGAACTAAACAAAAAACCTCAATATAGGCTGGTGCATTACTTATATGTAATTTTATTTATCACTAAAATATATTTTTATACTTTTGCTTTTGTAATTTTGAGTAAGATAAATTACATTCAGTTGTAGCAGCTCTAGCATTTCTGTTGTTTATAAGTTATTTAACGTATACGATGAAATATTTTTTCAGTTCATATAAAAGCAAAATTACTTGTTTTCTTTTTTTTATTTCTTTTTATTTAAATATTATTTTTTAATAAAATATATATCTTATATATGTTGCGATCATGAAAATTCATTATTTTCTTTATTTGTCTTAAGTTTGAGATATTATTTTTATATTGTAAGCCTCATGATTATTTTTTTTAAAGGTAATTTAATGATAGAAGAAATAAATTAAATAATTGTGAGCGACACTAAATTGATAGCGTAACTTTTTCTTCAAAAGAAGATCACTATACAAAATCTCTCCTGTAGCTCTGTGGACTACATACAGCACATTAAAATGCTCTACATCACCCCCAAAAAAAATACACACATTATCGCTAATGCACTCAATGTGGATCCGGTAGTATTTAACCGAATTATTATATGAGTAAGGTATTATAATTTCGTTTGTTATAGGGAGTTAATCGGTTTACTCGGATTGGTTGCTATATTTTACAGGGACTTCGTTTCTCATTAAAGCAGAGGACTGCAAATTCATCTAAATTATCCATAAGCGTTTAGCAAAAAAGACCTTCAAATACCATATTAATTATTTGCTAGCAAGCGTGCAAGTTAGTCAAATAATGGAACTATAAATTCTTGACAGAAACATACTCAATAATGTTTAGCTAAGAGGCTAATGAGTCGGTCTGTGTACCACTGCCATTAAAGTATCGTTTTGCTCGAGCGTAAGTTTAAATTACAGAGCTTCAACGATTATCAAAAAAAAGATCACCTATACACGCATGATGCTGGTATAGAAAGTGGTTCTGTTACAGCAGGTTGAGATGGCCTGCATTGCACTGGTGATCTTTATCGTCGAAAACAATCAAAGGCCGAAAGGGCTACTGTTGGCAATGAGTAGGTATAAAGAGCTTCGCGGTAATTAAGTGAGTCTATATTCTAACGCTGAATGTCCCCAAGAGCGTCTATGGTTATACTGCCTCCCAAAAAAAAACCGAAACACAGAAGCGCTTTCCGAGAATATGGCGTGATTATACGCTCAGTTTTGCCTGCGCATTATCATCCTCCCCCGCGATAATGTGGTCTTAATGGTGTTGCAAGTTTACCGTACATTTCAGGCGGACTGGCAGGGTAAATACCATGAATAGCTTGATATGATAGCAGCCCTATCAACCTACAAAATGTTAATCTCATGGTTAAGTAGGTTATACTCAACCGAAAGGTCAAGGTTTGCGAGTTACCGGTTTAGTATTTAAGGAGTATCCGCTGTACTAGCAGCGGCATTTTGGCATAAATGTCAGTAAATATTTGCTGGATAGCAAACAGCAAGTTCCTGAATATGAAAGTGGCGCATCCTACTATATGGACAGCTCTTTAACTCGGGAATTATTTTGACTATGGTGTTTGATGGGCACCAGTGTTATTTGTTAGGTTTGAGTTTGTCACTGATAGAAAATGTCATTACAGTAGAGGATTGATGCATAGGTTACGCCATCTAATATATAGCAAACTGTTGTTTGCTTGCTCCGATATCGGTATCGGCAAGAACAAAAAAAGATGCTATATGCGAATATCATTAGTATTTTTCCCGGCTAAAGCAAGTTAATTCTAAGCTTTAAATCTTTAAAGGCTAAGCGTTAATCCCAATGGGCGTGTGGTAGAAGGGTAAAACTACTGAGTCTGTCGAATGCGCTGCGTCAGGGAAAAAGAGTTGAATTTTCTTACCAGAAAAATACCTGGTTATTTTCTAGTGGACAGTAGTTGATAGATGTTTATTGAGTAGGTGTAAGCACTTATAACTATAGCTACGAGCACAGTGTATTGCTGAAGGTCAATAGTAAATTGATGATGCTAGTAAATTATCGTAAGTCCTTGTCGGCTGAGAGGGGTGATATCAAATGCCTGACGTCAGGTAAGTTTTCCAGCTAACGGCGTGGCCAAGTTACACTAAGCCAGCGTAAGTAAGTAGCTAAAATAAAAAAACGGGATTAAGCGATAAGCCCATTTATAACATTTAAAGAAAATTTAAACGGAAATATTGATAACGTCGAGGCTGTGCTGCGGAATTTTCTTAATTTTAAAGCAAAATGCACCAAACCGGTGGGATATTAAGGTAAATTTTATGTGTCAACCTATCTGGTTATGGATGTACTGGATTTGATTAGTGCTACACAAATCACTTCGACCACAAGGCTAATAAATAAGAAGGAGTTTAACTCATAAAACCATAGGGTATAATATCGCCAGTATTAGGACTTGGAGAGTTACGCACCATTCTTAATATAGCTCGACAGCATAGACCTTCGTTTTCAATGCCTATAGGCGAAGAATACATAGGCCCGGTGTTAGAAGAAGGCTATCTTATAAAACCGTATTTCTTCTAGATAAGGCAGCTGGCGCAAAATTTAATCTGGTGTATAGTGGAGACACTATCTTGCAACTTAGTGTTATCCGTATCCTGAATACCATACCGAGATAGAGGAAAGAGAACTCTTTTGGTTCTCGCCGCCTATTATTGAGTTTGATGTATGTTCTCGTCCAGGACGATTATGTTACCTTTGACGCTGAGTACTAAAATGAATATAATAAAGCGATGAGGAAGGCGCTATTATAATATCTACTGTATAGTCTTTTTTTGTGAGGTATTTAGATTTAGGTAGTGTAGTTCTAAAGATTCCTGGGTAGTGAGCTTATTAAACGCGCGGTACAATTTTGTTACCAAGTTCTCTCTTTGGTAGGTCATTATACCCATGCCTATAAGCTGTTATGTATTGAGATCCTGCAGCTCCATATGTAAAAACGAACTTATTCGGCTGCACGTCAGGTATACCACCATAATAAAGCAGTAGTTCTATTTTTTTTGCGTTAACTATGATGATAGCCTGGATGTACTATAAATGCTCTATATATACTAGCTGTAACATATGACTCGAAAATAAAATATTGCTCTCATATTATTCGGTGATAGGTCACCCTTGGCAGTTGGGATTTTCCGCGGAGGGCCTATGGCTAGCAAAGAGTATCCTCAATGATATACGGCCGGTTTTTGCGCCACTTCATTCTGACATAGGTATAGACTACCGATAACTTCCACTTTCGTTATCAATAACTGACTGAGCACCCTTTCTCGCGGGGCATCGATATTTGTTAGATATATGACATCCCGAAAGAGGCTAACAGAGGGTTTTGTGCGCCAGACTGTCTTGTTTTTTAATATGGAGGAGCGTGACAATTACTTTTTATCCCAGATGAGCAAACAAGCGTCGTCCTTTCGGTGATGCCTCTCACCTGATGTTTATTCTTTTGTTGGTGTCATCTCAACGTATTAGGAAAAGGCTATATAAATGAACTCTGCGGTAAAATAGTTTTAGACCTATTGGAGTTTGAAATGATGGTATTCAACTTCTTAAACTCTATTCTTTACAGCTTCGCCTATATGGAAATCGGCTGAAAAGCGGAAAACATCTGACTGCTACGCGCCTTCTATAAGCCCCACTACGTTATTTTAACAATGTCCATAACTATAACGTTCTCCGCTTGATTAACGGTATAGCCTTGATGGCGCTGAGCTTAACCTTTCTTAAGAGTCTATCACCTGCTCTATACTGCTATTGAAGCTTAACAGCTATAGCAATATCACTTCTTCCGCATGTACCGCTTTAAATTTTATACCTCTCGCCGTGTGATATGAAGGAGACCGCTAAGACCCGGAATCCCCGTATACAGCAACTTCTTGGCGGCAGTGAGTTTTAGCGGCGGAAATAGGGTATATTACTACCGCTCAGAAACGACCTTCTCTGTACTGTAACCCCCCCCCCCGGATAACTCGTTTACCCTTACTAGGGCGGTCTATGCCTGATTTAGAAGAGAAACGGTAGCCTTGTTGTGTGTAGTGGCTTGGGTGTTTTGCGCATACTCTTACTGCTTTGCCGATCCGCCGCTAGGAGACGTTTAATGGGACTAGCTATGTGAGTTAATAAAAGCCATGCAAGACGTTCTTGACTTTGCTTGTCATCGTCTTGTAATAGGCGAAGAAGACGCTAGTTAGGGTAACTGCCATTCTAGTGTAAGCGCCACAAATAAGTTAAAAACCAAATATCTCAGTAAGTTATAATATAGACCACTTTATTACAGATATCTGGAGTGACTCAATGACCTTTGACTAATATGCAATAAGCTTAACCTCAGAAAAAACGGTGGCGTATTTTGAATTAAAGGGCAGATTTTCGTTTACGTTATTATGTGAGAAGATAATAAAATAGCAGTATCAGTGTAGTATGTAGCGCTGATAGAGAGTCACAATACTCAGTTATTCTGTATCGCATGGTCAGGTGTTTCGTTATGAACGAGGTTGAGTAGAATAGCCTATTTTCCAAAACAGCTATGATTGCTACTGCCAAAAGTATGGGTGCTGACGGCTGATTAGTTTTCACGTTATCCCATTAGGCTATAATCTAGGCGATAACTATCATCGTACCACAGTTAACTAGTCGTAGGATGTAAACGGTTAAGATGCAGTTTATAACGGGATTGAAAAAAACCAAAACCAGTCCACATATTTGTCATAGATGTAAGTTTCTATCTAAATTCCGTAAAGGCTATCTTTTAGTAAATAGCTGCTCAAGCCTGCAATCAGCATCGATAGATAATTTAGGCGGTAGAGGAAACGCTGGATCATCCAGCATTGCTTCATGCTCTCAACGTGATAAACTGATAACTAGGTCGGTTTAAGTGATCACTCAGCATTAGGGAGGAGTTTATTTCTTGCCTTCTCAGAACATTGCGGCTTGGTGTGGTGGATGTGATATTGTGCAAAGACATGTGGTATCGAACTTAGTAGTGATTACTCTGACGGATATCAACTTTCTGCACGCTAGTTCACAACAGTAAGTCGGTCGCGTCTGCCAACTAACCATCCTCTAGGCGATCTGGTATTATCGCTGCGTTTTTTTGCGCGCTCATCTATAAGCGATAGCAGGCGACGCCGGAGTATTACTATATTTTTTGATTGTATTGATGGGGACGGGAAGCTCATATTACATATTATATATTGTTGGTTGTCCACTTAAGGTGCGTAATAAGCTGAATGGTAATTACAAAAAAGTTAAAAACCTGATTTTTATAGGAAAGATCCTGAAAGACATATCAGGACTGTATAATAAAGGGGGGTTAGAATTTGCTGTGTGGTAATAAACTAGATTGATTGGGTAGCGTCAGAATTTAAACCGTATCGCGCTCGGTAGTAGCACGACGGCAACTATTTCCTCTTGGAAAGAATCAGCACCTTTAACAGGAGAATATACGCTATAAAATGGTGGAAACGTGCTGCAAGAGTATCTATATCTAGGAGCGTTTATTTCTTCCCTTAAGCGTACTGGACACGTATAGGCGCTATCTGCGTATCATGTTCTTCGGACATAGAGTAGAGACCATTACGACCATGATGAAATATGAGGTGTAGTCATGACATGAATACCACCAAGCAAGATTATCATATCCCGTAAAGGAAGGTAAACTGAGGTTATATCTAGTAACGGAAAAGGAAAGATTATTATTTCCAGATTTTATCTTTTGCCTCAAAAGTGGCAATGTCTTAACGGTTACGATGGAAACGGTGAGTAGTACATAATCGTGCATTTTTAGAAAATGTTTTGTAGGAAAAGAATGGCACAGTGAAGTATAAACATATCGGTAAGCCTAAAAAATACGCTAACTTACTTGTACGCTAGGTGTCTCTTCATGCTTAACACGGCGAGTGTCTAGTTAAATAAGAAGACACTACATATATTAGTAAATGTTATCACTTTAGAAGTGATTTTATGTAATGTTAAACTTCTCTTAAAAAGAGGTTAACATTACTTCCAGTAAATTGGACAAAGTGCTCACTCTGATACTGTCTATCGGGAAGGAGAATCCTTACCTAGCTAATCCGCTTTTTTTGCGCAAATACGCAACTGGATGAGCGAAATTAGGGCAAGACATTGATAGCGTTAATCTACACTCTGCTCAATAATCACTATGAAGCTACATTAGAAATAAATTGCAACGACATACAGGTTAACCAACCGGATGATTAACCACGCCTCCAGCGTAAAATGTAATTTTTCCGGTAAATAATAGCCGGATAAAATGCTGGTTCTGATAGTGACTACGTAGTACGCTTTAACACTATTTATCAGTATCTGCAGGGTTGTGTCAATAGCAGTGTGGATAGTACGGTAGATTTTCATTGGACATTACCAATAATTACCATCTAGTAATGCAGACTTGAAAATGCAGTTTGACACCAAAAGCAGTTACCCGGTTGGAAGCAAGGTACGCTTGAACGGATAATACCAGCGTAAATATTACTGGCCTACTGTGCAATTATTGCATCTCACAGGGAAGTACTATCGGACCATCACCGGGCACAATAGACAACAAAGTTAGCAACTTTAATCTTGTTTACATCACTATTAATGATGGTAAAGCCCATTCCGTGCTAGCATTGGACAAGCTGAAAAAACGTATTTAGGTGCCGGAGATTATCTAGATATGGGATAGTCCATATCAATGACGTGCCCACGACGTATAATCCTTACTCTCCGGTAGCTTGGTGCCAAGGAAAAGTCGCTAACCTTTTGGTAGAATCTGATTAAAGGGCTGTGTAAGGACTTGAAATAAAATAAAAATAGTGATTTAGTTCTTCTAAATAATGGCAAGGATGAAAGTGGTAATTGATTGTTTCAGAAGAATGGAAAATTGTATATCTCGGCGAGTGTTGCTGCTGATTGGTATTGGAGTAACACTTTGCGGTAATGTCACCGTCTCATGGGGCAGCAGAACCGCTATTTTAACTTTTAACAAAAAATAGTAACATAACAGGTGATCCCGTTTTTTTTGGGGGGTTTGGTTAGTGGCTATTATCGCCGGATTTTCTTTACGAAAGTCTTTTTGATAAAAGATCTACTTGATAGGCGATGTGTAGGCTATGATCGATCGCTATTCCTTTAGTGATAGCAGTATCATTGTTAGCGTGAAGGAAAATAATTATAGTACAATGCCGAATTTGCTTTTCGCTATTTTTAATTATTATTTGCTGATACCTATTTTAGGTTGTTAATAAATAAAGAAAATATTATGAAAGCATTAAGAAATTTTAAGCGCTATAAACTAGATAAAAATTGAGCGGTATTTCAGGAAGTTATCTTTTACGCTAAACTCTTCTTAAGATGAAGAGAACAATGAGTAGTGGTAAGACATTCAAAACTATTTTTAGCAGAGAAATTGCTAAGAGCAGTGGATAAACTCTAAAATATAGGAATCATATAGCCTATAACTCATCTGTTTAAATCGCTAGTCATAACTACGCTGCTTATCAATATAAAGAGGTTTTGAAAGAAATATCTCAAAACTAAAATCAGTTCTGTAAATTTATTACATAATTAGTTAATTTTACTTTCCACTAATTAAAAAGAATTAATATAGATAACGAAAAAGGATAAAGCTAATTTTAATAGATCTGGATTATCATTTCTTTTTCTAAATAAAAATCAATAGTAAAAGCAATAGGTAATACTTTTTAAAACTTTTAAGCATCTAACAGTTCCTTAAAATTTATTAACGAATCAGTCTAGAGTATTGGTATATATTAATATCATTATCAGTTATAAAAAAAGTTTTAATTAATAGTGTGATAGTGATATAATATTAAATATTTATATTTTATATGAACTTATCTTATGTAGTTATATATTAAATTTTAACACTTGAATTGAAGTGAGGATATTACTTTAGAAGTAATACGGGTATATTAATAAAAAAGAAATTTTAGTTCTGAATTTAAAAGCAAATCCGCGTAACTAGTTTTCAAGCAAAATTACAGCATTGCGCAAGAGGTGAAAGTCATAGGCCTCGGTTTTTCTATGGTGACAAAATAGGTAAAATATCTGTGTGATGGGCGCATGGAGATTCTAGAAGCTTATTCCATAAGCCCGGAACAAATTGAAAGGCGTGAGCTAATGAAGAAAGTGCAACATATTGAAATATAAAATAAAACATTAAAAAGAATATATTGCTTTTGATGTCAGACTTCCTGAATAATTATCATTAATATGGAGAACTCAGAGGGTATTATTCTGTGAACATACTCTGCCACATATTCAGGGTTTATCACAGCAGTTATAAATACTGTAAAAGTCGTTCTGACAAGCTATGAAGATAAGTGAATAGTATTTTCCGGTAGGTTCACGAATTGCACGGTATCAATTATGGTGCATCTAGCGTGAGAAGTATTACCATCATAACAGCCCAGAAAGGTTTTAAAATGGAACGCTCTGGCTCCAGAGCATCATGAAAAGCTAGGGCTTTTCAAGTGTAGCAACCGACGTATAAGTATAAGCATAGTGATTAGGAATATATTGCGATTCTGCATTATCTTGAATGTTAGTTAGCTATAACGGAGTCAAAATAGCTATAGTACGGTACTGTGACGTGTACTTAGATCTAAAACACTGGAAATGGGTATCAGAAGTGCCTGGTAAATTAAGCAAAGTGGTATTCCGCAGCAATTAGAGTAGTTGCCCTATTATAGGGCAAACGGTTCTGATAGTTTATGTAGCTTTACCGGATTAAACAAAGCATAAATTAGCGTAGTAACGTTCGTATAACAGTCTGGTAGAGTTCTTTTTTTAGAAATCTAAAAAAAGAACTGGATATCGGTAACAGACTACATAGGCTTCAGCGAAGCAGCTTATGAAATTATAGACTAGCTCGTTAGTGTATGGTATAGATGAGGATGAAATACGCCGCTACTCCACATTGTAGCTATGCGTACCGCGCGAAGAAGTTTTACGCCTGGCGGAAGAGCAGCTGGAGGTGGTAAATATATCCTAAAGAAAGGTGCTGCGCACTCTACATTATATAGTATATGAAGATGAGGTAGGATATTTGTATTGGCAATATCCTGATATCTTCTGATGCTCTAGGAATAAACTTGCTTATCTAGATTATTTTAAAAATCTTACAATATGTGTAACAGTGTTATTGACTGTATTGCTGATACCTTAATTTGCGCAGAGTAAATTTTCGAAAAACAGAGTTGAGAGTAATAACGTCTGCCCTGCCTAGCAGGGCTGGTATAAAAGAGATAAAGTGTAATGCTTTTACCTACGAGAGTAATCTTATTTTTATGAGGGACGGTATTGAAGAAATGTAATAGTTTTCTCATAATTTGATAAATGAAGTATCTTTATAAACCCCTTTACATTCCCGTAAATCGCCGGTGGAATTACCCTATAGACCTGCTCTCTGGCTCCCCCGCCGTGATTTTGTGACTAAAAGTGCGTTTCTCGTTGTACCATTATTAACTTCTCCATTTTGATGCCAATTTGGTAAAGGTACAACGACTTTTTTTGTCGGTTATACTAATAGGTTAACTGAGAGCTAATATTATTGATATCCTGTTGGCGTAAAAAGGTAAGCAGCATCGTGATAAAACGTGAAGTAAATGCGTAACATTCTATAACACTTCTTTAATGGAGTGATCTTCATGACAGTTAAGCAGCAGAAAATATATATAGATGGGTAATTCATCAGCCATTAGGGTAAAACTGGATTTATGTACCGTGAACCCTTAAATCGAAGAGTTTATTGACAGCGCGTAGGCGCTGAAATATATTCTCTTCACCGAAAAGGCAGTAAGCTTACACGCTGGGTAATACTGAGGTGTTATTCACCGCTGATTATTGGATTATATGGTGGAAGTAGGTGTGGCGTTATGAAGCTTCAATTGTACAAAGCGATAAGAGAGACAAAAAAACTTTATCTGTAAAAAAACATCTAGTGACTACCGGTGATTCTGCTGTAGCACTCTCTATTTTTTCTAGTGACGCATAAACAGCGCAGGCGCTGTAGAGTCCGTGGCGATACATTGTGTTGAAATTAAGCCGGTTAACTTCCAATGAAATGATTGTATTTGCCGAAATCGTTCATAAAGTTGGACTATCGGAAGCATGTTAAATTTAGTGATCGTATGCGACTCTGTCGTAAGAAATGAATTAGTCTCTAACTTGAAAGTCAGCATGGTAAGTTTCATTGGTAGCGTATCTCTTAATTGGGGGGGTAGACGAGGCCTTTGCGGTAAAAATATCATCAAGGTATTAGTGGGAGACTAGGTGGTAAGGCGTTTACTATCATTATTAATGATGTGAATTTTAATCTTGCTGAGGACTGTATTATCAGCCAACGATTTCACAGATAGAAAATAGAGTAAGGATAATACATAGAAAAATTTTTATAAAAAATACATTACAAATAATTTCTTTATATCGACAGATGATCATGGTAATGAAAATGAAAGGTGCTATAAATTATATCTAAACCATAGAAGATATAAGCAGAAAGGCTTTTCTGTTAAAAACATATTGCCTTAGATTGTAATTAGAATAAAAAATTAATTTTTAAATTAAAAAGAAAATGCATAAGAATTTTTAGATTTAAAATGGTTTTTTTTAAAAAAAGAGTTGAGGTGATGCAATGTTTAACACATGAAACTTAAAGTAAAGGCATTAGTTTTTTATTGAAAATAGCGTTAAGTAACTCAATCAATGCTATAACTGTTGTGCTCTTGTTAGCTCAAGAGGCCTTAACCACAATTATCCACTCTTTGCTAAAAAATAACATCAGCAAACTAATAACTTTGCTTTTTCTATATTAGTGCCACTAATTAGTATGTAAATCACCTCAGCATGATATTTTTATCAGTTCAAATAGCTTAATCACCGGTCGATGAAGTATATTCAAACGATTTTTGAAATCTCTATACTTTTTTGACAATCATGATTTTCTCTTTTCAAGAGTACGGTGGCGGGATTGGACATTCTTGCCGCAAGAACGAAAATAGTCCGCTAACTGTTCAGCAATATATACCGAACGGTGTTTGCCGCCAGTGCAGCCTATTGCTACCGTAAGGTAACTGCGGTTATTATTTTCAAGCATTGGCAGCCATAATTCTAGATAGCTGCGGGTCTGATATATAAAATGATGGACTTCAGTATGGCGATCTAAAAAAGCCGCCACGGGGCGAGATAGGCCGGTCATTGGTCTAAGTTTTGGATACCAGTGTGGATTGGGGAGAAAACGCACGTCAAATACATAGTCAGCGTCGATGGGGATGCCGTGCTTGTAACCAAAGGATTCAAACACTATAGTCAGTTCCCGGTCACACCTTCCCAGAAGGCGGGTACGTAGCATTTCAGCTAATTCATGCACCGACATCTCTGAAGTGTCGATCACCAAATCAGCACGTGAGCGTAGTGGCTCAAGCAACGAATTTTCCTTATCTATGGCGCTTTCTAGAGACAGGTTGGGGGCGGAGAGCGGATGCAGTCGGCGAGTGTCGCTATAGCGGCGGATAAGGGTATTACGATCGGTCTCCAGAAACACCAACTGCGGTACAAAGGCTTGCGGCAAGCTATCCATAGCATTTTCAAAAATTTCCGGTGATTTTGGCATATTACGCACATCAATGTTCACCGCCGCGGAGATATTGTTTGCTGCTAGGGTGTTGGCTAATTGTGGCAGCAATACTACCGGTGGGTTATCAACGCAGTAAAAGCCCATATCCTCTAGCGCGTGCAGAGCAACGGATTTACCTGAACCTGATCGACCGCTAACTATTATCAGCACCATGACGATATATCCCTCCTCTGCCTTGTGCTTATTCATCCTCTGCTGATGCAGCCCCATGGTCTTCTCTATAAACTATCCTACTTTCAAGATAGCACTGCAGCAGGTCAATCGCTGTTCTTCGCTTCCGTCATTATCTGATAAAGCTCCTTATTGCTTTGCGCACCACGCAAACGGCGGCAAACGGTTTTATCCGCCAAGCGTTTGGCTACAAATGAAAGGGTGTGCAAATGGACTTTGCACTGTTCTGCCGGTACTAGCAGTGCAAACAGCAGATCTACGGGCTGATTATCGATGGCATCAAACGCAATTGGTTGTTCAAGTCGGATAAAAGCCCCAACCGCACGTAGCTTATCTTCTTCTAGCTTACCATGCGGTATGGCAATGCCGTTGCCGATACCGGTGCTACCCATACGCTCACGCGTCAATACGGCGTCAAAAACTACTTGTGGCGCCAGGTTAAGTTGTTTTGCCGCTAGTTCGCTGATAATCTCCAGCGCTCTTTTCTTGCTCTGGCAGTGGACATCACTGCGGGTACATTCAATGTTTAACACTGAATTAATTTGCATTGTTGTATCGTTAGTCATTTCGGATCACTTAGGCGCTGGTTAACCTTTAAGACTTATTGAGCTGTTACTATAGGGATAACGAGCTAATGTGAGGTTTATATAGCGTTGTCGGCTACATTAAATTAATATTTTAGCTTCTATTTATGCTCGTTCAACTTTCACGTGAACTTATAGACACGTGAACTTATAGATTGATAAATCAACAGCTTCATACATGTTATATTTTTCTATAGTCGTATGCAGCGCACACCTTTAAGATGTACCGTCGTTTTAGCAATCTTCTAAACTTTATAGACCTTTAGGATAAAATAGGCCTGATTAATTTGATAGAATAACCGCTCCAGCTTAGAGAATTTATGAAAAACTAAATTCTCTAAGCTCTATCGCTGATATCAACATGTTATCCGGTAATGTTCAATTGTATTAGTATCTTCCTTTTTTTGTAGAGGTTAAACAAATTGTTTCACTGGTGAGACGGTAAGATAGATAAAGACTTTCGGTACTTCACTATGGTACACTATATCACCATGATATTCTGCTTGGATAATAGGCCGGTGAGTTTACTGTCGCTAAATAACTTGGCTGGATTTTCCGCCGCTATTATTTTTAGCAGCGCGCGAATAGTCATAGAACATGCTTCGCTTCCCCTTCGATATTGATGAAGCTGAAGAAAAAATATTTAAATTCAAAGATACTGCGTGGACTTTTCATATATTTTCTGGGCGGAGATGATGCGAGGACTCGTGTATATCCACTGCTTATGCGATATTTGTCAGCACTACTCTCTTCATTCCCTTCCAAAGGAATACTATCTAACGCTAAAAGATACAGCGTGTTTCCTTTATAGCAGCGTTTCATCGCGGCTTTTTAGAGACTTTAATCAGCCAGCGCACCTTCTGCAAATGGCCCAGAATATACTATCCTATCTATAGTGTTATGGGTGTACTATCCAGGCCAGTGTATTGCTGATTAATGTTATCGGTATTGAGCTACACTACCAAAAGCGGTTTTGCAGTTTACATTCCAGCAGTCTGGAATAACATATTATAACTCGCCAATATTGATAGACTGGCGTAGACATGGATATAGTGACTAAACAGCGCCATAACTGTTTCAGGATACCATTTTGTAGTAAAGTATGGAAATAGCCCGGCTAGAAGGCTAAAATAATCACCGAAGATGATGAGCTGCGCATCATTGAAATAAGACAGATCAGTCGTAAATTATGAGAACTGAATTAACAGGTGGTAACGCAAATCCTTCGGCGCCGGCGCGCCTAACCGAATCAAAGTGCTGTATACGTTTTAGTACTGCTTCTATTTTGTCCTGCGTGACATTTTTTGTCAGTGAGGTTATTATCAATAATATCGTCTAGTGGTACCGTGAGATAGATGCTGCTAGCACAAAAGTTGGCGATTGAGGTGGTGATTTCTCTACCAGAATTAGAAAATGGAGTAATTATTACTTGATAGATAAGGTACTCTTGCAGAGTACTGGCTACTTTCGTCCAGATAGACGAAAGCTTCTTTGTTTTGATAAAAGACACACTTATAACTATGCTGCTGGAGTTTTTTTCAAGCAAAGCACATCTTACACGCTACTAGCTAGCTAGCGTTCAGCGGCAGATCTTCTGGAATGTTCTGTTGCTCTATCGTTTCGCTTGTGTTGAAAGGGGCATTGTTAGGCCCATTTGGCGTAGTGATCTCGTGATGTAAATTGGCCCTTTCAAGAAAGGGGTTTATATTCTCCAATACTTTTTGAATTTTATGCTGGAGTTCAAAGGTGAAAAATAAAACAGACAGATGATTTGTTGTAACTGTATGGTCATGGTTAACTTTTGACTAAGCTTGAGTTGCAAACCTTACTTCATAAAATGCATAAACTATCCCATAAAAACGCCGGTAATACCCTCTTATTATTAGAGGTGGAACTCTTCACCTAAATAAACCTCTTTAACTTGCTTGTCAAGAATGACGTCGGCAGGAGCGCCATGAGCAATGAGTTTTCCCTTGCTTACGATATAGGCTTTTTCGCATATCTTAAGTGTTTCACGTACGTTGTGGTCAGTGATAAGAACGCCAAGACCGTTGTCGCGTAAATATTCAATATTTTTTTTGATATCAATGACGGAAATCGGATCTACGCCGCTAAAAGGTTCGTCAAGCAGGATAAATTTAGGGTTAGCGGCGAGAGCACGTGCGATTTCTACCCTACGTCGTTCACCGCCGGATAGAGATTGACCAAGGTTATCACATAAATGACTTATGTTAAACTCTTCCATCAGTTCTTTCGCACGGTTATTACGCTGTTTACGAGTGAGATCTTGGCGAATTTGTAGCACCGCCATCAGATTGTCGGATACACTTAGGCGCCGGAAGATCGAAGCTTCTTGCGGTAGATAACCTATTCCACGCCGGGCGCGGATATGTAGCGGTAGGAGGCTGATATCGTCATTATCGATAACAATCCGGCCGGCAGCGGGGGGGATAATCCCCACAACCATATAAAACGTGGTCGTTTTCCCCGCCCCGTTAGGCCCTAGCAACCCCACAATCTCGCCAGAGCTTACTTTTAGGCTGACGTTTTCTACTACACGGCGCCCTTTATAGGCTTTAGCTAAATTTTCTGCAATTAATATTGCCATAGGATCCTATACTTAATTATTTGGCATATTTCACCGGCGCTTTGGTGGCGCTTTTATCCTGCAGCTGTGCCGGTAGAAGCACGGTGGCGACTTGCTTGCCTTTATTGCTGAATGCCTCCATCTTTTGTTTATTGACCAGGTAGGTAATGCGATCGCCTTTAACGTTGCTGTCTAACTGTTCCAAATAAGCATTGCCCGTCAGAATCACTAGATCATTGCTAGTTTCGTAACGCACTTTTTGCGAATGACCGCGTATCGGCTTTCCGCCGTCCTGCAGTTGATAGAAAGTAACGGGATTACCGTAGCCTTCAACGACCTTATTACTGTCCTTACCGCTGGAGCGGGTGATGATGACTTTATCGGCGCGAATATCAATTGAACCACGCTTGACCACGACCTCACCGATGAGGGTCAAAGTATTGGTTGCTATATCCACTAGCTGCCGCGTAGACTCGATATGAATCGGTTGCTGATTGTCGCTGGTTAACGCCAGCGCTTTCGCGCTGGCCAGCATTAAGCTACCGACTAGAATTAGGCTAGGGAATACGTTGTGAATTCTGGAATTCATAAGAGGTCTTAACATTCTCAATTAACTCAGCGGTCTTGTTGCGCAGATTACCACGCATCTTCATGCCGGTGGAGTTAAAATCGGTACCATATAAGGTTACTTCTTCATCTGAAGAAACGTCCTGAGTGACTAGGTTAACCATTGCTTTATCTGTTGTTATACGTTTAAGTTGTGAGGCATCAGTCAGATTATCCACTTGAACATGACCATACAGGTAAAGAAGCATTCTATCTTTTATTAGTTTAGCTTTATCGGCTTTAACTGTCCAGGTTGGTACTTTATTCTCATTGAACATGGTAGCGACCGGTCGGATGAACAAAGTGATCTTTTGGTTGGCAAAAAAATCTACGTGATCAGCTATTAGCTTGTAATTAAGTCCCCCTGTCGGGTTATATACCACGGTTGTAGTATATTCACTCTGATAACTCTGATAAGTAGGGTTGCCGGTGTTTATCGGTATCTGGGCTAGCGTCGTACTAGTATCCGCTAAATTCCAAGCGATAAGAACTAATAGCAATAATCCCAGCGGCGCCGTAGTAAAACATGTTATCTTATTCATAACTGACTTGCCTTTGGCATCCTTAAGTTTTCTCTGCACTAGTTAGCAGAGACGTAGATTTTCTTTACTGAGACTACCCTGTGATATGGGTAACGTAATCGACTCTTAGCCGCAATAGCAGGTACGCATCCACCACTGCCACTTTAAGCCGATTTAGTTCATGAGCGGGATTAATCAAATCGTCACTAGGTGGTGATATTTTCCATTTTTAACTTTAGTTTACTCAGAAGTTCTCTAAAAGCTAGAGAATTAGCTGATTAACTATGATTAAAGATCTATAATGCCTAGTATGGCATTATGGTCCTCCAGTAGCTAGGCATCGCAGCCGGTAATAATACTTGTTTCAATACTCGAACTCAGAAAGTGGCAAATGCCATAATTATCGCAGATATTAAACGCTTTAAGTTCTTCAGCGTGATTTCCTATATAAAATTAGATAGATAGTTGGATATAACGGTGTCTCTATACCCCGTAAATTAGTAGATGAATAATCTAGGAGAGCTTGCTAGCACCTGCTGTGCTAGTGGCACATAACATATTTTGATATGTGGGGTCTTGCGTGTGATTTTATTCCCTATTATATCACGCCAACGCGTAGCATATCATGCATATGTACTACACCTAATAGATAGTCATCTTGCGCCACTAGTAGTGAAGTAATGTTGTGTGTCTGCATAATATTTAGCGCTTCCACCGCCAGCATATCAGGCGTGACACGTATGCCACCTGGCGTCATGACATCAGTGATACGCGCCTCTTTGATGTCAATGTCCATATCAAATACCCGGCGCAGATCTCCGTCGGTAAAAATTCCAACAATGATGTTTTGCGTATCGCAAATTACCGTCATGCCTAGGTTTTTGCAAGTAATCTCGAGAAGCGCCTCGCGCAGCGAGGCCGTATAGGTAATCAGCGGTATTTCATCGCCGCTATGCATGATATCGCCTACACGCAGCAGTAGTTTGCGGCCTAATGTGCCGCCGGGATGGGAGAAAGCGAAATCCTCGGCGGTAAAGCCCCGCGCTCGTAAGAGCGCTACTGCTAGCGCGTCACTCATGACCATCGCAGCGGTGCTGCTAGCAGTCGGTACTAGGCCAAGCGGGCAGGCTTCTTTCGGCACATGTACGCATAAATGTATTTCCGCCGATTTTCCCATAGTACTTTCTGGTTTTCCAGTCAAGCAAATGAGTGGGATACGCAGACGTTTAAAGACGGGAATTAGCGCTAGGATCTCGTGAGATTCACCGGAATTTGAGAGTGCGATAACGATATCCCGCGGTGACACCATACCAAGGTCACCATGGCTGGCCTCGCTGGGATGGACAAAAAACGCTGGCGTACCAGTACTGGCGAAAGTGGCAGCCAGCTTACGGCCGATATGGCCGGATTTACCCATACCCATCACTACCACTTTACCAGTGCAGTGAAACAGTGTTTCGCAGGCGTACCGGAAATCCTCATTAATATATTGATCTAGCTGCGCCAGACCCTCTTGCTCAATAGCGAGAACTTCCTTGCCGGCAGCAATGAAATCAAAGGCCGGCGCCAATGTATTTTGCGACATAAAAATATATCCTGATTATTCGCGGTGCAGAAAGCTAGATTACAGTACTGCGAGATAGGTAATGAACCTATATACACTAGCAAAATCCTGCTCGACAGGTGATTTATCGCGCGCTCTTTATCTAGGTACATAAGGGGTGGCGAGAATAACGCTCACCGCTAACTATGACCAAATAATTGCACGAGTAAAGGCATCGGTATTGAATGGGTCTAGAGAGAACAGCGGGAGAATCACTACCCCAACGTTAACTACAATAACACTATAAAGTATAGTGGAGCTAATAACATTCCTCAAGGCAACATCATTTTCTCTCTTAAGCGTTCAGCAAAAAAAAGTGTTTCTAGCACTTCAATCTAGCAGCCAAAATCATTCAGGTTAAAATAGTGTCTCAGTACGGTGTGGTATTATCGATCACCATCAGTGCTGAGATAGGTATGCTACTAAATACTAGTAGTAGCTATAGATGGCAATGGTATTATTATCTTTCGGTTGCTACACGAACTGTTCGTGCAAGGCCAGCTGGGATAGAATTGTCAAAACAAGCAGCAGGTAACCTTCTGGTAGTGGCAGAATACTATATAGTTGTCCAGACTATGGACTGTTAGGAGTAAAAAAGCTGTGCACAATAGGGTATCAGCAATATTAAAACTCGCAGTGCCCTATATTGAAGCAGAAGGTGACTGAGTAGATAAGCCCACAGCGATACCGACAATAAGTACGATATTGGTAATATTAGAATCCAGGAGATTACTGACCGTCATATCGAAATGATGGTTTAAGGATGATAGTAACAGATAGTAGCACTTTTGGTAGCGAAGTGTTAGAAGGAAATGATTGTGATATATGATAAAGCAAAATAGAATGAGGTTATTAATGAATAATGACGTGATAAAAGCATTATAAATCATTGACTTAATAAAAATCTAATTTATTAACATATTAATAATGGTTCTAAAAAAAAGAAAACTAAAGGCAGATAATAAAATACAAACTAGCATTAATTTTTAACGGTTAAAAAGTAAAACGTGACGATAAAGTAATCTATAGTAATAAGGCTGATTGTTATAGAAAAAGTTAAATGAATTGATACACTTTCTTGACTGGCAATCATTGCATATTGTAGATGTGTAAATAAAAAGAGAGTAAACTATGAAGCGGAGTATATAATCTAGTCGGAATTTACGGATTAATCTTTTATCTGGGCGATAACCTTATTTTCTATAATATTAATAGTAGACTCCACGCGGCAAAAGTAATGGAGATTATGGGAGCGTTGAGTATCGGTAAAAGAATGCTGCGACACTTTATAGATTGGTAATTTATTGGCGAACAGCGGTGCAATTTTAGTAGATGCTGCAATGTATCGCCCCGTTATCGTGTTATTGACTATATGATGTGTATAAAATTAAGCTTAGTACTTAAGTACAGTACGTTATTTACTGATAATAATATCTTTGAAATTTGGTGTTTTCGCTACGTTGCCATGTCTGTTTATTAGAGTTATTGGAGCTAGTTGTGCGAACACGGTATTGATTAAACTGAAACAGTGGTATTTTATTGTGCAGACCGGTATTATTCATGCTAGCATAGCTGTTGGGCAGGTATGGCGCGTGGCGGCCTTAGCTTGCGCCAGGACGCTGTATCCTGAGCTAATTATATTCGATGATTTTTTTTTGGATAGAATCCGGTAAGCATAGGGGACTTTTAAGTTTATCGACAAGCTAAACCAATGCTATTGGTGTTATTTATATATAACGTTGTATCCCTGCCGCACCGGAGGTCTTGAAGATTTCCGATTGTGCCTCTTCCTATTACTGAGAAGAACATCTCGCGGAAGAAGGGATGTTGTTCAGCTTGTGTGGCTGGCAGGATCTCTTGGTGGAGCAATTTCTCAACGATATCACCAATGGGTTTATTTCGTTTTAATGTTCCCAACAAATATTATTAGACTTAGTCATTAAGCACAGAAAGTTAACTTATTCTCTTGTACAAGAAGCAATCGTTTTAGGACGTCAGGAGATTAACATTATGGATATAGCGCAATTTTTTGCTAATCCAGTACAACTCTTTTTAAATTACTGATAAGTAAACTGGCGTTTTTTTAAATAATGGCTGATACTAGTCAAATAACTTTATGGTAGCGGTATATTACATTACCGCTGGTGATTATTATGGCTTTTAACCTATTTATTAATATTATATTATAGTTTCATGGCTACACTATTTCAACATCTATAATTAAAAATTTCAAGCTTTGAATTATTATTTTGCGGTATAACTAACTGCTACGCAGACAGGGGTTGAGGCAACCTTGCTGCTGTTTGGTAGCTAGGGGTAGTTTTAAGCTTATCGTTAAAATAGCCTTAATAAGGCTACAAACAGCTTTCCAGTCTAGAGATGATATAGTTAGTAGATATGCTGTATTGGATGCCGCATCTCGTTCTTTGGCTTGTCAATATGGTTGGTGTTAAATAGAAAGGGATCAACAGTGGCTTTTTCTGATCTATAATTTAGGCCGCTATGAAATTGCAACAATATTTGGTAAACTTTACATTAATTAGTTTTCGTTTCTACCTTCACCTAGATTATGCTATTTAGTAATTATTATGCGTATCCATAACCTCTGAGGAGGTTGGGTGCATAAACAATCCGGGCAGTTGTTCTCGTTTCGTAAATAGCGTTTGGATTGTATCCATGTCGATGACACTGATTTAATACAAACAAAAATTACTAATCTACATTAGTACGTTTATGATTATTACCACTGCGCTATTATATTTCTTGTCTAAGAGTGATGTATATTCGTTCGGTGAGTAATAAAGTAACTTAGTTAGATCAGCGCTTCTTTTAATAAAATCGGTGGCCTTAAGTATACGATTACCATTGCAGATTAGCAGCGGTTTTTATGGGCTTTTTACAGATATTACCCTCGGTCCTAAAGCTTATACACTAAAAGTCATTATGAACATCAAATAGACTTACAATCATACGTCTGATGCTATTTCTATGGCAATCTGTACCATAAGTCTATTGAGGAGTACCTGGCGTTGAATATCAGTTTCGATGAACCGGAAATAGGCACCTTGATACTGAAAGACGACAGTATTATTCAAGATACCAAAACAGCTATCCTCCTAGAGGAACTAGTTCCTTAATCCATCTATAAGAGTAGTAGTTGCGGAAATAATGGTGCTGGATAATGGCAGTGGAAGCGACGCAGGTCGGAAGTGCAGCAATGGCAATTCGGGATCCGGACAAGTAGGAGGTACCCTTGGGTTAGAAATGTGTTAAGACCAGCTGGTACCTTATTATTGATACCGGCTAATCTTGGTATATCTTCAGTGGTAATACTCGATTGTTCTGTCCTGTGAGGTAGCGCAATCTCCGACAGGAGAAGTGCATACTTAAACATTTATTTATGATCTATTTTGACTATTGCGTCGATGATAAAGCTACCGATCAGAGCGATCCTTATCGTTTGATAAAAGAAGTGGCGAAGCAAGATATTTACTTATCTGGAAAAAATGAATAGAGTAAAATTCATCAGGAACCTAACTACTTTTCCACTATGGTGCGAAAAGAACTACTTTTTATGTTGTAGATAAATACGTTACGGTGTACCTGTGTTAGGTTAGGGTACTATTTTTTAAATTACGCTGGCACCTTCGCCGTCAGGTATTTTAAAACATTTTAATATTATTTGAAACAGCCATACAGTTGAGCTGCTGGGGCTTTACAATAATTAAATCCATCAAACAGATCGTGAAGGAAAAAACTATTTGATGACGCTATGATTATGGCTATTCACGTGACGATTATCTATAAAGACGGGCTTTTCTTGCTAGTGCATCTTGAATTTTCAGTGGTATAAAGAAGAATTTCTCCGGCAACTAGTAGACTTATAAGATGGTCGCTGAAGGGATTAATATGATTATCACCAAGTAAAACAAATGCTCCGTTCCGCGCCAAAGGTATCAATGGGCTGACGCAGTAATTCCAGGTTATCACTAGAACATCTATTATCACTCTATGATTAACCAGAGTGTGATGGCTGAGGAATTACGCTGGCATGCATAGGGGAAACATTAATCTTGCACGGAGAGCTCCGATCGCGATATGTTACTGCTGCTCTAGCAGCAAACGGGAATCATTATTGGAAGGTAATTGGATTTTTTTGTATGTCTACCCTGTGTCGCCTCTGTTTCTCCGGCGTAGTGGAGCGTTTATACTATATTTTACTGTTATCATCAACAGCGCTGGTGGAGGTTATACTTGTTGTAGCTTATGGTATTACCGATAGGTTGCGGATGCTTATCGCACTGTAAAGCTACAGCTGCTTGATCCATCATTCTCGGCGGTCTTGTGCGCAGTGGTGATAGGGGACCATGATCAACTCTGTTTATGGCATTGGTACCATTATTACTCCCCTTGCTTTTTAATGTATGTCACATCTGATGTCTTGACTGCGTGACGTATCTTTTTTGCCGGTACTTTATTTGCCATCATTATGAATTCTTATGTTACTGTTGCCGGAGCGATACAAGGCATTACAGTTAATTGCTTTGTCTGTTCTCGAACACGATGGATTTCTCTAAGATAGAAGTCTAATTTTTTGCACCTTGCAAAGAAAGATTTTACATGAAAAACAGTGAAATTAAAGCGATGCTAATGAAAGCCCTGTCGCTAGATACAGTTTATGTAAGCGGCGGTGACAGGCATTTTCAAGTTATTGTAGTCAGTGAGCAGTTTGCCGGTATGAGCCGAGTAAAAAAACAGCAGACAATATATGCGCCACTGATGGAATATATTTTGGATAACCGTATTCACGCTTTATCAATTAAAGCCTACACCCCTGATGAGTGGCAGCGTGATCGCAAGCTAAACGGTTTTTAACGTTGACCATGATAGCCAACAGTCTTCTTGTGAACTTATAGAGAGCAGTTGTAATGGATAAATTTCGCGTCCAGGGTCCTACCCGGCTAAGCGGCGAGGTCACCATGTCGGGCGCTAAAAATACTGCGCTACCGATTTTGTTTGCTGCGTTGCTTGCAGAAGAACCGGTGGAGATTCAAAACATTCCTAGGTTAAAAGACATTGACACCACCATAAAACTGCTTGCACAGCTCGGTGCTAGAGTGGAACGGAATGGATCGGTGCATGTAGACGCTAGCGACGTTGATGTTTACTGCGCACCCTATGAGCTTGTTAAAACTATGCGTGCGTCTATTTGGGCGCTGGGGCCGCTGGTAGCGCGTTTCGGCCAAGGGCAGGTCTTTTTACCTGGCGGCTGTGCTATCGGTGTACGTCCAGTAGATTTGCATATTAGTGGCTTGGAAAAGCTTGGTGCCAGCATTAAGTTAGGAGAGGGTTACGTTAAAGCCTCCGTAAACGGCCGTTTGCGCGGCGCACATATTATTATGAATAAAGTGAGCGTCGGTGCTACGGTAACGATCATGAGCGCAGCAACACTGGCAACTGGCACTACTATCATTGAAAACGCTGCCCGCGAGCCGGAAATTGTCGATAGCGCTAATTTTCTTGTTACGCTTGGTGCGAAAATTAGCGGCGCCGGTAGCGATAAAATTACTATTGAGGGGGTCGAACGGCTTGGGGGTGGTATTTATCGCGTGTTACCTGATCGTATTGAGACAGGCACATTCCTGGTGGCAGCGGCTATCTCTCGCGGTCGAGTGATGTGTCATGCCACCCGCCCCGATACACTGGATGCTGTACTGGCTAAATTGCGCGAAGCAGGCGCGGATATCACTATCGGCGAAGACTGGATAAGCTTGGATATGCACGGTCAGCGGCCAAAGGCGGTTACGGTGCGTACCGCCCCGCATCCTGGTTTTCCCACTGATATGCAGGCGCAGTTTAGTCTGCTTAATCTAGTAGCTGACGGGACCGGTGTCATCACTGAAACTATCTTTGAGAACCGCTTTATGCACGTCCCCGAACTGATTCGGATGGGGGCACATGCGGAAATTAAAAGTAATACCGTTATCTGCCACGGCGTTGAGATATTATCAGGGGCACAGGTAATAGCGACCGATGTACGCGCTTCCGCTAGCCTTGTATTGGCTGGCTGCATCGCTGAGGGCATTACGGTGGTAGACCGTATATATCATATCGATCGCGGTTATGACTGCATCGAGGAAAAATTGCGGCGTATGGGCGCTAATATTGAACGTATTAGCGAGGGATGAAGTTGCGCTTGCCGTTTTCCTCGTGAACGCGGAGGCGTTTGGTATCCCTGCTTTATTTGCCAGGGCAGCCAGTTTAGTTTAGTAAACAAGCCAGGATGCGGACCTGGATATTAATTTAAAGCCAGGTATCACTAAATAGTAACTTCTAGCGTCAATTTCTTATTATTACGTAATAATCTTGACTGGTATGTGTAAGCTGGAATGGATTTCTGTTAGCTGATTTATCGTTTCGATAGTGGAGATGGTTGGGTTATGATTTATCGTTCAAGATAATATTCTTCACCTGAATGCCTGTTTTACCTTCTGGCCAGTGGTGGTCACGTCATTAATAATGATATTCTAAATATGATTCAGCCTGCCCCCATTATGGATGGGGGCTATATCATGGCCCGATATCGATATAATTGCAGATCACTTAGCCAGCGCGAATTGATTTATTTATCACCTTAATGGCTAGCGTATAGTAGGAATGAAAAAAATTAACGCTTTCCGGTGTTTTCCATTGTTAATCTTATTAAACGATTAAGATATTGATCCTCGGCAATTTGCCAGCGTTTTAATGAGCGCATTACTGGGGTTTACCGTAATTTATGGATAATCAGTCTGTAGAAAATTATGCCATTCATATGGGTCAAGATCGATGTAGCTCGGTGAAGCTGATAATCCCTTTATTATAATTGGTTTGTCTAAAATTGTAGGGATGACCAATAGGTATGAAGACACCTCTGATGTGAAGCGACCAGTTGGAATTGATGAGAATAAATAGCCAGGTTTCTAGCATTAATTTTAGCACCGCAAGCAAGATCAGTAAGGTTATCCAAACCGACTACCAGCGTTTTGTAGATCCGGCTATTCTGCCGGTGTGGTGATGTTTTTTGGTATCTTTGATGAGATGTTTATTAGTAAAATAAGTGGTCTTTCTGATTCATAATTTTGCTAGATGGTTCAGTGAGTAGATTTTAGTTTATTATGGGTACTGCTATTTTTACTGTGATTATAGACATAGATCACCCGCTGGTAAAGCATAGCGCATACACCCTGGTTGTAAATAAAGGGATTTTGCTATCACTATTATCAGCAAGGGATGCAATACCTGTAAGTATAGTGAAGCGAAAATGTAGACATCATTTCCAGTAACAGGGGGCTAGGAAAATGAAATCAATTATTGCGCCATGAAGCAACTTTAGGAGCATAGGACTCGGGACTCGCAGGGGTAATAGAAAATAGCACTAGATAGCATGAGTTAAACGGATATTACAGTTCCAGTGTTCTTTTTAAATGCTTAGCGCAATAACAGGAAAATATTTGCGTCGCCGCGTACGATGTTTAGCGCCATAACCGCTGGTTTAGCTTCCAGAACTTTACGTAATTGCGCGACGCTTTGTACTCGTTCGCGATTCAGACCGATAATTACATCACCCTTTTGCAGACCGATTACGGCGGCAGGGGATTTTTTTATAACTTCCTCCACCAGAACGCCCTTGGTGCCATCCCTTAGCAGGCCATTGGTGAGGGAAACCCCCTGCAGAGCTGGGGTGAGGATCTCTTCGCTGCTAGCGGCGGATGCGCTATCATCCAGGATTACCGAGACCGTTTTCGCCTTACCGTTTCGCAGCAGGCCAAGCTTAACGATTTTACCTGGTGCAGTAGTACCAACCTTGACTCGTAATTCAGCAAAACTCTGAATTGGTCTCCCGTCCACCGAAACAATGATATCACCGGCTTTGATACCGGCTTTGGTGGCAGCAGAATTAGGTAGCACTTCGCTGACAAAGGCGCCCCGTTGAGCATCAATATTGAAGGCTTTGGCAATATCGGCTGTCAGCTCGGTGCCTTTGATACCCAATTGGCCGCGTTTAACTTCGCCATATTTAATTAATTGCTGACTTAAGTTTTTAACGATATTGCTAGGGATAGCAAAACCAATGCCGATGTTACCTCCACCCGGCGCTAGAATAGCGGTATTGATACCAATCAGTTCACCGTTAAGATTGACAAGCGCTCCGCCAGAATTACCGCGGTTAATGGACGCGTCAGTCTGGATAAAATTTTCTAGGCCTTCTAGGTTAAGACCACTACGGCCAAGAGCGGAAACAATACCAGACGTGACGGTCTGGCCTAGACCGAATGGGTTTCCCACCGCGACAGCAAAATCACCAACTTTTAGGATATCAGAGTCGGCCATTCTCACTTCGCTGAGGTTTTTTGGCGCAGGTAACTGTAGCAGCGCCAGATCAGTCTGTTCGTCGTGCCCGACTAGTTTAGCATCAAATTCACGGCCGTCATGCAGCTGGACTTTAATCTTATCTGCGCCGTTAACCACGTGATTATTAGTGATTACATAACCTTTTACGGCATTGATGATGACCCCTGAACCCAATCCTTCAAACGGCCGCGATCCACTGTTGCCGCCTGGGGTATCTGGCCCAAAGAAGTATTTGAACTCCTTGGGTAGAGCGGGGCGTCGAACTGGTTGAGAGCCTTCAACGTAAACGCTTACTACTGCCGGTAGAACTTTAGTCAGCATAGGTGCCAGGCTTGGTATGGATTGCTCCGATACTTCGGCCGGCAGCGCCGCTATTACCGCTGAAAAAGGAATCAGATTGAGCCCGATGTTAAGTGCTAGTGCGCTGAATAGTGGTGTCGTTTTCATTGTAACTTTAACTCGCTTATTTCGTATTAGATAGCCCGTGGTACAGCTAAATGTACTTGGTGACGGCATCATCATTGTCTATACGACATTTCTGGGCCTAGAAAGGTTAGCCTTTTAGGGGTATCATGCCAGTGACAGCCACTGAGCGGAATCGCTATTTTTGCAATTCACTAGCGCTCTCTGGATAATCTCGTTGCCGCATTTCTAGCGGGATTTGGTCGTTGTCAGCTTCCGCTTCAGTGAGGCGATAGCGGAATGAATTATCCTTAGTGCACTTATCTGGCAGTAAACTATTGGAACTCTTAGCCATATGTTTATAAAGTTGACGGTAATCGTCGGCCATCTTGTCAAGTAATTCTGCGCTATGAGCGAAATGGTTTATCAACTTTTCGCGATATTCGTTCAGCTCGGCTTTGCTTTTTTTTAATTCGTGTTGAAACTTTTGCTGCTGATATAGTTTTCGATTACCGAAACGCATAGCAACTACACCGATAATTATTCCCACTACCAATCCGATCAGAAGATATTCCCAGGTCATAATGACTCCTATTTTGACTTTATTGTACCATAGGGTTTTAAATATAAAATTACTCTCACTATAACTGGTAACTTGGCATAAGTGGAACTAGAGAATGTGATGATGATTTTTCAGGGCGGAGTGTTGGGCTATTGTGTTCTGTTATGCCTCTGTTTAGGATGTAAAGCGCGTTTTTTAACTTTTCATTTTCATTCAGGGAACCTTAGCCACATGGAAACCATTTCGCCATTCTCCCTTTATCAGCGAATGCTAGCTCAAGGGGAATATCAGCCTGATGATGTTCAAGCCGCTGCCGTCACTCGTTTAAACCAAATTCACTATCAATTAAGCACAGCACAAACCGCCGCTAGCGTTTCATCGGGTCTGTTCAGTCGCTGGGGCAAAAGAGAGCGTAAAACTGACGCACCAGTCCCGGGTTTATATATGTGGGGCGGGGTTGGCAGAGGCAAAACCTGGCTGATGGATTTATTTTACCGCAGCCTGCCAGGAAAGCATAAATTGCGGCTACATTTCCACCGTTTTATGCTGCGGGTACATGAGGAGATGACGCGCCTGCAGGGGCAGCAGGATCCGCTGGAGATTATTGCTGATGGCTTCAAGGCTGAGACTGACGTACTTTGTTTCGATGAGTTCTTTGTGACAGATATTACTGATGCAATGCTGCTTTACACGCTGATGGAAGCACTTTTTGCACGTGGGATTACGCTTGTAGCGACCTCGAACACACCGCCGGATGATCTTTATCGCAATGGTCTACAGCGAGCGCGTTTTCTACCGGCTATCGAATTAATAAAACGCCACTGCGCTGTCATGAATGTGGATGCCGGTATCGATTACCGGCTGCATACATTGACGCAGGCTAATTTATGGTTCACCCCACTTGACAACGAGACAGACAGAGCGATGGCACAGATGTTCAAAGCTTTAGCGGGGAAACATCCACTTTTAGACCGCGATTATAATGCATCGGTGTTGGAAATTAATTATCGGCCGCTACCGACTCTAGACGTGACCGATGGTGTGGTAGCGTTGGATTTTACCGAGTTATGCGGTGGTACGCGCAGCCAAAATGATTATATCGTTCTATCAGAACGTTTCCATAGTATTCTACTGCATAATGTGCAGCAGATGGGCGGCGATCAGGAGAATACAGCCCGCCGTTTTTTATCGTTGGTGGATGAGTTTTATGAACGGCATGTCAAGTTAGTTGTTGGCGCTAGTGTGCCAATGTCGGCGTTGTATCAGGGCCAGCTATTGCGCTTAGAGTATCAGCGCTGTCTGTCGCGTTTACAGGAAATGCAAAGTGATAAGTATCTCAAATTAGCGCATCAGCCTTGATGTTATAAAGGGTCGATCTTTGCAGACGAATTCTCTACAATATGATGGTTTCTCTTTAAAATAAGTTTTTTTTTAAAATTTAAATTGCGCCAGAAAAGACTATATTTGAAGGGGTAAATTTGCTAAGCTAAAAGCTATCTAAGCCTCATAACTCTTCATTAAAGCGTTTGACTATGCGCCAACGTGTAAATTTAAATCAGGTAAGCTTTTAATGAAAACCTTTATAGCAAAGTCGAAAACGATTAAACGTGGCTGGTATATTGTCGATGCCGAAGGGAAAACTCTTGGCCGTCTTGCTACCGAACTAGCTCGACGTTTGCGTGGCAAACATAAAACGGAATATACACCGTATGTGGATACCGGTGATTATCTTGTTGTTCTGAATGCTGAGAAAGCAGTTATTACCGGAAAAAAACGTAATAATAAGATCTACTATCGCTACACTGGCCACGTCGGTGGTATAAAACAAGCAACCTTTAAAGAAATGATTACCCGTCGCCCTGAGCGTGTGATCGAAATCGCGGTTAAAGGCATGCTGCCAAAAGGTTCATTGGGTCGTCTTATGTTCCGTAAACTGAAAGTTTACGCCGGTACCAAGCATAACCATGCAGCACAGGAACCGCAATTTCTAGATATTTAATCGGGATTATAGGCAATGGTTGAAAATCAATATTACGGCACTGGTCGCCGTAAAAGCTCTTCTGCTCGCGTCTTCATTAAGACTGGCAGTGGTAATATCGTTATTAATCAGCGTAGTCTGGATCAGTATTTCGGTCGTGAAACCGCTCGCATGGTGGTTTGTCAGCCACTGCAACTGATCGACATGGTGGGCAAACTGAATCTATACATTACCGTTAAGGGTGGTGGCATCTCCGGTCAGGCAGGTGCTATTCGTCATGGTATCACTCGTGCACTGATGAAATATGATGAAACGCTGCGCGCGGATCTGCGTAAAGCTGGTTTCGTTACCCGTGATGCTCGTCAGGTTGAACGTAAGAAAGTCGGTTTGCATAAAGCACGCCGGCGTCCGCAGTTCTCCAAACGTTAATTCCCGTAGTTTTTATTGAAAAGCCCGGACCCGTCCAGGCTTTTTATTTATTACGTCTTGAGTTGCCTACTATATAAATTACAGCCAGTTATTCATTCTTATTTGACATATTGCGCTCCATAAAAAAGGTAAAGTCTGATAGACTTATTAACGCTCATATATCTGTTTACTTAGGTAGCATTTGTTTATTGACTGTAAGCTTTTCGGATCCAGTTTTAGCAGAAAAAGTGCCTATAGGGTCAACGGCGAATAAATCAAAAAATAACTTTAAGTTAATGTTAGTTGCAGTTTTTTCTTAAAAATATCGGAGATTTTAATGGTTACTGTTGCCAATAAACGTTCAGTTGATGACACTTTTTTCTGGTATGACCAATATTTTCAGTCATCAAGTACGCATCATACTGGCGAGAAAGGGGTAATATCAAAATTTAACAGGTTGATATAAATAATCTGCCCAAGATCTGATTGACCTTGATCCTTATTGCGCTATGCTGACACTGATAGATCGTGAACTAACGTTTTACGAATACCGCATTATCATCGAATACCTGGATAAACGGTTCCCGCATCTGCCACTGATGCCGGTCTATCTGGTAGTGCGAGGCACTAGCTACTTGATGATTCACCGCATTAAGAATAATTGGTATTTGCTGATATACAAAATTGAGTAAAGCAGCGGCAGTAAAGCGAATAATGCTCGTCAGCAGCTCCAGGAGAAACTGCTAGCCCATCATGGCGCTAGTATTTATAATAAAGCGCCTTTTCTTTATGAGTGAAGAGTACTGCAGCTTAGTGGATTACTACCTGGCGTCACTGCTATGGCGTTTACCGCAACTGAGTGTTGAACTTTCCGGCTTTGGCGCTAAGGCTAAAGAGCTAAAAAGTATATGATACATGTATTTGAACGCGATACCTCCTAACCTCGCTCAGCGAGGCGGAGATCGAAATTCGCCTGCATACTCGGGGTAATGGGATGGAGATAACTCAGCTTTTGCCGCGCAGACCATATTTACTGCGGGCTTTTTATGAATGGTTGATTGATAATCAACTGACACCGCATTTGGTGGTGGATATCACTGTAGATGGTGTGATGGTGCCGATGGAATTTATTCGTAACAAGCAAATTGTGTTGAATATCGCACCGCAGGCCGTAGCGAATCTGAAGTTGGGTAATGACAATGTGCATTTTAGTGCTCGTTTTAGCGGCCTATTGCAACAAGTAGTAGTGCCAATGGCGGCCGTACTGGCAATCTATGCCCCTGAAAACGGTGCCGCTACCATGTTTAAGTCTGAAACGCCCTACGAGAAGGTTATATTGGTGGAAAATGAGAGTTCTGAAGAGTTAGGAATAGAAACTGTCATATCGGTGATCGATGACGGTCTGCTAGATAATACGCAAGTTAAAAATTCCGAGGATATGTCGTCTACGCCGCTATCGCGCGGCGGCGGGCGACCATCCTTACGTGTGATAAAGTAAAGATTCGTGTTGCTGGAACAACGTAGGTTCGCTTCAGACGAAGCGTTGCTCGTGGCGGGAGGATATGAATGTAGAGGGATTCGCTGGCATATATGGATGGATTTTTTGTCAGGGTCTATCGTAAAATATAATTGCTATCTGAGCCTTGCTAGCAGCCCCAGATAGTTGATAAAGTATATTGATACTAGCTTTGCTTTTATCAGTTTGTAAGCTTGTAAGCCGCTATCATCCATTACTATTCAGCTGTAGCATTTATGGCTTAACCTCTGTATGAGAGCAGAAAGTTGTATTCTGACTGACTAATCTTTGAGAACGCGGGGATTGGGTATAATGGGATAAAATTGAAATTAAGCCCTTGTTTCTTTTTCCTTTATAAAGTCTGAAATAGATCTCTACATAAATTATTGGATGAATTTTATTTCCCCGTCCCATTAGTCTTAATGTTTTCTGGCGAAAACATATCGGTAGTGCTGGTTTAATTTTTTTACGTCTGAGTAAAAGCCGTCTTTATGCATGGTATTTTATGCTGTGTGTATTTATCCAGGCCGGAAGCATTAATACTCGTTATCAATACCGGTGGTAAGTATTAATGCTGCTATTTTAATATTTTATTATTCATACTATTCCGCGATTTTTTTAAAGTTTAGTCACCTTTTATAGGGTTAGGTTAGTAGCTACCCGCTTTAGGGCTCCTACCAAGAGTCGCCATCTCTGCACTGGTTACCCAGTGTTATTCCTGTAGAAATAAAATACATTCCTATTTTTTACTGATGCAAACATACATAGTTTTTTAAACCTTTTTTTGTAAAATCCGCTGCAGAAGAAGCTTTCTGAAGAGAAATTATCAAGATAAAGGTATTCTTGATAATTATGTGTATCAAAGGAAATAGAGATTGTATCTTGTTCAATCCCCGTGCCCCGAATCTAGGCTGGACTATTTACTGAGCGTGGCTCTACTCAAATGTGCGAAAGCCTGAGCATTGAGCTAAAAGTGGTGACGAGAGTCTATTTTGAAAGCTATGCACTACTACTATTATACTATTAGCTGGAAGGGCTTTATTAGTGATATCCAAAAAAAATGGAGAGAGTTTCGATATTAATATAAGCTACGTATCTTATACCGTTTACTGCCGGTGATCAAAGGTAGGGATTTTTCCGCGTAGGCAAGTTTATCGAGATAATGATTTGCAATATATAATGAATTTGATGAGTTGTAGAGTTATCAGCACTCATAGGATCTCTAGCTTCAGCGTGAGATAGCTTTTGGTTTTTTTTTGTATGGTGCTATTCAAAATGGCAATAACGGTAGATACTATTGATATTTTGATTAACACTATAGGAGCTACTGCACTGTATTTTATTAGTCATCAAGTGGGAAATTTCGCTATCGTTAATACCGCTGGTAATGCTGATTGCCATATCATTTTTGCACATTGGCTACTAACTACAAATGCTCATTATATATTTAGCCCATGAAAGAAGGCTTGAAAAGCCCTAATCTGTTGGCCAGGTGATAATCAATTGCAGTTTTGCCAAATAGCAAAATAGTTCAAAATGATGGTAGTGGGCGGTATCTGTTAATAGTTGACAGCAACTTAAAGCGCTATTATTTGCATGCTGCTAGAAAGTTATCTAGTCGAACGGGGAATCAGAGTATGGAATCTAAGTCCGGTACGCTGGATTATAATCAGATTACAACGAGCGTTTACTTCCGCTAATTAGCGCAAGTTGGTACACACGTATTGGCATAGACAGCAGCACCACTGTGCGCAGGGTGTATTGATTATTTCGATTCATCTTGATTAGTAACTGTGGTAGTTTTGGCAGCGATTTACTCAGGGTTACTAAGATAGTAATGTTTAATCGACTTCATATTGTCGTCAAATTCGTACACTAATGGCACGCCAGTCGTAAAATTTAGTTCCATAATTTCTTCTTCGCTCAAATTATCCAGGAATTTTACTAGGACGCGTATGGAGTTACCATGCGCAGCAATAATGATTTTCTCACCGTTCTTCATGCGGGGAAGAATCGCTTCGTTCCAGTAGCGTAGCACACGATTAGTAGTTAACGCTAGGCTTTCTGTTGTCGGCAATTCCGCGCTACTCAAATTGGCGTAGCGAGGGTCATAGCCCGGGAAACGCTCATCTTTATGGGTGAGTTCTGGTGGGGTAATCGCAAAACCGCGGCGCCATTGTTTCACCTGCTCGTCACCATATTTTTTTGCGGTCTCGGCTTTATTAAGCCCTTGCAATGCACCGTAATGACGTTCATTCAAAAGCCAGGATTTTTCTATTGGTAACCAGGCTTGATCCAGTTCGTCCAGGATATTCCAGAGAGTATGTATAGCGCGCTTTAGCACTGAGGTGTAGGCAAAATCAAAGAAATAGCCATTCGCCTTCAATACTTGACCCGCTTTCTTTGCTTCAGTGCGACCCTTATCAGACAGGTCTACATCCATCCAGCCCGTAAAACGGTTTTCATTGTTCCACTGGCTTTCCCCGTGACGTATCAGAACCAGCTTAGTTACAGTCATTACATGATTCCTTAATATTCTAATATTTCATGATAGTTTTTATATTATATGGGTTGCTTATATCAGGCAGCAAGTTCTAGTGTGTTAACTATGGGAATAATATTATCGGAAAACCGTTTAGAATATCTGAAAATGATACTGGATCTTTGAATTATTGGTGTTCGACAGCTGGAGACTAGACCCAATAGTAGATTTAATAGTTGTGTGTTGGGTATTCTGTATGGTCATAGCTATTTGGCAGAAGTTTATCTTCTAATACTAATCTAGCTGTAATTAAGATACTCTTTACCATGATGTTTGCTAGTGAGAAAAGTTTCTGGTATAAAATTTATGGTGGATGTGAGAGTGTACCATTTCTATATTGCATCTTTCTGTTGGCGGATCTAGAAGAGTAGAATGGAAGCTCTCCTGCTGGAAAGACCCACCAGGAAGTCGGTAGAGATAGTTTTAGGCTGACAGAAATCCATACTGCTATTACCAATATTGGTTAGATTGGCTCCAGATATTTCCTCGTTGTTTACTGGCAGGTAATGGGTAATTATTCATCATAATCTGCAGGTGCGCTTGGCGCTGTTAAGATAAAAAATAAAATTGATTGATGAGATTGATCAAAAGAATGGTTATCTATAGAACGGCGTGGTGATTGATTTGTAACACGTTATCTGTCAGTGACAGAATAAGGCAGTCTCTAAGTATAGCTCTGTTCCTTTGCTGGTGGAAGGAACATAACCTATTTTTTTAAAACTTTTTTTACTTGTAGTATTTCCACGGCTGTAGAAATGTCTACGATGCGCTCAGTGGGTACCCAGTTTACCGTATTAGCTACTGAAATCGCTATTGGTTATTCGCTGTAACTAACGTGCAGCGCATTTTATACTGTTTATGGCGGGGAGTTGGAGTTAACGATAACTACTGGGATATTATTATTCGGTATTGGTAGCGTGCGGGTTTGCACAGTACGCAGCAGCTCTTGTAATTATATTATTACTGATTCTTAGTATGGAATAAATCGGCTCTTTTAGAGAAGATATATCGTGCTGACAGTTATAATGATCCATGGTGATAAACTTAAATTTCGCGATCGTCGCGGCAGTATAGAATATGACTCTCTCGTAATCGATGGGCTGGCAGAAGGTAATACAAAATCGTTTTTTATAACTGGTATGTTCGTCAATAATATTGTTCAGTCTAAGGGTGCTTTGACTATTAGGCAAAAGGTATAACCAGAGACATAACAAAAACAGTTTAAGTAGTGTTTTGTCAATTCATTGTGAGGGTTTCAGATTAGCGAAAGTGATTTTTTTGCTGATCGCCTGTAGGCGATGATTGGCGGCTTTTTTTTGGTAAAGTCACGCTCTGTTTCTACCAGTATTGCATAGTCCACCATAAATTTGTGCACCGATAGCGAATCGTAGCAATGGTGTTTCAAATGCCACGGCAGGTGGTATATAGACGGAAAACTACCAGCCAATCACGAAAGTATTTACTATGGTGAATTCTGTTCGCCAGCTCTTGGATAGCGTAGCCAAGTAATATCGAGAGCTCTGTTAACGGGGCAGTATTCCTGCTGAAAAAAGTCTTTATGTGCGACTCCATTCGGAGGAGACCATTTATCCAGCTCTGCGCTTTTTCCTTGCGTTCTAGGTATTAACTACCGGTTCTAGGGCTTATAGCGATAGTTCAGGCTCATTTTACTATGGTTATTTAAAACTAGAATACTCATTGTTGCCGCTAGTAACCTCTTTAGAGCTGTAAAGAGGGGAGTATTGTAGCTTAGCGGGTACGTTCGGCGTATATAGCCGCTTCGTACGACAAAATCGTTGGTAAATATGTGCCTTATATGGCAATCGAGATTACGATTGATAGTATGCTGTTTTGCTTAGGCGAAATAATAATTCGGATTATGGATCGGTAGTGTTTACGCTGATTGTATTCCTTGTTTTTTCTTACTAGAGTCTCTTTATCAGATAAGACGAAACAAAGATACATTAGTCAATTAAAAGATTCCAATGCAGATACGGATGATTGAAGGGATTAAAATGACAGCATCTTCTTTCTTTAATCTAGATAGCCGTTCTGGTACCGGGGATTGCAAAGTGCTAGGTGTCTCCAACCATGTCTTCTTCCAGCGCTTTACTGACTTGCCAGTATAATTCCCATGCAGCTTTCCCGTCGCATTTCAACATATGTGTAAATTTCCTCTCGTCGCGTTGGGGGGAGTAAATGGTATGGCATTGGTTTGCCGGTAGGCCTGGGGATAGATGCTGTTGTCACGTCCAACAACACACTATGACCCTTACTCGTGTCTAGATTGTAAATATGTTCGCTGGGCCGATCGTGTTAGATGATATCACTGCCGCAAAATGACTATATGCCAGATATGGCATATGGATATAGTTGCGTACACTTCTATTATCAGGTGTCGGAAAATTATTACCAAAAATAGACAGTGATGGGAGAGACCCTCATCTCACTGATACTTGCACAATAAAAGAGCGTCAGGTTCTTAAACTAACCACAAGGATCTTCGCCTATATCTTGCTCGGGGGGATGGGCGCCTACTGGATTAAAATAACGCAAAGAAGGTTAACGCTCCAGCGGGAGCGGTATTTTGTAAATTCTACAAAATCTCTCGAATCATTAATTTGTCGCGGCTATAGGGGGTTACATGGCTGCCAAGTGGCCAGACTTTCATAAAATAAACATAATGTATCATTCACTGATCGCTATAGATGATTGCGGAGAAACTAAAAATTAAGTTAAAGATCCGGTTTCGCGGACAGCTCTCAGCAGTATGCGGATACTATAAACATTATTATAATAATGTTTATAGGCTGCCTGCCTGATTCCACAACTGCCTTCAGATCAGCAAAGTAGACTATTATGCTGATATTTTACTCACCGAAAATATGTGCAGTATCTTTTAATTACGGATAAATATCATCCTTGGTAAAACTGCGGTGTATGTGGTCGCTCGGTCAGCCAATTATAGATAATGCGGAATGCTTATAGTGTATTTTATAAGTTATCGATAATGACGAGCCGTATCACTAGTCAGCAGCGATAACCTACAAGCAGGTATGGGTGCTAATGTAACTGCTACTACAACCTGTGACTAGTACTGACATATTTTCACTCCCTTATTTTTTCTTCAATACAGTAGAGTAAGAACACAAGTACTCTAAAAAGAGTAATCATGCGGCAATTTATGAAATCTATTAAATTCATAGCAGCGTAGGTATTCATGTAACCTGAGTACACTGTAATATCCCACAATATAGCCTATAAATATGTAAGTTTTTTCGCTGAAACTTATATAAACCCTTTACCGATATGCACTTTTTTTACTTCTGAGGAAGTGCTCTATTGGACTGTAATTCCAATAGTTACTACGCCAACTTATTTTTTTTGATCCGGTAACACTAGAGTAATTATTGGAAAAACTTGCTCTGTAGTGCCTACATTGTTCGCTATAGAACAATGCTCTGCTTATTTATTTTGTATTTCCATTTTATTTTCAGTGCGTTAATGGTCAGTACGCTGTTTTTTGAGAATGACATACTTAAAATCATTAGTTTACAGGCAAATAGGTTCATTAAATATGCTTAATTTTTAGCCTATCCATTTTATGTGTAAATTATATCACAGTACAAAACCTGATTTTGTTTCATTACAATAAAGGGGTTTTTAAAATAGTTTGGGATCGTAATATGCTTCTTAGCATCATGTTCATCCTTATATGTCATTCTGTTGATAATTAAATGAACAACCCCGGTTTTTATGAGCCTAGCTGCGACCTTGTAGCCCCATTCAGAAGTTTCTCTGTGTTTTCATAATGTTCTGATCTTTCTGGTGTCGGATGTATCACAGCTTAAAGGATACTGTATAGTTCATGAATATGACTATACAGTATCCTTTAATTTTCGTCTAGCCCGTTATGATAACTTTTCAGTATTTATAATTTTGCAATAAACCCTTAATATGTAGCAGAAGAGTATGGCCACGGGATAATGCGCTCTGAGTTTTCAGATTAACAAGAACTGTTCAGGACGGTTTAGTATTAAAAGTGCTTTAGAGTTTTTTATATTTTATTTTAATTTTAATCAGTTGAATATCATTTTGAGCCCACGTGTTTCGATTTATTCCTAGGTTATAGAAGAGGCTTGTGGCGTTTTCCTTTGTCGCTCATCACACAGTTATTTTACTTATTTTGTTATTGTTAGAAAGGTTAAAGTCCATGGCTTTTTTTTTGTACTTACGTGGCAGTGTAATTTTTTTTGTTGAGAACAAATTAAGTAGATTTGAGTTTAAATTTAGGAGTGAAATTTCTTAATTTTTATTAACTCACCTGTGTTATTCTGTGATGAACGTGTATCCCTTATGTTTTAGGTAATTAAATTTATTATACTACTACATTTCTTTGGTGCATTTATCATTAGGTATAATTCGTTTTTTATGTATTCTAAGTTTTATTTTTGGATGGCTTAATGTGAAGCTCCGAGAGCCTTTAGGACTTTCACTCTGAAGATTGTGGCAGAGGCGGGGGAGTATTGCCATTATAGAGTGGGATGAAAAGATAAGCCTCATCCATCTAGCGGTCTACCTTAATTGGCTTTTAACAAAAAATACGGTTTTTAGCAGTGCAATTTAGCCGCGTTAGGTTATAGATTTCTTTTCTAGCATAAATATCTCACGCAATTTATCTGTCGTTAGTCAGCTATTTGGTATCGTACTTTTGCTTATCAACAGGACGTTATGATAGGCATAAGTGGAATTATCGATCTATTGTTGATTTTTTATAGTGGTTTATTCTTTTGACTGCCGTTATAGCGTTACACCTCCTCTTTAAATTTCTAGCATTTTTCTGCAAGTAGAGAGATCTAACCCCGCCCCCTGACGCAGTGCTTTTGATAGAGTCAGCAGTTGTCGCTCATGTACCTGCACCGGATTAGGTTAGAAGCTAAGAGCCCTTTATAGATTCGAAAGCGTAAGGCTGACTCTACGAGATTGAATCCTATTTAGCCGCTTAATAACCCCCTTGGACTATGGTTATGGATGGCATAACACCATGCATCTTGTTACCGCTATCTCATTTTTTCAGTGATAGATAGGCTTTACTATGTCAGATAATGGATACATTCGTTAAGCATCAGGGTTAGGTTAGGTCAGGATAAAGAGTTGTTATGTACATTGAATATACTATCTTAAGTATCCAGAGATTTTCTGTCTGTTATCCAGGAGTTATTTGCTAGAATCTGTACTCAATACTGTTGCTGGTACACTTGATACGCCTTAAACACCAACCTACTGACCTACCTTTCACTTTTTTTTGGTTGGGTACAAAAAACCTATTTGACCATGCTATTGAACTTATCGTGGATTGGCATAGAGTGCCAGTATGGTAGGTTAATAATAATATTACCCCTTCAGTCAGTCCGCTTGAAATATGCGGTAAGGTTCCAGAACCGTAGGAGGTCATACAATTGTGGGTATAATGCGGCCAGAAAATGGCATAGAACCACGTTATTATCCTCGGAGGATTTACTCTATTTCGTTCTTCCCTGAAAGTATTATTTCTAGATACGCAGGACTGCTCATCGTTGAGATATATACTCAGTTATTCCTGTAGGCTACTTTTGTTAACCAATTGTTTTATAAAGTTTTTTTCTTTAGCCAGCACAGTAGCGCGCTAAAGGGCCTCGTGTCAATGTGCTGGCCTTCGATTTCTCGACAATAAAAGTTATAATTGCTTGCTTGAGCATGGTGGAGAGGAATGGCACGTTGGCATATGATCGTCCGCTATTGTGTAACTTTATGGTAGTACTGGCTTTATCTGATCGATTCATCAGCCGGCTCAAGTTTAGATTATAAAGGATTTATAGCGCCGCTATTGAGGAGTTCTCGCGCTTGCTCTACTAAATAATTAACTGATAACTCGAAAGTTATAGCGCAAATTCTTATAGTTAAATTAGGTGAATTTGCAGTTCGCTTTCAATAGACTGCCAAAGTTCCTAAGGTGCTGGATAATCCGATTCACTCATTGTAATAAACATACAATAATGATATCTTACTCATATAACGACTCAGACAAATGTTGGCTGGATCCACATTGAGTACATTAGTGATAAATGCGCTTATCTTTAGAAATAGAGGGTGATGATATAGAATATTTTTTAACGTGCTGGATATTAAGCTCTGAAATTATGGGAGGGATCTTGTATGATGATCCCCCTTCTTTTTAGAAGGGATAGGGGGCTCTAATATTAATCTGGTGCTAGTTAGGATGATTCATTTCCATTTATTTTTTAATAATATTTAAAATTAAGTATGCGTGTAAATTATAGGACTCATCTATACAGTAATAATATTTATATTTAAAATAAGTAAAGTAAGAAAATGAATTTTCTTTTTAATTGTTCCATATGAAAGATATTTTACATTTTAAAATAAATAAGTTTTTTTGAAAAAAATGAGGAAAGTGTATTGGAATTATCAGGATCATTAAAGATAACTTTAATAATATATAATTCTAATCTTTAAAATAGTAAAATAAGGTCTGATAGATTTATAAGAAACTAAAAGCACTATCTAAAGATTATACAGTATAATATATTTGAAGATTAAACTGTAAAGAAAGTGTAGCGGTTTAAATAAAGATTCGGCTATTATTTTAATATTTACTATTTTAGTCATAATTTATATATAATGGATGTCTAAAGAAAGTATTTAAATTACATTTATATCTTCTCAAAAAATAAATTTATTCAAGTCCAGAATTTAGTGCAATAATCATTGTTATACCAATTAATTGCAAAAAAGTTTAGGATTTATAGAATACCTATAGGCCTCGCTATAAAGGGTTCCAATTAACTCATTATTCAACTTATTATCTTAGAAATAATTATCACTCTATTTATATTCTACATGCTGTATATAAACTGAAAGCATCGTAGTTTTACGTTATAAATCTCATACCTTATTATTCAATATAAATTAAGAAAGATACGAATTATATTACCTAGTAAGATCAGTAATAATATGGTTATTTTTAATAATAACTCTTAAAGGTATTAATATTAAAGTATCAATATTGAGTATCTGTAGATCTTTATTCTCTTAATCTAATCTTATTATAAAAATATAAATTTTCTTCTAGGGTGAAGAAAATAATATTGTTTCTATTGTTGTTTATCCTATGTCTGAAACATTTCCTTTATATTCCAAGAGAAAGGTAGCGTAAATATCACACAGAAATGGTTATACCTGAATTTTATTCAGGTATAACCATTTCTCATCCTTATTAAAATTATTGTTAGCATGATAATGTGACATGTTTAGCTTGTGCTGACGGACAGATAGTTACTATCTGCTTGCCGGTATTAGTTAGGATTTTCCATCAAGAAAATAAGGGCTTTTTAGATCCAGTAATGGGTAAGGTTACAGTGTGTCTGTTCATGCTGGGCTAGATTTTTAATAAATTCCAAGATTGCTTGTGTAACAAATCCTTTAGCATATGGCACTAATTACCGCTGGACGATAGTTAACAAGGTCGCTGACACGAAAAAATGGGTAAAGAAAGCTGTTTACGCTTAAGGTTACGAGTTACGTCAGTCTCGGATAGGGGGTTAATGTCCTGTTGTTTTACCCCCCTTGGTAACATTGCTCTGCTAAAATAAGACACCAGCACATGATCAAGCACGCAAAAGCGTTCAAAAGATACTTGTCTGTTTGGCGGTATTATTTCAGATAATTGGTGCGCATGACAAAGACGCGGAAGTTTCATAAAATAACGATTAACATATACATCTGGCAGTGTAATATCCGATCTCATCATAACCATATTAATATTATTCCTGCTTTTGTTATGGTCTGTAACAAATCCTTATCACCTCCCTACCACGATCTTATATGAACTTAATACCTTTTATTTTAGCACGCTAATAGCGCCGCTATTAGCGTGCTAGAGCACATAATCTTTTGCCGCGAAGGTTAATGTCGCCAAAGCTGTTATTGGTTGGAACTTTGGTAGTTTAAGTATATACCTCTACGCTTGAGGCTGTTTCTTTTGCATACCACCGTCTACACTTGGGCATGCATAGTGAATAATACTATGTTTAGTACAAGAAAATAGCGGGTTTGTTAAAGCTGCCACGGAATCACGTAAGCATGCTGCTTAAGGTAGGTAGCGTCAATGCCAGTCTCTATGAGAAGCAGGTTACATTTGCGACTCCTCCAGATAATACATTTATTTTCAATAAATTAAAATATAACTATTTGATAATTATCTGGTATTATGCCGTGTATCAAATTTAGCTATTTTATTCTTATCATGTTAGCACATGATTTATAACGCATCCATCAGCTGACGTTTGTATACGTGCGGTGTTATTTTTAATAATACACAATAGCAAAGTGAACTATGAACACTATTATGTGGCTTACCTAGCTTCAACTGGGTTTTACCGACAGTTTTATCTCTAATGAAGTCATCATTGTAAGCTTTAACACAACCGATATTTGGTGATGGTTCAACTAAGTCGTACGCTAGCATGATGATTATACTCACGCTGCTATCGTCTTTTTTTATTTTAAGAACTGCGGCTTCTCAGTTAAGAGAAGATGTCATAGACAGCTGCCTACGTTGGGCTATTCTACTACTAGGCTCTTTTTATAGCAGCAAAACTGGCACGGTTTTTAGTAATACATACGGACCTGTGCCTGTAAATGTTTGGTAACCTTAATAATGTTCAAGTGATGGCGCTACGCTATCCCATTCTGGCGTAATCTACCGATCTCGGGTATCTTTGCTGTCGTGTGGTTTTTTTTATAGCCTAACACTAACTAAGTAAATGGCGTTACTATATCATGCATAATAATGCTCCAAACAATAACCGTTTGTACTATGTTATTAACCATACGTTCTGCATCTTTCCTGGTCAGTCCGTGTCTAAACACTTAAACGATTGTAGTTGATGCGGCCGATGCCGCGGATGCTAAGATAGAAATACTGCTAATATGTAAATAACTAAAATAGTATTGCTGGCAGTACCAGGATATTAGGGATTCAAATAATGAGGGAGGAAAATATACAAAGCCACGACTATCGCTACGATGAAAGACGGCAGTAGCCAGAGTCCGTTGCTCAGCGTGGTGTCGCTAGTTGGCTTCACAAAAAAAATTCTAAGGGATAATATTCTTTTTCGCCGAACTCTTAGGGTGGATAGCGATTAACCAGCCGTACTTCTGTGTAGCATTATTAGTAGACGCTGGTTGAAATCGGCCAAGAACCCGGAAGCATCGACGTTTTATGCGGTAACATAACTCAGCTATTAAATGTTAAGGTAAAAATATTTGCACCATATCTTTGTAAATGGCAAAGATACGTTCCATTAGTTTTACCGCGCTTATTTCTAGGCTGAAGCTGATATCTTGGACGCCTAAGAGCGCTTATAAGACATCTTTTAAAATGTCTAATGGAGTAAAGCAAGAGTCGGCAGGAAAATCGATTTTTAACGGGGGAGGGGCGCCAGTAGTGGTATCGCTAGAATCAGTACTAGCAATGTTGCACCGCGTTTTTTTATATCTTCTGCGTTGGAGAGTAAAACTCGCATTCTATCATCATCATTAGTGTTATTTACTGAAATAAAACTGGCCAGTACCGGCTCGGGTTTAGTGGTACAACAATCTTACAAAATGTCAGGAATAGTGGCCACGAGAAGCTGATGATGAAATAAAACAGCAGCACATGATACTGCGACGACATGGTGAATACTATTAGGGAATGTTAGGTAGAAGCTTATACGTCAATTGAGATTCCTAACCGGTAAGCGTAGTTTCAGACCGCTGATGAATAGCGAGGTAGTTATAGCGATTTCTATTATCCGTATGACGGATACAGTTACCCTTGGCGAGATTTAGATGAAGTAAATACAATATCAATGCCTTAAAGATAATTCCGGAGACTAAATATAAGTTGAATACTGCCACTGATCACGGTTAATTCAGCCGATAGAAAGCGATATAAATAATAGTAACCAGCCTACCTATGGCGTCAGTCCATCTAAAAAATTTATAATTTCCCCTTGGTGTCTCTATCTTAACTATAGAGAATGGCGATCACTATTTATTGCGTATTATTGTATGATCTATAAAAAATACACTCGCCACCATAACCAGCCAAAGCTAGGGTAGCATGCTTATGGTGAATTAGACATTCGTATTTTTAAGTATAAAATATTGCTGTTCATGCTAAAAAAGTTCGACAATTACGTCGATCTTTAAAATTTAGATTGAAATAATTAAAATCTATAAGTTAATAAATTTTATGATGCTATATATTCAAATATAGAAAAATGAAATTGCTATCTTTAGTTAGTAACTGATATATTAGAATAATAAAACTATTAGAAATTCATCTAACAGCAGCATGATAGTTTTAACGTGAGATGAGAATAGCTTAATGGTAGACTATGGTTTAGCCATAGTATGGGAGGAATTTTTTCGTCTTTTACTAAAAAGTGCCACTTCTGCTTTAGATCGCTTAACGGTATAATAAAAAAAACTGAAAGGCTTTTTTTATTATACCGTTTGTTAGTGAGTTTGAATTTACGCATAATGGTAATTAAATATAATTTAATGAAAATCCCCGTCAATTTTATGTATTTGCTTATTAAGCGAATCTTAGGAATATCACCGGTAAAAAAGCTTGCTAAGTTTATGTGTATAATGACGAATACGATTCGTTGTCTTTAAGATGAATGGCGTATAGCTATCGCTGCTGAGTGCTTGAAAGATAATCCTACACCACTCCACCTTCCGCAATAGGTGGAAGAATTCGTGAATAATTTATCTTTCAAAAAAGATAAAGTGACATCTATCTTGTATTCTTTATTGCAATCCTTAAACAGACTTATCCATAGTTTTACTTTGTTTATTGGCTTTAATTACGTGGATAAAAAATTCTTTTCAATATACAATTAAAAAATATAAATTTAATTATGAAATATAATATTGCTATTTTTGTGATTATTGATTGATAAAAGATTTTTTATGCACAGCGGCTAGGTACTACTAGAAGATATTGTTTCCTTAAGGAAAAGGCTCATCAAATATGATGTATTAAGCTTTCTCGATAGCTCTTAAACAACCATATTTTTACGCGTTATCTACTTATGTGACGACGCTATCTTTTTCTCCAAATAAAAATATATGCAATTCAGCAGCACCAGCTTCCCCAAGACTGGCGCTACAGCGCCAGGATGATATCCGCTCCTGAGCGAGGGAGACGTTACCCAGAGTAATACTAATATTATTGCGCTACCAGCGCACGTAGCTAATTCAGTAACAGACAGAAATATCGCTTCATCCCAATTTAAAGAGTTACAATATTTTAGGGAGTGCAATACCGAGTGAGGAGTAAAATATAGCTTATCTGTCAGCGATAAGAAGTAGGTTTACGAATAGATAAACTGGCAGTCACCGCAGCCATAATTATAGTTATTTATGAAACAGCCGCTGCGCCTAAGGAATTTTTTCTTTCTAGTCTGATCGTCAGAATATAGAGATGTAACGAAGTGCATTAATGGTATAAAACTCAACGGTAGTGATGGTAGAGGATTGTTAATAGTGATTAAAACACTACAGCGCCCGATTCTATGATCGGTAGAGAGTTAAAAACAAAGAGGTAAAATTTATCGTACTACAAGTGTTGCGGATCTGTTCATACAGCTGTTTTAGGTAATTACGTATCATTTTGTGATAATCAAAATCCAACGCATAGCGACCACTAATTTATTCTAGTGGTTTATTATCAACGTTGACCTAAAGGGGACTTTGTTAGTAGATCTGGTTCATCTGTACGCTATAATTAGCAGGGGTACCCGTTAGCAATTTTTTAGTTAAGCACGTAGCTAAGTTTAGCACATCATTCAGACTATTTTGCTCTGCTGCTGGGTTATCGAGTTGTGCTTGCAGCGCTGACTTATAGGTGGCAGGATCAGTGTGTAAAAACCGATCTTCCTAAAAATTCAGTTCTTACCGTCAGTGCTTAATTTACTGAACTAATTCTGAGATATTGAAGGATTAGATATGGCTAATCGTGACAATATATTATCTGTATCTGGTTTATGACACTCCGTCTACAGTACAGAATGGTTTTGGATTTTGGAAAGGCATGATGTCATTAGAAAGTGGAGGTGATCATTGATGCGTTGGTAGGCATAAGACTTAAGGCGATGCGGCGGCAGGAGCGATATTATTCGCTATACCTACACTGCTACGTTTATAGTTCTAAAGCTGTGGAGTTGCTCACGGTAAATTACGCAGCGTGACCGATTAACTGCATTATGACGATTTAGTTTGAGTGAATAACTTAAAATAGTAAATACCACTGCTAGCAAGCCAAGCTAGTTGTGCTCTCAGCGATCTTTGGTTATATAGAAGTGAGAACGCCGCCTATGGATGGATGGTTGGCGGGGATTCAGAGATTCATTAGTGATATTGAATGTGACCAGTTACATATCTCTAGCATGCGCAAACTGGTGCGACGCTATAATAGCGTCATCTTGAAGTGCTCAAATGTGCTTTTGTACATCTATTTGCTTGAAAAGAATAGTGCTGTCGCCAATATCGGGAATGCGGGCATTGCTTCAGGTTGAAGATGGAGTTGGATTTTTCTCTGGTATCATCGTCAGGTCTGCTCGCGCAAAGGTTATCATTGTATAATGCAGCCAGTGCTAACTGCGTAGTCATAGCTTTTCCGCTGACCATATTTTGTCGCGGAAAAGCTCAAGCAGTTATTGGTTAGCTATAGATTTGCTGTTGGTATTGTATCTATTTGTTTGTTAATTATGAACTTACCGAATAGAAATCAGAGATGGAAAAATATGTAATATCCCTGCCAGATGAAACGGCTACCGTTACGCTGGGTGCTGCAGTTGCTGCCACGTGTCAGCAAGCCTGCATAATTTACCTTTATGGCGATCTAGGCGCAGGCAAAACTACATTTTGCCGTGGTTTTCTACGTGCATTGGGGAACGCTGGCAATGTGAAAAGTCCGACCTATACCCTGGTTGAGTCTTACGCGTTACCGCACTGGACGGTCTATCATTTTGACCTTTATCGCCTGGCAAATCCGAAGGAGCTTGAGTTTATTGGAGTACGAGATTTTTTCGATAAAACCGCTCTGTATTTAGTGGAGTGGCCACAATGCGGAGAAGGTGTTTTTCCAGTGGCAGATATCACGCTGACATTGCAGTATTATGGTAAAGGCCGGCAAGCGCAGATGCAAGCACTAAGCACCTGCGGAAAGCAGCTGTTAGCTAGCTTAGCGCAGCTAAAAGGAACGTCTTCATAATGCTGAAGTTCAGGATAATGCTTTTGTTGGTGGTATGTTTGATGATGGGGCAAGCAGCGGCGACAACACTGGGGGGGTTCATCCAAAAGCCGATATATACTTTTTTCTCTTTGCATAATTTTAAGCGGGGGGGAGTTAATATCTGCCAGAGCGCCTCGCTCCAAGGAAGATTGCTTTTAGAGTTTAACAGCGAGAATATCATTAAGCGCATTTGCACTAGTATTCCGATTGATAAGCAGAATTTGCGTCTACTTATCAATCGGACCCGAAAATCTCACGCACAGGGAACAATACAGCAGGGCTGCGGACGTTACAAAGTAATTTTAACCATAAATAGCCAAAAGTCGACTGCTGTCGCACCTATTTCACGGATTCGCGTTGCTGAGGCTGTTTTAAATACGTCGCTGTTGTCGAAAGTGGTAAAAAATCCGTTTACTAACCGGGTGAGGGTAATAGAGAGGTCTGCCACGGTGGAGGCACCGGCATTGACACCAAGACCGCTCGGTAGGTTTTTAGCGGCTACCAAACCAGTAGTGGTAGCCATCGACGCCGGCCACGGCGGTCAGGATCCAGGGGCGACGGGTTCCAATGGCCTACACGAGAAGAATGTCACCATTGCTATCGCTTGCACACTAAAGACGTTACTTGACCTAGATCCCATGTTTAAGCCGGTATTGACCCGTAATGCTGATCACTTTATTTCGGTGATGGGCCGCTCTGATATCGCACGTAAAAAAGGCGCCAGTGTACTAATCTCCATTCACGCTGATGCCACATCTAATCGCAATGCCAGCGGAGCATCAGTATGGGTGCTATCCAGCCAGCGTGCTAACAGTGAAATGGCAAATTGGCTGGAGCAGCATGAGAAACAGTCGGAGCTACTAGGTGGCGCTGGCGATTTGCTTTCTAACAATCAGTTAGATCCTTATCTTAGTCAGGCAGTGCTGGATCTCCAGTTTAGGCATTCGCAGCGTGTGGGATATGACATCGCAATAAAGGTGCTGGAGCAACTACAGCGGGTAAGTGCGCTGCATAAGGGCCACCCAGAACACGCTAGCCTCGGCGTCCTACGCTCGCCTGATATTCCATCGTTGTTAGTGGAAACCGGTTTCATCAGTAATAGCCGGGAGGAACAGCTCCTCAGCACCAGGGGATACCAGAACAAGATCGCAAATGCCTTATATCTTGGCTTACGTGCCTATTTCTTGGCACATCCATTGCAAACTAGCCAACAGCTTGAAAATCCCTCTCAGGGTGTGAATTCCACTGCCGGTTGTTATATCGTCAAACGTGGCGAGACGTTGTCTTCCATCGCTTGTCAGTACGGTGTCAGCATAGCGTCAATTCGAATGCTTAACACACTAAAAAAAGATAATATCTTGGTAGGACAGCGCCTTCGTATTCCCGCCGGCAGCAGTATTCAGGCCGCATCCTTATCCGCAGCCGCTGCACCTCGTCGTCATCGGGTCGTGCGTGGCGATACATTGAATACCATTGCAGAACACTATGGAGTGTCTACTGGTTCTATAAAGCGCGCTAATAATATGAGGTCAAATAACGTCATACTAGGGAACACGTTGACTATCCCGTCTGTTTAAGGCCAGGGGGAACCCAATTTTTATCTCAATAAAATATTATACCGCCATAATTTTCCAACTAAATCACTGGCAGTAAAGTAGTGGAACATTCTACGATGGTAGTAAAGGAACTGCTCAAAAATAGTTTCGATGTCGAGGTACGTGTATTGAAATCGATATCGAAGGCGGTGGTGCTAAACACCAGGATACGGTAGTGGTATCGATAAAGATGAGTTAGTATTAGCACTGGCCGCCACGCAACCAGCAAAATTACCAGCTTAGATGACTTCTAAATCATTAACAGTATGGGTTTTGGGTGAAGCGCTAACTCTAGTAGCGTTAGTATCGTGGCGCGTCTGACCTAACCTTGCGTAGCGTTGCGCGATGTGAGGCTTGGCGAGCCTACTCTGAGGTTTGTGATTTAACGGCTATACTGCAACCTCCCGCCAATCTAGTGGGGACGACGGTGGAGGTGCTGAGTCTATTTTATAATACGCCTGGTAATGCAAGTTTATGCATACCGAAAAGACTGAATTTATCCATATTAATGAAGTTATCCGTCGTATTGTGTTGGCATGATTTACTGTGACGTTTATTTACAGCACAGCGACAAAACATTTCACTAATATCAAGTGGTTAGCGAGCGTATAGCCAGCATCTGTGCAGGTTGCGTATGCTATGCGACCAGACTTTCGTCAAAACCCCCTTCTTAAGTGTTTCTTGCCAGAATGGCGATTTGGGTATCTACGATTAGGTGGTGGATCCGTCAAGCGGGGAACTTGCCTGATATGCGATACAGCTATGTAAATTGTCGCATGATGCGCGATAAATTAATCAAGAACGCCATCCGGAAGGTATATTAGGAACAGCTGACGGGGGACACATCAGTCTGCTTTCGTGCTGTTTCTTTATTTAGAGCCTCATTATGTTGATATTAATACCCATGCTGCCAAACACGAAGTACGTTTTCATTAGGCGCGACTGATGCATGATTTTATTTATCAGGCGGTAATAGTTATTCTGCAGAAAAGTATGATTTCTGGTATGGGGAGGGAAAAGGAGAGACCTACACATACTGGAAAATCGTCAGGCATCCAGTCGTAATCATTTTACGTTGCTTGTTAGTAAGGCCGATCTACCATAGGCGCAGCAGCCCTGATTGATAGTAAAATATTATCACTCTTGCCAGAAAATCCCGCTAATAGGCAGTGGATTTTGGCGGCTGCCAGCGCCGCGTTCGTTAAATGGGATAGCGGCGTAAACCCTTTTCGAGCCAGTACCGAGGATTATCGCTCGCTCGTCGGCGCTCACAGCAGCATAATACATGTCAGTGTTGAAGATAGTGTCGTCGGAAATCTGTATATGTTCGGGCAGGTCTTGATTTTTGTGCCACCTTGTTACGCACTGGTGGAATAGGCAGGCAATCTGGCGCTGTTCTCTCTACTGGTTGTTGAAAACGCTGCCTGACCGAGCGCTAACTGATGTCAGAGAGCGAGAGGTTGCGCACTCAGAAGCTGCTAATTCCGATGCGTATAACGCTATGCGATATACAAAAGTTGTGGCAATCAAATGCCAGCCAGCCATTGCTCCAGGAAATGGGTATTTGACTACAAGCGCATGTTCATCAGGTAATTCTGAATCTGGTACTTTTACCCATTATATTAAAAAATTACAAAACTTGATTCCAGACCTGTTAGGCTATCTCGAAATTAAAACATTAGTAACACATCACTAGGTTGCGGTTTGGCTTTTACCCCCCCCCGCTGGTTAAAGCATAAATCGGTCGCCTGGAGCTGTTTCTTGGCAATGTAATTATTTTCCGAGGTTTGGCGGCTTTGTTCGCAGTGGGTGAAAAATCCGCCAAATGGGCTTATGATAAAATTGAACTTTGAGGCCGTTATTAAAGCCATGAACCATGACTGAACAAATATCCCCACGTCGTCCTCAGGCTATTTTTCTTATGGGGCCAACCGCCTCCGGAAAAACCGCGCTGGCAATGGCGTTGCATCAACATCTACCGGTAGAGATTATTAGCGTCGATTCCGCGTTGATCCATCGTGGTATGGATATCGGCACGGCAAAGCCCAGGGCCGACGAATTAGCGCGAGCGCCACATCGCCTCATAGATATCCGTGATCCGGCGGAGGCTTATTCAGCGGCGGATTTCTGCCGTGATGCGCTTAAGGAAATGGCAAAGATTACCGAGATTGGTCGTATACCGTTGTTGGTGGGTGGAACTATGCTCTACTTCAAGGTATTACTGGAGGGATTATCTCCCTTACCTGCGACAGATCCTGAAGTGCGCGCGTATATTTCCCGCGAAGCGGAAATGTTGGGATGGCAGCTGTTGCACCGGGAATTACAAAAGATTGATCCGATTGCAGCAAATCGTATTCATCCTAATGATTCGCAGAGACTATCGCGGGCACTGGAAGTTTTTTTTATTTCAGGTAACACTATAACAGAACTGACAAAAATATCCGGTGAAGCGCTAACTTGTCAGTATCGGGTATATCAATTCGCCATTGCACCACTTAACCGTGTTTTTCTGCATCAGCGTATTACGGAGCGCTTTCATAAAATGTTGGACGCTGGTTTTGAGTATGAGGTAAGTATGCTTTTTGCCAGAGGTGATCTTCATAGGGAAATGCCATCTATTCGTTGCGTTGGTTACCGCCAGATGTGGTTATATCTGGAAGATAGAATAGATTATGATGACATGGTGTTTCGCGGGATTTGTGCAACGCGACAGCTTTCCAAGCGCCAGATGACTTGGTTACGTAAGTGGCATGATGTTTGTTGGTTGGATAGTGATAAGCCTATCTCTGCTCTCAGCAGAGTATTACAGGTTATTAATGCATAGGTTTTGTGATTGCCTATAATTAATAGTAGAAAATATATTTTTACAACAATTATTTTATTTAGAGCTACATGGTTCTTGTTACAAGTGACAGGTATATAAGGAAAAGATAGAATGGCTAAAGGGCAATCTTTACAAGATCCGTTCTTGAACGTATTGCGTCGGGAACGTATTCCTGTTTCTATTTATTTAGTGAATGGCATTAAATTACAGGGCCAGATTGAGTCTTTTGATCAGTTTGTGATTTTGTTAAAAAACACAGTTAGCCAGATGGTTTACAAGCATGCCATCTCTACTATTGTACCATCGCGACCCGTATCACATTACAATAGCAATACAAGCGGCGGTTCTAGTCATTATCACTATAGCAGCACTCCTGCTTCACAATTGACACAGTTGGAAAGCAATGACGCTGAATAAGGTGAATCTTTGTTAAGCATTTACAGGTTCTTTATGTGTTGCTTTAGCTAAGGCTCTATTATAGCTGCGATATGCCTGCATTAGAGGTTATACGATTCTTTAATCGTTATGACTCCGGTCCGGTACACAAGTCATATTTGTCCATCTTTTCTTTGTAAGATAAAGATATAGAAGAACCGCAGAAGTTTTGATCCCTGGTATTTTTGCCAGGAGGTAGAGTATTGCTCTTAATTCTTACTAGCAGTCGCAAGGCGACTGTATCTTAAATTTATCGACGAGGGAAAAGCAGAAGATTTCGCGGAAGTGGTTAAAACTAATAGCAAATTTGTACTCTCGTTTGATCATGCCTTACCAAACCCCACTCAGGAGTGTAATTTTAAACGCTTTTGCGAGTGTTTGGTTATTGATTAGACAGAGTTTATCCTAAATATTTTACCCATAAATGCGGTACCCTTAAGGGTATAAGGTATATAGTAGAGCTGGCTTAATTGCGCGTTATATTGCTACATTTCTGGTGCTTAATTGGACATACTTTAAGTGGCAAAGGTGGTATCTAGTAGCTACGCGGTCGAGGAAACCCAGCTTGAAACTGACCGGTGTCTGCTGCGTAATTAAACCAACTAGAGAATTCTCCCGTTTAGAGAAAGTTGAGAAGTAGCCTAAACACAGGGCCTTTCTATACTGTGCCTGCTATGATTTGTGCTTAACATCTTGTTGATAAGGTATAGTAAAACTACGAGATCTATCTTAATTTAATCAGATAAGCAAGTCGGCATTTATGCGGCCGATTGGTTATTAATGGCTCTAGACCCGATATTCAGGCGCATCAATGTTAATATGTGGGGATACTGTTTTGGTAGATATGGTAGGTTTTATCTATCATTATGCGATGCGGCACAACTTAACCACGGTATTTAAGGCAACAAACACTACAGGAGACGCGGATGCCTATCTTGACTGCTATATATCCAATCCCGCCAACACGCGTATTAGTGAATGATATTAATGCTATTAATCAGGTATTATGGAAATTGGAGAAAACGATATTCCAACATTTTTAATGATGAATAAAATAGATTTGATGGCAGTATGGGTTGGCCGCAAGATTTCAAATTATTAATTGATATCAGTTACATAAACAGGAAATAGCGTAGGTAGACTATTTTTTCTGACTGTCCTTTGGGAATTCAAGCCTGAAGAATACTAATTAAAACAAAATGGAGCTATAAACATGGCGTGGAATCAGCCCGGTAATCACGGACATGACCGCGACCCGTGGGGGGGTAGGAATAATAATACCGGCAACTCTAGCGGAAATAATAAAGGCAGTCGTGAACAAGGGTTTCTCGATCTAGATGATATCTTCCGTAAACTTAACCGCAAGCTGAGCGGGTTCGGCAATAAAGGCATTGCCCCCGGAGAGCTGCGTAGAAACAGTCATTATATCAGTCTGGTTATGGCGGCTATCGTGGTCATTTGGGTGAGTAGCGGCTTCTATACAATCAAGGAAGCAGAACGCGGCGTGGTGTTACGTTTCGGTAAATTTGATCACCTAGTTCAGCCCGGCCTGAATTGGAAACCAACCTTCATCGACACCCTGACTGCAGTTAATGTAGAGTCAGTACGAGAGCTAGCGGCGTCCGGTGTAATGCTGACCTCCGATGAAAATGTTGTGCGCGTGGAAATGAACGTGCAATATCGCGTAACTGACCCTGAGCATTACCTGTTCAGTGTAATTAATGCTGATGATAGTCTACGTCAGGCTACCGATAGCGCCCTACGTGGCGTTATCGGTAAATACACAATGGATCGCATTTTGACTGAAGGTCGCACTGTAGTACGCAGCGACACCCGGCGCGTGCTGGAAGAAACTATTCAGCCTTATAACATGGGTATTAGTCTACTGGATGTTAACTTCCAGGCCGCTCGGCCACCAGAAGAGGTGAAGGCGGCGTTTGATGATGCTATCGCCGCTCGGGAAAATGAACAGCAATATATCCGTGAAGCCGAAGCATACTCCAACGAAGTACAGCCGCGCGCTAATGGCCAAGCGCAGCGTATCTTGGAAGAAGGACGCGCATATAAAGCTCGCACGGTGCTGGAAGCGCAAGGAGAAGTACAGCGATTCGTTAAAGTTTTACCGGAATATAAAGCGGCGCCAGAAATTACTCGTGAGCGTCTATATATTGATGCTATGGAGCGCGTACTAAACAATACTCGAAAAATTCTAGTCAATCACAAGGGCAGCAATAATCTGATGGTACTGCCGCTTGATCAAATGTTACGCAGCGCGCCGCCGGCCGAGAATACCAAATCTCACCCTGGCAGCGATGCTATTAATTTTCGACGCCTACCCACCAGTAGCTTTAGTGGTACCACGGTGGCGCCTGTCGCCCTAGGCAGTAACGCTAGCGAAACGATTATGGATCAGCGACGCGCTAATACACAGCGTAATGATACCATGCGCGAAGGGAGGGGATAATAGATGCGTAAACCTTTATTGCTTATCGTAATTGTAGTGGTGGTGCTACATGCGTCACTATTTTTGGTGCAGGAAGGCCAGCGCGGTATCCTTCTACGATTTGGTAAGGTGTTGCGTGACAGTGATAACAAGGCGTTAATTTACAATCCCGGCTTGCACATGAAAATACCATTTATTGAGACAGTTAAAAATCTTGATGCTCGCATTCAGACTATGGAAAATCAGGCCGATCGCTTTGTCACCATGGAAAAGAAAGATCTGATTGTTGATTCTTATATTAAATGGTGTATTAGCGACTTTAGTCGTTATTATTTGGCAACTGGAGGCGGTAATGTGTCGCAGGCAGAAGTGTTGCTGAAACGGAAGTTTTCCGACCGTCTGCGTTCGGAGCTCGGTCGGTTAGATGTTAAAGGGATTGTTACCGATTCCCGCAACCGTCTTATGACAGATGTGCGTGAAGCGTTAAATAACGGTACGTCAGGAGACAATGAAGGGACTCAAGCGACCGCGGCTGACAACGCTATCGCTTCCGCTGCTGCGCGGGTAGAGCGTGAAACAAACAGCCCGCAAACGTTAATTAATCCGAACAGTATGACAGCGCTTGGGATCAAAGTTGTCGATGTGCGCATCAAGCAAATTAACCTTCCAACAGAAGTTTCCGACGCTATCTATCAGCGTATGCGCGCTGAACGTGAAGCTGTCGCTCGTCGTCACCGTTCACAAGGCCAGGAAGAAGCAGAGAAGCTGCGCGCTGCCGCAGATTATCAAGTGACTCGTACATTAGCTGAAGCTTCGCGTCAGTCTTTGATTACTCGCGGTGAGGCGGATGCAGAAACCGCTAAATTGTACGCTGATGCGTTCAGCGAGGATCCTGCATTTTATGCTTTTATCCGTAGCCTGCGTGCGTATGAGAACAGCTTCAATAACAAGAATGATGTAATGGTTTTGAGTCCGGAAAGCGATTTTTTCCGCTTCATGAAGTTGCCGGAAGATACTGTGGTTAGCAACCGTTAAAATGGTTTCTACGAACTATTAATTCGGTCCGATTTTTTTGGACTTTTTTCTTTAAAATATCATCGATCTGATGATTTAAATGGCACTTGATTATGTTATTGGTATTACAAGGGTTTAGCCATATAGCTGTTCCAGCCATATGGCATAAGATAATAGATTCACTGACGCGATGCCGTCGAATCAGTTTTTTCGCTGTTTCGACACTGGTTTATTTAGAGTTAGTCAGTTGTGTCATATCTACTACATCTTTACGTATTATATATAAGTGCGTAATTGCAGCATGCAAATAAACACAAGCAAGCATCAAAAAAAGTACTGAAATTCGTGTATTCAGAAGGATAGGTAAAAGTATATTGCCATCCTTGGCGCCTTATAAAGTGACGAAAGCAAAGGTAAGGTCATCAATCTTCTGACCGAAAGGGCTAAATATATTTTAGCTATAAAAGTGAATAATACCTGCTAATTATATATACTTTAGTTTTAATGGTAAAAACTATGCTTCATTTAAGTCCCTTAGGCATCCTATGTAAAAATGTTATCAGCACTATCGCTAACGATATCTGTTGCCGGAAGCGCTGATGAAAGAGTTAGGTGAGTTAGGTATGCGGAGGGATGAGATTCCGTACGCGAACGCATGTTAATTTCCGAGCCATATCTTCGCTTACATCAAGCGAATTGAAGAAGTTCCAGGAGAGGCTGGAATACATTGTATTGAGCGGGTATTTATATGTTTATTTTATATATTAATAGGTTATCCTATTATTACTACATATGCTTTCATTATCTCAGATAAGTTTTATTATCTGTTTGCTTCTCAAAGGCTACTTTTATTATTTATGTTTTCTTTTTTTTACCGATACAGTTAACTCTCCTAGGAGTTGTGGATATTTTCCAACGACAGCGGTATCTAATCGGCACTTAGCGCACCGGACGGTTATAGGGTGGAATTATTAAGATTGACATTTTACCTACTGTTTAAAAACAAGTGTTACCACAAGTGCTCATACGGTTTATTGCATCATGCTGCGCCTTTGTTGGGCGGTATGATAGCCTTAACTGCTGCTCTACAGATATGCGCCTGCCCGTTCACAGTACGGAAAAACCTGTTTTGACATTATGGAGGTGGCAGGATGTCACAAGATCCTTTTATAGAAAGAGAAACAGAAAAATATGTATCCCCAGTTCCTAGTCGGGAATTTATCCTCACCTACCTAGCTAAGCAAGAAAAGCCCGCCAGCCGCAAAGAGTTAGCGCAAGAGCTTAATATCAGCGGCAAAGATCAACTGGAAGGTTTGCGCCGCCGCTTACGCGCTATGGAGCGAGATGGGCAATTGATTTTTACTCGCCGTCAGTGTTATGCGCTTCCGGAGCGTTTGAATCTTTTACGTGGTACGGTCATCGGTCATCGCGATGGCTTTGGGTTCCTGCGTGTTGAGGGAAATAAGGATGACTACTATTTGTCTACTGAAGAAATGAAAATGGCCATTCATGGGGATGTTGTCATGGCACAAGCTCAAGGGGAGGGGCGTAAAGGCCGCCGTGAGGCGCGCATTGTACGAGTTCTAGTGCCGAAAATAAGCCAGATCGTGGGTCGTTTTTTTATTGATGCTGGTAGTGCGTTTGTTGTGCCGGATGATAGTCGCCTTAGTTTCAATATTCTGATTTTGCCGGAGGCAACCAAGGGTGCCCGCATGGGATTCATAGTGGCCGTGGAATTGACGCAGCGCCCAACTCGGCGTACTAAAGCCATGGGTAAAGTTCTAAAAGTTCTAGGGAATACTATGGGTACCGGTATAGCGGTAGATATCGCGTTACGCACACATGACATTCCCTATATTTGGCCACCAGAAGTTGAGCAGCAGCTCTCGGATTTGCAAGATGACGTGCCGGAAGCAGCCAAGCAAGGGCGTATTGATTTACGCGCACTGCCGCTAGTGACCATTGATGGCGAGGATGCGTGTGACTTTGATGACGCGGTTTACTGCGAGAAAAAAAATAGTGGAGGTTGGCGATTATGGGTGGCGATTGCTGATGCAAGCTATTACGTCCGCCCGAATACGCCGCTCGATCAGGAGGCCATCCGGCGTGGCACTTCGGTTTATTTCCCTTCGCAGGTTATCCCAATGCTTCCCGAGGTATTATCTAACGGTCTGTGTTCGTTAAATCCAAAAGTGGACAGGCTGTCTATGGTGTGCGAGATGACCATCTCTGCTCAGGGACGTCTCTCATCCTATAAATTTTATGAAGCAGTGATGAACTCCCATGCGCGCTTGACCTACAATAAGGTCTGGCAGATCCTGCAGTGGCGAGAGGAATTGCACACTCAATATGCACCGCTCGTCAACCCGTTGATACAACTATATGAAATGTATCAAACTCTAGAGAAGGCCAGAGTACAGCGTGGCGGGCTCTCTTTTGAAATTGAAGAGGGTAAATTCATTTTTAACGCAGCACGTCGCATTGAGCGTATTGAGCCAGTAAAGCGTAATAATGCCCATAAACTGATCGAAGAGTGCATGATCCTGGCGAATATCGCTGCGGCTCGCTTTATTGAAAAACACAAAGAACCGGCGCTTTATCGGGTGCATGATAGGCCAAGCAATGACCACATTACATCGTTACGTACGGCATTGAGCGAGTTGGGATTGACGCTTGGCGGTGGCGATAAACCTGAACCGAAGGATTATGGGGATATGATTAATCTTGTCGCAGGTCGTCCAGATCACGAGATGCTGCAAACTATATTGCTACGATCGATGAAACAGGCGATATACGATCCAGAAAACCGTGGCCACTTTGGGCTGGCCTTGGAGGCTTATACTCATTTTACTTCGCCAATTCGGCGTTATCCAGATTTATCGCTGCACAGAACGATCAAATATCTTCTCAGCAAGCAAAATGGTAAGATTGACAACTGCACCATGTCAACTGGCGGTTGGCATTCCAAGGAGGAAGAAATGTTAAAGCTAGGCCAGCAATGTTCTCTGAGCGAGCGTCGGGCCGATGAAGCGACACGTGAGGTGCTGGATTGGTTAAAGTGTGACTTTATGCAAGATCATATTGGTGAGATATTCAGCGGTATTATCACTAGTGTAACTAGCTTTGGCTGTTTTGTGCGTCTTGATGAACTATTTATCGATGGTTTGATACACGTCTCGTTGCTGGATAATGATTATTATCGTCATGATAATATCAGACAGCGGTTGATAGGAGAATCCAGTGGTAGGGTTTACCGACTCGGCGATTCTGTTAAGATCCGCGTCGAAGCTGTGCATATGGATGAGCGCAAAATTGATTTTTCCTTGATTTCCAGCTGCTATCAGCCACGAGGGTTAGGCAAAACCATGCGCCAGCATCAGCAAAAAGTAACCCGCGGCGGCGGAGGTAAACCCTCAGGATGTCGTCGTAGTGCTAATAAACAGCACACCAATTTCAAACTTGATAGTGTATTTCGGTCAGCGGTAGGGGATGTAAAACGGGGTGATAAACTCGGCAGCAGTAGGTAAGGTAAACAGCTGCCGACGCAGCTGTGAAAAAATTCATCTCAATTGACCCCATTAGTAGTTAACCAGCTTCAACAAAGAAGGAAGGAGAGAAAGATGATGGGATCGGGCATACATTTTCCGCGCCGGTTAAACAAGCCGCTAAAAGTACCCCGTAATAAACTATCCAAAGACGAAACATCACGTAAAAAATCACTGTAACGACCGGTTATGATAGAAAACTGAGTGTCGGTAAGTGTCATTAGTTATAGTATAACTCAAACGGACCAGTTAAGGGTCCGTTCACGATAACAGACGATCATGAGCGAAATTATTTACGGCATTCATGCTGTACAGGCCCTTCTGGAATATAATTCCCAGCGTTTTCTAGATGTGTATCTTTTAAAAGGGCGTGATGACCGTCGTTTTCAGCTGTTAGTTCAGAAGTTAGAAAACGCGGGCATCGTTATCCAGATGGTGAGCCGCCACTGGTTAGATAAAAAAGCGAAAGGTGCCGTTCATCAAGGCATTATCGCCCGTGTGCAGGTAGAGAAAGAGTACCAGGAGAATGATCTACCTGCTATTCTGATGCAGTATATTTCGCCGTTATTACTGGTTCTTGATGGGGTCACTGACCCACATAACCTGGGGGCATGTTTACGCTGTAGTGACGCCGCTGGGGTCCATGTGGTGATTGTACCGCGTGATCGCACGGCGCCGTTTAACGCTACCGCTAAGAAAGTAGCCAGCGGTGCTGCGAAAAGCGTACCGCTTATTCGCGTCACTAATCTGGTACGTACGCTACGTCTGCTGCAAGAGCATAATATATGGGTAGTCGGCACTGTTTGCGAAGCGAAGCAGCATCTTTATCAAAGTAAACTGACTAAGCCGCTGGCGCTGGTCATGGGTGCAGAAGGTAAAGGTATACGCCGCTTAACACGCAAACACTGCAATGAGCTTATTAGGATTCCTATGGCAGGCACGGTTTCATCACTTAATGTTTCGGTTGCTGCTGGTGTATGTCTGTTTGAAATCATACGGCAGCGGGGTAGTAGTAACTTCACAGAAACTGAGGCATGCATGGTAGCGGCAAAATAATCACACCTTTGTCGTATCAAGAACGTAGAGGTTGTACTATACAGGTGCTACGATCGTGGAAGAATTATCATTAAGCGCTATCTTAAGCTGAGCTGTGGAATTAGTTATTAATTATAAAATCACTCTGGATACGCGAGAGGCCACCACGTGGTTCTTTTTAGAAGCCTTATAGGGCCTGGTCTCTGCTTGAGATATCTAATTAATGTTAACCCAATACCTGTCGCTTGTCTTTCAACGTCGATAGCGTAAATGATATACTGAAGTCCTTGTGTTTTATTGTAAAAATAACTTATAATTATAAGTTATTTTTACAACTGTATATTTATCACGTTCTTTGCTTCTAAGGGCTGCGCAGTTAGCTCAAGAGTAGGCTAAATAATCCATAAGGGGCAATTCTATGCGTCATTATGAAATTGTTTTAATGGTTCATCCTGACCAAAGCGAACAGGTTTCTAGTATGATTGAACGCTACAGCGCCCTGAGTAGCGGTGCTGAAGGGCGTATCCACCGTTTGGAAGACTGGGGCCGCCGCCAGTTAGCTTACCCGATTAACAAATTGCACAAAGCTCACTATATTTTGCTGAATATAGAAGCGCCGCAGGAAGTAATAGACGAACTGGAAAAAGCTTTCCGCTTCAATGATGCTATTATCCGTAGCATGATCATGCGTGTTAAGCATGCGGTGACTGAAGCGTCTCCGATAGTTAAAGCGAAAGACGAACGCCTTGAGCGCCGTGAATATTTCACCACTGAAACTAACGAAGACTCTAATGCCGGAGATTCTGAAGAGTAATTGATAATGACAGGAATCATCTAATGCTGTTTGGGGGGATTGTATGTAATACTCCATCCAACAGGTATGTTAACTCGTCATGTATTTTTCATTACCAGTTCGAGCTTTAGCACTGTTCTGTATGATATGGCACCTTTTTACGTTAGACGTAATGCCGATCCCCCCCCCGGGCTGGTCAGTGGAGAATAGAGATTCGATATTACTTAAAGTATAACAAAGGTGGTATGCAGATCACTGGATAGAGGTTTATTAGTTGCTATTTAAGAGCGCGATTACCTCAAGAAAATAGTTCCGCATATCGAGTAAATTGATTTGATATATTCTGGAGACTAGCTCTTATGGTACGTTATTTGCGTCGTCGCAAGTTCTGCCGTTTCACTGCAGAAGGCGTTGTTGAGATCGACTATAAAGATATCTCTATGTTGAAAAACTATATCACTGAAAGCGGTAAAATTGTTCCGAGTCGTATTACAGGTACTCGCGCAAAATACCAACGTCAATTGGCCCGTGCGATCAAGCGGGCGCGTTACCTTGCCCTATTACCGTACACTGATCGTCATCAATAACCGGTTATCCTCCATTCAGTTTTTTTGAGAGAAAAGGTAATGCAAATTATTTTGCTTGATAAAGTTGTTAACTTAGGCAGTTTTGGTGAACAGGTTAACGTTAAAGCGGGCTATGCTCGTAATTACCTGCTGCCGCAGGGGAAAGCTGTGCCAGCTACCAAGAAAAACGTGGAATATTTCGAGGTGCGCCGCGTCGAGATTGAAGCTAAACTGGCGGAAATTCAATCTGCAGCTGAAGCACGCGCTGCAAAAATTAATAAACTAGGCAACGTTATTATCCTGTCTAAAGCAGGAAATGAAGGTAAATTGTTCGGCTCTGTCGGTGCCAGAGATATCGCTGCCGCGATCACTGCTACAGGTATTAACGTTGCTAAAAGTGAAGTGCGTCTACCAAAAGGTGGTTTACGCACAACCGGTAACCATGACGTCAACATCCAAGTGCACCGTGAAGTTTTTGCTATCCTGAATGTGATAATTGTTCCTGAAGCGTAATTATGATATTATATTTAGAAGTATAATACTAGCTCCTATTCTTCTATTTTAATTTTCGGATTGGGTCTAATTGAAATAACAAAATTTAAGAATTTGTTATAGCGTTTATCTTTTTTACCACTTGCTAGGCTGATGTCATCATTGGAACTGAAACAGCACTGTTATTTCTCTCAAGAAAAATAAGCAACTCAGGCAGAGAAAGCCGGAGAACGTATTTTTCTTGAGAGAGTTTATGAAGTATAGAGGAGTCGCGAAGTGAATTTTCATTCTTATTTCATACCAAGCTTTGCAGGTATGCAAAGGGTAGTTTTATACTAATTGAAAGAGAAATTTTACTTTAACCGCTGCCACTCTAGTGTATTCTGTATTTTTCTTTTTTTGAGATATCAAAAAGATTATAACTTTGCCTTTTTATACAGGCGTAGAAGTACAGGCGAGGTATGGTATATATGTCTCAGCAGTTGCTAAGATCCGGTTTTAAAGGGGTATTAGTTAATTTAAGGATGTTGGAAGCTAATATCAGTTGGGTGCCGGTAGACGTAATTCGTTGTGCTTTTATTCCTGAACATTCCAGCCACCGTTTAACGCATTGGTTGTGACCTTCTTAGCAGTTTGAACTTCTACTCTGCCGTGTGTCAAAGTATTATCATACCGTATAAAATACTGCTATTACGTAGCAGCTTATCTTAAAGGTTTTTAGCGGAAGGTTGTAAATCGAATCAATCTATTGTTGACAGTAGGATGAACAATATCATTAAAATCCTCTAAAAAATACTAATACGATTGAAACTGTGATACTACAAATCGTCAATCAGATTCAGTGGGATCAATTTTAATCGATAACTCGGCATTGACATTAAATATAAAATTTCCTCCAGCAATGCTATCCGCTATACCATCAGTGCTACTGATATATAAAAAGGCGATCGTACATGGATTTTTAGCGCCAGCGTGTTAATACGCTCATCGACTTTTACTATATTGCGTGACTATCTTATTGCAACTGTAAGAATACTGTAGGTTACAGAAAGGAATATAAACATATAAAAATAGTGGCCATTTTCACTGACTTATAGCACGGTGTTATAGGCGGTATAAACGCGCTCTGGAGTAGTCATATCTCTGAATTAAAATAGAATCTTATTTGATTCTTGTGGTGATATTACAGCTTATCCTTTTCCGGAGGAGGTCGAAGGCACGCCAGTAAACTATCCTCGGCGTACCGAGGATAGTTTACTGGCGTGCCTTGCATCATAAGAGACCAAAATTCTACTTGATAAGCATTAAGATGGTAGGTTAATAATAGCTATAAAGTTATATTAATGCCTATAAAGGTTAGAATCTATCTTTTTTTTTGCAGTCGCGGTTAAAAAGAGTTATGGTGTATTTTCTTCTGCATCTTTTCTTCTTCATTTTCAAGAATTTTGATATCAAGTCAGGCCGTTCCTTCGGCTCTTGTATTGTCGCTGTTCTAGAAGAGTGTTTTTTTGTGGCGTTGCTTCCAACCGTTTAGCTACGTGAGCCGGCAAATAGCCACTATTTTTATGGTGCTTACGCTCAAGCTCTTTAAGATTAAATTCTTCGCGGCTTTTACGCTGCTGCTTCTTGCACATGGCGCTAGGAGCTTGACGTTATCGGCTCTGTACTAATTAGATTCATAATGTTTTTTAGAAATCTAATTCTACCTATCATTCCGACGGAATCTATCAAAAAACTGTACAAGAAAAAAGCCTGACTACTACGGCTACGTCCGCGGATGAAGATAAAAAACACATCGCGGGGCATTATTGGTATAATTGCCATTAATATGCTATATCCAGAGAAAATGTCATTGACAAAATCCTATAATTATCAGCTAACTCATTTCATAACAAGCGCGCTTAATATTCGCTATTTACCGATCGACAACGGAGTTGAAATTGCTTTCGTAGGGCGCTCTAATGCTGGAAAATCTAGTGCGCTTAATACTTTGACAAATAAAAAAAGCCTGTTTAAGATCAGTAAAAATCCCGGACGTACTCAGCTTATCAACATTTTTGAGGTAGAATCCGGCATTCGACTTGTCGATCTACCCGGATATGGCTATGCCGAAGTTTCTGAAGAAATGAAACATAAATGGCAACGTGCCTTGAGCGAATATTTACAAATGCGAAACAGCCTTAAGGGATTAGTGGTACTAATGGATATCCGCCATCCAATGAAAGATCTTGATCAGCAAATGGTGCAATGGGCGGTTGATGTTAATATCCCAATACTAGTTCTGCTCACTAAGGCTGATAAGCTGACTTCTGGTGCATGTAAGGCGCAGCTGAATCAAGTGCGCTGTGCTGCGCTGGCCTTTATGGGTGATGTTCAGGTTGATATCTTCTCATCGCTAAAAAAACAGGGGATAGATAAGCTACGTAAAAAATTAGACGATTGGTTTGCCACTATACCCCGTCAGCGTTAGTGCCATAAGCCCCCCGAAAACAGAATAATGCGCTGAAATCTCTATAATGTTATAACATGATGGCAATAACAATGTTATTCAACATCTGTACTATAGCGTTAAAGCTCGATATCTCGGTAGATGAATGTTTAATTCTGTGTTATAACAAGTCTAATATGATAATAATACTGATAGAAGATCTGACTTCTGTATTTTATACTGATGAATTTACCTTATTTTTATGGGGAAAGAGTTTTTGTAGGTTACTTTTACCTTATTACAAAGTATAATTTAATTATAAAAGTGTTTATTTATTTGCTAGTTAGTGTGCTTGTTCCCAGTTTTTTCCAACCCCAATATCCACTTTTAGCGGTACATTCAGTTTAAAACAGCCTTCCATAAGCGCTTTAATTCGTATTTTAGTACTTTCAACTGCATCATGTTGCACTTCAAATACTAGTTCATCGTGTACTTGCATAATCATACGAACCGGAGGAGTCTCTTGCTGCAGCCACCCATCGATTGCAATCATCGCTCGCTTAATAATATCAGCAGCGGTACCTTGCATCGGGGCGTTAATAGCTGCGCGCTCCGCACCTTTTTTTCGCATATTGTTACGTGAGTGGATATCTGGTAAATATAGCCGACGGCCGTCGAGAGTTTCAACATAACCACGATCGCTAGCCTGCCTACGGATGCGTTCCATATATTCTAAAACGCCAGGGTACCGCTTGAAATAGATATGCATATATTTCTGCGCTTCCGATCGCGGCACTGATAGTTGACGCGCTAAACCGAAAGCGCTCATACCATAAATTAAGCCAAAGTTAATCGCTTTTGCGCTGCGGCGCTGATCCTTGGTGACTTTCTCGAGCGACATACCGAATACTTCAGCGGCAGTAGCACAGTGAATATCCTGACCGGTAGTGAAGGCGTTCAGTAAACTGGAGTCGCGAGAGAGATGCGCCATAATACGCAGTTCAATTTGTGAATAATCTGCCGCAACAATAAGTACGTTCGATGGTGCAATGAACGCTTGCCGGATGCGCCGGCCTTCATTATTGCGAACGGGAATATTTTGTAGGTTCGGGTCGCTTGAGGACAGCCTTCCTGTAGCAGTGCCATTTTGATGATAGGAGGTATGCACTCGCTTTGACAGTGGATTGATCATTTGTAGCAACTTGTCAGTGTAGGTGGATTTTAGTTTAGCAAGGCTACGATATTCTAAAATAAGTTTCGGCAGCGGATAGTCTAGAGCCAGCTCAGCTAGTACTTCTTCATTTGTAGAAGGAGCGCCGCCGGGGGTCTTTTTTAGTACTGGCAATTTCTGTTTATCATATAAAATCATCTGTAATTGTTTGGTGGAAGAGAGGTTAAACGATTCCTCTGCCAGTTGATAAGCTTCCCTTCTTAGCTTTTCTAGGCGCTTTCCTAGTTCTATTGAATGTGCAGAAAGAATAGATTCGTCAATAAGTACGCCAGTGCGTTCTATACGTGACAGAACTGGCACTAGCGGCATTTCGATTTCCTCAAACACCTTCTTTAGCTCCGGCGCCTGTTCAATACGCGGCCATAGCCTTTGGTGCAGATGCAGTGTTACATCGGCGTCTTCGGCGACGTAAAGCGCGGCCTTCTCTACTGCTATTTGATTAAACGCAAACTGATTGTGAACTTTATCTGCTACCTCCTCAAAGCTCATGCTAGTGTGTTGTAAAAAACGCTTTGCTAGGCTGTCCATATCGTGGCGGCCAGCGACGCTATTCAATACGTAAGATTCTAGCATGGTATCGAACGCAATGCCGGCCAGCTCGATGTCATATCGTTTTAGAACTCCATGATCAAATTTGAGATTCTGGCCAATTTTACCGATGGAGGAATCTTCCAAAACCGGTTTCAATGCCGCCAATACCATTGTGTTATCAAGCTGCTTTGGCGCATCCAGGTGATAGTGACCCATAGGAATATAAGCAGCTTTACCAGGTTCTATAGCAAAACACAGCCCTATCAGATTAGCAGTAAGCATATCTAACCCATCAGTTTCGGTATTAAAGCTGAACATGCCGGCGTGGCGAATCGCTTTGATCCATGTCTCCAGAATTGCCATATTGTCTATAATCACATACCTATCTTTCAATAATGCCTCGGATGTCGTTGGACAGGATGCAATAAAGGGTGATGGCTGCGTGCAGCCGCTTTTGCGTTCCGATAACCATTGACCCGCTTTAAAATCGTTTAGCCAGCGTTTGAATTCATAACGCTGGAACAAGAGCATTAATGCTTCAGCTTCAGGTTCTTTCACTGATAACTGGTCATAAGGTAAATCTAATGGCACATCAGTTTTAATGGTTGCCAGCTGATAAGAAAGAAAAGCTAGCTCACGATGCTGCTCAAGTTTAGCAGCTATAGTTTTAGCGCCGCGGAAGCTAAGAGCACTGACGATATCAAGCTGTTGATACAGCCTTTTCAGCCCGCCAAGCCCCTTTAACAACGCTAGAGCGGTTTTCTCACCAACCCCCGGTACGCCCGGAATATTATCGGAGCTGTCTCCCATTAGAGCTAAATAATCAATAATAAGATCCGGCGGCACACCGAATTTCAGCTGCACTTCCTCCGGACCAAGAATAGTATTGGACATGGTATTAATGAGGGTAATTTTGGGCGACACCAACTGCGCCATGTCTTTATCACCGGTGCTTATGAGTACATTTCGCTTATCCCGTGCCGCTGCCAGCGCCAGCGTTCCAATAACATCATCGGCCTCGACACCGCTGACGGCCAGTAATGGTAGGCCCATTGCTTTGATCATATCATGCAGGGGAGCTATCTGATTGCGCAGATCATTCGGCATGGGCGCTCTATGGCATTTGTAATGCTCAAACAATTTATCGCGGAACGTTTTACCTTTAGCGTCAAATACCACTGCAAGATGGCTTGGTCGGTATTGTACCAGTAAGCTCTTCAGCATATTCAATACGCCGTAAATTGCTCCAGTTGGTTTTCCCGCGCTATTGGTTAGCGGTGGAAAGGCGTGATAAGCGCGATAAAGATAAGAAGAACCATCTACTAGAATAATTGGGTTTTTTACAATTTTAGCCATAGTATATTTCGTTTTTTTTAGTCAATAAATATTAAGGGTAGTTTGCCATAGGTAGCAGCTGGAGACGATGTTTATCGTAGCGTAAGGGCGATAAAGTACTGTGAGTACAGTATGATCTACAGGATAATACCGTATATAACTTTTTGAATAAAATGTAGTTTTTTATTGATAGCATCGATATTCGATGTATCTTTAAAATAATTGATATATTAATCTGGCAATTGCCAAGGTATTGCCATTGTGGATATAAACCTGCTGCCACAGAGGGGCAGCAGGTTTAACCCTTCCGGGGAGATTAAGAAGGTAGTGATTATTTGTGTCTTCTCAAAAAAAATGAGCAATGCCAAGGCATTGCTCATTTTTTAATCTGTAAGCCAATTTATTTTTGGCTTAATAAAAATTTTACAACATCAGCGAATTGTTTGGTATAAGCGTCTATTGACGACATATCCAACCCATCATTTTTCACCATATATTTGCCATTGACAAACGTTGCTGGTACGCCGAGTAGCTGCAGATCGGTAGCTACTTTCTCCTGCTGTATGACTAGAGATTTCACGAAAAAGCTATTCCACGCAGAATCATACTCTCCCGCACTGACGCCCGCTTTGAGAAATACTGCGCGGATGTCGTCCGGTGTTTGTATAGTTTTCGTTTTTTGCAACCCATCAAATAGCAATGGATTAACTTTATCTTCCACTCCCAACGCCATGGCTACAGCCCAGGCCTTTGTCAACTGTTTCCCCATCGGCCCCAGAAAATCTACATGATATTTAGTCTTTTTAATGTTAGCAGGCAACGCTTTTTTTACCGTGCTAGAGATGTGATAGAGATGCTCGAATTGATAACAATGCGGGCAGTAAAATGAGAAAAATTCCAATACTTGAGGTTCACTGGTTATCTGCTTTTTGAGCTGGATATATTGTTGACCTTTAGTAAATTGCGCAGTTGAAGCGCTGAATGCCAACATAATACCCACTATCGCAAATGATATTTTTTTCATAAAGTGTCTCTCTAAAATGAACAATATAGACGGTAGAACAATTAACATACTGGCAATAGCTGCAGTACTACCTGTTTAATAAATAGCACTGTTTGTTGCGATTACTATTCCCCTCAATCATCTATGAAAAAACTGTATGAAAATCTTGGTCATTCTAAAGCCAGCCAACTCAAGCGTGAGATACTTGGATCATCCTTAATTACCTATAGCAGTTTAATCAGCGCTATGCAGGGGAATTGAAGTCTTGAATTTAGCATAAGTATCCAACAGCAGCGTCAGCTGATAAATATGCCATGGTAATAACCATGAAGCAGCATCCAGAGGTCTTGAATGACAGGAGCATTACGTACATTTTAAAAACAACAAATGTCAGATTTTCACGCCATAAAATATTTTCGTTATGCAGATACACCATTAGAGATATAGCGGACGCCAATCGGTATTCCATACCATATGCACCTGTGCTATAAGCTGGCCAAAGGCCTATAGAATATTACTTTCTGTCGGTTAGAAATGTAGAGTGCTATTTTGCAGATTTTAAAGTCAATGGCGGCGGATATTCTTTCAGTCCAATAATAAGACGCGCGTTAAAGTGGCGACTGCCATTGTGTCAGTGAATATGCCAAAGAAAGTACTCTACTTATTTCATCTAGTCATTCTTAACTAAGCATGTGCAGCAATGTGAGTTATATCTGGATTGGGAAATACTAGGCATACCTTGTTGCGTTTATTTTTTTTGATCTTCTTGCTGTAAGGAGCTGCTGAGCTGTAGCTGTATCTCTTTCCCCTGGATAGAATATCCTAACCATTGTTGAAGCATTAAAATAGCATGAGAAACACGGAATTAACCCATATCAGAGTGGATATTCCATAGTTATCAGAGTAGTTACTATACGAACAGGCAGTTAAGATAGTTGTTGTAACGTTATCGGATTAAATAAAGTATGAGTTTGCATAGTAACTATTTGGATCACAGTTCGATAAGGTATTTTCAAAAGTTTGAAAAGTAAGTTGATACCGGTAACAGGGCTATATAAGTTTCTATGAAACAGCTCATAAAATTATAGACTATGCGTAGGTATTACAGCGCACTCAGACTGCATGAATATAATGGTGCTTGGTTCCCATCAAATGAATAAGAAGGGAATGCTTGTTAATTCCTTTTTATGGGGAGAGACCCCCACACTGATACCATCAGTGCCATGGCATTTTCCTTCCGAGTACGGTAACGAGGTTAGGTGGGGCACTACTACCGCGATCTTACTGTTAGACCATCACTTTTATAACCGTTAGGTATTATTCGGAACTTTACTTATATTGTCTGGTTTTGGTCCACTGTGTTCATACCATACCTCTGCATCATGGAATCTGTATACTCCATATTAGCTTTCGCGGTCATATTGTTATCACTCTTTACTGTTAATGTTTTTTACAACTTCAGCTTATGTCTCCTCAAACTCCTTCAGGTGTTGTAAGTTAATTCTAACGAGTTATCATAGTATTGATTAGCTGAACACACCTTGTAGAAGATTATACACTTGACCTATTAATATCGTTTTGTCTTCGATATCCTTTTAGGAGGCTTAAGGCCTCTGGGAAACTTTATATTGATATAAGTTTCTTATTTATATGCTTTAGTGATTATCTCTCTTCCGTAAATGGCTACCGAGCAATCCTATTAGCAAAAAAAATAACTCAAACATTAGTGGTGCTTTTAATTTAAGTTCTCTTATATTTTAGAGGGAGTCCCCTTTGACTCTTTCAGAGTAAACGGTAGGTAAAGAAAAGATATAACTATCTCTTAACGACGTTTTAAACTTAGCTTGTGTATTACTTTAAATGATAAAAGGCACATTCTTTGGAATTACCATAGCTCCTTAAGGAAAGGAAGTGATGATTCGACATCAAGGTTCCAAAAAAAACCATGTCGATATGAACTCTTTGGGGGTATCAGCTTATTATCTCCGGAGTATTTTTTATCCATTGAGCGCCGTCCTTCCATTGCAGAATACCGGATCACGAAGGCTTATTTTGTACTTATTCGAACTGTCATTTTGTAGCCAAGTTAGCTTATACCTTTGCACTAACCTCACGATGTCAAACCGTGATTAGCTAACCTTTATACTTCTTCTTTTATACTTTAAAAGGAGATAGTTCCAGTCAAATAATTTACCTAACAGATATTTTCCAGCGTGGTGTTTCAAGGTTTGGTCTTTATGTAAACTGGCGTCTACATTTTAAAGCCCTTACACATCCTACATATCAAGGATTAATGGTTCAATATAAAGCTATAGCAAAGTTCATGATGTCTTTACTGCCTTACCGCGGGCCCGCCGCATCTTTACGGAGAGTTTAATTTCACTGAGTTTCTGGTAGATATAGTTTGGCCATTATTGTGCCATTCATACAAGTTAGAATTTAACCGAAAAAGAATTTTGTTATTTTAGGATCATTATAGTTACAGCTTCCGTTTAACAGGATTCGCGCAAGAGAGCTTTTCCTTATAAATAACCCTAATTAGGAATAGCAGGCATCATACTATATATGTCCACTTTTTGTCTACATATTACTGTTTTTAATAAAAAGTTTCATATAGATGGTATCTGCGACTGGCTCGTATTTTGAGTGCTAATAAGCCTTCCAGTTATATTTCGGTATCCTTCTTTCGAAGTTATAGGCAGCATTTTGTTTAATTCTCGTATCCGAGTTCTCTCAAGCGTATGGGTATTCTCCTTATTTTCTACCTAACCATTTTATTGTTGGTTTTGGATACAATCTAATCTGATTTGGAGCTTAGAGGTTTTTTTTGGAAGTTTAGCAATAATTGCTTTATTATTAGCTTTTTATCATCACCCTTCAGTGTTATGAATAAGAGGATTTATCTGCTTTTTTCATATGCCTATTACATATGAAAGGGGATAACTGTTTCTCGGCGAGCCTAGATTTTCTTGTCTTCCCTATACAGTTTTCCTCGGTAGAGGAATATTAACGCGTTTCTTATTGACTGGACTTTTGGTTTTGCCTCAGTAGGGGTTAACTCACTCCGCTTCGATTAACGTTGAAGAAGAACCTTTTATATTTCGCCACGCTGTTTTACTTGATTTATCGTTACTTATACCATCATCTGTACTTCTGATACTTTTAGTAATCTTCACAGATTATTCTTGCAGGTATTATAGAATGCTTCCACACCAAATGGGTGTATCCTTTAAAAAACTTTCTCGTCGTTCATCATCGCGACAGCACTCTGGCTTATTAAGCTTTTAAAGAATACTTTTCGTTGCCGTAGAGCTTTGCTAGATGGTTTAGGTTCGTTACATCTTCTACATAGGTCTACTTAAAATCAGTGAGCTATTATATTTTCTTTAAATTATAGCTATTTCTAAGTTAATATTCTGACTGTGCTCTTATGGAGAATTTTCTTGGTTTATTTATTTTAGGGTACTGAGATATCCAACTCTCTTATTCGTCTCATTATCTTATTGACTTACTTAATGATAATGTTTTCAGTTGTATTGAATTTCCTTATGCTGATATCGTTAAATGATAACACTTCATATCAGTTTAGCAACGCTTTTGCAGATTGGCGCGTCTTTCATATTCTCTGAACTATCTAGGCATTTACTGTATAAGATTAGTCATTCAAGGTCACAACTTTGAGTTATTTATTTTCTTTTTTTGGCTGCCTTTGCGTTTGTTCTATCACCGTTCGTTTACTCCCTTGTTCAGCGTAGTTTATGAAGGCTGCTCGGAGACGACAGCTGCCTATTGCAATAAAGTGATAACGTTTGCGCGTTATATCAGGCTTTGCTTACTTCATCTGTAAAGATTTATAGACTAATTTTGCATTTTAATATGTGTTTAAATATGCTATATTTCCGGATTATTAAAAAAAAGAATTTTGCAGTACGTATTTAAAATGTAAATACGCTCTAAAATAATTAAGCAAAGTGGTAGCTCTTATTATAGGGTTTAAATTTTCTTAATGGCATCTTAAGAGAATACTACCTTAGACTATTAGTAGTAGGAGAAAAGGTATAAAATCGATATAAAATACGCTAATTGGTTTTGTACTTATAAAGATTATAAGATAGTCTTTGCAGACACATCATTCAATATATCATCTTTCTAAGGAATATGATATATTGGTGCTTTCCTACGGTTATTTTATGACTTTACCCGATCATAACTCATAAAGTTCTAAGCATTTTCCAGCAAGTTAAACTATCTACTTTTAAAATTTATTCGCATGTTGCGATAAGCGGGTGTCTATAAACATGGAGTTTAATCCACGATATTACTAGCCGTTTCGATTTTACAGAGCTAAGTTACAATTTTAATTTGAACTACGATTTACTTTATAAGCTCCACTGACTTTTTTTTAGATCACTTCTCTTTGTATTTAACATGATAGCGCACGTCTAGCTCTATTCGTAAGGACCATGATAATTTTATATCATCATTATAACCTTTTTTTTGATTTGTCACCAGTAGTTTTATTTCAAGATCTGACCGAACTGAATTACTAGTAGGAAAGGATAAGGGTTGCGTTTGTTGCAGGACTTAAAACCTAATATTTTAAATATTACCTAAAATATCTATGCAGCGGCTGTCTTGAGGTTACTAAAGCATCTTTTGCTAAGTTATCTAGGTGTGAAGAGTGGGTAAGGTTTTTTCGCGCTGTATCGAATTACGCTACATGTTCCACTGCTTGTGCGGGCCCCGTTAATTAATTTAAGTTCTAATTTTGTGGCCGGTACTCCCAGGTGGTCGATTTAACACACTGGTTCTGAAAGCCACACCTTAAAAGCCATAACTTTCAAATCTATATCGTTTATAGTATTAAATACTACCAGGGGATCTAATCCTATTTTATCCACATGCTTTTGTATTTTAACGTCAGTCTTTATCTAGGCACTAATCTTTGCTATTGTTTTTCTTTAGATTTCTACGCATGTTATCGCTATATCTAGAATTCTATTCTATTCTACGAGATTTTGATTTATCAGTTTTAAATTCAATTCTCAGGTTATACTCTGAGGATATTGTATGTTACTTAACAGACCACCTATATAAGTTTTACGCCCAATAATTCCCAATTAACGCTTGGCATCACATCCTTCGTATTATCGCACCAGCTAGCATAGAGTTAGCCAGTCCTTCTTTCTACAGCTATATATCGATAGATAACACTATTAACATTATTTTTTCTTCTGACTGAAAGTGTTTTACAATCCGGAAGTGTTCTTTACATACGGCATGGCTGTATTAGGGTTTCCCATTCCCTATTGTGCAATACTTCTAACTCCTCCTTTCCGAAAAAAGGCAGGACCGTGTCTTAGTTTTTCAGTATGGCTGGTTATCTTCGTAGGGCAGTTAAGATTGTTATGCCCATATGAACTATTACCTTATAACTAGGTAATTCCATTTATGTTTATCCGATGGTGTGAGACCTAAAGGTACCCTACTTTGGTCTTGCGTTTTTATGCGGTATTAGTTACTACCCTGAGTAGTTATGTCTTTATCATCGGCTAGAATCTCTAGACATTTCTCACCTGTTCTCCGCCTACTGCTAAAGAGTAAAGCTTCTTTCCGTTGCTGCTTGACTTGCATATATTTAGGCCTTCCTCCAACGCTCAATCTGAGCTATGATTAAACTCTTCAATTAAAATTTTGATGCTCAAATAATTAAAACTAGTATTATATAAATATTCATTCTTCATTCTTCATTCTTCAATATTTGATATTTTGGTATGTCGAATTGTCCTGCGAGTTCCATTATAGATTATCTTATAAATTATTATGAGTAGTGCTGGTAGCTTGTTCCTAGACTTGTGTTGGTGGCATGTATTAGAATCTTTCCGCTGTAGAGTAAAATTTACATACCAGTACCGGTTTCGCCCAACTCTGGTGGAGTTGGCGCAGCATTAAAGTGACTATTTCCTGTCAATGGGAAATATAGGCCATTTATGGTCCTTAAAAAAATAAATAACTAAAATAATTTCAATTGTTTTTTAGAAAGGGGTTACATTAGGCATTTGGAAGCGTCTCCTTAGTGGTTAATTACGTTAAATCTCTAGCAAAGAAGTAGAAGCTCACTTTAATCAGTATATTAAATTTCTTCGGTGCAATCGGTTTCACTGTCGGTCATGTGCATGATCATTTGTATCATTATCCGATCAAACCAATGATAGAACACAGGTAACATAATACACTAGAAAATACGGCATAAAGGTTGTGGCTCTAGGAGCTTTCGCTAAAAATTTATGGACTATTAAGCATATTAGTGGCAAGGGGGTGCATTATATAGGGTTTTGCGTGCCGTTAAATTGATAGCATAAATGCGCTGGGGAAGTACTGTGGAGCCAACGAACTATTGCGTAATAAAGCGGTTAATATCCGCGGAAGCGGTCATAGCGTACAGCGGCTCCTATTCTACTGCAACTGGTTGATATTTATGTGGATAAATATCTTCTACCAAATATAGATCTACTAAATCATGCTTACAGAAAATAGTAAGATAGGCTGAAGTTGTTCGGCAATTTTTTTGTATTTGATTATCATGGTTTAAATAGGGAATTACTATTTTATGGTAAACTTTGTATTAATTAAACCAAAAAAATTGGCATAAACGGGACTAATAAAGTGAATATCTACAGGTAGCTAAATAGCGTTTTAAGGATGAGGATTCACTTTTGGCTAGTGTGTTCATAGAGGTAAAGTTATTGGCCATGATTACGCAAGTAATCATGGCCAGATGAGATGGCCAGAGATTGTTTAACGTTGCCGTCCTTTCCTGAATCGTGCAAGCGGAAAAGTTATCAACGCTGCTATAGATTCTACTGCCAGGATATTGAGGATGAATGCTAGCGTAATGTAGGTTACTTTTAACCTGCTCTCCTGTAGAGAGCCATCCCCCGCCGATAAACGCTGAATACAAGGACTATATTGGTAGGAATAAAGGCCAATGGAGGATGCTGTCAGTGGTAAACTCGACGGGTGGTTGCCATGTAAAAACTTTTTAAATGCCTGATTTCATCCTTTAAGGCTGTTGATGTATACATCAACAACACTAAAGAATCAAAGTGCGTATCATCACAACAGTGGCAATTGTACAAAATAAATATATAAAATTCAAAATTTCGCCAGCAATTATGATAATGTCGAAATATTATGATGAAAAAAATTCTTCGAAATATCTTAATTTATTTTTAACGAAAATTAAAAAAAGCAAACACAGTAAAAGTTCAATAGACTGCGTGTAAAAAAACTTTCCGTAAAATCCTGCACGCACTATCCAGATAGATTCAGGCCAATAGGCCGAATAATTAATGATTATACCGTGTATTTAAAGATAATAATCGATATATTTAACACTAACGTTGATAGCGCTGATAGCGCCTACTTCTTACATTACTTATTGCCGCGATAAGCGCAGCGAAGTTACCGTATTTTGCATTGCATATGTAAGGATCAGGTTTGCAGTCTAAACTATTATATTCAGTACTGGCATAACTATATGAACTCATTATATTTTTTGGCGTGCGCTGTGGTCTATTCAATTTTCATGAAAACTACCATATATTAATTAATAGCATAATATTTTTAAAGGAAACATCGGTATTGCGGTAGTCACAAGGGCTGAAATGAGTAATTTTAATATCAAATCGTACATGCCGAAAAAAGACAGTCTCTTTAATATCGCCGGATGAGCATTTACTGCTGATTTTACGCTTTAGGCATTCATGCTAGTTCATAATCGGTATTACAGGTTTGCTGATAATATAGTATCGGTTACAAGTTGATAGAATTTATGTTCTATCCCAAGTAGAGATTGTCTGCTGCAGTTAGGATCCCATATAGGTGCCATCAACGTACAGCGGTAACAACACAGTAATTTCATCTGAAAAAGTAAGAGGGACAATAATCTCCACATTTTGTGTTCAAAACCTGTTCGGTAACGGTTCTATAAATTCCCAATAATATATTGCAACTTACTACCAAAGTTTTGCCTTGTTAATACTGTCAACCGAGACAGCTAACAGTACGACACGAAGGTAACCAGAAAGCAGACTTTAAACTGTGGATTGACATTAAATGAGTTGGGTAGTTCTGATAATAAAGAAAGCAGATAAGCAGCTTGCTTGGATGTATCAGTATTTTTTTAACTGTTGGCGCTGTAATATATACAAGGGTTTTCCCTGGATGCGTTGTCGGATTATGGCGATACGATCCCGCTATAACAAAGAAAACGTTTACATATTCATGCTATATGTGTAATTTAATTAACGAGTATTACTATAGGTATTCTGCTTGAAATAGCTCCTTGCCGATGTATGAGTGGCGGCGTTGGTGTGGAGAGGCCTAGTTTAGATAAAACGAAAGTGTTACTAAAAATTTGATATACTATATCTCTAAACTCGGCGTGTAAACGTTCTGCGGGTGATTTTTTTGTCATTTTAAAGCGCCATACTACGATATTAATATCGTAGGGCTTCAGAAAAAAACAGTCCTGCATCACTGCTATCAGCATAGTGATATTAGAACGGCCATGCTAGTCTATTATTGGATTATTCACAAGGATATACATCACAAACAATTAGGAATGTTGTAGGGTATACTGCCTACAGTTTGCTTAAATTATAAAATGATCTCTTTCGCCCTGGTATATCGCTACTTTTGCTTTGACTGACGTAATAGGACTGTTTATAAAATAGAACATGCGTAAAATAAACCGGTGTTTTGGTGATCAAAATGCTTTGAAGGGTGGGGGTATCCTCATGTCACGAACCTGCGGTTTACGGAACTTTGACAATGACTCTCTTTCTTCCAGAAAGTAGTCTACAAAACCGTCATCACATTTAGATTGAATTCTAAAGCGCTGATATGCAATTCAATAAACGCCGTTTCCATGAACGTTTAAACGACAGGGGAGAAGGTTGTTTATCACGTTCATCACTATTAGGTGTATAATATTAACCGGCATGGAAATGGAAAGCTATTTTGGTGGCGGCCGTACGCGGTAAACGTGTATCAGCAATGGCATCCACGTATGAAGAGGCATTAAAAAGCCAATATTATATCATGCAGTCTATCTCTGGTGTGTCATTAAGCAAATTGCTACGAGCAGTGAGTATATTAGAACTCCTGACTATTTTCAGAATAGCTAGTTTGTCCCAAATAGCATCAACGCGCCCGCACACTTTCTGATTGATTTCAATCGGCTTACCCTATTTACACGAGTCCCCAATACCATTTATTGATCGTGTCCATACCCATTTTGAGCCCAGTCCAGAAACCGGTGAAGCGAAATCAAAATAATCTATTGGTGTATTTTCCATCAAAATAGTATCATGTGCTGGATCTATTCAGGTGCTCATTTGCCCAAATTACGTCTTTATAATTATGTGCATTAATATAATAATTGCATTTTAAAATAAATTTTATACATGAATTGATATAGGAAAGACCAGATGCCCATCATCACTCGCTTAGCATGACCGATGTATTGTTTTTTTTGATAGCTACTACTGCTAAGTAGTAGGAAAATACCCTTCCAATAGCAAATAGAAATCCACGATTTCCGGAAAATGCTTTGCAAAATAGGTACGAAGACTGCATTAAGAGCCTCACCTATAATAGTCGGTTCATTTGGCGGCGACCGGTATAGGTTGAGTAGTACAGCGGATCACAACACTGCGTAATATGAGTAATACTAAAAACCGGGAGGAAGGTATCGGTTTCATTATAATAGCTAGTATGATCGCCATACGATCCTTCTACCACTACTCCCTGCTTCCAGGTGCCTTCCAGTACAATTCCAGCGTTAGCCGGTATGTCCGAACGCAGGACATGCATTTTACTACCTCAGGCTTATTGCGCCGCAACAAGCCTGCAAAAGTGTATTCAAAGAGTGTCTCTGGCACCGGCGTAACTACAGCTACAGCTAAGATTGTTGCTAGTTCGGGATGAGTGCAACAGCAAGCAGAAAGCGTTGACCAGGATTTTTTTTCTGCGTCCATTTCTGGAAATTGAGTGCACCGTCACAGTGTGAGAGCCACTGCATAATCACCTTGTTTTAATACCTGCAAGCGATAATACCAAGATTTTCCCTTTCCTTATCTGGTCGCAAATAATCATAAGCCCCCTCAAGTGATAAGTGGCAGGCATAGCTGGGCTAAAAATGTATAACCGGAATACGCCTAAGATCTACATTCTCTCCCTGTCATATTTTCTCCTGACAGGGAGCAGAGTTTATCCGTTTTGTCGGTATATGCAACACCTGTCGAAATTTTGAAGCTTTATCTAGCAAATCTCGAAAATCTTTAAGAGGCCCAGGATCTTTTAAAAAGCCAGTAATTTTCCTACGTTGTGTAAAGTGTTAATGCTTTCCTGACCAACATATACCAAGTGCCCCCCGTTCAGGGGGTGCCGAATAAGTTGCACAGAAGCGGCATGGTATATCCTTTCAGGTTTTCAAACAGTAGGGGTTGTACCCGCCGGCGTGCAGCATACGGTCAGGAATTTCCGTCATTTTCAGATAGGGATTGATGGGTAAGCTGATTCCTTTTAATTCCCCCGCAGCGCCAATAGAACGAGGAAGTTGCGTAACTCACTATATTTCATAGATATAGCTATATCAAGAACGTTATTTAGCTTCCATTATAAGATCTGTTTATCAGCCTTGCAGGTTTTTTTATCAAAGAGCGGTAAAATAAGCCACCATGACTATGACCACCTAATAGTCAGTGTTTCCAGTGCCTATATATTATAGTTTTTGCTATCGCTAAGACCACGATAAGATAGAAAAATTCTTATTATGGGAGGTTAGTATTTATTTTATTGTAATCGCGGGCAATTACTGCGTAGTAAAGCAGATCTGGAACGATAGAGTTTTGCCTGTTTTTTGATGGTAATAGTTACTATTGAGAAAATTATCCCGGCGGGCGTACAGAAACTTGCGAACCATCATCTATAAACTATCTGTTTATCAAATTTAATTCGGGAAAGATCCATACTAGCACCATCAACATAACCTGTGGTTTCGGAAGCCATTTTTTTTGGCTACTGACTGGTAATTATCCTTCCCCAATTACTAATATCTAAACGAGTTTAATTTTATAACGTAATTGATCCTGAGCGCTTTATCCGGCAATAACATCTTGATACTCGCTGGTATTTTGAGGGCTTGCTGGCCATTTTATACCGAACCTAAGAAAGCCGCGCTCTATGCTGTTGCTTAATTTATTAAACAAATAGGTCTATCATAGCTTCTTGGATAATCGTCTATTTCATAAAAATAAAGTAGCTTGTATTAGTGCAGGCTATGCTATACTACCTGCTCTTCTTTTCATAGAAAGCTTTAAAAATAACGCCATAGCAGCTTGTCTATGGTTTAGACTGCCCTTGTCTCGACGGATATCATAGTGACGCATAATGGTATTACTCAGGCTAGTCTTCCTTGGGATTAGCCTTTTTCTCAGTGCATTTTGCTCCTTTATCGATATAGAAGCGAGCGAAGAAAACGCCAATTTCAAACAGTAGGTATATTGGTATTGCCAATAACGTCTTGGAAAATACATCCGGCGGCGTCAGCAACATACCGATGATATAGGCTCCGACGAACATATAGGACCGTTTTTTTTGCGCAGATCCTCCAGCGTCATAACCTTGACCCAGCACAGCAGTACGATTGCTACTGGCACTTCAAACGATACCCCAAATGCCACAAATAATACCATGATAAAATAGAGATAGTTATTAATATCTGTCGCAATCAACACTCCGCGCGGGGTTGGTATAGGCAAAAAAACTAAAGGCCAGCGGGAAGACAATGAAATAGGCGAAAGCTATACCGGCATAAAACAGCAGCGTACTGAAAAACAATAGTGGAATCATCAACTGCCGTTCATACTTATACAGTGCGGGAGAAATGAACGCCCATACCTGGTAGAGAAATAGTGGGACGCATATAAATATTGAGACAATGATTGTCAATTTGATGGGCGTAAAGAACGGTGACGCGACATCTGTTGCAATCATGCTGGTGCCCACTGGTAACTGCTTGATAAGCGGGGTAGATATCAGTTGATAAATATCGTTAGCAAAATAAATCAGTGCTAAAAAGACCACTAACACACTTAGGATGCAATAAAGTAAACGCTGGCACAGTTCGATTAAGTGACTAATTAGTGGTTGGGTATCATTAACAGGCATAGACTAGCGATCATTATTCAGTGGGGGAGATAAGAGTATCCGCCCCGTGGCGGCTACTGTTTTCTTCTTGGTTCTTCTGATCCCGGCGCCAGCGTAGCCGAATTGGCGATGAAATCAGTTGGCGCAAATACTTTGGTGTTTTATGTCATTTGGTATCGCTTCAGGTTAATGATAGCCTTCTGCTGGCGTCACGTCGCAATGTAATATCTTAGAATTGGTAACCAGTAGGTTATAAATAGTATGCGGCTTAACTAGATCCATCACCGCGCTATTGATACCCTTAAATTCTTTCTTCATGGATTCCGCTGGCTGGTTCAGCTCTTCCTTTATAGACGCTTGTAGCTTCGATAACAGATTATTTTTTACTATCCTTCTCGACTTTTTGGGTCGTCCTGAAATTCTTGTAACGTAATTTCCTGTATTAATTCTTTTTTTTTGCACTGTTGACGCTATAGATTGTATCCCCTAATCCACTTTATTGTCGTACTAACCGCGATCAGCAGCCGTTCCGGACCTAGCACCACCAGTTCGATAACGAATACCAGCATAAGCTCACCAAATCCAATATTAAACACGACTTATACCTGCTCTTTATTTTTAATTTCATTCAGATGTGCCGGGTTAGCTTGTGGCTCAATAGGCGGCGTGGTAAAATCAGTAATTTGAGAGAATTTATCCGATGATTTTGATGTCGTGTTCTCATCCTCACTCATGTATTTTAAAAGCCTTTAATTGAGGCGCCTAAATCTGATCCTAGGCTACGCAGTTTCTTACTGCGAATACCACCACAATAGTCGCAATGATCAGTAACTGTATAATGCTAATACCACCCATAACTTTTCCTCACAACTCACAAAAAGGTAAAACGTGGGTTAAAGTTTTACTGACGGCTAGGAAGTGCGGTTCCGGCTGATAATCCAACTGACGATACCGGCAGCCATAAGCCATACCGGTAGGAATCCTCCATTAGCGCCGCGCGTCATTAAAAATGCGCTGCTAAGCAATAGCGTAGAACAAATCCAAAATAGAAAACGGGATTGGTTTTGGCAGGTATGATAAACCCGCATTTTATCATCAAGCAATCGATGCTTTTCTGTAACAGGCGCTATTGCTTTGGGCTGTCGTAAATAAGTTCGGGTAACTTTATACCCAATAGGGCCCCTTTTCCTTGAGTGCGCGCAGAATGGCTGATAAATCCACCTGATCTTTTATCTACTTTTCCAGAAAAGGCTTAGCTGTTTTCTATAAATTTAGCTAAAGTTGGCGCCAGACACCTTCAATATATAATAGCGTTTTTTGTAGTAATATGAGCTGCGATTGCACTTCCATATCAAACTGTTGTGCGATTTCAAAGAAACTCAATAGCATGTGCTAAAAAGAAATTTCCGAAAGTGGCTTTTCAAAATAGGCCACAAATGGTGCGAATAGCAAACTCGAAATATTCGACATTCGTACCTGGCGTCACCCAGCTGGAGTCCATGTGCAGCTGTGCTACTTTATGATAATCGCGGTTAAAAAGGCGATAAAATTTTCCGTCATATAGCGCTTATCTTTTTTTATTTAACGATCCAACTATACCATAATCAATGCTGATATACTGCAAGTTATCGGGATGTTTACAATTGAAAAAAGGTCACTGGAATGCATATCGCCATGAAAAACTATCACGGAAAACCTGAGTAAAAACTTGCATCCCACGTTCCGCTAATAGTTTCATATTTGGTGCCCTGTTCCTTCAGCGCAAAGACATCATTAATCGGTACGCCATAGATTCGCTCTATTACTATCATGGTTTCACTGCAGTAGTTTGGATAAACCTCTGGGATATACAGTATCGAGCTACCGTAAAATTACGTCGCAACTGGATAGCATTGGCCGCTTCACGTAGTAAGTTTAGCTCATAGAGCGGCGTCTTTTCATGTTTCAGTACAACCTCAACCGGCAGAAGACGTCGAATATCTGGAAGTAAATATGGCATCCAACTAGCCAGTCGGTACATCAGACGCATATCAAGACCTTGATCATTGGTAAAATATCTTGGCGGATCACTTTGATTACCATCTCTTGATCGTTTTTTAGCTGGGTGGTATGTACCTGGGTAATAGAGGCAGAAGCCAGTGCTTCCTGCTGAAAATCATCAAACCAGGCTTCCAGCTGTTGCCCCATAGAACGCTCAATATGTGCGCGAGCTAAAGCGCCATCAAAAGGCTGTACTCGATATTGCAGCATTGCTAGTTGATCGGCGATAGGCGGTAGAAACAGATCGCGGTGAGTTGAAAGTATCTGGCTAAACTTGATCCACACTGGACTCGGTTCCTGCAACGCCAAGCGTAAACGTTCGCCCAGTATGCGTTGTGAATGGTCGTTTGGCATCCAGAATAGTAAATTGCGTCCTAACCGCAGCGGCAGAGTAAACTGTATTCTGGATAAACTCATCCAGTCCGTAGTTGAGCATAACGCGAATAATCAGATAGGCGGCGGATATCTCCGAATATCATCTGTCAGCCTCCCGTTTTGCTAAGCGTTCCGCCAGATTCTCGTTAGCTCGGGTAACATCATCCACTTCGCCGAAAAGCCACTCTTGCTCTAATACTGAGGTGTAAGACCCATTCATCAGTTATTCATTGTCTTACTCATCCCTGACCAAGTACAAAACAATTACAGTTTACTTGGTCAGCCGCCACGCGATCGTTTAACTAACGCTTTCAGAGGCTATATCGCCTATCCAAAGCCAGCAATTCAGTTTCACTGGATTCAGTCATACATATATACCAGCGTGGCGAATTGCTGTAAGCACTGTAGATCATGGTCCTCTACATCTAGGAAACCTTTTTTAATCAGCTGCGTAAACTTCTGAGATTCTCGCAGAACGGGCAGCAAGATGGCAAGACATATGCGCACTGTGTGTAATTCACTGCGTATCCCAGGCCAGGCGTTTAGCACATTTACCTGACGCTCATCGAATACTAGAATAACTGGCGCTTTCCATTTAGCCAATTCAAATTCTAAAACTTTACCTTTTAGGGGCTAGCAGTATATTGATATGGCACAATCTTGATATAGTAGGCGTTTAAGAATGACTTCTATCATTCCACTTATAAACAATGTCAGCAACATGTTTTCATATCCAGATTAGAATTTATAACCGCGATGTAGGGTTACGATGCTGCCGCTCATATTAAAATATTTAGCGCTGTCGAACCCGACAGCAAGCATCATTAATTAAGTGTTTCCTGATCCGGATGTGTGCGAATGGACTCCGCTAGATAGCGATAGCTATCTAGCATCTCGCGCCACTATTTCACCGATGCGCGGTAGATATAAAGTAAAGATTGTAAGCTTTGTTTAGCGGCTTAAAGTGTGGGGGTATAAAACTCAAGAATCAGTAGTTGCTCGCTGGGGTTTTAGCACTCGGTATATTAACTTTAACGCTTTCCATTTTTCGGTTATATTGTGCAGACCAAACGAAATGGTAATACAGTTGAAGATATTACTCAGAAATGAGTAGAACTTCAGTATTAGTCTGAACATAGCTAATATTACCTAGAATGCCGCGATTACGGAGTTTTTCACAACCCACTTTCAACATTGAGTCATTAATGTCCGTCAGAACCACCCTCCCGTATTCATCCACTAGACTTGAAAATTTAGCGGTCATATCGCCTGTGCTGCCTGCTAGATCAAGGATTTTTTGTCCGCGACGCATGTGCTACAGATGGAGTGAAAGACATCTGCTACCATCAACGTTTTTGATCCTTTTCTACGGTGTGATACCCGAAGTTGGTTATTTTACACTTTTGTCATCTGCCATGTTTTTGTCTTTGTCAATCAGTTTTAGAGAGGTGTAACAGACACGTCCTGAAGCTCCACTGGAGCAGGTTATTTACGCACCTGGGATTTCATCCTGACGTACCAGCTTGTCCTGTGTTCCATATCCATCAGTGATTCATTTTCTTCATTCCTTCTGCGATACACCCGCAGTCGACAGGTCTGTCGACGCCGCTGTCGCCGTTGCCTTACCTGGGTTATCAGCAAACGGAATATGAACGCCCGGCGGGGAAACGATGGGTCGTTTAATTTCCACGCCTAGGGCGCGAAACCCTTCTGCCTGGCTGATAATATTACCACGTCCGTCAGATAATTTATTCTTCGCCAGGCGGTAGCTGGTCTGTGCTTTGTCAAGGCTTTGGCCGATAGCATTAATATCATCGATAAACAACCGCAATTTATCATACAGGCGCGCCGCGCGTTCGGCGATATTTTGGGCATTGCAACGTTGATTCTCATAACGCCACAGATTATTTATAGTACGTAGCGCAACTAACAGTGTGGTAGGACTAACTAACATAATATTGTGCGCCAACGCTTCGCTTATCAGTTCTGGCTGCTGGCTAATTGCTACCATAAAGGCTGGTTCTATTGGCACAAACATCAGTACATAATCCAGCGAGCGTAATCCTGGTAATTCCTGATAATCTTTACGTCCTAGTAATTTCATATGGGCGCGCAGCGAATTGATATGTTCAGCGAGCGCTAATTGGCGTTCATCATCATTATTGCTGTTGAAATAACGTTCATAGGCTACCAATGAGATTTTTGCGTCAACGACTACATCTTTACCCTGAGGCAGACGTACCACTACATCGGGCTGAAGACGTCGACCGTCTCTTTGCTGAATACTGACCTGAGTCTCGAATTCATAACCTTCACGTAACCCTGACGCTTCCAGCACCTTGCTAAGAACTACTTCGCCCCATTTTCCCTGCGTCTTATTATCTCCTTTGAGTGCACGAGTTAGATTGACTGCCTCTTGGGCTATTTTAGAGTTAAAGTGCTGTAAATTATGTATTTCATGGGCTAGCGTGTGGCGTTCACGCGCTTCTTGGCCAAAACTATCCTGCACCTGGCGGCGGAAGCCCTCCAATTGTTCGCGTAGTGGTATCAGCAATCGGTCAAGGCTCTGCTGGTTTTGTTCGTCTACCTTCCGTCCGCTATGCTCAAAGATGCGGTTGGCAAGATTTTCAAACTGTGCCGATAAACGTTCCTCACTGTTTGTTAATAGGCGCTGTTTTTCTTCTGCTGCCCGGCGGGTTTCCTCAAGAAGGATAGTAACTTCACGCAGTTTCGCCTCCTGACTACTATTAATTTTCCACTGTGCTCGCAGCTCTTGATTTAGCTGTTCACACTCCTGCTGAAAATGAGTAAGAGAGGTCAAGCGCTCTTCAGCGGCGCCTAACCTGCTGAATAGATCACGCTGCTCACGTTCGCCATTGCGCGTCGCAAGTTCGGCCTGCCTGCGAATGTTTTGTTCGTCGGCGAGCGTCTGACGTGTCGTCTGCAGCTCTTGCTCAAGACTAATTCGTGTCGCTTCCTGCTCCAAATACTTCTGATGCAAGCGGGCAGCAGCAATAAGCCAGCCAATCCCTATGCCAATGAATATGCCACCAACGCCGTAAAACAGGCTGTAATACATATTGCTTTCCCCTAATCAATTCTAGAAGGAACGTTAAAGGGGAACTGTATAGATGTCCAGCACCTTTTATTGGTTGATAGGTACGTTTCAGTCAACACAGTCTGGGGTATATACTAAGGGTTAATAGCTCGAATACATAGAACGTAACAGACACAAAATTAGCTAATTTTGAACATTACGTATTGGGATATCATAAAACTATGACAGAAGCGCTACTATCGCACGTAGCGAGCAGAAAAGTGTCCGAGAAACGTGTAGGGATTATTTTCATTCTTAGCGGAAAAAAGAGACGTGGCAGTGCTGGCACATGCAGGCAGGATAGTGAATGAAAGGCTACAGATTATAGAACCGATGCTGATAGTGGGAGCTCACTCAGTTATAAGAGAACAAGTCGATAAAAACCGCCTGCGCCAATAAATTGCCTAAATACTATGCCAGCTTTGCCTATTAGAGCGCCAAGCTCGAGAAAAAATGATCACTATCGGCACTAGAAAGACGATTGGTATGACTAAAATTTGATACTTGCGTACAAAATTGGTAATTAGGGAAATTTGGACATCTACTAAAATTTTATTTTTTTTGACTCATGTCGTAAATGGGACGCATAAACGGTGCGTCACCGCTGCCGAAAAAAAAGACGATGCGTCCAACAACTTAGATTTTGGTAATTGCTGCCTGCAGGCTCATCGAGCGTCAGTAAGCAAAAGGAATAGATAGGCGGCATCGACAATGATAGTCACAGCATCGTTTATTGTTTATTGTTTATTGTTTATTGTTTATTGTTTATTGTTTATTGTTTATGGCAATGTTGCCAGATCAGGTCTTTCTAGTTCCAGGTGGTTAATGATTATTTTCCATCAGCGTACTGGCGTACAAATGGTTAATAAATTTGCAGATTCTATTTCGTAATTCATTACTCCATAGACTCCTTCTATATCCTGCAATGATTCTTTAAAATCCCGCACTACCTGGATAGAATAGATATCATTAAAGCTCCTGGACGGATATAGGTATCAGAGGACGCGATAGGCGCTACGTGGCGTAATTCATAAGTGGAGATCGTGGTGTATATCTCGATTCCAGTGATGTGTTTAATACCGATTATCCCGCTCAAGTTATCATGTTGCTTTGGAGCAAAGCAAAGAAGGCTAGTAGCGGGATAATCAATGAGCTACTATAAGGAAGGAAATGGTTAAATATAATGCTTTACGCAGGGGGTGCTGAAGGGGATCTCTGATGGGTATTTCTTGGTATGGAAAAACCTTTCCCGTCTGATGTTTATTATTCTGTTAATTGACTGTCGTTACGGAGTATTGACTTTTTCTTGCTAGATTATTCTTTTGGCATTTCAAAATATGCCATACTTTCTTGCGCAAAGTGGTGGCGAACCAGCAGCCTTATTTACAGCTACTCTTCTTTCGTGCAATTGTCTGCTGACGGTGATAGCACTATACTGCTCAGAGATTGATGGGTTTCTGCTTGACGAGGATTTTAAGTCTGCAGTCAGGGTTGATCCAAAAAAAATGTTTCCGCGAAGGAACACACTGGGCTGCTTTACGCAGGATTCGACCATCCATTTCTAACTAAGGAAGTTTAGCGAGTATATGCATATCATACACGTTAGGTTCTATTTATTAGGAAAATTAAGCCTTTTAAGGTTTTAGCTTGTATCAGTTCCATATCTGAATAGAACCTTTCGATGGTGATAACATCTGCATTAAGAGCATTGTGATAGAGTTTATAATATCGTTAAATTCGCTGTCATATATATGAGTGTATATTTGACTATTCATCCTATCTTACCGTTTCATTCAATTGGAATGTTTCATTACCAATAGCATATATTCTACCAGGCTGCTATTTTAGCGGTATACCACGCGTAGCGTCGGGTTACCGATCTAAATGATATACCGATACAGCCCCATCTAAATCACGCTATTGTGTGATGCTACGCTAGTGTTATTAAACGGAAATGTTTTATGAATCAAATATTTCTCCAGGAATTCCAGTACAGCATGATCGGGTTAGTCAGCCTGCCTTTTACTGGTTTAGCGCTCATCGATTAGATATAACACGATCATTCGATAATAATCACCTTAGACTAACTGATATCACTGATGATGATTGGTGGTTTCACGCAACATGCATTGTAGCATTTTTTTATCTAACCGTTATGGGTGAAGGTAACCCATCTAGATATTCGCTGAAATATTCTAGTATATCATTGCGATCGGCTTTGCCGGATAGCAGAAATTAGCTCCATGCGCTTCTACTTGATAATAGTCTATTTGATGTGTTGGCTAACGTCTTTCTCATCATTCAGATGCCCACGTTTTAATCTAACTTTAGGCCATGGATTTCTACTTTTTTGCTTAAATGAGCCTATCTGGTAATTAAAAAAAGTAGAAAGGTGCCTTAAATCACGCACGCTATCTTGTAGCGTGCGTGATTTAAGGCTTAGTTGGTGTTATTTGTTAATAGAAATCCTTCTTTTAGCTGTGCTTTAATCTTTGGGTTATGCGCCCGCGGCTGAAGTGGCGGCAACAGGGCAGCTTGACACGCTATACTTACTTAGAAGGGCCTTATTTATTTCATTTAGCATATTCATAGCGAAACATTCAGCAGAGAAAACTTGGCATATTTTGTAGTATGAAAGCAAACAAGCTCTTCATTTCTTTATTCAGAAATGTTTCGCCAGCTTATTAAAAAAACCTGTTTATACACCGCTAGAAAGGATAGGCGATTAAATACTTTGTCTTTGATTTGCCCAGTAATAGAGAACTGATTGGTCAAAGTAGTACTGCTTCATTTAATGGTTAGCACGAATATTTCGCCCATTTACTCCAGTAATTAGGTTAAGCTGAGGCGGAACTGCTGCTCCCTCAGCTTAACCTTGAGAGTCATGTAGTTATAGTTAGTATTAAACCATTTGGTTATCTCGGATGGGGCCGCCATCTTGGTTACGGCTGCGGCTAATACGGAATAGCGTGTCGATATCGTTTTTATTTACGCTGCTTCGTAAACGGGATAGGACTTTATCTATCATTAGGTTAATACTAAAGACATAATTCTACCAACCAAAATCAGTCAGTAATAGAATCTAGTTCCTCACATCTTTTTTTTGTTTTACTAAATGACGGATACCCATACCAGTACGCGGCTGGTTTTAGGTAACTGCTCCTACCGCTAAAAGCTGACCGAAAAACCTTACCGCAGGTTCAGGAAGTTCCATAAACCTAACAGTAACCGCACAGGTCAAGTTGCATTTAGCCATTGTTTGCTATCCTCTATTATGTTGTATAGTTCAAAAATTAACTCTGACGGAATTTCAACAATAATAATCGTAAGTATTTATATATTTTCACTCTGGAGCCATCTCTTATTCGTAACTTAAAGCCCGACTAGTACTTAACACTGGATTATATCCGCCGGTGGTCAAAAAATTATTCTTCTATAATATTTCACCAGTAAAATTGCTTATCTATCTGGTACAACGCAATTGTTTGTACATTCGACGCTATTTCTTATAACTGGTATGTATTGATATCATGTTAAAAACTATGGAATAACACCATTTTTATGATAGAAATAGCACTGGAACGCATGGGTATCAACATGTTGTTGAATTAGATTTTGGAAAGTTTTTAACTTTGGGGCTTATCTCTATGAATGCTTGGAGAAGAAAGAGTTTTGGAGTCAGCTTTACACTGCTATACATGACGCTAAAAAACCTTAGCTGGCGACAAAAGGGCATGTATCATCCTATTTTCACTCACCCCAACAGTCCATTGTACGTATTTACCCTATATCCAGAAAGCCAAGGAAAACCTCTTACTTTCTTTGGTAATTTAGCAACCTGCGACGGTGACACTGTCACGGTCAATAAACATTCCCGCGAACAAGCGTTATTACCTCCAAGAGGCTCAGTTACATGAAACAGCTCAGCGATTTGTAAAAAAATGAGCCTTGCGTTTTGTGCTAGCTAAGATTCCTCGCCCCCGCCTTACTGATATTTATGGTTCCCATTCATGCTGCGTGGGAATAAGCATACATTTATTCGCCACAGCATGACATATAATTCGATGATGGGGTATAGCTACCCATTGAACAATATTAGCTCCCGAGCGTAATATGATTAAAATATTCCTAATCTAGAAAGATTACCTTAAGCTTAATGCTATCCAGTTGAGCACTTTGTAGAGTAAGTGGTGTTCTTTTAAATAAGCGTTTTGAGCTTTTCGTGATTTAGGTCAGCATAGGTAATATCGGCATGAGTAAATTAGCATCATTAATGTTGGGAGGGATGAGGTAAGTTCATCACAGTTTAGTTTTGTAATAAACAATGCTCCATCAATCACCTTTTCTGGCAGTGCTGCCAGGCAAACGTCAGGTTTGGCTATTCTAGAGAAGCTTATACAAGAATAGTATACTGTATATCTATCTCCTCTAGGTTCGCGTTATGCAAATCTGTCGATGGCAGATTTGCATATTTAATTAATGTCAATACTGACTAGGTGCTCTCTTAGAGAAAATCAATGTGGCATAGTTTAATTAAACATTAAAATTAGCGCCGCTAAGATTTATTTTTCCCTCTCTCGTCATTGAATATTGGTATGCCGATTCACGAGTCTACTTTTGCAAAAGTAACAACGTCAGGGTGAAAGTGAAAGAATTTTATTTACTATAGTAAAAGTTGTATGATTATCAAGTTACGTAATTTTACCTTCATTAACCTCACTGTTATACCAATGAGGAGGTATGTTAGAATAACATACATTATTACTACTGATTATGAATTCAAGAGTTTCTAGAATTGCGTAATCATCAGGATTATTTATTTTCTTCTCTAACAGCTCCGGAAAGCCCTTAGATAAAATTATTATTTCTCTATGGGAATGCTTTTTGTATTGCTGCCTTGTAGAAATAAATTAAAAACTATTCTAGTTTTCCTTACGGCGAAATAACTGATTGTCTATTTATTTTTTCTACAGTCTTCCGCTGCGGATTATAAAAATAAAACAAAGCAAGCTACCATATACCAAGCTACCACACTAAGAATAGCGTAAAATCCAAAGCGATATATAATAAATCATTTATGGCTCATTTCTATGTAAAATAAGATTTTTAATTAATCGGTATGACCATTAGTAGTTTGTATTCTTCGATAAAGCATCAAGACTAAAAATCCCTAAAAGTTTTTTTGCGCCTTATTAACTCTGCTCTCTTGTAAAAAAGCATATTTTCTAAAGAGATTTAATGTAATTTTATTTAGAAACTGATTGCATCATAATAAAAGTAAAGAGAAAATAAGATGTAATCTTCTCTATCATATGTTAATGTAGATCACAGGGGTATGCCTTTAATTATCAGGTAATATCTGAATTGTCTTTTCCATAGGAAAACAATATTAACAAAAAAATAATAGACAGAAATATCAAAAAACGTCTCGTGGGGTATGTAAGGCGGAATATATTCACTGTTCAATTTTTATAATGTATCATGGAAAGTAATTAATGGATAATGGCATTATCTGTTAGCATAAATATGAATATGCACTATAATAGAATATAGTTATGTTTTTCGTGAAACATCTGAGGTTATTCTCAGAGAGAATTTCTCTTTTTTTAGTAGGTAAACCGCTACAGCACATCTATACCTGCCACTGCTAGATAGGTGCTGAAGAGTAAAATAGCTCTATTCCCTTAAGTAGATGCAAACTGCATTACCATTGTGGATTTTTGCTTTGGCACCCTAAGGCGTACTCCTATCGATACAACCTAAAACTGATGCACCAAAAGAGTTAGGTCACGAATAATAATTGTGACCCGTCAATAATAAATCTTTGTCAGTGCGGTTTCTCCTAGCTAGATAGCTAGGTTATCGAGAAGCCTGCTGCACAATATGGATATTATTTATTGACCCCCTCAGTGTAACCGACGTTACTTAGGTAACGCTATAGTTCCACATAAAATGGCACAGGGGCGGATGCAACAATCTACGGCCAGATGAGTACGTCTAATTACAGAGATTGGATAGCAATTTCTGTGAATTAACAACGAAAAAAAAGGACTTTCAATTTAGCCTACGAAATATTCGCAATTAAACTAAAAGCAAAAGTCTTACAGAATGGTACTGATAATCAAGAACACGTGGCGTCATATCTTGGGTGATAAGGAAACACTAGTGTAACTGAAGTTTTTAAGGAGAATATAACAATTAGATTGACAACTGTTTATCTATTTAAAAACCTCCTTACCTCTAAGCATAGGTAAGGTACTCAATGTTTTTTCCTCACGTAATAGTCGCTGCTTGCATTTACTTTCTCTCGGATGAAATTTAATAGCTTGCTATTAAATTATCTTGTATGTATGGATCTGAAGCCCCCGATCAGTCTGTTATCTGACTGATCGGGGGCTTAATAATCTCTGCATATTGTCTATTACCGCTCTATCAGCGCGTTCTGCCCTTTCCCGCCAGCTAGCTTATCGGGGCTAAATTTCTCTTTTCTAGGCACATAGCTCACGTCTGGCGTATACACCCCACACATTGTTGATGAAAAATGGTGCTATCGCCGTTTTTGCGAAGTTCATATTAAAATTAATCGTGTTCAGTAGGATTATAGTACTTTAATAACAGATGATATGACTGCTGCCGTAGGATAGCGACGGCATGGAATAAATTTATTATCCACGGTAAGTTGCTAATCTGTGGACGGTGATCGCATTGCTTAATACTTGTCGCAAAAATGGTGTATAAAATGATTTATATACTAAATTTCAGAATCGAATAACTGTAAGTTGAATATATTAAAATATAGTTTAAACATTTTTGTATTTCTTTTTGATTTAATGTATTAGCTTTAGCTTCTAAAAGAGGATCCTTCATTAGGTTTTTCTCGTTAATTGATGAATTTCTTTAGTTGAGATTACTTTTTTGAACGCATGTACACTAAATAAAAGTCAGTTCAGGATAAAACGTTTTTTAGATATGATAATTTAAATTACTTTAAATATTATTTTGTATTTCTAGTGAAAGAGTTGTGTAATATTAAAGAGGTATAAAAATACTATTTAGTTTCAGCAAACTTATAAGTATTTCTATTACCTATGAGTTTGTTAAAGGCGTATAAAAAAATCTTATTTATTTTTTTTCTTAATCTTCTTTATATTTTGTCTTGATTTTAACATCTTATTGCTAAGAAGCACTGTTCAAAGGAGAATAACGTACTTTATACACCCTATGCTTCTCGTATTATGACACATTTTGTAGTTAAGGTGTTTGTTGGAGACTTACAGTGGATTTCAGTTGAACTAGTGGACTAAAAATATCATGATCAGCCCGCCATGCTGGGGCACCCTTCTGCCGATCTACGAGAAGATCAATTATAGATGTTCAAGTGGGTTGCACGCACCCAATCAAAAGTGTCAAGGGTTGTGGGTTATCGGATATTAGCGTTTAAGGCGTATAAGGTATACCAGAATCGGGTTTTGACGCAGATACTGACAAATGACTGCTATACAGCAGATGGTAAATTCCTGAAGATAAAAATGGTGTATATGATACATATGAACGGCTCTTCATCTGGAGCTAACTCTGGTTTCTTGACGGGCGGATGTATCCGTTATCTGGTGGCTTGGTTAACTAAATTACTGGTAAAATGTCATCATAGTGACAGATATATGGCGTTCTGCCATCTAAAACTAGAATAAATTATTGTGCACCTACTCTGATAACGGCAGCGTATATAAGTTTAGCCTTCTAACTACTAACCACCCAGTGGTATATGTCCACTACTTCTGGGAATCATTGATCTTTGATACCTACCTACCTTAGCTACCTCTTTACTGCGCCCGCTGCCGGTCGCATTGCTGATGGTAAAATCCACAGAAACAGCGCCTAGTTTGGATTCGTCCCGTTTACGCAATTTTAATCATTCGTGGTTAATGAGCCGCACCAAGAAAGCCCTAGTATATGGTTTATTAATTTTGACGCGGTCAATGCCTGCAAAGATTGGGATCGATGCCTAACTCGCTGTTCAAAAAAAAGGTTGTATTCAAACCCCCTATTCCTGAATACCGTAATGACGGAGCATAGCCTCCAACTGAGGCTTGCGACCGCGGAAACGGGTAAAACATACCATTGGTTCTTCGGAACCACCGCGGGAAAGGATGGTGTCGAGGAATGATTCACCGGTATTCCGGTTGAAAATCCCCTCCTCTTCGAAACGCGACCAGGCATCTGCCGCTAGGACATCCGCCCACAGATAGCTGTAATATCCTGCCGCATAACCACCGGAAAAAATATGGCTAAAGGTATGTGGAAATCGTCCCCACGGTACGGTTTGTACTACTGCTACTTGTTTTTTTACCTCCGCTAGAGTCTCAAGTACGCGCGCGCCCTGCTTAGGGTTGTATTGGTAATGTATACGGAAATCAAACAAGCCAAATTCCAGTTGGCGCAGAATAAAGAGTGCTACTTGGTAATTTTTTGCTTCCAATAACTTGCTTAATAGCGCATCTGGTAGCGGCTTTCCGGTTTCATAATGGCCGGAAATAAATGCTAGTGCTTCAGGTTGCCAGCAATAATTCTCCATAAATTGGCTAGGCAGTTCTACCGCATCCCAAGGAACGCCGCTAATACCGCTCACCCAGGGCGTGTCAATACGGGTTAGAATATGGTGTAGCCCATGTCCGAACTCATGGAACAGCGTGCTTACCTCATTATGGGTAAGCAGTGCTGGTTTACCGTTTATCGGGCGGTTGCAATTGCAGGTGAGATAGGCTACTGGTTTTTGTAGATCGCCATTAGCCTTACGCATCATACTGATACAGTTATCCATCCAAGCGCCTCCGCGTTTATTATCGCGAGCATACAGATCTAGGTAAAAACTACCGCGTAGTTCGCCACACTCATCAAACAGATCGAAGAAGCGAACGTCTGGATGCCAGGTATCTACATCAGTACGCTCTTTAGCGATAATACCGTAGATACGTTTAACTACCTCGAACAGACCACTAATGACACGTGGCTCAGGAAAATAGGAACGTAGTTGCTCATCATTAATTGAAAACAAGTGTTGTTTTTGTTTTTCGCTGTAATAAGCGATATCCCATGGATCCAGCGTATTGCAGCCGAAATGGTGTTGCACGAAAGTATGTAGCTGTGCCAGTTCTTGTTCGCCTTTGGGCCTTGCGCGTTTAGCCAAATCAGTCAGAAAATGTAAGACTTGTTGCGAATCTTGCGCCATTTTTGTTACCAGGGATTTGTCGGCATAGCTGTTAAATCCCAGAAGTTGCGCTAGCTCATGGCGCAGCGCTAGAATTTCACTCATGATTGGGCCATTATCCCATTTGCCAGCATTCACCCCCTGATCAGAAGCGCGAGTATTATAGGCACGGTAAAGCTCTTCTCGCAGTGCGGCGTTATTGCAATAGGTGATCACTGGCAAGTAGCTAGGGATATCGAGTGTCAGTAACCAGCCTTCTCGTTCGCGAGATTGCGCCTGGGCACGGGCGGCGATAAGCACGTTTTCAGGCACGCCGCTCAATAATTGCTCATCAGTTATCAACTTACTCCAATTCATGGAGGCATCCAGCACGTTATTGTTGTAGACTGATCCTAGCTCTGCTAGTCGGGCTACAATTTGCCCGTAACGCTGCTGTTTTTTTGCTGTCAATCTAATACCGGACAATTCAAAATCGCGCAGCGCATTATCTACTGCTTTTTTTTGGGCCAGGCTTAATTCTATATAGTATTGGCCGTCCCGTAGATTACGGTAAGCTTGGTACAATCCCTTATGTTGTCCTACCCAGGTACTATATTCAGATAGGAGGGGCAGGCATTGTTCATAAGCTTCACGTAATTCCTGACTATTCTTCACTGCATTTAAATGACTCACCGGCGACCAGATCCGACTTAATCTATCATCTGCATTCGCTAGCGGCTGGCAGATATTCCCCCAGCTAAACGGCCCTGGTTGTGCCACGATCTCTTCAACGGTATGGCGGCAGTATTCAAGTGTATTTTTTACTGCTGGTACGATGTGCTCAGGGCGAATAGCGGTAAAAGGAGGTAAGGAAAATGATGTCAGTAATGGATTAGTCATAGTGCAGCCCTTTGATTATCGTGAAAGCTAATAGGATTAACATGAGGCTAGCTATAGCAAAAATCAATGGCAAGTGAAGCATAATGGCCGCTGTGCGACGCGACTAGTTAATGTTTTTCCATCATTCAGGAGACCTAATAAGGAGGTAGTGCCAAGATAATTTGTCTTAATTAGTTATCGTTTCATTACTTTATCTGGAGTAGGTAAATGTTTAGTAATAATGAATTGATATTGATTATTCACAGTTAATTCTTTAATTACGCTATATCTTAAGAATATTTATCATCATTCTCAGTATCTTTATGAAGATGTTTTGATGGCAGTATACAGCCAGGATTGTACAAACCTATTTCCGAGGCATAGCTGATGAGTTTTAGCAGAAAAGCGGCTTTCCAGGGGTCGTTAATTCTCAGCGGAAGCGAATTTTATTCGGGAATGATGAAATTTATCAGAATGCTGCATAGCTGCGCCAATTTTGCTTATATTTTAGCCATATTTCGTTGAAGGAAGTGTTCCTCTACCAGTTTCAGAGATCCGCGATTAACATTATTTTTGTTGATATTTTCATAAGAAAATCCCGAACGCCGTGTGATATTTTACGGAACTGAATAAATTGACATATTTGAATTTTGCAAAAAAATACGATCCCTAGTGAGGCTTATTGTATACCGGTTGAGGGGTGTACTCAACATGCGCTGATAGAAGGGGTAATGTGGGGAGCAGGCTGAGTATGCGGGCGTAGTGTTGTGCAGCACAGCTAAAGGGATTGAATAATATAAAATTTATGTATTTTCTTTTGGTGTTAGGTATTAGGTAGGTAAAAATAATTGAATCATTCTTGCTATATCTACTGAAAATTTATCAGTTGGCTTATGATGCTTAATGCTTGTAAACTTAACAATTTATTGATTTACTTTGTAAATTTAAGTACCCGGGGTCTAAAAAAAGCTTTAAAGGTCATGTGTATTTTTGAACTTTTCAAAGTAATCAGCTTTGGCTTGATGGTGCTTATAACCGTTAGTAAATCCGCTCACCACACGTGGCATTATTCATCAGCCTCAGTAATAAAATAACGCGCCGAAAAGAAATCAGGAGACCCAGTTAGCGTTGGTTTATTTCTTTTCCATTATGACAGTTGCCTTTTATGATGGTATTCTGATGATGGATATTTTTATATCTCTATCTTGGAGGGGCTGCGTATCACCGGTGGACTTATAATTTCCTTTATCATTTTTAGCTTTCTGTTTCTAGCGAAACAGACGATAATTCCAGTTTTGCTAAAAACAAAGTAGCGAGATCTATGAATATAAAACTACCAACATCGCTTAGTACCGCTGTCTAAGCTAAGCATGGCGGGGCTTATATTTTCTTAATAACCATAATTATAGGTGTTTTCTAGATAGCGTTACGTATTTCTGGTGCCATTATGCATGTAATCGACACTAGAGGCATTGAAGCGATTTCATGCTTGATGAAATTTCTATTGGCGTGCATGGGAATCTAGTTCGTTATCAATAGTGTATTGGATATTATCATTCATTATCACGCTGAATACTTTCACTGGCGCTGTTTCTCTTCTTGGTCTGCCATCACGTAGCCATCAGACCGACAGCGGGCTTGTGGTATCCTTTGTTTCACTGTACGCTATCAGGCATATAGAGCAGGTAGCCTGGCTACTAGAGCAATGCATTCAGAGATAGAATCCACAATTGCTAGTTGAGGTCAATGGCGCCGCTACTATCCAGCTAAGTCGCTCCAGCTGATCAGCCTATCAAAGGGTCATCAAGTATCTGGCAAAGCGTGGCGCAAGGGTTACATTAAACAACATGCGACGCGTGTACAGTACGTAGTAATCCATTAGTATTATATAGGCGATTGCTGGGAACAGCGGATTTAGAAAAAATGAAGAAGTCCATAAAGTGGACAGTATACCTATTACTGATAATGTAGTTCCAGTGAGTCCCAATGATAACGTTAGCTAATAGTAGTACCACTTGCAATGTTCTATAACACATTGCGCGTCATAGGTATGCTAAAGTTTGGTAAAGTATAAATCGATACTATATTCATTTTAATCGCGGAGAGAATAATACCAACAATACTATCATGATAGTATTGTTGGTATTGATGGCGAAAGTAGTTACTATGCTTAATGTGCGGGCGAAAAAATAACGGCAAGGAAACTAATAATTATCTTACACAAAATAATTAAATATACAGCTATAACATGATTTTTATTCTTTTAATAGCGGTAAAAATCAGGAAAAGTTAGTGCACTTATAATATGGCTCACCAGCCACCATGGTTGGTCATTTAGATAATTCACTATATTCTTGCCGCTGATAATACTATAAAATATGCAAAAAAGCACTATAAAATGACGATAAATGACATTTTAGCTCTCTAGCTGAATATGGAAAAACTATATAAAATAATCATACAATAATCAATCTGCCTAGAATGGCAACGACGGGAAATTAAAGATTTTTTGTGATGCATGTGCTATCAGTTTGTCAGCACAGAATTCTGCATGTAAAATCAAGCTATTATGGGCTAACAGGTAATAATATGCTAATTTTAGATATAAATCAACAAGTTCGAAGATAATCAAAAGGGGGCGGAAGACTGGTGGAGAACCCTTCATCTATCCTTGATAGGCCACATTCCAAGATTCCTTATTTCCAGTTTCAGGCAGGCCACTGAGCACCATCGCTTGCTTGAAAGTTATACTGTATATAAGGGACAGCTAACTATGAATTGTAATTAAGGAAATTATTACTCTATTCGCACCACCATGGCATTTAATAGACTTTTCTTGGATTTTGTTGGAGCTGTTTATAGGCATAGTGATTTTTTATAAATTCTGCTCTATACATAATAGTTTTCCCTGAAGCTTATTAGTATGTTGTTTCTTGGCGTGGATAAATTTGAATGCATTAAATAATATAAATATTGAATAATTTGAATATTAAGTGACTAACTAGAGTATAGCAAAAAATATCAATGAGAATTCTAATATCTGATATATTTTAGCTTAATGCGAGTCTTCATGATTTATATTAAAAGATAATGCTATTTTAAATAATAATTAAATTACCATCAAACTGTGGTGTTATAAAACATAATAGCGAGGTGAGGGTCCTGGCTCTATAGTAAAACATTGTTATAAGCAATTAGAGACGGTTCATTAACGGATGTTAATGAGAGGTTAAGGTATTATTATATAGATCCGCTTTTTCATGTAGCACTACTTCCTGTGTCTGGTATCAAGAATTGCTTCTCCACTATGGGTTAAACTAGGTACCACGGTAAAAGCTCCAGCTGCTCCTGGAGTATAGCCTGGCCCCTCACCTATCCAATAGAGATTGATGTAATCCTTGCGATAATGGGCGTTTGTACATTACACCCGTGCAAACGATTTTGCTAAAGGGAACTCTCAAATGAGCCGACATTACGATTACCCGCCATCGGCGGCGGTGGCATTGTGTCAATCAATCGCGCTATTCAATAGAGCCGTAAGTGTGCGCTTATTAAAGTTAAATACCTTTTGTACCTGTGGAAACATAGGTTTTTTCCGAAGAAAATGATGTGGCACGCCGTATAAATTGCTGAGCTGATAAAGCTGTATATGTTTGATTATAAATTTAGCATGATTGTTGAAAAAAAATCAACTGACACAGTTTAATTAAGAGCAGCAGTGTCTATATGGATCGTATCCATCGATCCTATGAACGGGTTGCTAGCCAATAATCGTGTTAATGTCATTCACAGCTTCGCTCTTTTTGTTGATACGCATACTGTGGAGGTGAGGTGAATAGTGAGCATATTACCGCTAACCACATATTAATAGCGACCGGCCGACGATCGTCCTAGAAAATTAGCTATTTAGGGTTGATAGCATTGTGGTGTGCTTAAAGGCCTAAATGCCCAGATCCATCTGTTTTTTCGCAAACATGTATTGCTAGACAGTTTAATTCCCTTATTGTCGAGACGTTAGTTAAAGTTATGCATAGGCAGAAGGGTCAGCGCCACATACTGGCTCTGCACCACAATCGCTGGTAAAAAAACTCGGATGGAAGTTTGACGCTGACACTGCAAAATGCAGAACAATTCACTATTGATACATTGATTTTGGCTATCAGACGCGGGCCAGTAGCTACCGATAGTATTAATTTAGCAGCAGCGGGCGTAAAAATCAATGATAATAGCCATATCAGCATATCAGGTAGATAAATACCAAAACATTAATGTTTTTACTAGTATTTACGCCGTTGGCGATAATATTTGGATGACTATGTTAACCCTGATAGTGCTCACCGTTAGTCGCAAGATGTCTAAGCACTTGTTTAATAATGAACTAGAAGAGTACCTGAACTATGATCTAATCCTGACAATAGTCTTTAGTAATCCATCTATCAGTCAGTACCATTGATCTGATCAAGCTCGAAGCCAAGGGCAAATATAGTGAAGTGGGGGTGAAAGTCTACAAAATATCTTTTACTTCCATGTATACCGGAGTTACCCACCATCAGCAACCGTGCTGTATGAAACTGGCTTATGTGTGATCCACAAGAGAAAATTGTAGGTCTGCACGACATCGGTTTTGGTATGGATAATCCTACAGGGTTTTGCCGTCGCCATTAAAATAGACGCCACCAAGCAGGATTTTGAGAATACCGTAGTAATCCACCCGACTGCAGCGGAAGAGCTGGTGATAATACGTTAAGTTTATTATCCTTGTTACAGGGGCCGGCGAAGTTTCCTGTATGTTTTCCCTACTATTCTCGTTTTAGCCGGCTATTAATTTTGACTTGCACCATGATCCCGAAATACCATTATTTGGTGCGAATCACTCGCTATAATTATTTCTATTAGAGCTTTCAATAATGGGCTAAATTTGAGATGGACTATGGTCGAAAAGATACATAGCGTGCTTGCCGGAATCTAAATCACTACTCTGCTCACTAAGTTTTATAGTGGCCCTGAATTTATTGATAAGGTTGTCACTGTTCTTGACAGATAATTAAAATAGCATGTATCTGCAGTTTGGCGGTAGCATATAGATTCGTGTACCAGAATGGTTCAGCGATCGCATAGAGAGTCAATTTGGTGCCACAATAACTTATTTTGTTCTTGTTCTTGATCCTATTTAATGGTGTCTTTTTTCTGTCGGGGATTTTTTGCTAGGATCTAATCTGGATATTTTTAACTGACCTTATTAGTAAAATTACTGACAGTATTATCAGCGGACAAACGCCTAGCACCGATAGTAAAATATCGGTCTACATGGTAGGTATACATAATAGTGCACTACTAACTATATCAGCGGTTTACTGGTTGCGTTCTATTCAGAGGTTGAATTGGATGGAAATTTAAGTGAAGTTATCATCCGTGTTGAATTTTATAATGAATAGGCGTGCAATCTCCCAAAAAAGCAGAATAAATTTTATCTGAAATACTTGCATTATCTTATTTTTTTAATCGATCTGGTAGTGGCGCTAATCCTCATGCTATCGCTGATATTAATTTTAGCTGCCGCTTATTAGGATCAGATTATAAGGGTGCTGGGATTCAATAACCGTTGTTACTTTGCTGCGATCAGCAGCATGTTGATCAATGCTTGTGCTAACTATTTTATTTATTTAGATATTCTGGCTTATTCCTCACCATAAGCCATGTAATAAAACTATTTTTCGTAGAGTGTTGATGGTGGCTTTGGTTTGAGATCATTAAAATAATTATGATCATGATGTTATCTCATTTAGCTGAATCTTCTTACTGGTGTCATCCGCCTTCGGCTTGGATATCGGGCTAATTGGCTCTCTTTTATTTCCTTTCCGAGCTTATGCTGTTCTGTGTCACTTGGATAGGCATCGCTGATTATGCCGATAAAATAATTCCTCTTCTGAGCGAAGGACGTACCCTCTCTTTGAGAGATAAGGATTACCATATTGATGATAATTGGTACGGTACTGGTAAAAACTATTGTTAGGGTAATATTAATACGAGAAAATATTGGCTATCGCTACAAAGCAAATGATGTGGCGGTGCTATAGTTTCCATTATAAACGGAGTAATTATTGCGTTAGATTTCTTTTTTATGTTAGCATTATTTTTTCATTAGAAAAATATTACATATAATATAAATATAAAGAGCAGTATTATAGATACTAATTTTATTTTTAATAAAAACAAAAGATTTATTCCTGTGAGGAAATTTATTACGGTTTTTATAGAAATTAACTTTGCTAAAAAATAATTTTTTCTGGTTGCTTTATCTTTAAAAAAGATTATGAAGAGAAATAATCGTCTGCTGACGCTAGAAAATAATTAATTAGTTAAAATTCAACCATTGAAATGGTTTGTCTCCCCGTCTAATATGCTCATTTTCTGCGTAGTTTACCGATAAGAAGCAATTATGCAAGCCTCAGCAGTACCGACTCTGAATTCCGCCGCAGTTGTTCCTCCTGTAAATTCACGGGGTAAAGTGATTGTTGCCTCGTTAATTGGCACTGCGATCGAATTTTTTGATTTTTATATTTATGCCACCGCCGCAGTTATCGTTTTCCCGCACATATTCTTCCCGCAGGGGGACGCTACTGCTGCCACACTACAGTCACTGGCAACTTTTGCCATCGCATTTATCGCCCGCCCGATTGGCTCAGTTTTGTTCGGCTATTTTGGCGATCGCAGCGGCCGTAAAGTAACACTGGTTGCTTCATTACTTACTATGGGTATCTCAACAATGATAATAGGCCTATTACCGGGTTATCAAACGATTGGCATTATGGCGCCTCTATTGCTAGCGCTAGCCCGTTTCGGACAGGGTCTTGGTCTAGGGGGTGAATGGGGCGGCGCGGTGGTGCTGGTGACAGAAAATGCACCGATGCATAAACGTGCTTTTTATGGCTCTTTCCCGCAGTTGGGTGCGCCTATCGGTTTTTTCTTCGCTAACGGAATGTTCTTCTTGCTTTCCTGGTTGTTGACAGATCAACAGTTTATGATCTGTGGTTGGCGCGTGCCTTTTCTACTGTCGGCTGTTTTGGTGCTCATTGGGCTGTATTTACGTGTTTCACTGCATGAAACGCCGATTTTTGCAAAAATAGGCAAAGCTAAAGGGCAGGTACGTATGCCTATTGTTACCCTACTTAATCAGCATTTGAAAATAACCATCATCGCTATCTTTATTATGGTGGCTAGTTATACCCTATTCTACATCATGACGGTATTCTCTATGACCTACGGTACGGCCCCTTTGTCTTATGGTTTAGGATTTTCACGTAATAGTTTTCTACTAATGCTTATGATTGGCGTTATTGGTTTCGGTCTGATGGTGCCCATTGCTGGTCAACTAGCGGATAAATTTGGTCGCCGACACACCATGATAACTATCACCGTTTTGATTATAGGTTTTGCGTTGGTGTTCCCGTCATTATTTTGTTCGGGGAATATCTGGGTTGTCATGGCGTTTTTGTTGAGTGGATTTATGTTGATGGGTCTCACGTTTGGTCCCGTTGGTGCACTGTTGCCAGAACTTTTCCCCACTGAAGTTCGCTATACCGGCGCCTCTTTTTCCTACAATCTAGCATCAATCATCGGCGCATCGGTTGCCCCGTATATTGCTACCTGGCTTACCGTCAATTACGGATTATTTTACGTAGGTATTTACTTAGCAACAATGGCCTTCTTGACATTACTGGCACTGCTAGCAGTGCATGAAACACAGCACCAGGCGTTGTAATTTACACAGCTAAGCGTGGCTATAAGCTGGTTAAGATATAATCCTAATAACGGGCTGTCACTTTTATCCTGGTGGATGTAAGCCGTTATTTTTTTGAATCTAGGGTGGCACGCTTTTACTGTCAGAATTAATCGACAGAAAACTTAGAGGATCTAGTAACAGTTTTATTATCCACAGCTTCAGGGTGAGTATAGAGTTCGCTGAACAGCAGTGATAGGGGGCCATAAATTAGCAAAAATAGTCGGTTGGAAGATTAGTTCGCCTCTCTCTTCATCAACAGCTGCAGTAATCGAATGAATAACCGCTTTATGCGCGGTTCTAAGATGGTATTCAGGGCCCATCACCAGAGCCATGATGCTTTTTATTTGAGGGAGATCATTAATAAATAAACCTCTTTCTTTTCAAATGCCATTTTTTTTCATGACGATTTTTGTATTTATCTCGTGGCATAAAATTTATCCATAAAGCGGGGCAGAAGAGATACGTATTGTACAACACAAATTTATTACGGCGTTAGGCTCTGCTGAGCAGATAGCATCTCTTGCTTTGTTATGCACGTTACTCGCTAATTGAATTTAATTAACGAAGGAGAGAAAAGCGAAAATAAAGAGGATTCGATAGAATCCAGACTTACTTACCGATACAAAAATTGGAAAAAATCCTGCTGAGAAGGTCATTTGAACTAAATTCACCAGTTATCTCGCCCAGAGATTGTTGCGCTTGACGCAGTTCCTCCGCTAATATCTCACTACAGTAAGCGTTCACTAATTGTTCTTTTCCCTGTTGTAAATGGATCGCGGCAATCTCTAGCGCATCGAGATGACGTCGGTGAGCTAAAAAGGCTCCTTCGGTACCACTGATAAACCCTATGCTCCGTTTCAAATGGTCGCGTAGCAGGTTCAAGCCTGCGCCGGATTGTGCCGATAGGGTAATCAATGAATAACCATCTATTTCTCTAAAATCAATGTTTTCGCAGGTCAGATCGGCTTTATTGCGTACAATGGTAACCGGGATCGAGGGCGGTAAATGACTAATAAATCCTGGCCACAGGATATCAGGGTCACTAAGAGGGGTGGTGGTGCTATCTACCATGAGCAGCACATGGTCAGCTTGTTTTATTTCACGCCACGCGCACTCAATGCCGATACGCTCCACTTCATCGTCGGGGTTGCGTCGTAACCCAGCAGTGTCAATAATATGCAGCGGCATACCATCAAGGTGAATATGTTCACGTAGTACGTCGCGCGTCGTGCCAGCAATAGCGGTAACGATTGCTACTTCGCGCCCTACTAGTGCATTAAGTAGGGTGGATTTACCGGTGTTTGGCTTACCGACAATTACTACTTTCATCCCTTCGCGTAGAAGGTTGCCTTGGCGTGCTTCAGTGCGTATTTGTTCCAGGGTGTTGATAAGATCGTTTAGATTACCTTCAATTTTTCTATCGGAGAGGAAATTAATCTCTTCATCGGGAAAATCGATGGCTGCTTCGATATATATACGTAGGTTAATTAGCGCTTCCACTAATTTATGAATACGGTTGGAAAATACACCTTGTAAAGAATTGGCCGCTGAGCGAGCAGCCTGAGCTGAGCTGGCGTCAATAAGATCGGCAATAGCTTCTGCCTGGGCTAAATCTAGTTTATTGTTAAGAAAGGCGCGTTCTGAAAACTCGCCAGGGCGCGCAATCCGCACGCCAGGTATTGCGACGATACGTTGTAATAACATATCTAAAATAACTGGGCCACCATGGCCCTGTAATTCTAGGACATCTTCGCCGGTGAAGGAGTGGGGACCGGGGAAAAATAGCGCGATCCCCTGATCAAGCGCTTCGCCGTTGTTGTCGTGAAAAGGTAGATATTCAACTTGACGTGGTCGCGGTAGCTTGCCCAGCAGTGCATGGGCTACTGGGGAGACTAAGGGACCGGAGACGCGTAATATACCTATGCCGCTTCGGCCAAGCGGAGTAGCAAGAGCAGTAATGGTATCCGGTTTAGTCATAGAAACGCTCGCTTAGCGCCATGGAACACGTTGTAAAAAAAATAAATGCGATCATATTATTATTGATGACCGCTTTAGCAGGGTGGCTAAATCTGGTGCTTTCTCTAGTTAATTGGCTTCCTTATCCCTGCTATGTAGTCCGCTCTTTTCCAGGCTGCGATAAATAAGCTGCTGCTGGATGATGGTCACTAAGTTGCTGATAATATAGTATAATACTAGACCCGATGGAAACCACAGAAAGAACACAGTGAAAATGAGCGGCATAAAGTTTATGATCTTCTGCTGCATTGGATCAGTAATGCTGGCAGGTGACATCTTCTGTATAGAGAACATAGTAATGCCCATTAAGGCTGGCAGGATGTAGTACGGATCTTGTGCCGACAGGTCAAGAATCCATAGAGCAAACGGAGCATGTCGCAATTCAATGGAACCTGACAGCATGTAATATAGTGCCAAGAAGATGGGCATTTGAATCACTAGCGGCAAGCATCCACCCAGTGGATTAACCTTTTCTGTTTTGTACAAGGCCATTATTTCTTGGCTTTGCCGTTGCTTATTATTACCTAGACGCTCGCGTATCTCCGTCAGTTTTGGTTGTAGCATCCGCATCTTGGCCATTGAGGTGTACTGTGCTTTGGTCAGCGGGTACATAATGCCGCGCATGATGAAGGTGATGGTAATAATGGAGAAACCCCAATTATCGATATAGCTGTGTATGAATTTCAACAACTTAAACAGTGGTTGAGAAATAAAAGATAGCCAGCCGTAATCGACCACTAAATCCAGATGCGGGGCGATATCCGCCATCTTGTCTTGCATCTCAGGACCAATCCACAATATGGCTTGCAACTTACTTTGACTACCAGCCGCAACGGTAACGGGGTTAGATTTAAAGCCAACTGCCGCCAGACCATTTTCTAACTTATTGGTATAAAAGGTATTTTTACCTGATATGAAAGGCACCCAGGCCGTGGCGAAATATTGCTGGAGCATGGCGACCCAGCCGCCTTCGGTGGTGATGCTCAGATTCTTGTCTTTGATATCTTTGAAGCTATACTTCTGATATTTTTCGTCAGTACTGGAATAGGCCGCGCCACGGTAGGTGTGCAGCGCAAAACTGCTGCTACCGGTATCACGCGATTTAGGTAAATCAATGGATTGCTTCAACTGGCCGAATAATGTCAACTCGAGCGGCTGCGCGCTGGCGTTATTAATATCGTAATTGATATTCAACGCGAAATCGCCTCGTTTCAATATAAAGTTTTTAGTGTAGACCACGCCGTCAGGGGTGGTGTAGGTCAATGGCACGTGTAATTCACTCTGGTTATCTGCTAGGACATAGGTATCCTGTTTTGTGGTAAACAGTGGGCGTGTGCCGTTGGCGGGATTATCCGGACCGTTTTTGCCTGTCAGGCCACTTTGTGCCTGATAGATAAATTCTGGCGACGTTTCCAGTAAATGGAAGGGCTGCGATGAACCCAGTTTATCGGGATAAGATAGCAAGAAAGCCTGTTCGATATCACCACCGCAAGTGTTAATTTGCAGTGATAGCACATCGGTTTTAACCGTAATAAGCTTGCCTTGTCTGCTGGAAAGTACACTCTGTCCGTCCAGGGTTTCCGCAGTAGTTTTCGCGGTCTGTTGTATGGTCTGGGTGGTTGGCGATGGAGCATAGTCCGTCTGCCAGGCCTGCCAGATCATGAACGATACGAATAGTAGAGCGATGACAAGAAGATTGCTTTGCGAATCCATTATTAGTGTTCTCTTGTTGCCAAAGTTTTTTTGTGGCACAGGATCCTTGCCCCCCGGGTTCAAGGGGTGACATTTTAATACGCGTTTTAATGTTAACCAACTGCCTTTTAATATACCAAACCTACGTATTGCCTCAATTCCATATTGCGAACAAGTGGGCTGAAATTGGCAATGAGGCCCCAAAAAAGGGCTGATGATAAGTTGATAGCCACGTATCAACCCGATAAGCAGCTTTGAAACTGACGACAATGGTGGCGCCATAATTTTTCTAATGCTTCTGTCAGGGTACGGTTATCCAGATCGGCCACCCCTTTTTTTGCGATAACAACAAAATCCATAGCGGGAAGGGTATGCTGATGTAAGCGGAAACTTTCACGTGTTAAGCGCTTTATTCGGTTACGTTCATGGGCCCATTTTACATGTTTTTTAGCGATTGTCAGACCGATACGGGGATGCCCCAGCGTGTTCAAGCGCCCTAGGATACTAAAATGCAGTGTTCCGGCTCGTTGAGCTTGCTGGAAGACAAAATTAAAATGATTAGGAGTTAACAACCGTAACTCTCGTGGAAATGCAAAACTAACCACTCGGCAGGTAAGCTTTTTTATTTGGAAGATACGGTTAGATGTATGCGACCTTTTGCACGACGACGTGCTAAGACTTGACGACCGTTCTTCGTTGCCATACGAGCACGGAAACCGTGGGAACGGTTGCGTTTCAATATGGATGGTTGAAAAGTGCGTTTCATAGTGATTTTTACCTAAATTTTGATAATTACTGATTAATCAAGGTGTTCAGTCGATCAGTTTGAAACCGACTGACGATTCAGTTGTACAATAACAAAGAACCGAGATTCTAATAATTGTGCAATTCCGAGTCGACTTAAATCGCTCTTGCTCACTTTAATACCCATATTTATATCGGAATTTTTGTCCAGCAATTCAGATAGGGTGATAACATACGTCACGTGTAAACCTTTTAATTATACAGAATTTCTATTAAAGCACAAGGATATTTTTGGATCTAGTCTTATTCCTAATCAGGAATAGATGTTCGCAATTCCTACCGAAAAAAAAGAGGGCTATCCTTAATTTTGTTGATCATAAGCCTTATTTTTATAAGTGGGAGTTATCAGATAGCTTCCAAAGCTACCAAGTAACCTTGTGGATAAAAAGAATAAAACTGTATAGAAGAGGAGGATCTGCGCCGCAGTTTGCGTTATGATCCGAATCCCTTGATGCGGATCCCTCCACACCGAGATTCGGTACGGGAAAACTGTTTAAAGCGCTTCGCAGTTTGCATCACGGTAATCTATCTTAAAAAAGATAATCCTGAATAATATAGTTTTTGTTTTTATCTTTATTATGTTGATCTTGTTCGATTGGAGTTTGCCGTGTCACTTTCGCTTTGGCAGCAATGCCTCTCCCGGTTACAGGATGAGTTACCGGCCACAGAATTCAGTATGTGGATACGCCCCCTACAGGCGGAACTGAGTGACAATAATACTCTAGCGCTGTATGCCCCTAATAGGTTTGTGTTGGATTGGGTACGGGATAAGTATTTAAATAACATCAACGGACTGCTAAATGATTTCTGTGGTACTAATGCGCCGCAACTACTCTTTGAGGTAGGTAGCAAGTCGCCACAGATGACGGTGCTACAGTCCATGAGCCAGAATGTTAGCGAACCGCCTTCCCAGGCATTAATTGCCTGTCCGCGACAAAATCGTCCTAGCTGGGATAACATTTCGGGTCAGCCGGAGCTCTCTTATCACTCTAATGTAAATCCTAAACATAGCTTTAATAATTTTGTTAAAGGTAAGTCCAACCAGCTTGCACGTGCAGCAGCGCGGCAGGTTGCTGATAATCCAGGCGGCGCTTATAACCCGCTATTCCTTTATGGTGGGACCGGGTTGGGAAAAACCCATTTGTTGCATGCAGTGGGTAACGGCATCATGGTGCGTAAGGTCAATGCTAAAGTGATGTATATGCATTCTGAACGTTTTGTACAGGATATGGTTAAAGCATTGCAGAATAATGCCATCGAGGAATTTAAACGTTACTATCGTTCTGTCGACGCGTTGCTTATCGATGATATTCAGTTTTTTGCTAATAAGGAACGCTCGCAGGAGGAGTTTTTTCATACCTTTAATGCGTTGTTGGAAGGTAATCAACAGATTATATTGACCTCCGACCGCTATCCGAAGAAGATAAATGGGGTGGAGGATCGGCTGAAGTCACGCTTCGGCTGGGGGCTAACAGTAGCGATTGAGGCACCGGAGCTTGAGACACGGGTAGCAATATTGATGAAGAAAGCTGACGAGAACGCGATTCTCCTGCCGGGAGAAGTAGCATTTTTCATTGCCAAGCATTTACGTTCCAACGTGCGAGAGCTGGAAGGTGCGTTAAATCGCGTCATTGCTAACGCTAACTTTACTGGCCGGGCAATTACTATTGATTTTGTACGCGAAGCCCTGCGGGATTTACTGGTGCTACAGGAAAAGCTGGTCACTATCGATAATATCCAGAAAACTGTGGCGGAATATTATAAAATCAAGGTGGCCGATTTACTCGCCAAGCGGCGTTCACGTTCAGTCGCACGCCCCCGACAAATGGCGATGGCGTTATCGAAAGAATTAACTAATAATAGTTTGCTGGAAATTGGTGATGCTTTCGGTGGGCGAGATCATACGACAGTGCTATACGCCTGTCGTAAAATAGAGCATTTGTATGAAGAGAGCCATGATATTAAAGAAGATTTCTCAAACTTAAGAAGAATATTATCTTCCTCATTATGAAAGTTATCATTACGCGTGAGCAACTGCTTAAGCCTTTGCAACAGGTCAGTAGTTCGCTGGGGGGGGGACGGTCAATCTTACCGATTCTGAGTAATTTGTTATTACAAGTGTCTAAAGATCGTTTACTCCTGACTGGCACCGATTTAGAAATGGAAATGGTCGCTAAAGTTGACCTGAGAGCTGCCCATGAGCCGGGCGCGATTACAGTGCCAGTACGTAAGTTTTTTGATATTTGCCGCGGTTTACCGGAAGGAGCGGAGATCGCTGTAACGGTGGAAGGGGAACGAATTCTGATTTGCTCGGGACGCAGCCGCTACTCCCTTTCCACACTGCCCGCTGCCTCCTTTCCTAATCTGGAGGATTGGGAAAGCAAGGTGGAGTTCATTCTATCGCAGTCTATCTTGAAACGATTGATTGAATCAACTCAGTTTTCCATGGCCCATCATGATGTGCGTTATTACCTCAACGGTATGCTGTTTGAAACTGAAGGCAAAAAAATACGTACTGTAGCCACCGATGGGCATCGTCTGGCAGTTTGCACCATGTCTGTCAGTACGTCGCAATCTTTCCATTCCGTTATTATACCACGCAAAGGCGTGGTGGAGCTTGTGCGGATGCTAGATGGCAGCGAAAACCCGGTAAAGTTGCAAATCGGTAGCAACAATATTCGTGCCAGTGTTGGTAATTATATTTTTACCTCTAAACTGATTGACGGGCGTTTCCCAGATTATCGGCGTGTATTGCCAAATAATTACGATAAAACTCTAGAAGCGGGCTGCGATACGCTTAAACAGGCCTTCGCTAGAGTTGCGATCCTTTCTAATGAAAAGTTTCGTGGTGTACGACTATATCTTAGTGCTAACCAGCTGAAAATTAACGTTCACAATCATGAGCAGGAAGAGGCGGAAGAGATTCTGGATGTCACTTATCAAGGTAGTGAGATGGAAATCGGTTTCAATGTTGGCTACATGCTTGATGTGCTGAATGCTTTGAAATGCAAGAAAGTTCGGCTACTGTTAACTGATGGTGTATCTAGCGTGCAGATTGAAGATAGTACTAGTCAAGCAGCCGTTTATGTCCTTATGCCGATGCGTCTATAGCCAATGTGCTAAGGTGGTTGAGTAAATAGCTCTATTGTGTCTACTATTAGTAATGCGTTATTTCATAATAACGCATTACTAATTTTAACTTTCTAGTGGGGGTAGCGTGCACAATAGTAGCAGTAACATTTTGTTTTTAAAGTCATTTATACGGTTGATTATAGCTGCGCGTTTCATATTTTGTAATATTGGTACAGGTTTTCGCTATTAGCAGCCGGAATTCGTGCTGCATGAGCATATCGAGGTAGGTAATGTTGATGTGCGTACGACCTTTGATGGGCTTTTATGCAATTATCTTGTCGATAGACGATTGAACATTAACAGTTGCACTTGTCATAAGGTAATAGAAATGGGCTAGTTACTCTTGATAAAACTGATTACCCTGGAGGGGGTTTACGCTGTTTAAAGGCCAGCCTAAGTAAAAAAACCGGAGCGTTTGTATGAATTGTGGTTGTTTTATAAGGAGCTGGCTTTTTTGCTGGCTAAAGAAATTTGCATCAATTATTGAAACTGCACAATGTTGCCTTACATTAGGTTAGTCATTATTAATAGCTGCCGCCTGGAATAAAGAAAGCAATTTTTGCGAGCAGCTGGAAAGTCATATCGAATGCGCGCTAACTTAGACTGCAGTGGACTCCCATAAAGCGGATCTCAAATCTGTTTCGAAAATGTGTACTGGTGTAGGATGTTCTTTATGTGTGTTCAATATGAATAATTAATATATTTTGCTCTATGTTTAACAGAGGGAAAATTTCTTATCCAACGGAACGACTGGCTAAATTTTTATCTGATTGATGATTTTGCATCTTAATGCGAAAATGGACGTTTGGCCTGTTTACGGAGCGTTTGAAAGTGCTCATGCCTTAGGTTTTCATCATCGCTGTCAGTACGGATTAAATTCGCGATATTTTAGATGAAGGGGCAAGATGTTCAAGGTAGAAAAGGATAGAATTAGCCTCTAATATGAAGTTTAAATAAGTGGGGAAATATTGATGTCGAATTCTTATAACTCCTCAAATATCAAGGTACTCAAAGGACTAGACGGAGTACGTAAGCGTCCGGGTATGTATATTGGTGATACCAATGATGGTACTGGTCTGCATCATATGGTATTCGAAGTTGTAGACAACGCTATTGATGAAGCTCTTGCTGGCCACTGTAAAGAAATTATGATCGAGATCCATGAAGATAATTCGGTTTCTGTCCAGGATGATGGTCGTGGCATTCCGACTGGAATCCACGAGGAAGAGGGTATCTCCGCTGCTGAAGTTATCATGACTGTGCTACATGCTGGCGGGAAGTTTGATGATAATTCCTATCAAGTATCTGGCGGCCTTCACGGCGTCGGTGTGTCGGTTGTGAATGCACTGTCGGAAAAACTTGAGCTGATGATAAAGCGCGAGGGTAAGGTGTATCAACAAACCTACTATGCTGGCGTACCCCAATCACCGCTGGAGGTGGTGGGTAAAACCGATCAGACCGGCACTACTGTACGGTTCTGGCCGAACTTTGCTATTTTTAGTAAAAATACTGAATTTCAATATGAAATTCTAGCAAAACGGTTGCGTGAACTTTCCTTTCTAAACTCCGGCGTGTCTATCTATCTGCATGATAAACGCAATGATAAAGAAGATCATTTTCATTATGAAGGTGGCATTAAGGGCTTCGTAGAATATTTGAATAAAAACAAAACCCCTATCCACCCAAATGTGTTCTATTTTTCTAGCGAAAAAGACGGTATTGGTGTGGAAATCGCTTTGCAATGGAACGATGGTTTTCAGGAAAATATTTACTGCTTTACTAATAATATTCCCCAGCGCGACGGAGGTAGCCATCTGGCCGGTTTTCGTGCTGCGATGACTCGTACGTTGAATTCCTATATGGATAAAGAAGGCTACAGTAAGAAAGGTAAGGTCAGCACGACTGGTAATGACGCTCGCGAAGGGATTATCGCCGTAGTTTCTGTTAAGGTGCTGAATCCAAAATTCTCATCACAAACCAAGGAAAAACTGGTTTCATCTGAAGTGAAATCGGCCGTGGAATCACTGATGAATGAGCGGCTTCTGGAATACCTTCTAGAGAACCCCAACGACGCTAAAATCGTAGTGGGCAAAATCATCGATGCCGCCCGCGCCCGTGAAGCAGCCCGTAAAGCACGTGAGATGACTCGCCGTAAGGGGGGGTTAGATCTAGCCGGCCTGTCGGGGAAGTTGGCGGATTGTCAAGAACGCGATCCGGCGCTATCAGAATTGTACCTCGTGGAAGGTGACTCTGCCGGCGGTTCAGCTAAGCAGGGGCGTAACCGTAAAAATCAAGCGATATTGCCATTGAAAGGGAAAATCCTCAACGTCGAAAAAGCCCGTTTTGATAAGATGCTATCTTCGCAGGAAGTCGCTACACTTATTACTGCCCTTGGCTGTGGCATCGGTTGCGACGAATACAACCCGGATAAGCTACGCTATCACAATATTATTATCATGACTGATGCCGATGTTGATGGTTTACATATTCGTACCCTCTTGTTAACCTTCTTTTATCGTCAAATGCCGGAAATTATCGAGCGCGGACATGTGTTTATCGCCCAGCCGCCGCTTTATAAAGTTAAAAAAGGTAAGCAGGAACAATATATAAAAAACGATGAATCTATGGATCGCTATCAGATAGCGCTAGCGATGGATGGCGCTACGCTGCACGTCAACGCATACGCCCCAGCGCTGGGCGGCGAACCCCTGGAAGACCTAGTAGGAAAATATTACTCCGTGCAGAAGATAATAGGCCGGATGGAGAAAAATTTCCCGCGTGCACTGCTTAACCAATTGATTTATAAGCCAACTCTAACTGAATCGCAGCTGAGTCATCAGGATCAGGTCACAAGATGGATCGCTTCAGTTGTACAGGCGCTAAATGATAACGAGAAGTACGGCAGCAGTTATAGTTACAAAGTGCAGGAAAATAACGAATGCCAGCTTTTTGAACCGTTGCTGCGGGTACGCACGCATGGCGTTGATACGGACTACCTGCTGAATCACGATTTTATTCACGGTAGTGAATATCGTAAACTGGTAACGCTCAGCGAGCCGCTGCGTGATCTTATTGAAGCGGATGCTTATATCAAGCGTGGAGAACGCTGTCAAACTGTCACTAGTTTTGAGCAAGCGCTGGAGTGGCTTTTAAAAGAGTCGCGTCGTGGCATGGCTATTCAGCGCTATAAAGGTTTGGGTGAAATGAACCCTGAACAGCTCTGGGAAACGACCATGAACCCAGACAGTCGTCATATGTTGCGCGTCACGATAAATGACGCTATCGCGACCGATCAGTTATTTACCACGTTGATGGGTGATGCAGTAGAGCCGCGACGGGCTTTTATTGAAGAAAATGCGTTGAAAGCCGCCAATATTGATATTTAACGGCAATCGCTAATCTTAAAAAAAATCCGAATTAAACTCCTAATTTTTTGCTCTGTTTCCAGCGATTAATGCCCAGTAATACAAGTCGGAAGAAAGGCGGAACACTGTATATTTCCTGCCCGATTCTTAATAGAATATTACCCACTTTTCATTTGTACGGCATTATCTTCGGGTAACCTCAGATAGTAGGCTGATCATTTAAAACACTATCACGAAATGGTTAACAGAGTTGTCTTGTAATATAAGTTAAAATGAGCACTGCCCTAAAGCAGTTATCAATAAGCGAAAAAAACAGCAGATATTTATGCTTATGGTCCAAAAAAGAGGATGTGATGGCTAAAAAATTGATATTGCAATTAATATATACAGGAAGCTTTTAAAGCATAAATATGAAATTATTTTCACGGTCTATGGTGCAGAGCATAGCAAAGGAGTTTTTAGCTGCGTTGACTATCGCTAAAACTATATTGATATTGAATGTTATTTGATGTATCTGGATTTATAACTAGAGATAGAATTTTGTATTACAATAATAGCGCACTGGTGTAGCGATCAGTTGATAGTTTCTATATTTATTAGATGTACTATACCGGATATCAATGATTATCGCTATTTTGAATCTTTCTCTTTTTTAGCTGGAGCTATATTTCCATACTCTGGACTTTAATACGATTTATACCGCGAATTATAATATTAGTAGCTCCTTTCTCTATAGAGACCTCATTAAACAGTATGGTATGTTTTTTAATTTTTTTGTACTTCTGCCGAAGTGGTTGTTTCTCTATGCTTCCCCACAAGTCGGGAAGATAGACGACTCTATTATTTTAGATACGGTCAGTAAACGCATTCTGCAGGAAGTATTCGACCGTTATATTATCATGAAATATGCGCGCTTACTATCCGGAATTATTAAGTAAACAAGGCTAATAAAGGAACGTTATTAAAGTGCTAGCGGATTATTTTGGATTGCACTACGATAAGGTCATGGCATTTGTCGATCAGGTCAACGACTTAGTGATGATTGAATATGCAGGCATCAGCGTGGGTGTGGCAATGGGTAATGAATGCTATCGGTAAAATTAAGGTATCAAGCCAGTTTGTCATTCCAACAATCTGGAGGAATGTATCGCGCTCGCGCTGACTATTCATGAGTTCGTGCTTGAGATGCTGTCAAATGGGCGGAAATGCCTACCTGAATCGTGATGCGGCCGTGCCGCCAAGTGTAGTAAAGTGTGATGCACACATCATATTAAATAATAATGGTGATATTGATTCTGGTATCAATTTTGCTAAAAATATCTATCTATTACAATAGATCTTCAGGAATTAAAAGAATTTCTTTTTTTAATGAGCTAGGAGGTAAAGATGAATAAACAGTTTTTTTAGCAAAAAGAACAAATTGTAAATTAAATAAGATAGCAGATCATTATAAGTAAGCATATCCCCGGGAGGGGGTGCTTACCTCCAAAACTCGGAATTCTATGAAGAATGCAGAGCGCTACGTAATATTATCCTTGAGGTGCCACGGCCACTACCATTAAGAGGCTCATTGAGATTATTCACTATTATGGTATATTTATCACTACGCATAACAAATGGAATTTTACCTAATAGCGATATGCTGCAGTGAGTGTTAGTCTGTAATTATATTCCTAGGCTGTCATCTCTATGACAGAAGTGTAGAATCTAGTGTAAACCACTGCTGCCAGTTGGGCAGCTAAATGGGTTTCTTCCGCCGCTCTGGCCATTATTGACGACGTGTACTCAATGGCATGATCACCGACCACAACAATCAGATGCGTTTAATGAAACAGATATCCGCTTTCATAAGGCGGTGCTGAATACCGTGCATAATTCGATGGTGCTAACAAGCAGTTGAACGTTACAATAAATTTGCTGTAGCGGGCAGTATTTTAACATATATATATTACCATGAAGACAATATGTGCGTCCCGCACACTATAATAACATCATAATTTATATGATGTTATTCGGCATTAGGATAGTAAAGTGGCGAAGCAGAAGGCTGCTTGATCATGATCAGTAGTTTAATAAAATGGGTTGAAGGATATAGCATGAGCAAACAGTTAAGTCACCATATGATTTAGGTCTACTAACCTCTATATGCCTAACTGCAATTTATCACTGGTGACCGCCCGTTATAAATAGGCTTTAGATCATGGGGTTAAACACTGGTTGCTAGACGGTGATTATTGTTTCCAGACTAGCATAATTTTGAATAAGAATTATCGCTAATTATTACCATGCGCAGTATCTCCCCAAATGAGATATTAGCTTATCTGGAGACGCTTATTAATGCGGGCTAGCTGGCGATAGAAATCCCCACCAATTTGCTTAACTGGGAATAAACATTATAAAAGTTGTTGTGGCAACGGGACGCTTATCAGCGTAGGGGCATGCTAACTACCGTCAGTGTAGAAAAATTACACGTCACCGAGCGACGTAATGGTGACACTGAATATTAACGTAGAATTCATTCACTGCGGGATGGCTTTAAGTTAAAGGTTTACTCGGGATGTGCCCCTACGATCTAAGCTTTTACCACTATCAAGGCTGGGAGTAAAGACTAAAAAAATCTCGTCAATATTTTGCCCTCGATTATATCAAGGTATTAAAAGGAGTATCTCCACCTGAGATCCTGGTATTCGGCGTAGATAACATTTCGCTGGTAAATTTACACATGTGTCTCAAGTAGCCTACGTAGGCACCGCACCGTATTGAACAGCAATCTTTATCGGGTGGGTTAGCTCTCTAGTAAGTAGTACCGCCAAAAAAAGCTGAAGTTTTTGTTACTACCTGTAAAACTGTCGTTATCCGCTGATAACGTAGCAATATGTGGGGCTTCTATTGCGGTCACATTCGAGGGGTTTTCCTTAGTCTATTCATAGCGTAAAAATATCCTTGTAAATTATAATAAGAGGTGTATTTTTTGTTATTTCGTGGGCTATTATGCTAAAATATTCTTACAATACTATTGTAATTTAGCTACTGCTACTGCTACTGCTACTGCTACTGCTACTGCTACTGCTACTGCTACTGCTACTGCTACTGCCTATTTCATTATTCAACTTTATTGCCGTGGATATTAACGACACGCAGCATTTCCTAGTCGTTTATGGTTATGTACCGACGCTAATTTAGTAGTAATATGATTTAATTACGTTCTATCCTGTAGGTTAGTCATACTATAGATGACACTCTGCATGGTTAGCTTTTCAATTTTAGAGGTTTTACTGTCTACCGTCAGGGAGACGGGTATATTTATTGTGTGTAGGATCTTCAATCGTGGCGGAATAGTACCGTTACGTATATAACGATACTGTTTGATTATTATGCACGATACATAGATAGAAGTAGGAAAAATTTTATTCCATTGTTAATCGGTTTTTAATTTCATAAGCGCGAAGCAGCATGCTAAAGTTGTATCGTTTTAATGTTTAATAATGCCTGATAACTCATCAAAGGTAGCTTAAAAAGCATCCTCTTGATTGAATTTTCGGGAAGCACAATAAAATACACAGGAGTCAATATTTAGCTGAGTAAAAAAGTACACTTACTATTACCACGAATACGTTTCCCACCGCCCAGCCGCCGCGCAATTAAAAGGCGCCGAGTACAGTCTCAAGCGCCACATTATACGGCGAATCTTTACATAACTAGAATAACTTGTTGAAGGTAGTAAACGTATTATGCGCTTGCTATAATTCAGATGGGCAAAATGTTACGGTTTGGCGGGATCGGTAAGCGTGACGTTAAAGTACATTAGCGCGGTACAAGATTTTATCCAGTTTATAAAAAAAAGATTAATAATGACGTGGTAATGCTTAAAGTGAATACTCTGATATAAGCAACTTAGCTTAATGGAAGGGTTTATGAATTGGCAACCATGATCAATGTTTTCATTTCAAGTGAAACGACGAATTTTCTAACCTTTATTAAGATTAGCAGTGTGTGGTGTGGTGGTGGCGCCTACTATAATCTCTCCATAGCTATTACTGTATTATTTCGGCTGCTGTTGATGGGTATCAACCATGCCGCCAGTAAAAGAGGATTAGTTGACGATACTGGTAGCAGAAAAAGAAAGTGATAATGAAATATATGAGCGTTGCGTAATAAGTTTAATTTAGTGAATAACTATTATATCGATGGGGTGTGCTGTTTCATGATTGTCGGCAATAGCGTCAGGGCTGTTTATTAATGAAGTTAACGACCATACCAGTACCCTGGAGTATCATAGCCAGGGGGTAATAGTATGCAGTTTTTTTTCGCTCTCCCTGAGATGTGGTTTGACTTGTCTGTTATCGTCCGAATGAGATAAATGATCTACTCAATATGAACGCTGAGGAAACTGGTATATTAAAACTAGACTTTGAAAGTCTAATACACTGCGACTTTTGTGAAAATATGGATTACGAGGTGATGAAACATGCCTTTATTTACAGTCCCCCTTATTCTAAATTCCTAAAGGAAATATATTAGGGATTTCCTGCTATAAATTCCCTGGTATTTCTCTGGACAATACTAGCAGCACGATGAGTGTGCCGTGTCTTGATAGACTAGTAGTGAGCTTGAATAATAGATAACTTTATAAAAAACTGATACTCCTAGCGCTATTTGCTTACATGAATACTAACTAGCCAGACAAAATACTGTCCACCACCTGGGCATTCTAGATATAGTGTATGACTGGATGAACTGGTCTCTCAATTATTTTGAACTCGCTAACTTGTGCCGTGTCGTTGTTAACGTTACTGATTGATATCGTAATATAACCCGTTTCGATAGAGAAACTCTGAGGTTATTCAAAAAACACGTGGCTTATATGTTTTTAACGTCGCCGATTTGGGATTGTTTATAGATTTATAAATCTATTTAAACGACTAAGCATTGGTTATATTGAGTTTCTGGAGCGGTAACTGGGCATTGCTTTATAGGTAGCAGGTAATTTATGGCGCATACTTTCAGATTGAAACCCGGCATTAATATATCCCAGCAGAAACTTGATAAATAGGCTTTACTGCGCATATTGGCAGGATGGACGAGTGCTACCGTATTGAAAATATGCACTTTTACGAGGTATCTGAATTTTTAGCCATGGCTGATCGGCAAAACTGATACTCAATTTTTCATTAAAAGGCACGGTGCTATGGTAACAGGCCTAATATCAAGCTATTCTTTAACAAAAATATTACCGTCATTTAAATACTTATTATTGTTTTTGCTAGATGTATGCTGGGCAGGGACGTTAATCAGTGTTTAAGGCACAAAAAGTGGTATTAAATGTAGTATTATGTTTTTTGGTTAGCAATGGCTGCAGATGGAGCATAATTGACTGACGTTCGCACAACACGCTTGATAAGGTAATTTAGCCATAGCTGCCTTTAAACAATATAAGAGATTATGTAATTATTCGGATGTTTTTCTGTTTTAAAAACAAGCTTTATTTAGCTTAATAATACCACCAGTAGTTTAATAAATATGCTACAACGCCAAAAGCTATGAAAGATGCTAATGATAATGCAAATAATCACTTTTTAATGGAAAATCGTCTGTCGAAGTTTGAATTAGTAAGGGATGAAACTCTACGGAAGCTCAAAAATATTGATTTTCAAGTTGACACTATACAGTCCGTCCTAAAATTTAAAAAAAAGGTATAAATATCAATAGCCTAAAAATTCGCTTGCTATTAATAAGCAGGTTAATGTCCCAATAACTAAAAAGGTGAGCATTAGTTAATAGATATGCAAAGTTTTAATTCCCGATCGACAGGTGATCTGTTAAGTATGATCCATACTAGGAACGGTTGTTGCACATTAGGCTCATATAAAAACCATATATTTCTTCGCACTTAGAAGAAGAGGGCGCGTGATATGGAATAATTTGATTGAAATATTCTGGAGATAATGAATCGATATTGACGAATATTAAGGCGGTCCCAGCCACTAGAATCTCATAGCTGGAGTTACTCTATTACTCATTGGTAATCACTAAAAAAGATCATTTAATAGCATAGTAAAAACGCTGGGTGAGGTAAAAAGAATAACAGCTAGATTAGATTTTCAGGAAGTATGTCTTCTCTAAGGATATGAGATATTCTATAATATAGAAGAATATACTTTTAAAAAAGTGAACTTCTATTTTAAATGCTATATAATCGTCAACAAATGAGATAAAGTAGTATTACTTCCTGTTTAAAGATCATGGTTTTTTGTATTTGTATGATGCTAGGCTAGAAGAGAAATATTTAGCTGTAGCTTGTTATAAATAGTGATCTTTATGGCAATTAAAGGGGGGGGTGGTTGGTTTAGGGACTGAGTTAATAATAATTTTACTCGCACCAAAAATCAAGACACTATTAATATATTTGCTTTAGCGTGAAGCAAAATGGACAATATCGATATAAATCGGGGTTATTTCAGGGAGTAATTTATATCCATTATAGTTGCTGGTACTTATTTTAATTAGACATTGCAAGATCGCAGCTCTGCTGCAGCAGATGCGTATCATTTATCATTATTGCAAGGGTTACATTGATTATGCCAAATATGTCAATTGATGTCGGTATGAGCATTTGAACTGCAGAATTTATTCTGTTTACGCCGACTCTGACTGATGCCGTATAAAAAATATTTACAATAGGATGATTTCGGGTGAATATGCTGCGCTCTTAGACCAATACCTGCATGTGATTATTATTTTGATCAAACGATGAATGGACTACAACTGATACAGGAGGAGTTTACGCGTATCGCAAAGAGGTGTAAGGACAGAGGTTATATAGAAGAATTCTGGAAGAATACTATAGCACTGCTACATAATGCAATTAAATTGAACATGGGAACAAAAAAGATGAAAAACGGTCATTGATGGCAGATTACTAATCTGTTTTACATCTACTATATAATGGATATGCGATTATTTAAACGCAAATAGTGTTGTAGATATATTCCGCTGTGCTATTTCCGGTACTGATGAGCGGAAATAACTCTATTTTAGTTCCTTCTGATAAGTACTCTGGTTAGAGATTAGTTTCACTGGCAGTAAGCTAGATAAGGCATTTATACACTAGTTGGTCCTAGATGACACCAGTCTACTAGCAATCCAAAAAAAAAGGAAAAAATTACAGCAGTAGTGCACTGAGATCTCGTAGTGTGTTATGCAGGCAGGAGATTATATCAAGCAAACAGACTAGAATATTATAAAAGTTCAATAATCCATGTTATCAAAGTTGATATCTAAAAAACGCGAAATCATTAGCTGAAAAAAATGACAATCAAAAGGATGGATAAGACCTTTGTGCTAGATGTCAGTCCTGCTGACAACCGGGGTCTATCCAAAAAAAATAAATCTGGACATTATTATAGGTAGGTGGTGTGGTGTAGGGTAATTGGCTAGTTAAGGTGTATGATGTTAATGAAAAAAAGATAGGTAGAAGAAATTAATCACTATGGCATAGGGTAAAATATGACTAAGTAAATTGGCTAATTTTGCAAAAGTGTAAGAACAATCAAACAAAAAAATTGTCACCAGCAGTATGGATTACCTTTAATACCCCAACCTTTTAAGATAAAATGGACATGGATTCCTAATAGGCGTCAGATACAGGGAGAAGGGAGATGATTATACTGGAAGATATGTATATCGTGCTTTAGCCAAAAAGCATATAGCGATAAAACGGAAGTTAAGACACGTTTCATTGAGATTATCAAAGTTATTCAAGGGAGGAGATCCTCATAAAAATAGAATATTTCATCTAGTGAGCTACAAGAGTGACTCCTAGAAACGCAAACTGTACCTGCATCACGCGGTTTTTTTATACGCAACCCTAGAGACCACATAAAACACTTTTACTACGATATATTAGACGGCCTCTATATGCTACTTCTTACTACAATAAGCTCTGCGGTGCTTTCTCTACTGTTACACACCACGCAGTAACGAAGGAAATGATGAAAAGGTGCTACAGCACTACCTTTCTGTAGTTTTAAGATAAAAATTATTTTATTTCTCTATGGGATAAAACATCCAGTTAGTTCGGTTGGATAGGCGGTAGATTTGCAGAAAATATAAACTGAAGGAGTGAAAGTAACTAGAGTTTTTTCTAAAAAGAATCTGCGATAGACAGAGGATTTATGGAATTACTTAAAATATGATAATTTTTAAATAAAAAAGCTGTCGTAGTGGGACTCCTTTTTAGAGAGCTCATGCGTTCACTGATATCACCTTACTTAAGAGTCGGAGCTATTATTTGCTGTGAACTGGAGCTGGAACGATAGATGTAGATTGATTGTGTTGGGGATTAAGGATAAAATGATAAAATCTTATTGTATGCCTTTGTCTCGGTTATGGAATGAAGGCATGGTGATGTATATTGAATCCACCAATAATATACGTTACGACTTACTGGAGAATTATCATTGTAATGCGTCAAGATTTTTCGGTAGTCGCGCTTTGCGAAATGTTTTATGACAATAAAAATGGTGCTTCTGTAGGCGCAGAATATAAAATCGAACAGCGCCTGTTTTTAGTAATCAATAAACTAGCCACTACGTTAGAGTTTTTTTAATATCTATCTTCTGATTTCTTTAGTAGCAACTCACTCTTATATTTGTTTAGCTTGAGTCTGCTGTAAAATATCCCACAATATAGTTTTTTAATTTCATGAATTGTTTCAGTGAGACTTATACAGTTTGTTAGCGGTATAAGTCTTTTCAGATTTCTGAAGAAGAGTTCTATCAAACTAATATCCTAATTCACCCATACCTACCATGCTTTATTTAATTCGATCACACCGTAGAAACTATTGGAATTTCTTACTCTTATAGTAGCTAGTCTGATCAATATGGAACATCACTTTGGCTGGTTTATACCAGGTATTCTCTGATCCAGATATGCGCTATATAGCCGCATTATACCTGTTTGGGGTGACTAAAAACTTATTAGCCAAAGCTCTTTCATCAGCCTGCCAGTGAGACAGAGGCCTTATCTGGAATACTATTTTGTTGCTATGGTAGCGATATTGTTCGCGCTGGCGGGCAACCATGAATGAGGCTGTACAGTTCATGAACTTAACTATACAATTTTGTTCGCCTACTGTTTCCTGTTAGGACGATTTTTTAGTATTAATCGTTACTGTGATGAACTTTGAATACACGACAGAGTAGAGCGTAGCTACAGGATGATATACGTTAAGTTTCCAAATTAACGAGAATTGTTTAGGGAATCTCAGATTAAGAACGCTGTAGCCTTTTTAAAATTTCATTTTTTAATGCGTTGTACTTTTTTTAAGCTTACGTCTTTCAATTTATTCCGGTTATGTGGGAGGGGTTTTTGTTTTTTTTCTGTAGTTTATCATGCAGTTATTTTACTTATTTTTGTCATCATAGAAAGATTGATGACCATGGTTTTTTGTTTTAACGCTGTCAACCTAAAATACTTATTTGCAATAACCATCATAGCAAATGTGGATTAATTATCTTTAATTTCGCCTTATTTCTATTCTTTCAAGTAATTTCAGACTGTCTAAAATAGACCCCTTTCGTGTTTAAAGAGTCTAAAATTGACTGCAAATTAGTCTAGGATATTTTTTTTGCATTGCCAAAAGTAATGCCGGCGCAGCACACTTTTTCTGTCCAGTACGCTAAAACATTAAAAGAACGGAGTGTTAACGGGGCCGCTATAACCCTGCGCCGCTTTTAGGCCGTCTTTAGAGAGGTGCAGACGCGTTTTGAGTTCTTTAGCGATGGGTGCAGGCAATAAGTGGTCTACATTTCCGCCGTGTAGCGTCACTTCTTTTACCAGGGTAGAAGAGATATAGGACAAAGTCTCAGAAGGTAGCATAAACACTGTTTCTAGTGTTGGCATCAGATGACGATTCATTTTCGCCAGCTGCATTTCATAATCGACATCCGTTATTGTACGTACGCCGCGAATGAGGATATTCGCTTGCTGTTGTTTGGCGAAATCGGCTATCAGATTACTAAAACCTATAACATTTACATTAGATAGGTGGGTAGTAACTTTGGTTGTCAACGCGACACGTTCATTTAAATCAAACAGCGGATATTTGCTAGGATGGGCAGCAATCGCCACCACAACAATATCAAATATTTTTGCGGCTCTTGTCACCAAGTCTAGGTGGCCATTGGTTAGTGGATCGAAGGTGCCGGGATAAATGGCTTTGTTTGTCATTGATTATTTCTTTCACTGAGTGGCTTAAGGGCTCATAGATTGGTGTATTTATTATAAATATATTGCGAGTTTACTATTGCGAGCGACCAGCCCTATTTTCTGTCCAGAAAATTAGTGGTTGTAACAGGAAGTCTTGAAAAGCGCTGTTGGTGCGCCTGATAATAGCGAAAAGGCCGCATATAAACACTACCGGTGATGTCACTCTCGCGGCAAAGTTTCCACGTACCTTAGCTGTTTACGTTGAAAATCCAATAAATTTTGATAGGCAAGATGCTGTAAATACCCTTCAAAATAATTATATTGGTATCTATTATCTCCAGATATTCATGGATAGACTATGCGTTATAACGATAACGCCCACTTTGTGCGTACAGTCGCACTATTTAATCCGGGGTACCAGTCGCTGTGACGGATAAAACGGCCAAAAAATAGATTACGTCGCGTGCAGCTATAAAACCCCTATTTTGCAATAGGAGTTTTGGAACATTTTTTGAATCGCTTGATACAACAATGGTGTAACGCGCTTATTAACGGTTCAGTATTAGGATATAATTGTTACTGGCACATACCTCTGTGCTCGCTGATGCTAGATGTTGAAACACCCCCAGCCCCTAGCCCCTTCTATAGTCTAGAAGATACACACTTGCCCACCTGTGCCACGATATTGTGTATTTCAGCAATACTGACGGAGCATTTAGCAGTATAATTTCATTCGTCCAGCTTACCGATGCTAGACCATGCGGCAGTATTCAGCCTTATTGGGGGGGTAATGAGCACCACCGATAGATTTTTATGCAACATTCACTGATTCCATTGTGGCAGATAGGGCTCTAGCAGATTTAACAGACGTTGGAGCGCACCCTGGTTGTGGTGTAGCACTTCGATGGCGTGACGACCGTAGTATAAACGGTAATCCTCATCGGCCAGCAGGGTAGAGACCGACATGACTAATGAGGCTACGTCGGTCACGCTCATCAAACCGCTACTTTCGTCTAGTTTTTTGCAAATATCGCAGAAATTTAAAGTATGTGGCCCCATCAGAACAGGGATGGCGTGCGCTGCTGCCTCTAGAGGGTTATGGCCGCCGCGTTCTACTAGACTGCCGCCAAGAAAGGCTAGATCGGCGATACCATACAGCAGCATTAGTTCTCCCATGGTATCTCCCACCACTACTTGTGTGCTGTTAGACGGAATTTCACCGCTACTGCGCATGATATAATTAAAGCCGTTCTTCATGGTTATTTCCCGTGCTACTGGAAATCGTTCTGGGTGGCGCGGGACTAAGATGAGCAATAGATCTGGAAAGTTGGTTAGTAATTGGCGATGGGCCTGTAATAACAGCGTCTCTTCGCCCTCATGTGTGCTGGAAGCTATCCATACAGGGCGATGAGATGCCCACTGATGACGTAGCGTAAGCGCTCGTGCTGCCAGCTCAGGAGTGACGGAAATATCAAATTTTAGATTACCCATGATCGCCAACTGGTTCTTTTTTAGCCCGAGCTCCAGGAAGCGGGCGCCGTCCTCTTTATTTTGCGCTGCGATGAGCGTAATGCGACGCATGATGCCGGCGACGAAATTGCTAAACCTTTTATAACCGGTGGCGGAGCGAGCAGACAGACGCGCATTGGCGACTATCAGCGGGATGCCGCGTTGATGCAGCGTCTTGATAAGGTTAGGCCAGAGCTCAGTTTCCATGATAATAACTAGTTTGGGATTTACTTGATCGAGAAAACGGCTCACCACTCTAGGTAGATCATAGGGCAGGTAGACATGATGGACATCTTTACCGAATGCTGACTGTACCAACTTTGAGCTACTGGGGGTCATCGTGGTAACGGTAATGGGCATTAGCGGATAGCGCTGGCAAAGTGTACGCACTAAAGGGATGGCCGTGAGTGTCTCGCCGACCGAGACGGAATGCAGCATGATCCCGTTAGGTTTTACTTTACCTCGGCAAAAGCCGTAGCGTTCAGGCCAGCGCCGGCGGTATTCAGGCGCTTTTCTGCTGCGCCATAATAATTTTATCCATATCAGCGGTTGGATTAATACTATAATTATGTTGTAGATCATTATAATTAACTATTGTAAGAGATAGTAACTTATCTTTATTAGTTTTTTTTTAAAATATGACGTGAATATTCACAAAATAGGTGTATTTTAGCAGATAAGTTGTTCTTCTTCATTAGAAGTGAGGTGGTTTCTGATGAGTTCTGAAAGGTGGTTGTATCGCGAGCTAGAAAAATCAGCAACAGGTTTATTATAACAGTCCACCAGAGTACAGCGTCATAACTTGACGTGATAAATGCACAAGCGTGCAGTGTGCCTACCGTTAATCCGCTATCTTCTACCGTATGGGGTTCTGCGCTCCCGGGATGGTACCTCGGTGGCAAACAACACTCACAGAATGGTGATCCAGCGCGTCAATAGATAAAGCCATTATATCTCAATTGTTTAATGTACTCGGCACCACCGCAGTCCTGCCTGGTGATAACTGGTAGGTCGCAGGAGTTAGAGCCCTCACCATCATATTGGGGAATATGATTGCATAGTGTTAGCAGGATAAGCACGTTGTTGGCATCGTAGTGGTGACAGAACAGGGGAATATTTCCTTATAAATTCTGGAAAAACGCACGCGCGACAAGGTAATACAGGCTTCGCAGCAGCTCCTGATAGCAGCGTATGATGTCATTTTACACCATCGCTAAATTGCAGATGATTTTTTTTTAAGCTTGAGTAAATGAAACATTTCTCGCTCCGCCGACAGGATATAATGGTGATAGCGGCTGATATGAGTAAAGTAGAGAGATGAGTGGAATGATATGCGCGTGTTTCTCTAGTCATACCTATAGTACGACATGCCGGTACAAAAATATCGCAGTCAGCTATGAGCTCGTAGCTTTGCACTAGACTGAACTGGTGGTGTTTGATTCGGCCAATTGGATTACAGATATATACATGCCAGTCAGCTTTAGGCTCCCTTGATCATTCAAAAGCGCAAGAGGTAAAGCGTTCCGCACCACCGTCATGATGCGGGTATTTTGCTGTGCTATCGCTAGGTGGAATAGTTATCATATCTAATTTATCTCTTGTACCTGCGATCACATATGGTCGTTTACCATAGCTTAAATCCTCTTTCGGCACTTCAACCCTATGTAGACGGCGATATTTCTGCCAGCGCTATGCCATCTTATGCTTAAGGCTCCCTTAACCAGCTTTAGCTTTTCTGTCACAAGAGAGGTTATTGTTGCCTATACTATAATAGTATAAAGTAGCTCAAGCGGTATAGCCGCTCAGGTAGCGCGCTAGTCGGTTTGAGACTAATGGTGTCTCATCCGGATATGGTAGTTCAGCTTAATCTATTGTCCATAGGCAAGATACTTTTTTTGCTCCATTGCCCCTGGCTATGGACTACAAGTTTAGTGCGACAAAGAAGCGCGCCATAATGGGGTATTTAGCACTGTTGTCATATGCTTGATGCTGAATTAATGGTTGATGAAATAGACGTGTGGTATCAATAACCGCTGCCAACTGAGGAAGTGGTAACTGCCCGTCAGATTGATGGGCTTTACCCCCCCCCGCAGCAAAGCTAAATGATATGCGTTACTATTTTTTATGCTTATCCGGTTCTTACGCTGTTTTAGCGTCGTCTCACCACTGATATAATCAGTGTACTGTTAGCTGGATAAGAATGTAGTTACTGCTTATCACCTGATTTTCTTACAGTTTCGCTTCGCTGCGGTCTTTATCTGATGTGGCATAATACATACTGAGACTATGGTCGCTAATTGTTAAGTTTTAAGTTGGTCTAGGATGCTGAGCTTTTACTCCACGGCGTGCAACCGTGCATGATTTATGTGATTACTAAATGATTGTAGACTAGGCGCTAAAGAAAAGAATGGCGCTCTTAGTATAATCGGAACCAATCCAATCCGCTTTGCGGCGCTGCCGAACATGCCGACAATCGTGCAGTGGCATTGCTTGACGATATTAATAATATGGTTGTAATTAAGATAGGGCTCACATAAATTTTTTGTGGAGTATATTTTGTTCAAGCTGACGTAATACACTCTGCTTTTTCTATTCACGATTAATGGTATGAATATGGACGATGGTTAGCTGATTTTTTAGAATATAAGGTGTACTTTTTTATAAAAAGTACATTAATTTTCACTACTGGAAAGTGTTATCAACATTATTGATATATCAGTATGAATAAAACATCATCATTGTGATGGTGCAATTTAATTAGCAGGATATTCTAGGGCATGGGGTTAATGCTATGGCACATATACATGTTGGTGAGGATCTAGTGTACAGTGAATTCTGAGCAGAATCGGCTATAAAATATAACTTGCTAAAAGTTAATGCTTTTATCCTGTAAATTTCAGTAAGGAGAGATATTATTAAATAATAGTGATGATGATTTCTAATCATGCAAAGAGTGTCATTAGACACTGACTGCTTAGGTAGCATAAAAATATTCATATCCCAGTTCCACCAAACTGCTTTTGGTGGAACTGGGATATTTCCTTCGTGTAGGTAACGTTAGCCTCTAACCCTATACCTAGAATAAGAGATGCGCCTTGTGATAAGGCTAGAAAAGGTCATGTGGGGGTATACCGTGACTGTGTGGGGTAAATTTTTTTATAAACTCTTCAGTTAAACCAATAGGTTAGCTAGAATCCCTACTATTAAATGAATAGTGTACGCCTTACAGATATTTTACAGATTCTGAACGCGTCTCAATCTAAAAAAAAGTATAAATTATTGTTTGTACTAAATTATGGACTTGAATGACTATTTAGCATATTTAAAAATTGGAATAATAGGTTATCTAAGGTCATATTTATCATCCTGATAAATCCAACATCTTTTTTGTTTTTTTTGAAGAAAAGCTTATAAATATATTTAAATCTTTTTTTTCAATAAATTATTAATTATATCCAATATTGCCTCTAAAGTATTTTCTATTAAAATTTTCTCGTTCATTGACTGAATATGGCTATTTGAAGTTACTTCTTTTGACTGTATATAAACTAAATATATGCTAGTACAGGTCAACACATTAATTATATTTTTTTGATCTGTAATACTGTAAAAGATAATACTGTATCTCTATAGTTTAAATAGTCGTAAAATATTAAGAAGGAAAAATAATATTTGATTGTATTAGCCCTAGGCTTTCTATAGCCTAATAGGTTATTTAGGTGTGAAATAAAATCTTATTCATATCAAAAAAAACACATTACTTTTTTCTTCTTTCTTATTTTTTTCTGAATTGGAGATTTTAAATAAAAAAAATAAAAATATCTCTCATATGAGAAGATTTATAAAAATCTTACTTTACTTTGATTATATTAAATTTAAAATGTATTGGTGTATTTATGGTAATCCCATGATTTACCTCCATGATTAACTTTTAATTATAATAGAACGATAGAAGAAATAAAATAAATCATCGTAACTGATACTGGATTGATATTAGATTTTCCCTGCACAAGAAAGGAAATAATATAAGATCTTTTCTACGGCTCGCTGCTGTATTTTAGCACGTTAAAAAATGCTTTGAAGCGTGTAAGATTGTCAAATAGTAGCACTATAAATATTTATTAGCCAGAGCCCTGGATAACACTATAATATCTTTGCGTCCAATAATAAGTGGGCAAAACAGTCTCCAGGAATGGGTGAAATCTCTATTTCAGTACGGAGTGACATAGGGAGCATCTAGTGATGCTGCCTCGGGATGGGAAAGAGAAGCTAAAGAAATACCATCCGAGGAAATGAAGTTGTTTGACGTCATTTTATGGTCACGTTACACCTAATCTTATTGTCCTAGTGATACTGCCAGTCTACCTTAAATGAAGTACTCTGGCAGAGTAAATATAATGACCAGTCCGCTACCATGCTGTAGGGGGTCTGTTGACAATACGATAAAGTCAATCGCATAAATAAACAAGTTGAGCCCCAACTGAGGTTAAAGGGGGCAGGAGATAGGCGTAGATAGTGATAAATGCCTATTGTAAAACAAACGGCAAGTTCATGAACATAAAAATGGCGTATTCTATAATTAGAGATAGCCCTTTACTCTGGAGCTGACTTTGGTGCTTTAAGGGCTCCGCTATTTGCTTTGTAGAAACCTGTTATAATGGTAGAAAATACCATCGCGGTAATGGATTATGGCATTATGCCATATAGCACAACGGCAACCCGTTATTTTCCTACTTTGATAACAGTGGTGATAAGAATAAGAGGATATTGATGCAGTTGTTACTGGGATTCTTTCCCCATCCGGTATTGAAGATATTACCGGTATTTCTGTATAACCTGAGGTGCTAGGTATGATTCAGTAGCTAAACAGGGTTCTGAGATACAGGTTAGCCCGGTGTTTAAAAAACTTATATCTAGCTAAACTCTGATCCCCAACAGGAGTGTAGGTAGGTTATGGCAAAAACTGCTAATTCTGTTGGAATATACTTCGTCAGGAGGAAAGAGTTAAATCCTGTCTAACAGAAAACGTTAGCGATATTGCTAAGCTAGTGGCAATTGATGATGCTAGCGAGAAGGGAGTGCAGCTCTATAATCACAACTATGAGAACAGCGCAATGCCTAAGATTAATGCTAATTCAATGACAAAAAAGCTGATTATCGTAAGGCTCTATTAGATGAGAAAGTGAGGATGTTGAATGCTTGATATCAAGCGTATTGCGGGAGATGTCTATGTTGGAAGAGAGACGTATGCCTAGTGCAGCTTTAGGTTGAACTACTGAACGACAAGTATTTTGCCAAGGAGTTGATTAAGTGGTCAACCAGACACGGTAATGGGTGGCCTACAATGTTTAAGATTCTAACAAAGTGATTATTTGCTAGATGGACGTACAGCGCTTATCTCTGCACCGCGTTTTGGAATGGCAATATTATCTCCCCTTTTCCGGCCTTTAGAGTGGAAAAGCGCTAGAAAGACAGACGTTAAGCGGCGTATTAAACTGGCGAAAGCCAAATTTAAGATATAAAAGACGAATTACAAACGATGATTAATACACCTAAGAAGATTGATTGTAGCCTCTTAACATTTTAGATATTAACAACACCTTGAAAATAGAAGGTATATTCTATTTAAATCTAAATATGAATAAGACATTAAGCAATGAGTGTAAAAGGCGTGATATTTTGTAAATGTAAGTTAGCTATAATAGTAGGTAGCACTATACATCCGTAGGAGCTATTAAAAAAGCTCAGCTGGATTATACCACCATTGGTATATTATTGGTTGGTAGCGATAATATTTAAACCAATAACAGAGGTATATTGGAAAGATATTTTATACGCAATGGAACGAGGCTTATCATAAAGTTTTTTGGCGGGTAGAGAGCCCGCCTGCGACATTGTATGTTGCGTCATTTTCGGATTTTTATCGGTACTTATTATACAAAACATTATGCATCCTGTGATAAGAGTGTGATATTCAATATTACCTACTGCAAATATAATTTAACTGCGGTTGGCCGTAAAAAGAGGATCAAAATAATGACCGCTACCCTTGATTATTCTAAGATATTGCCGATCTGTGTATACGACGCGACTATTGGGGAGATGGATGTGCGCATTATATCCCACTTGATGGTTAAACGTATTTAGGAACTGACAGGTGGCCATTATCATCTTAATCTTGCGCAGATAACTTAGTAATGATTGTTACTTTATGAGAACTATAGTCTTATGACGTCAGTCATTGAATACTTTCTTATACTTTCTGTAAATGTATCTTAATCGCTCTTTGTGTCTTACTGTCCTCCCAGTATCTTCTTTACAAAGAAGATATGTTTTTTGCTAGGAAGATATTCTCATACGGTGAATCTTTGGAATGATGTGGATAAAATCTAATAACAATGGTGTATATGGATAAAAACAAACTTAATTAGCACGAAGAGACCTATTGTAGCGCTTTACAAGCGCGCACTTACTAAACAAAGCATTGGAGACTACCATTATTCGTTGAGTTAAAATGTGAGCTACGTTATATGCGTAGCGCAGGGCTTTACTACGTTATAAATAGGACTTAAGCTCTGTCTGACAGCAGAATGATACTAGGGATATCTCTTCAATAAGATTGAGGTATTTTTTGACAGGGCTGGGGTGGAAAGTTTGAGGTTATTTTTTATAATGGGATATACTGCTGGCTAATATAAATGTTAATTTTAAACGTTAAGGGGCGCGGGATACTATGATTTAAGTATTGCTAGAGTTCTGATTATGGTAAGATGTAAGCTCTGCTGTCAGAGTCAATACAACAGTTGCCAGACTGATAAGTTTTCTGACTACCGAGATGCTTATCCATTATTTCGGCATGGTGCTATTTCGTATAACCAAGGGAAGGGATTCCAAAATAAGTGGAAGCTACGCGTTGCTTTACTACAAGTCACGTTTACCCGCCCGTAAAGGTATTATTGATATTCCATTTTAATGGAGAGGGGTTGTGTTACACCTCTTTGACAAGAGGCCTGGTGCGCTTGAGGCAATCGCTGTTTTAACCGAACTGTATTATCTGATTATTGCCTGAAAGTAAGCCCGAAACCATATGATCTGACGCTCTCTTATGCCTATGCCATAGAGGCATAAGAGAGCGTCAGATGGAACTACATCCCTCTTAGAGCACCACCCCTGCTCTTAAGAATATTATTCTTATAGCCACCCAGCACAGAGTCACCGCTGATTATCTTGTGCTAGAAGATCTTCAATATTCTGCATAAGGTTTTATATCCAACATCATTTACCACATAATTATTCATCGTACCATCATACCCAATAGCCACGTTCTTAGTTTCACTGAAACTGTTATAATCTTTTTTGTCAGTATCCATTTTATCTTCAAGCTCTTCAAGCTATGGAAGGAGAACTACTTTATCTGCCTATTACCCAAACAGTTACCACGCTGATTAATATTCTGCTTTATTCGGCAGTCCATAGGACTTTACAGTATTTATGATTACTGGTGTATATAGCAGTTGCTTTTGTCACCTTAGAGCATAACTCCTCTGTTGGGTATCCAGGGATTTTCAGACTATCAGTTTACGGGTGAAAAGATCTAAAACCACCGTAAGGTAAGGTAAGGTAAGGTAAGGTAAGGTATGCATAGCATTTATTTTTTTCAGATGTAGGTTATATCTTTGTAGTAAATTTTATCCAGCGTGGTGACTACAAACTGGTAGTTGAGATGCTTCGGTATTTTAATGTGTTTATTGCCGGTGTGGTTCTTATTTATAAGCTTCTAGTTGGTAACTGGCGATACCAGATTCTTTTATTACTTTACCGGATAAACCAATATCCCATTTTAACGCTAGAGAGCTACTAGCAGAACCACTTTTTTATTGCTATTTGGAGCTTCTATAATGTGATTATGATGAACTACACATTCATAGAGAGGTTTATTAGCAGAAGCCTACTAGTGTTTTAGTAGCTGTTTCAATATACCACAAAAGTTTTATATAAGGCGTGACCGGATAGCATGTGCTAAGTCTGTGAACTATCGTGAATCGTTGAGTAAGTCTGACGTTAAAAGTATCATTAATATTTCTTATTTTCCTTTATAGATGGTTTTTGGCTAACTCGACAGGATTGAAATTATCAATTTCAATTAATTAACTCTCTGAAATAAGATATTTTTAAAAAACTTTCATATTGACGCTATTAATTTAGCATACTTATTGGACAGAAATAGCTGTAATAGAAAATATAAGTTGCTCATCTGAAATTTTGCTTCATTCCCTTTTACAAATGATTCTCGACTGTCCAGAATGGACACCTTTTAAGGTTTTAAAGGAATTTAGAATTAACTACAAATTAGTTCAGAATCTTTTGCATTACTACAAGTCAATATAACTGAATATCAGCTTATGCGGCGAAGATAAATACCACAATGCAATGACCGCGCCGCAAGATGATTGCGAACGACTTATTTAATGAGCAATCGCCTTATGCTTTTAGCCGTCGCATTACGGCTAACGTTATTAATTTATTTGGCTGATAACGATTAACCGATATGCTAAACTAGCAGACGTCCATAAAAACGACGACAGTCGTATAAAAAACGAGGTTAACACAAGAGTGAAGTTGACCGTTAAGCCGGGTTCTGTCGTGGACAGTCATTCATCTAGGCCAGCGCTCACGCGTTGGCTCAAGCAGCCTACCCGAGTTCAGTACGGGCCGTACTTTACGAACCCCTATTTGGCCTTGCTCCGGGCGGAGTTTACCGTGCCGCAAACTGTTACCAGTTGCGCGGTGCGCTCTTGCCGCACCTTTTCACCCTTACCTGATCCTGCATACGCTGGTCATCGGCGGTTTGTTCTCTGTTGCACTTGTCGTGGGTTTTCGCCCCCAGGCGTTACCTGGCACCCTGCCCTTTGGAGCCCGGACTTTCCTCCTATCCACCTATTTTCCTTATGGGGATGATGGTGAAGCGGCGACTGTCTGGTCAACTTCGACAGTGGAGTATAGGGATTTTTCCAGTGCTTGTCATCTGCGATATGTTGCGTTAAGGACAGCGCAGCTGACAGTGTTACGCTTTTTACTGATCGAACTAATAGCAATATATAGGGCATTTTTACGCTATGGATCTCTGTTGCCTAGATTAGAAGTTCAGCAACCGATATACGCTATAAAGTGTCTCCTAGGTTTTAATTAACTCCTTTCCTAATACTAGAAGTACAGCAGGGGGCTTAGGCAGACATTATCTTCTAAGTTTTCAAGGACCAGTAAGTCAATTTCTAAAAAATAGCGTATACGCTTCCTGCTTTAGAGCCTAGAGGGAATTGAGGTACATTTGCGCTTTATTGGAAGAAAGCCTTAATAATAAAAAATTGGACTACAATGCTATTTAGCAATAGACCGATGATGATTGCAACAACTTTTTTCAGCACTGGCACCACGCGGATACCATTTTTGTATCAACGTTAAACAAAAGCGATAGCTATGGTTTTTAATAAGCGACGTGCCGGCATCATTAACCAGTGTTATACTCTTTTTTTGCAGATTTACTAGTAGAAATTTTATCTTTTTTTTGTTGATTATGGTTATCCAACGTTCTATACCAGTGTATTTATGGCAAAATATTGTATAGATACACTGGTATGAGGAGTATGTGCTCAATAGCAATAAGATCAAGGTATCCTCTACAGGATAGAAAGGCCATGTCGGTTAATTATCCTCTATATTACTAATGGAAATGAGTAGCACATATAGCATTAATTCAGAAACGTTTGCTTGTTGGTATTGATTCATTTTTTATTTAGATTGCCGATTTAGTGTTGAGCATTTTAAAAAACATCACTAGATGCAGTATGCTTTCCTCTTAAAATATTGGGCTTTAAAAAAGGATATTTTCTTTTTTTCGTGCTGGTCTTGTTTATTTTTGGCACTTGTACCATTTAGGGGTCAGGAAAATTAAACTGGCCGTACAGTTATCCCAACCAATGTTAATGCCGATGCAAACTATTATTTTCAGCAGAGGAAACTGGGTTGGATGGCTTAAAGATGCTTTCGGTATACCGAAAATAGCGCTCCATTCATTTTAACCTATCAGGTTGGTTAAATATATTAGAAAGAATAAAAAGCTATTTTACAAAGAGTATTCAAACCCAGATTGCAGTGACGTAGGCCTTGCCTAACGCTATTGTCCATGCTGCCAACATGATAGCGCAGGCGCTTCTTGATGATAAAAAATCTTATGCTGCGGCAATGGCAGCTCCGCACTGAATGCGCAGCACTTCGCAATTTGCATGCTGAATCGCTTTGAAACTGAGCGCTTGAACCTACCGGCAATAGCGCTAAATGCGGATACCGTCGTCTTGATTGCTATCACTAACGATTAGCAGCAAGAAGAAATTTACGCAAAGCAGGCGCGCTCTTTCGGACAGGTCGGAGATGTCCTACTAGCAATTTTTTACTCGCAGCAATAGTTGTAAATATCTTGAAAGCTGTCGAGGCTACCGCGTTACGCGAGACATGGAAATTATAGCACTAACAGGCTGCAACAGTGGCGAATTTGTCGGCCTTTTGGTCACTAAGATGTAGAAATCTGCATCCCATCTTATCGTATCGCGCGGATCCAGGAGATGCATATGCTGACTGTAAATTATTTGTGTTATTTGATTGATAATAAGCTTTTCCTTATCTGGACGCTTAAGGAGTTCAGATGAAGGTACATATCCTATTATTGTGCACCGTCCTGATGCTGCAAGGATGTGCCGGAGCGGTGGTTGTCGGTATTACCGCAATCGCCACTAAAACTGCCACTGATCCCCGTACTGTAGGTACACAAGTCGATGATGCCACCTTTGAGGTACGGGTCGCCAACGCGCTGGATAAAGATCAGCAGCTGAAGAAGGGCACACGCATTATTAATATCGTCTATCATGGTAAAGTCCTGCTGATCGGCCAAGTGCAAAGCTTCGATCTTGCAAAACGTGCTAAGCAGATTGTGATGAGTCTTGATAGCGCAACTGAGGTGTATAATGAAATACGCCAGGGGCAACCAATATCACTCGGACGCATGTTCATGGATATTTGGATCACTACTAAAGTTCGTTTGCAGCTGCTGATCAGCGACGTAATCAAGTCGTCCAACCTGAAAGTGATTACCGAGAATGGCGAAGTCTTCCTCTTGGGGCTCGTGAGCAATGTTAAAGGAAACGCTGCAGCTGAAATCGTCAGTAAAGTGAATGGTGTGAAATACGTTACCACCGCTTTTACCTACTTGTAGCAAGAGATGGTTTAATATAGACTCTGATCTTTATCAGATACGTCGCTGCCTATTTGATATATCTGACGTAGAATCTCAAGTACTGCTGTTAGCAGATATAGGTATCTGGGCACGGTGATGTGCAACCTTAGCGGGTTTGACATCACCTTCACCTGAAGGGGGTGATTTTAAGAGGTCAGCTGCCTGTGTTTGACTTAAAAAATTCTACTGCTGACCGTGGTTTCTATATTGAAGATGCCCGGGTAAATTTTACAATATTTAAATAAATACTTACAAGCATTGTTGAAGGTTATGTGGCCCTTTTTAGCGGTAGCCTACTTTTTAAGATTTCTGAAGAAGCGCGCTATCGGAGTATTATTCTAATAATTACTACGACGACTCATGCTTTGTTTAATACAGAAGGGTCAAAGTAGTTATTTGGATTTCTTATTTATATGGTGTTTGTATTGATCACTGTATATTTTTTGATATTCTATTTCCTATTTCATGCGTTATACTTTTTTGAGCCTTACGTATTTCAATTTATTTCGGAGTTATAGAGAGGTTTTTAGCGTTTCCTCTTTTTGCTACTTTCGCGTTATTTTATTTTTTATCAATAACTAGTTGAGTGGATTTGCTTTTAAATCCAATACTAAAATTTCCTTTTTTTATTACTGGACTCATATCGTTCTGATGAGAGCAGAACAAATATATTCAGATGACTAAATTTAGTTTTCTATTATAATTTTATGCGGGCGGTATTTTATGCCGCAATATGCTGTATAGCTGGATAGCTAATATATCTGTCTGCTAGATTAGGATTTTTTTATTTTGTTATTTATTAGTCTGGAGCATGATTGTTTTAGGTTATGCAAATAGCGATAGCGCTATGCTAGCATTATTTTCAGGTGAACTGTGGTTACAGCATTTTATTGGAAAACTTTTATTTAACGCCGAACTATAGTCAGACTACCGGCGTATCCTTATAGCACAGAGATACCAGTCCAGGTTGCTAAAATATAGTCTTTTTTGAGGGAACATTTATATATCTTAAAGTTATTAATAATGTGCATCATGTCAGCGATGGGTACTATACATCAACAATAGTTTTTCAATATCAATGCTTTTTGTCACTTTAAAATGAATGAAAACCTACTTTGAGGTATAAAGTAAGAAATTGGAGCGGGAAACGAGGCTCGAACTCGCGACCCCAACCTTGGCAAGGTTGTGCTCTACCACTGAGCTATTCCCGCTTTTCATGATTTTAAAGTCTGATGCTAGAGTGAGTGAATTATATGGAATTCACTTATCACACGCAAGTCTTTCAGCATTAAAAAAGCTTTCGCCGATGTGATTGGAGTAAAAATAAGCACAGTTTCGCTGCTATGGTCTACAGATGGATGAAATGTTCACGATAATAGGCCAGCTCCGCCACTGATTCGCGAATATCATCCAGCGCTTTATGGGTATTATTTTTCTTTAGACCGGATAGAATTTCCGGCTTCCAGCGCCGTGCTAATTCTTTCAGCGTACTGACATCAAGGTAGCGATAGTGGAAATACGCCTCAAGTGCTGGCATATAGTGGAATAAGAAGCGCCGATCTTGACCGATACTATTGCCACAAATCGGCGATTTTCCGGTAGATACCCAGTCGATAAGAAAAGTCAGGGTTTGCATTACTGCTGCTTCTTCATCAATCGTACTTTGGCGCACTCGATCAATTAACCCATTAGCGGTATGAGTGCGAACATTCCAGTCATCCATCAACGCTAGTTGCGCATCAGATTGGTGTATGGCTAATACTGGACCTTCCGCTAAGATAGTTAGGTTAGCGTCAGTGACTAGCGTTGCTATCTCGATAATGCGATCGTGTTCGGGATCGAGCCCGGTCATTTCAAGGTCGATCCAAATCAGGTTATTATCATTTACTGGCATTTTTTTTCTCGTAGAAAGGAATGCTAAAGGCTATTTAGTATAATACTGCATATTATATCTTTTTTCATCGCAGAAGACGATTTATTTTTTATAGTGAGGTATAGTGTTAGGGGTATTAAATAAGCGCTATCTTCGTATCTTTTTGTTCTTATAGATATGGTTTATTCATCTGCCAGGGTTAACCGGATTTCATTCGTGCTGCTGAGCACTTCAAAAAAAAGCATAAGCTACCTTCTTTTGCAGCAAAACTGAAGGCTTACCAGAAATTAATATGGTACGATCTATTTAATTGGGAAAATTAACTACCTACACGCTATTAATCATATTTTTCATGCAAAGAACAGTGTTATTTAATTTCTCTTCTGAGAGAAAGACGTGTATTTTGCATCATTTATTAGATGAGCTAATTTTTTATCTAATGGGATTGATAGGATTTTGGTTTTTTATCTATGCAAGTATTATAATATCCGGGTATTTTTGGAGTTAGTATCTATGGTTAATGTTTCAACTAGGCTTTCACTGGTTGCTGCATCATTAATTGCTAGCTTTAATAATTAGTACGTTTGCATTTTTTAGCAGGTCTTATAGCTCTGTTAATTCCATGGGTTTGTCTTTAATACTGATCTGTTGTCAGTTTTTTTGCTACCATCAACTAGATTATATTAATGATAATGACATTGATATTGATATTGACATTAGATTGATAATTGCAGGCTACGGTTATAGACCAGATCATAAATCATATTATTATAGCACCGGATTCTAAACTACTTATTTTACTTATGTAAAACTATTTTTTGCCTGATACGACTTTTATTAGGGGGCAGTGATGGTCTTCAGAAAAAAAATTCCTCTCGCAATTCATATTAGTCGTATTTCCGTTAATGAAAAGTTGATCGAGGATACGATAAAGCAAATTATCTTTAGTATGGATAACATCCATTAGCGATATATGTTAATGTGAGCTGAGTGATAAATTTAGCTTAATATTATATTATTATTCCCTCCCGTTAATTGTATGATGCAATGCGCGCGTGAAAGGGATATCCTGTGCCTGGTAGCTGGTATATCGATGTTGGTGATATTGGCTGCAAATATCTTTGCGTCGGTTTAATATATTTAGTATGGTTTTTATAAAAAATAAAGTTTTTTTAACTTGTTCATTCAAGATTATTTTTACAGATTATTAGTTAATGGACTAAAGAGTAACTCATTTGTCGTTTATTTATTTTCATAGTTGTTCGGCTGTTTTATACTTGCTTTATCATTCCTGCCATTTATTTCTTACTAAGTCTCAAGTATTTTTTATAAAAGTATGTTTTTAGTAAAAACTATTTAGGTATCTCTGTTTTTATGATGATATTTAACTATCATAGTTAAGAGTATGGATATTTTAGTCACGTGATTAAAAGTGTTATTTCTTTAATAGAAGTTGAATAGCCTCCCTTATATAAAAGTCATACTTAAAATATTGATGGGTTCATTACTGAACTTCTCATTACTATAATTACAGTTATCTAATTTAGTATAAATATGAGTGTCTATTATTTTTTGGCGAGTGGCAATATTTTATAAATCTAACTTTAAGCATAAGAGATATTGAATGGAAAAAAAGAGGTATTGCAAGATGCGCATTTTTTAAATTTCTTCGCTTAATTTTATAATAAAATAGACATCCTCTTCGATTGATATTAAAGAGGATGTCTATAAGTATAGTAATGCACATTACTGCTAAAGCTGCCTTTACAGTTATGATAAATTACTTGTGTTAATGTTAGTGAGAGTACCGATAGGCAGCTGATATCAAATATAAATAGTTGTAGCCAAGAGCTAACTCTTAGCTTATCGATACTCAATTATACTTGCACAGTCAAGATGTCGATCTATAGTTGCATCGTGCTATAGAATATTACCTATAAAAAATTAGCAGTCTGGTGCACAACGGTTCATTACGATGAGCTACATCAGCTAGCAGAAATTGACTGCGACTTTGCGAACATATTTTATGCATGTTATCTTAACATGCATAAAATATGTTCGCAAAGCCAGATCCACACCTAGGATATGCATAAATAAAAAACAGAAAACGAGGTTAATTTTAAAGCACAAATGGTATATCCCCCGTTCTTTTAGCTTTGTAAACCCCCTTAAAGACATAAATATTCTATTGCGCCTGCAGCCCCTTAAGTATAATTAATCACGATATCTCGCTTTCCTATCCACCGTATGGTGATGAACAAAATTAAAGGATTCGCGCTTGGGTTTACAAACCCTCTGTGCCTTTCTTAATAAGAGTTTTCAACTATATAAATTGTTCTTTATTTTACTTTATGGGAACAGGCTAAATCCAGGCGGGGATTAGTTAACCGCCGCATCGAACGAGATTGAACATAAGAATCGTCTATGGTTCGCTTTAGGGGGGGCTATCTACTGCAGTAATGTGCATTCAGTCTGGAGTAGTAATCGACCACTACGTTTGCATTTATCACGTTGCCGTTTTGTACCGTTTCATAAACGCTTGCTTTAGAGTTACCTCCACGCCAAATAATAATAGACATTCGTTATACCAAAGAACTAGCATTGTGGGTAATGGGTACGAGCTAATTTATAGTGTACTGGATTGGTTAACATGTCTATGTTTCTTTTCTGAAGTATGCGTTCCGCTAAAAATTCTATTATTGAACACACATTGTGATGAATAAAAAATCTGTTTAGCTAGTAAATTCTGTAATACTTTATGTAGAATGGTAAAGTACGAGTACATCTGAAATCAAACCTTCGGTAATGTTGGGGGGTATTTTGCGGCTAAAATACTTCCCCAGCTACTGCCTAGTGGTTTTCCTGGTAGCCAAACAGCTTTTAGGAATAAAACTATATCAGTGATTAATTGAAATACGCCGCAACCACCCTATAGTAGGGTCTACTACGGTATGTCCAAAGTGTCTTGGGTTTCTTATCACGAGCATCTAGCTTATCTCTATATAGGCATATAGGCCGGCAGGCTAAATACGGGTTTATGATATGGGGCACTCGGTAGAGCGTATCGCTCTTTCGCTACCGGGATTAATAGTTATTTAGCGCTCAAGATAGGGGGGGTGTATCTACAGCCAATTTCCATCACCATGCATAGAGTTATGTATTAAGTCTTTGATATTTATAGATTATTTCAAGTACCTATTGGTAGGTAGGTAACTTGTTTCATGGGCAATTTTTTTCGGATCCTCTCGTATTTGCTTTAAAAGTTCCACTCTTTACCCGTTATCTCCCCCCTATCAGGATCAGCCAAGCTAGTCTCTAATTGAGGGTATCTTTAATTTGGACGTTTTCCAGGCTTGCTTCCTTGTTCTGTTGAGTTTCTAATGTTGTGGATTATCCCTTCGATGTCCCAGGGTCACTGCGTACGAATTTACTAGTATCATCCATAAAATTCGTCTATAATGCGTTTTATCTTTATTTCCTTTGAAATCCCGTGCAGCAGAATTATCCTCGTTAATGCTACATTGAGCTCTCTCTTAATAGAGAGGTAAAATAAAAAATACAGTGAAAAGTAGAAAAATGCAGGTTTCGTTGTGCAAACAATATTACTGGTAGGATTATCATAGATAAAATCATGCTGATTATCAGCGGGATTGTAAAGGTTTTAGACCTAGTTAGCTAAAATTCAGTTAAGTACAGTTTAGCCGCTAGGATTACTATTAGAATATTTCCCCTAATTTATTTATTCCATTACTGGAAAATTCCTTGATTGAGGGGGTCGGTAATTCCATTTGCGTACCCATATCACGATGTAAGAGGCATATAATTAAACCAGTACTTTCACGGTACTATAGAGAGCACTACCGCAATAACGTAACCTATCTCCCTGTCCCCGGGACAGGGAAAAGACTTAGGGCTAAACGAGAAATTTTATTACATTTGTAATTGCCCTTGCAGGGCAATTACAAAAAACTACTAACTAAACGTTTGAGTGGATCAAGAGGGTAAATTATAAATATTGTATTACATAATTCAGGCTAGAGTTGACCTAAAGCCAGCCTATTATTCTTATAAAATATTATTTAGAAATTGATTGTAACTTAGGTATGTTTCATTTCCATGATGAGTTTTTCTTACTAATAAAAAATAATATTCATAACAAGCTATATATCTATATATATCTTCATTATATATTTATATATAAATATTCTGAGAATATGAATTATTATTCATCATCGATGAATCCTTGTTATTTTAATAACAAAAGAGGGTTAACTTTCAATGAAAGTAAAGTATTATAGATGGATGTAAGTTAATAGGCACTTATTTAATAATATCTAGCGTATTAATAGTTTAAGAATTTTGTAATTGTCTCTCTTATAGTGCTATTTATAATAGCCTAACTAAAAACATTTATCATAAAAAACGTAAATTTATGTAATTGAATTTTACTATTTATTATGGATAAAAATTTAAAATAAAAATAGTTATTCTACGAGTTAATATGGTTTTAATAGCTTAAAACTTTTTTTATTTAGCTTTCGATAAAAAAATAAATTACATCACTGCCTTATTAATAAGGTATAAATTGAATTTTTTCAGTGGAGATATTATACGACATAGTTTGTAACGTTTATAATTAACCATATTGTAAAAATGCAATCATATATTGTAATGCAATTAAAATTGCATTCTGCGCCACGACTCCATCAGGAGTCACAGTTTTAATTTACACTAAAATACAAGCTTAGTTATCGACTTTTATCTCTAATTAAATATATTTAATATGGCTATAGTTACCGACAACCAGTTACACTGCTTATTAACAACGCTAAACTTTTTATTTTTTAAGCTTATCATAATTAAGATGTGATCTTGCTGTATTGTGGAATATTAATAGTTATCTCTTCGCTGAAATTTATATTATGGCGTAAAAACAGGGTCGGTGAGAGAGGATTCGAACCTCCGACCTATACGTCCCGAACGTATTGCGCTACCAGGCTGCGCTACTCACCGTAATGCAAGCGCATACTACTGTATTTGCGCTACAGGCGTCAATCTCTTTTTCAATAAATGCTGCTATTAACTTTTTTATAAACCTATCAGCCAGGATTAATTATGATGGTTGATAATAATACAAAGAATTTCCGGCAACAATTATTTTCACTTTGATATCTCGTTTGGTGATCGATATTCCTAGCATCCAGTAAAGTATCAAATAATTCTTCATTCTGATGCACTACACCATTTTCCGGTTGCGCCTGAAGACGCTTAAATACCTTATGATTTTCAGGGTGGTTGGCTAGAAACTATTGGAGTCTTGCGGCGAACTGGACGGACCGTGTAAGTAATAATTATCGCTAATGAAATTTTCGTGGTCTTTAGCATAAAACACCAGTTTTTTATCGTGGACCCTTTATCGATGAAACTGTCAGTATATAAGCATGCTGTTATCAAACGCGTTTATCAACTGTATTTTTCTGCAGGCCTAATTGATACCAATATATTTCGGCTGATAACGAGCAAAACTGCACAGATAATGCTGAAAGTACAGAATCGTATAATCTCTTTCGTATGTAATATATAGCTAAATGCTTAAGCTCTACAGATGGCTCGCTAATGATTCCTTCAGCTTATCAACCAATATACGTATATCACGGTAAATGTATTTTAAGCCTTTAGCATATGCTGCGTATTATCAAGCGGCTTCCCATCTTCACGTGCAAACATCAAGAAACGTATAGGTAAACAGGCCACCAAGCGTCACCAGCTAGTTTGACGCTAGAACGAGTGCGCTAGAGAGGAGCTGCTCTATAGCTAGGTATATATCTTATATTGGTGACATTTTTACGTAGATTCTACGTTTTATCTTAAATAACGTACCGCTACGCAAACCCGCGCGAGACTATCAAGAGCCCTAGAAGAGATTTCATGGACCTAAACCAATGTTTCATTTATTGTAAACAACGTATCTATGGGGTAATTTTGCATATTACCAGCAGTTTCTAGATGCTTAATTTTTAAGTATTTATATCAGGAATTTTACGTCTATTACTCGTACTCGCGTGCGAGTATCGATATCTCAGTGGTCATAACTGATGCAGTAATGCCGTAAATCATAACGGCATTGAAATAAGTTATGTAGTAGTTGTCTAAAACTGAAATCAGTAGCAGCAATAATGATATACTGCACTGGATATCGGTGTTGTTATTGATTTGCACCATCGCAACACTTAGACGAGTTCTGTTAAGCATCCTGAGATCGTTGAAGTTTTATTACTGAAAGTGACTACTTGAATTAATTATAAATACTTATGCCACAACGCAATTTGGCAGCAGCAAAGTTTTGCTATTACTCCCTCTTGCACAATATATTCAATTGATCGTGCTGGGAGCATGCGAAAGCCAGCCTTGGCTCTACTGCTTTAAGGAAAATTTGCAGTTTTATGATATCTGTATCAGAATGGTAATATTTCAGATTACCTGTGACTCTTGCCCTGCTGCCACTAGAAGGGCCCAACTCGCCTGAAGTATGATGGCAGAAACTGAGAACCAATTTTTAAGGATAAATACACTGTAGAGCATTTAGCGGGTGCTCTATGCAGTGAAAAAAAGGTTGATATGAGTGTTTTTTTTTGACGCGTTAGACCCTCCTCTTTACGGCCTACGTGGTTGCTTAATACTTAAGCCATACTTTATTTCCCGGACAGATGCTGATGGATCGGCGCATTAATGTAATGGTAAGTGATGGTCAATGAGTTGTTAACCAGGGTGTTAAAATAGATGTTGAAATCAATCATTTTGCTGTTAACGTTTTTTTTATACAACTCTATATGGTGGTCAACATATCCACCACATGTATAATGAACTGCTAGTGGTTTTTTCTCTCTGTCCTGCAGACATCATACACTGTGCGTAGCACTGCTGGTACTGTGCCGAAATCCATACGTTCATAGATGCCGCCTGCCATGGATAGGTATACGTATACTCACCAAAATATTGGTCATCAGCCATAGATATCGCTCAGCATATCTAGCTAAAATAGCATAATGATAGATTTTTTCTACCTGCTAAAACATAATTCCAAACTAGGTACAGGGCAATATTATCTCCTCTTTTATCTCCATACCAATTCAATAGATGCTATTCTGGAGGCGGCGCAGCGGGCTGTAGATTATAGTTAAATTAAGGTAAACATGTAGTTCTTCTTTTTTTAAGAATTAGTGGTTGAGGATTTTTTAATAAATTTTGCACGGCGGTGGTGACTATCGACGAGGTTGGCTTTTAGCCGGTAACTAAATGGCCATCGGTTACTAAATTAGGATGGCTAATTATCACTCTATCTAAAGTGATCACTGTAGCAAGTGATCACTTTAGCGCTTAAACTCATTTTCAATGAGAACGACACCACGATAGTCAACCAGCTCGCTTGTTCTTTGCTAATAATTAGTAAAACTGATAATCCGTTTATACTTACTAGCACCGGGTATATACCGTTAGGCTTTTTGTATCGCGCAAAACCCCTAGCTCTATCACTCCCTGATTTACCTTTAGAAATCTTCTATATTTATAAGGAGGACGGAATATAGACCATGGATACCGGGGGGGGGTAAAAGGGATAATTTTTTTTCTTGCAAAAAAAATGGACCATGATAGTGACCGCGCTCCAGGGCTTGATGCGCGGGAAGATTACTGTGAAATCACTTAGTGATTAAAGGTTTTTATGTCTGTTTATATTTTTTCGGATTTAGCGGAGCTTAAGTTCTTTCGGCAAAGGTTAGTAAGGAAAGTTATTTTTATTTTAATATCACGAAAATATAGAATATGGCACGATAATCTTTTTTTCAACTAGAAAATGGTTTTTGGCGGTATCTCCTAACTTATCATGGAGATGTTGAAATTATGGCACCTTTTATCAGTGTTCTTTAGTTGGTTAAGGATCGTGGGAAAGGAGCGCCTTCGGTGAGATGATATTAGAAGGCCGCCATCAGTAAATCAGTTTACCGAAAGGACGAATACACTAACCGCAATTAACGTAGCATCTTTACAGATTTTACCATATTCTGATATTGACCGGCTATATAATTTAAAATATGTCTATAATATGTGCTACTAACCTCCTTTCTGTCAGAAAGGAGGTTAGTTTTGCCAGAGTCACTAGTAGCCTAATATAGGCTATGCATTAAATTATAGAGATTGCATACCGGCTTTGCGTTAAAGGTATCGCTTAATGGCCCCGCCTAGGATAAAGTCACTCGTATGCAGGCCTCTTTATTTATTAGCAGCGCCATCCTTATCATCATCCATGGCTATTGAGTTAGAATCTGCCAGGAGAATGTAGTCCAGAGCGGTGAATCAGTAATACTATGGAAAACTATATGGGACATGTAGTTGATTTTATTTTTCATCGCTTGATAAAAAGCGGATGATCATAATCAGGAAATACCCATCTATCACAGGCACAACGCTCTGGGGTTGTGGATCTCAGTTTAAACGCACCCCATCATCCGACGGAAACCTCCATGGTAGGCCGGGCAGAGGCCCTACCATGGAGGTTTAAAGGATATTAAATATGACACTTGTAGAAGTTGAAATCAATCAGCCTGTATCACATATTATCCTGTAAATTAAATTTAGAATATGGCTACCCCCCCCGGGGGGGGGTAGCACGGAACTCTACACTGACCTTATCTGTTTCCTTTTAAATATTGTGGATAACCGATATGTTAACTTCTCAATATTAGACGAAGAAGCAGACCAGAACGCTGTTTGAAAAAAACCATTTCTTGAGTTATTATTTGAGGCACAACAGATGCATCGCTAACACTTCATGCCATGCGAAATGAAGGTCAACATGTTGCTGTTGATTAACAATGATGCCTGCCCCGAGAATTGCAAGTACTATTCGCAAAGTGCGCGTTATAATAGTACTGAACTGGAGAGCGAGTGTCTGATGCAGGTGCAATAAGTACTAGACGCTCCCCGCAAGGCAAAAGACACGTATTCAACACGCTTTGCATAGGAGCTCTGCCTGGAAAAAATCCGCATGATCGTGATATTTGATTACTTGAAAATGGTACAGGGCGTGAAAGCGCTGGTACTTGAGACCTGCATGACGCTTTGCATGATTAACGATAGGTAGGCGCAGCGCCTAGCGGGGGCGGGATTAGATTTTTATAATCCCAATTTGGATACTTCGTCGGAATTTTACGGTAGTATAGTGATAGCTCGTAGCTATGCAGAGAACCGGCTTGATACTCCAAGTAAAATCTGACAGATGGGGATTAAAGTATGCTCTGGCGGCATTGCCGGCCTAAGGGAAAATACTCACAATCGCGTGGGGTTGTTGCTAGTATAGCTAGCTAATTTATCGCCGCCACCAGAAAGTATACCTATCAACATGCTAGATGCTAGTAAAGGTGAAAGAAACACCGCTAGCTGATAATGAATATGGATCCGTTTGAGTTTATCCGTACTATCGCTGTAACGCGCATTATGATGCCTCGCTCACACGTACGCTTATCGGTAGGACGGAATTAGATGAACAAATAGACACAGGGGACTGTGTTTCATGGCTGCTGCTAACTCCGTGTTCTACGGTTGTAAATTTCTCACAATGCTAAATCCAGAAGAAGATCGTGACATGCTGTTATTTCGTAAGTTAGGGATCAATATTGAACGTTGCATCGCCTAGCAGGAAAGATGCGGCAGAGCAAGCATAATTTATCGAAAAAACTATTTACTATGAATACGATACAACGTACTACTTATAATGCAGCATATTTATAGCTGACAGCCATGGATAGTACATGTTGACGAGAGTAGCGCTGAGGTAAGGAGATGGAAACAGATCATGGATTATATAAGGTACTTTTTTGGTATAGCTATGAATAGGCTAACAGAACAACGTGCAAATGCTCCTGCATACTCAGTTAGAAAAGAAATCTATCTACCCTGCGGCATATAAACTTTCCTACAGAATTTTCTCGAGCTATAAAGTTTATTTTGTCATCTTTTTTATAAGTTTCAATTTTATGGAACATAAGTTATAAGCGGTGTGGTTAGGATTTATCTACTATTCCTATGGGTGACTTTTTTTGAATTAAATTTAGAAAAAAATGTTTAGACGAGATCAAGTTTATTTTATTTTCTACAGTCTACAGTCTACAGTCTACAGTCTACAGTCTACAGTCTACAGACTTATATTTACATTTTTTACAATTTTTGGTATTTATTTAAATAAATTTACAAGTAGCGCTTGCGTTGTTTTCATTTTTTCATAGCAGAGTCTTCTACGCCAGCTTATCGCACAATGCGATAATCATTTTCCACACAAAAAGTCAATATAAATTTCATTTATTGGAAATGAAATTTTGCTCCTGAAATTAGATAGGTTACTAAGATTGTATCCAGTGGTTATCTCCTGGTAAAATGCAAAGAGAATTACAATACTTACAGGGGGGTAGCCCGTCACCCACTTTTCAAGCAGGTAGTTATTTCAGATGAGTAAAGCATTTAAATTAGTTTCATCATTTAAACCGTCTGGCGATCAAACGGAGGCTATTCGTCGTCTGGAGGAAGGACTAAAGAATGGTCTAGCCCACCAGACTCTGCTTGGTGTGACCGGCTCCGGAAAAACCTTTACTGTAGCGAACGTGATAGCGAATTTAAACCGTCCAAGTTTGGTGCTAGCGCCTAATAAAACGCTAGCGGCACAGTTATACAGCGAAATGAAAGTGTTTTTCCCCGATAATGCGGTAGAGTATTTTGTTTCCTATTATGACTATTATCAGCCGGAAGCATATGTGCCCAGTTCTGATACTTTTATAGAGAAAGATGCGTCAGTCAATAAGGATATCGAGCAAATGCGCTTATCTGCCACTAAAGCACTTCTGGAGCGACGCGATATTATCGTAGTTGCTTCAGTTTCCGCCATCTATGGCCTAGGGGATCCTAATGTTTATCTGCAGATGATGTTGCACCTAACGCGCGGCATGTTGGTCTCTCAGTGGAGTATCGTTAACCAGCTTTCAGAGCTGCAATATACCCGCAACGATCAGGAATTCCAGCGCGGCACGTTTCGCGTTCGTGGAGGAGAGGTTATCGATATTTTCCCTGCCGAATCCAATGAAGTGGCGCTGCGCGTTGAGTTGTTTGATGATGAAGTGAAGCACCTATCGCTATTTGATCCACTTACCGGTCATGTTGATGAAGAGGTGCCCCGTTATACTATTTATCCCAAGACCCACTATATTACCCCCCGTAAACAACTACTACAGGTGATAAAAGATATTAAGGTGGAGCTTGCTGAACGTCGCGCATCGCTGCTGGCTAGCAGTAAACTTTTGGAAGAACAGCGTTTATCTCAGCGTACCACCTTTGATCTGGAAATGATGAATGAGTTGGGCTATTGCTCAGGGATCGAGAACTACTCCCGCTATCTATCGGGACGCGGGGCAGGCGAACCGCCGCCAACACTGTTTGATTATTTACCCGCTGACGGGTTGCTGGTGGTGGACGAATCTCATGTCACTATTCCACAAATCAGTGGAATGTATAGGGGCGATCGGGCGCGTAAAGAGACGCTAGTAGAATACGGTTTCCGCCTTCCATCAGCGATGGACAACCGGCCGATGAAGTTCGAAGAATTTGCTGCAATGGCGCCGCAAACTATTTATGTTTCTGCGACGCCCGGACGTTATGAACTGGAAATGTGCAACAATCAGGTTATTGATCAGTTGGTGCGGCCGACTGGTCTACTAGATCCGCAAATTGAAGTGCGGCCGGTCAGTACTCAGGTGGACGATCTACTGTCAGAAATCCGCCATCGGATACAGATAAATGAACGGGTGTTGGTCACGACATTAACCAAGCGGATGGCAGAAGATTTAACTGAATATATTGAAGAGCATGGCGAACGGGTGCGATATTTGCATTCGGATGTAGAAACTGTGGAGCGAGTGGAAATTATACGTGATTTTCGCCGCGGTGAATTTGACGTACTAGTCGGCATAAATTTATTACGTGAAGGTCTGGATATACCTGAAGTGTCACTAGTGGCTATTTTGGACGCCGATAAAGAGGGCTTTTTACGCTCTGAGCGGTCCCTTATCCAGATTATCGGTCGTGCGGCACGTAACCTCAATGGCAAAGCTATCTTGTATGGGGATAAAATAACGCCATCAATGGCGCGTGCAATTGAGGAAAGCAAGCGACGACGTGAGAAACAGCGTGCTTATAATTTGGCCAACGGTATCGTACCACAGGCGTTGCATAAGTCCATTGCCGATATTATGGAACTGGGCCAGTCGCCGGCGTATAACAAGCGTAAAAAACGTAGGGCGATGGAGGCGGTAGCTAAATATGGGGATCTAACGTCAAAAGGGCTAAAAGAGCAGATTCGTGATCTGGAAACCCGCATGCTTCTGCATGCGCAGAATCTAGAATTTGAAGAGGCTGCCAGTGTGCGCGATCAAATGCACAGGCTGCGGGAGCAGCTTATCACCGTTTCCTAATTCGCCAAAAGCGCGCTTAACGCTTCTAGCGTTCTCTATAAAGGTGACTGCTATCACAGGGGTAAAGGTTACAAACTACAGCGCGGGGTAGCTCTAAGTACGTTTAGCTTTCGTCACTAGATTGAAGATATAGGTTTGGCGCAGGTGCTGTAGCGCTCCCCTTGGAATAGCGTCATGGACGGATATCAAAATTAAGGACCCTAACAAGGATGGGTGGGCTTCACTTAATGCCACCCGCAACCGGCAAAGTAGGTTTTAACTATCAGCCGAGAGATTGCAGCGCTAGATCCAGTGCCTGTCGCAGTAAGTTGCGATCGTGGTGATGTGGTTCATCTTCCGCCGCCAACGGCCGTTGTACTATAACGCTATCTGCCAGGTTTTCCACCACCGTAGCCGGCCCTATAATAACTCCATCAATCACCTTCTCCCGGCCGATAGTCTTCTCCATCATTTGAACTTTTTGCGCTAGCGTCATATTCGCTGCTGCTACGCTAAACTCGCGACCCAGATTATCAAGGTATATCATAGGAGCGCCTGTGAGGCGCAATGCCTGCGTTAAATCTTCTAGAAGCAATAGCGGAATCAGGCTAGTTAAAAAACTGCCAGGACCGATGATAATAAGATCTGCGTTGGCGATTGCTAGCAGCGCTTCGCGCGTAGTTGCCACTGGCACCGTTAGTTTTATCTTGACAGGAAGGTCATTTAATTGGTCGATAGCCATTTCACCGTACACAGTATCGCCGGACAGCGCAGTAGCTTGCAAATCCACTGGCTGCTCTGACATAGGGATTAGGCTGGCGTTTACTTTTAGCAAGTTTCGGATTAGGTTAATGGCTTCAAGTGGCCGGACGCTGAGATTGTCCAGCGCTTTCAGCATTAAATTACCTAGGTTGTGGCCCGCCAGTTCGCCCTGACCACCGAAGCGGTATTCAAACATCGCAGAGGCAATGCTCGGTTCAGCGATCAACTGATTAAGGCAGTTGCGGGTGTCGCCCCAAGCAATGCCGCCTTCGGATTGCCTAATGCGGCCAGAAGAGCCGCCATTATCAGTAGTAGTCACGATACCTGTCAGTCGTGACCCCAAAAAGGAAAGAGCAGACATGACTCGGCCCAAGCCATGACCGCCTCCCAAGGCAACCACCTGATCCAAATCAGCTAATGTTCGGTTGCGCATAGATCTCCTGATGATATAAATCTGGTATCCGAGTCTGAGTGTGAGATAAAATAGCGGATTTTATGGTAAAAGCGAATCAAGGCTAACGAATGGTTTTCAGTAAAAAAAACGGAAAAATAATTGAAATTTCAATATAGCCCATTACTGAGCTATAATTTTCTGGTCGTGGCGAAGCTAGCAGTGTACGAAGTAGAAATGTTGCATCTCTCGTATTTGAAAAGGTGTTACTGTGTCATAACTTATCGATGCATTTGAGTGTAGGTTTTATTATCTACACTTGTTAGCTTGTTAGCTTGTTAGCTTGTTAGCTTGTTAGCTTGTTAGCTTGTTAGCGATGGATGTCTGTAATTTCCGCTGTAGCTCTATATTGCCTCCCCGAGGGTTATTATCCCCTTCTTGGGGTCCTAATACTGACGATTAAACCGTCGTTTAACTGGTATTTTATTGACAGCATTGTGGTAATACGCGCGAATTCAGTTATCCGTATTGGCGGAGTCGTAACTAACGGATATTATTTGTGGTGTGATAATCTCAGCCTAGGTGAGATGCTGGGTTATAATAGCTCTAAACGTTAGCGTCGCTAGCCTGCTGTGGATACCCATCCATCTTTTCAGCCTATTATTACCAGTTAGGATAAATTCGATCGGGTGACGGCTGGTATCAATGCTATCTTCAAGGTCCCTTTGATAGGGTGGATATGAATGTCGTTTACTAAACGATGTGAACATGTAGCGATGCAAAAGATTCTGTACTAACTTGTACTAAATTTTAAATTTTTATAAATTCTAAAAAAGTTTTTTTTGAATAATCTAGAATTATTTGCAATAAAAGGAATCAAGCAAAATTATGGATGGTAGCTTATGGTTACTGTTATGCTTATTACTACTCAAAACTGCGCGATGAGCGATAGATAAAAAAACAAAGCTTCCTATAAATCCCTTGAAAAAATAAAAAAATATATTAGCTTTAAGAAGAAGGTAAAACAAATTGAAATAAAAACAAATATTAAAAGCTATAGTGTTGATCTCAGACTCTCTGAATAATTCTTGTTAATTTTAAAAACTCAGAGTGCCTTATTTTGTGGTTGTCTTCTGATACGTTTTCAGGGTTCATAGCAACTGTTATATAAAATTAAAATACTGGAAAAGTCGTCCTAATAGGTCAGACAGTAAGCAGACGATATTGTGTAATCAGGGGTTCATGAACTGTACAATATAGGCCATGATGCAGCTGCGTGAGCAGTATAACTATACTAAGGCAATCTAGAGGATTTCTGGATAGGTTTTATCTCGTAGGAAAGGTCGTGAAAGATCTTAAGCAGGTTAGTTTTCAGCAGCTGACACATAGGTATGTATAAGCGTAGTAGGCATACATATTTTACAATCCCGAATTATCTTGAACGCCAGTTTTAGTTTGCTGTAACAGAGCAAAACTAGGTATAATAAAATGACGTAGTAGGTATATATAAATAGAGAAACGCAGACTAATCAGGCAAAGTTATTTCACAGTGATTAGAGCCCAGCTACTATACAAGCAGGCATTTTAGAAATTTATTTTATGTTACTAGTTTTAAACAAAAACATGAGTCGGCGTGGTATTTTTAGAATGATAATCTGATGGAGTGTTTCTTTGAGAATTTTGAAGAACCGGATCAGGGATAGCTATCGTGATAGTGGGCGATAGCACAGGGAATACTGCGCAGGTTGAAAGCAGTATCCGTAGCAATCATATATAGTCAACCGCCGATATGGGCATTAATCTGATCACTGTGGCGCTTATGTAACCTCTGCCAACCCAAGCCACTCCATTGATTCCACTAATGTTAGCGTGGTTTGTCAGGATGCACGCCTCTTACTATTGCCGTTGGCGAGTAGCGTTTTAATTTTGCTAAGTATCCCCTGATGTCCCTTTATCATAAGACTTTACAGCCCTCCTAAGGTTACATTGCAAAGTCCTGAGACATATAGAGCAGTATTAGCACTTACTCGTCGGCAGCTCAATATTTTGAGATCTGTCTACCAATTTCGCGCACCAGAGGATCTCATGGTAGGTCTTCTCATTTTAATCAAGTTTATTTGACTTATATTTACTAATATCATCAGATTTTTTTTGTGCATTACTTTGAAGGTTCATTTTATTAGAATCCTTCCTAGCAAAGATATCCTTTCTCTCATCAAAGAAAAACACAAGAGGTAATACCTAGGGCGCTCAAAGAGCGCTTGTAGTAGGTAATAAGTGGATATTTTCAATAACTAATGCATAAGACTGAATCTCATCAGGAAAAAACTATCCCAGAAAGTCATATTAGCATACGTAGGTCGGTGATATATCAGAATAATTAAGTATAATGTATTACCACCTGCTTTATATTTCTAGCTAACAGTATCCAAATTAATTATATGTTACCGGGCTTTGTAAAAAAAACATAGTATGAAGGGGCTGTGAGGATATATAAATCCTGCATCAAACTACTATCATGAATATAATTAAAGGTAGGAATTACTATTATTTCTATATTCATATACAACCACGTAACATAACATATTTATATCCACCAGGGTGGGTTTTAAAAAATAGGATTTATAAATAAAGTATGCGCCGATTAGATAGTTTTAATTAAACTGTTCTGCTTGCATAATTTATACCATAACAATATCTAGCGGAAATGGCTTTAATATTAGATAGTCTTGTCAATGCGTTCATAAAGGCAGATATAGTGCTTTGCTTCTCTTATGATTACCTGAATTGCTTCCGCCAGTGTATTCATTACGCTGCTAAACTAGCACAGATTTGTGATATTATTGTGAGGTAATTGCATCAAATACGGGCGGATTAATGTCACTGTCCTTATTGTGGTGTAAAATCCCTTGTCAATAATGGCCCGCAGCAGCTGTAGGCGGCGTATTCTACGTTTATTTCGCTATGCAATAATCGTCAAATCAATTCCTGTATATCGACAAATGCACAATGTTTAAAATCTTTCAATGTCTCATTGCAGGGGCTAACTATATTTCATAATAGCTTTCATAGACGTGTCACATACCGCTCGTTATTAACGGGTTTTATCATGTCGTTTGGTATAAACGCATCATTAACTTCATGCTGCTAACATGAAGGTATACTGTATATCATGCAAATTAGTGGATATGATGACATCTCCTGTTAAATGTATTAGCAATGAACCTCTATTGATAGCCTCGAAATAAGATAGGAATGATAATATTGCGGTGATTATATCGTTAATAAACTGGGCTTCCTTTTTTTTAATTTCACTGCCCTTATCGCTGGTATTGATATTTACATTAATATTAATTTGTTTTTATAAAAACAATTTTTATTCTAATTGTAATGGTAACTACTATATAAATATTCTGACAAAATAACCTTGAATTCATTTTTTCATGAATACCATTTACTTAAAATAACCACGTGTATTTTTTTGCTAACAGTAATATTTAGTTAAAATTTAATAATTTTCACAGACCGTATATAGTGCTCAATGTATATAACCGGCTTACAGATATGCAAGCGGCTTTATTATTAAATACTATGTAATGGGTTCAGCCTACCTCATTACGGTGATAAGACGATTGCAAATCTCGCTACCTCTATATAATGGATTGATATATTTCTCTCTTTCAGAGAGTCAAAATTTCTGAGATAGTGCTCAATTAACATCACGGATATCCTTTGATTCCTAGTAGTGTTTATCTTTGGGATATACCTTTTGTGCTAATTTAAATAGGCAGCAATGATTTTCCTTTAAACACTTGTGAAAAACGCTAATATCCGGTAGAAAAAAATTATCTAAGACCTTGTTTTTTTTGATCTAGTCTTTCCTAGAAAGCAATGTAATCCTTTACTTCGCCCTCTTCTCTTATATACTCCAGGTTTAACACCGTGCTGCTCAGCTATAGGGAACTGAGTGTATTCCTTAGGTAAGCTTATTAGATTGAGTAGCAGGTGTGGTACTATTTTATAGTATAATGGGGTCACCCCGGAGGGGAACGGTTATGAATATAGCGCAAGACGTTTATTAGTTAGTAAAGTACCAACTCGCTTCACTAACCGGGCCAGGTAGTTCTTAACGCACGCTTCTGCACTCATTCCTTGACCATTATGAGGATGTTAGCAGTTTTCCAGAGACACAGCTGTATGCACAAGTGCCTGTAATAATATCTTAACGGTATAGCTACTAAGTCAGCTTTAATCAGGAAAATCCTTTATTGATGGTGTCCAATAGCGTATGCATCCTGCTTCAGGATCATGCTTCCCATATCAGCCTAGCCGCATATCATATCATTATCGTTGAAATCGTATGTAGCACTAATCAAGACCATTGGCGTACTGCTAAGATGGGCCTATGTAAAACCCACTTTGATATTCCGTGGTGGGCACGCTCTGTCTTGCAGCCAATAAAATCCTAGCGTACTCCTCGACTTTATCAATATTACCGTTTTAAAGTCCCTTTAAATATTGTGAAAGGGTTACACCCCTTAATCCCGTCTTATAAGCTACTTTACACTAGGTGTAATTTAATTGTGCCATCATCTTGAAACTGTGCTCTTGTATTATTAATGTAATATACGATAACGGTTATTATTGATCTTTTGATGTCATATTCATATTCAAATAAATATACCTTCTCTTTTCAGATAATGATATCTGATACCTACCACAGCCTGTAATCGCTTTCCTTAAGTGCATCATTCACCGGGTGTGTAATTCACCTTTTGTATCCCGAATTTTTCTTTCAAGTAAGTTTAATGTGACACACACGGTTTCAGCGTCCCCAATCTGGTGGGAGAAACAGGTACAAACGAGGAAAGTATTGGTATTTTAGAGCGCGATGCAGATATAGATCTCTACCATCCATCTGGCGAATGATTATTTCGTTAGTGATTATGGATATGGTAAGGTGCCACCACCAGTACCTTCTAGTAGAAGTCTGTTTAGCAGCTATTGATAAAATATTAGTTATTCAGTAGTTTAATTATGCCCATGGACACACCTTTCTCTTTTGACATAAATATTGTGTGCAATTCAGCTATAGTAATAGGTATATTCAATATTATCCCTTATTCTCAGCTCAGCCAATAGGAGCTTATAATACTTTTCAGCTGCTCAAATAATGCCCGCGGATCCTATAGTTATCAAGGATAGCGATAATATCGCTAATATCCAAGTGAGGAAACTCCAGTGATATTTACATTTATTTTTTTATTGGTTTTTTTCGCCGCTAGCGTTACCATGATAGCCAAACAATGGCTTGCTGTAGTGCTGAATGGAACAATACCATGCATCCGTTCACCGAACTGACGTTTTCGCCAGTTACAAGCTTCTATATAGCTTACCAGAGAATAGCGGATTGGCAATTGGTTGTATTTATACCACAGGGTCAACTAGGGCTTAATAGAGCAGTCGTGTATCGGGGGATATATCACTTTCATGTTTAAATATTCATCTTCTGCTATTCATTAGGTATTTACTGACACCTACGCTTAATCCCGTTACTAATAAACTTGATATGCCTTAAGCGCCGAATCAGTGATCCACATTTAACACTTCTATTAGATAGCACTAGTTCTACTATGCGATTGACCTTTTATCCATAGTTAAGCAGATGGGCCATCAGCATGGCAGCGTGCTGATGATGCTATTTGCCTACTAGGCTACCTGAAATATCTAGTAAGCTTTCAGAACCGTAATACCACAATTGTCGGATGTAATTCAGCTAGAAAAGGGCGTAGAAGAGCGTCATACCATCACAGGCACTGCTGTTTTATTTTTTTCTGGGATAGATAGAGACACTCACCCATTCCTGCATACTGTTTTGTTACCCCTTGCTGAGTGCAGCTTTTAGCGTTATGTAGCGCGCTTTATTGCACATTGCACTGCAGGGGCTTGGACAATATAGTACATTTAACATCTCAATGATAAAGGTTACTGCCATAATGTGGATTATAGCAGCCTGCTATAACTGGAATATGTCTTGTGTCATAATTATGAGTTTTGCATTGGCAGTCTGTTCTAGTAATATTTGAGGTTCTGCATCTTTCGCTTTAGTAAGGCTGAGAGATTGCTACGTGATCGCCAGCTCATCATGTGACTGACAGTAGTAATGTTCTTAAATAACTTAATCGGGCGTACGGATTGGAGCTTGTGCCATAATAATGTATAGTAGCGCTATTTAACGATTTTGTACACTTACTCTAAAAAAACAATTGAGCTGGTACTTGAAAGCTTCAACGGCTAAACGCCTACAGACTAAATCAAGTAAATTTGCAAAGTCAGATTATTCAATAACCAGCAAAGTTTTTGGAGGGTTCTAGACAATAGGAGCAAATCGATTCACTCACCATAACAAATATAATCATGAAATCTTTTTTTTCATATAATGACTCAGGAAAATCCTGCCTTTGTACATATTAAGTGTTCAATGATAATGAATTCACTTTTAGGATTAAGGATGATATAGAGCATTTTAACGTCCTGGTTGCTAGAAACCCAAGTTAAGGGAGAGATCTTGCATGTTGATCTATTTCTTCTGTGTAAGAAGGTTAAAATAAAAAAATCAGTACTAGTTACGATGATTCGCTTTATTTCTATCTATTATTTGATTACTCAAAAAAAATAAATATTTGGATAAGTCATCTTGCCTATACATATAGGCAATACTATTATAGCTTTATAATAAATAAGGCGAAAATAAATTCTATTTTATAAACGATCTATATAAAGATGTACTATATTTCATATACCTTTCTTTATAAAGAAGAAAGGGAAGAGTCCATTGGCGTTAGCAATACGTAAATATAACTTAGATAATCTGTTGTCACTATAACTCAAAAAAAATAAGAAAGCACGTTTGATAAGTTCTATAGGAAGGCAAAATAGGCGATATTCTGAATAGTGTGCAGTAAAAATATGACAAAATTAAAACATAATAAAAAATAGAGTTATTCCAATAAAATTAGGCAATTATATTTCTTATTTTATTATTTACTAACATTTCATCTAATTCATATACAGCATAATAGATGCCAAAAGGCATTTAGACTACTTAAATATGCTCAACACTGCAATTATTTAAGTCCAAAAATTTATCGCTATTGCAGCATGCTATGAGCCATTACAGGACAGCGGTTTTTAATAGCTGTCTAATCATCTGACACTGATCGCTGTTTTGTAACCATACTGCATATAGCGGCCGGACTATCGACGGTACATCGTTAACAGATCGCAAATCCGTGAAACGTTGCGCCCAATAACTAGGAAGAAAAGCGCAAGCGGCAGTGACCTGTAATAGTCGGCGCGTCAATTGTGCTGAAGTCGTAGTGACCAGTGGTGCCTCCTGGTTTAACTGCAGTCGATTTTCATGCGTATAAAAATCGGCACCCCATTCAAGCTGAATGTAGGGACGCTCATTGCTTACTGGCGCGCTGTTGACATCTGTAAAGAGCGTCAGGGAGAAACTACCGAGCTGCTGACTGGCTAATTCTTCCATTTTTGGCGCTTCGGTGGTAATTAGTAAATCTAATTGACGTTCGTGTAGCTTTTTTATCAACCCCTGACGCAGGGCGATCTGTGCTTCCAATTGTAGATGCGGCCATTGTTGATAAAGATTTTGCAGCCAGTCCCCCAACCACGATTCCCACAGTGATGCGGCGGCGCCGATGGCTAGCGGATTTTGTTGCAACGAGCGCTTTACTTCTTGCTTAGCAACTTGCCATGTGACTATAAGATTGTCAGCATAGGGTAACAGCCGTTTACCTGCTGCAGTTAATCGAATATTGTTCCTGTGGCGTGTAAAAAGGCTGACGCCAAGCTGTGTTTCTAACTGGCGAATGCGAAAACTTACAGCTGATTGTGTTAAATAGAGCGCTTCTGCTGCACGCCCAAAATGTCGAGTACGGCTAACTTCCAAGAATGTTTTTAATAATTCTGTATCCACTATGCTCTCCAAAAAAAATTTGTCGTACTGATTAAAATGTTTCGTTTTACAGAAAGTTAAGCCTAACTAATACTCCGCGCCATAAACCATGCCTCATGTAGAAATGGGAAGGTGTAAGATGGTGGACAACTTTTTTACTGTTAATCGTTATTTTGATAATAAAAATTATCCTCGCGGCTTCTCTCGGCATGGTCATTTCACCATTCGGGAAGCACGGTTATTGGAGCGTTTTGGCCATGCCTACAATGATCTTGACAGTGGTAGACGGAAGCCGATAACTGAGGATGAACAGCAGTTTGTTGCGGTGTGTCAGGGTGAACTTGCCCCTACCAATGAACATGAGAAGGTGTGGTTTAAGTATATAGAGTATACTCGCCGCCCTAAGCGTTTTCATACCCTTTCCGGTGGTAAACCACAGATGGATGTGGTGGAAGATTACGTTGATAGCGAAGATTGATAAAGAAGGGATTCGGCTTTTTAATTTCTCTATTCTTCCCGCTATTGCCATGGTTCTTGCAGGATTCGCTTAATGGAGCAATAGCATAAGCGTTTCTGTCAGATGAGTTGAGTTTACATGTTTTACTTGTTAGATAAAACTAGGGTATGAGCTTTTGGTTCTCTTTAATAGATGAAGCAAGAGTGTATGTACTGATAATCCTAGTACTTTTATTACAATTCTAGAAATATAGCATCGGCTTCTGAGTTTATGGCTAGAAATCCAACGGCAGGTAAATTTTAGCTTGCACACGTGCAAGCTGGGTTTCGTACGTCTCTAGTATTGTGCGGTAGAACATTAAGTATTCATCACAGAAACTCCGGCAGTTTCGTTAAGAAACTGGATGATATTATGAACTAGAGACGGCTCGCCAAGAAACTCGTATCGGTCAGATTCTGTATCTGGAATCTGTTATGTTCTGGGAAAGATGCTGGAACGCACTCGATCCTACTTTGCGCCCACTGTGTTTTCTGGCAGTATTACAAGGATAAAAGTGGGCGATTCTTTACTCATGCTATCTCCATCGTCATAAAGGACGTATGAATACCGATTAAACCAGAGATGTAAATTGTGATCTTACCTAGTAAGAGTTTTTCCTTTCTTAACAAGAGCCTGAGTATGTTAATCATTATAGGGACGAAATACTGGCAGTGATGGGAAGTACGGAACAACCATAAAACATTACCATTATAGCATTATAGAAAAAATAACGGCGATTGTTTTTAGTTATAAAGATGGGTTTACTTGAACTTGTTATGTCATCATTCTAGCGTATTATTAGTAATAACATTTAGGATGCGTGATGATAAATAGAGAGGCTAGCAATGATTGCTTCCCATCTAATAGCACTTCTACAAACTATATTTAAATAACCATATCTAAATCCTCTATTTTGATTGCTATCAATACGTATTAGTATCCTTACTCGGCCTATATATTACTGGTCGTCCACTTCATATTTCCTATTACAAATAATTTGCATCTAGGATGCCTCAAGAAAGTAATCACTGGCTAACGTGAAAAATTTTACTTAAAATAATTTATTATTTAAATAATATGTTAAGAGTATGATTCCTGGTCATGCCTGTTCTGACGATAATAAAATTAATTGTCATAATTATATTAACTATGATAACTCTGTAGATGCACATTCGATGTCAATATGATAAAACTTATTTATAAAAGAAGTTGTTCAAGTGATCAGATTAGACCTGATTAATATACTAGTTAATTATCCCCACTATAGAGGTAGACTTGAATAAAAAAATTTATTAAACAAGCTTAAATCTCAAGAAAAAATCCGTAAAACGGCCAGTTTTTAGCATCAATAAAGCAACAGAAAAACACTAAATGAGAATTGGAATATTCTTCCATCCCTGCGTGGCAACGCAGAGAAAGTAACCATAAACGGAACTCAATGGGTAGTATATACAGGCTCTGCGGGCAGAGGATGTGGAGGGATAGTTTTTAGTAATTTCGGCGGCAACCATTAGCCAATATAATACGAAACGCTATTCGACGGTAGCGTAGGGTATCTACTATGCTCATTGAGTATAGTAGATAATCTTATCGCAGAAATAAGCTATATTTTCCACTAGGAAAGTAGATAGTGTTTTATGTATCGCTACTTTCGGCACTGGTGTCGCTAACCTTATCGCTACTAACCAAGTACTTTATTTTATTCTATGCCAGTTATGGCGATTACTAGGCAGGTTTTGTTGGTGTTTACCGCCACTAACAGCTTTTAAGAAATTAATTTAGTAGGCCTATCTAGTCTATTATATTAGACATAGCTTTGCTGAAGTTACTATATGCGGGTGCCGGGTAGTATTGTCTAAGCCTTCTTTATAATTGCCAAGCGGGTGGTTTTAGACCCCGCTAAGCTCCGTTTTGATTAATATCTTCCAAAAGATATATAAAATTAATAGATGTCGATATAAGACTACTGTATTTACTGAGTATTGACGATCGAATTATCGCCTGGCTGAATGCGTTTGCTTCTCATGACAAGGTCATTCATCTGGATATAGATTCTGCTAAGTCAGGTAAGTTGTGTTAAGTGTATATCGCACTATTTGTTGATCTTCTTTATCTGTTGTTGCCCCTTAGTATTTATGATAATCCAAGTGCGAGATTACGCAGCGGCAGGGAACACCATTAGGGATCGCTCACTAAGCAAGGCGGTGCTGACCACCAAGATCAAGCAACATTAAATCTTATCGGGGCAACCTTGCTTATAGTATATGCATTTTAGCTTGCCGGAGAATATCGTCGGTTCCGGCACCGGCTCCTTTATGATGAATATGCAAGAGTTGACTACTATTAAGTAAAACAGTTACCGTTAAAGATTGTTCTTATGTACAATCAATAGTTTATTTATTTCCATAAATGAGAGAAATTGTTTTTAACAGACGTTATAGCAAAAGTGCCTTGACTGATAATCGTGATTTTTCACGCAGGTTAGAGTTTAGCACCTCCGATATTCTTGGCCTGTATCTTTCGTGAAGATTAGATCCTGCCATCGCTAATTCACAAACTTATTCTGGAAAAATTATCATGATGCAGTATTAACTTTTTTTATTTAGGTGTGCTTAAGCTCGGAAATTGTTGAAAATATAAATTACGTGTTGTTTGTCCTCCATCGCAATTTTAAACTTTTTACTTTAAATTTAAATATGGTTCCGCGCACAATAAATATTTATTCGACCTTTTCCTAGGAAGTAGTCTGTGGGCTTATTGTCTGTACAATTAAGCAAACTCATGGATGTTACTTGTATCGATATCCAGAAATTAACAACATAACAAATACGTGCTTAAACCGAGTAAGGAAAGAAAAATGATAACAAATAAAACTGATTTTATTTGGTTTAACGGTGAAATGGTGCCATGGGCAGAAGCTAAAGTCCATGTAATGTCGCATGCCCTGCATTACGGCTCATCAGTCTTTGAAGGTGTACGTTGTTACAATTCGCATAAAGGCCCGGTGGTATTTCGTCATCGTGAACACATGCAGCGTCTGCATAACTCAGCCAAAATCTATCGCATGCCAGTCACGCAAAACATTGATGAACTTATGGCTGCCACGCGCGCTGTTATACTGAAAAATAACCTAGGTAGCGCCTATATCCGGCCGCTAGTATTTATCGGTGATGTTGGCATGGGTTTAAACCCGCCGGAAGGTTATACTAGCGACGTTATTATCGCTGCATTCCCTTTGGGTGCCTATCTGGGTGAAGAAGCTCGGGATCAGGGAATTGACGCGATGGTGTCTTCGTGGAATCGCGTTGCACCCAATACTATCCCAATGGCTGCAAAAGCCGGCGGTAATTATCTATCTTCCATGCTGGTAGGCAGTGAAGCCCGCCGCCATGGTTATAAAGAGGGTATTACACTGGATGTACATGGTTATGTCTCCGAAGGCCCTGGCGAGAATATTTTTGAAGTGAAGGACGGAATTTTATTTACGCCGCCATTTACCTCATCTGTGCTGCCCGGCATTACACGCGATGCCATTATCAAGTTGGCTATCTCAACCGATATGGAAGTGCGAGAACAGATCTTATCCCGTGAGTCCCTTTATCTAGCTGACGAAGTGTTTATGTCTGGTACTGCTGCTGAGATTGTCCCCGTGCGTAGTATTGACGGTATCAAAGTTGGAATTGGTAAATGTGGCCCGGTAACCAAGCAATTCCAGCAAGCATTCTTCGGCTTGTTTACCGGCGAGACTGAAGATAAATGGGGTTGGTTGGATCCAGTTAATTAATAACGATAATGTTTTGTACTAGGGCACTACTGCTACAGCTTCGATCAAATATAAATAACTATGGTTATGGGCATGCCTGAGTACTATTTTGCTATAAGCAAACACAGTTGAAATATAACGGGTACACATGTTCTATGATACCTCACGAAAATAACTGACGATGATTTCGGCAAACTAATTATTGCCGTGATTAACTTCTTTAATTCGGTTTATCTTGAGCTTATGTGTTCATCTGTGTGATTTTGGTAAATTAGTCACTAAATAGAGATCAAAGTATTCTGCGGATCTATGCTAAAATATTTAAATACCATTTGTAGTAGATGACGATATTGCGATAGGACGCCACTGGCAGAGTGCTATGTTTTCTTCTCTGCTCTCGTATGAGTTTATCGTCTATTCGGTGGTATATTCATGGTGAATGCTCACTTTTATACTTATGTTATAGTATATCTTTCCAACTGTGATACAACGTCTACCAGACATGCTACTGGTATTCTTCTCTTTTCACATATGGTCATCTTTGTCTTCAACTGGCTTTCGATGAAAGCGGGAAAATTAAGCTTTAAGACAAATTATTACGCTGGATATGATAGATTCTATGATTCAAGACGCTAATTTTGATACCTCGAATGAGGATAGCAACAAGGTTGAGTATTTTGCCTATAGCTTAACTAGTAGCGCATGGTTTGGGATATTTGCTTTAACTAAATAAACTACCTCACTGAGGCGCTTATTCTTTCGCAGTCTAGGAATGGGTTTGTTCTTGGAAAACCACGATAGTCATATATCGTCGGCTTAGCTAAGCTCTGTGTCTAGGAATGCTACTCGCCCGCGCTCAGCGGCTTCCGTTCGTCCTAAAAACTTATGCTAGTTTAGAGACTAATGCGAACAAAGGTGCGGTGTACGGATAAAGGTAAGTTTGGAGGATTAAGTTGGAATGGCTAAATTTTAACCGTTTTCTGTAGAAAACGGGCACGTAGCGTTACGTGCGTCGATGTGTTATGCAGTAACTTAGGTATGACGCCGCAGTAGGTGATAAATAAAGTGTCGGAAAATATTAGCATAAAATATGCCAAAGAGCAGGCATATAACATTCCCGCGCTTATTTTATACCGATTAACATAGCTGATATTAAAGTAGATGCACCATCTTGTAAACTTTGGTAGCGAGTCGCTGTTATTTGGCTTAAATTTTAATGAAATCAATATTAAAGCCATTGTGCTTGTGTGCGAAAGTCACATAATTTTTGAATTGCTGTTCGATCATCCAGTGGTAATTACCGTCCAGGGGAATGCTAGTGGTAAAGCCTGTTGCAGCAAGACGCTCATTGAAACCACATATTTTAGCAGTGATAGGTTATGCGACAAGTCGCTTTGACGATGAATTCACCACGGGTTAGTTTGGTTTCTGAAGGGTAAATAATAAGGGGGTATTAGCAATGGAATCTTCTATTCTTTGACTGGGGGATGATGCAGGTACTGTCCGTTGCTAACGTTAATTTCTACAGCCAGCGTTACATCCTTGGAGTGCCATAAGTTTGGTGAATAACGCAACATACTGATGGAGATGATCATTCAAAAAACAATTTTGTGTTTTCTGCGAGATCCTGGCGTTACTTGCCAGTAACGGAGTTCAATGATCGCCATAACGATGCCGACAACGCCTATATTTCGGCGTTTCAAATTAACCTACAGGCGCGAGGAATGCGAGGATGATATTTCTGTGGAAATAATTGTTGACGCTTATTAGATAACGGATCTATTCAATGATAAGAAAGATGATGGACAGTAATTTTTTCTCGCTGCAAGCGAGGTAAACCCTGGTGCTACTTTGTGGTAAAATCACACTCCGTTTCTATGCCATCATTTTACCAAGGATTCATATATGCGCCTTAATCCAAGTCAACAGAAAGCTGTCGAATTCATCACTGGGCCTTGCCTAGTACTGGCCGGTGCTGGTTCTGGTAAGACGCGGGTTATTATCAATAAAATCGCCTATTTGATCAACGATTGCGGCTATTACGCACGGCATATCGCGGCGGTAACATTCACTAATAAAGCTTCTAGAGAGATGAAGGAGCGGGTTGCACAAACACTCGGTTGTGCAGAAGCGCGTGGGCTAATTGTTGCTACATTCCATACGCTTGGATTGACTATCATTAAGCATGAATATAAAGCGCTTGGCATAAAGGCCAAATTTTCGCTATTTGATGAGCAAGATCAACTAGCGCTGCTAAAGGATCTTTCTGAGCCGTGGCTGAAAGGAGAGAAAGATCTGCTCAAGTCATTGATTCTCGCTATTTCTAACTGGAAGAACGATTTGTTGTCACCGATGCAGGCAGCAATAGCGGCTCATTCTGAGCGGGATAAGTTATTCGCCCATTGCTATGCACTCTATAACGAGCACCTCATCGCCTGTAACGTGTTAGATTTCGATGATTTGATTCTACGGCCGACCAAACTATTACAACGCGACGAGACGATTCGCCACCGCTGGCAAAACCGGGTGCGCTATTTGCTGGTGGATGAATATCAAGATACAAATACCAGCCAGTATGAACTGGTAAAGCTGTTGGTAGGGCTGCGGGGTTGTTTCACTATAGTGGGCGATGACGATCAATCAATCTATTCCTGGCGCGGTGCGCGCCCGCAAAATCTGGCGTTGCTCCAACAAGATTTTCCGACGCTTGCGGTTATCAAATTGGAGCAAAACTATCGCTCCACTGAGCGCATCCTGAATGCTGCCAATATTCTTATCGCCAACAATCACCATGTCTTTGAAAAGCGTCTTTTTTCTAAGCTCGGCCATGGTGACATCCTGAAAGTCATTAGTGCCAATAATGAAGATCACGAGGCTGAGCAGGTGGTAAAGGAGCTAATTACCCACCATTTTATCAATAAGACCCATTATCGGAATTATGCCATTTTGTATCGCGGAAATCACCAGTCGCGGCTATTTGAAAAGATGCTGATGCAAAATCATATTCCTTATCGTATCTCTGGCGGGACATCATTTTTTTCACGGCCAGAGATTAAGAACTTGCTCGCTTATCTACGTGTGCTAACTAATCCAGATGACAATAGCGCTTTTTTACGGATAGTAAATACACCACGCCGGGAGATAGGTGCGGCAACGCTGGCTAAGTTGGGCACCTGGGCAACGCAGCATGATAAAAGCTTATTTAGCGCTAGTCTTGATTTAGGTCTAAGACAAACCCTCAGCGGCCGCGGACTGGAGGCGCTGCAGCAGTTTACACATTGGCTAAACGGTATCGCTCATCAGATAGAGCAAGAGCCGCTGGCAGCAGTGCGTAAACTTATCCACGGCATTGACTATGAAAGTTGGCTCTGTGAGAGTTCTTCTAGTCAGAAAGCAGCAGAAATGGGGATGAAAAATATTAATCAATTGTTTAGTTGGATAACCGAAATGCTTACCGGTTCTAATTTAAATGAAGCGGTGACCATGGATCAGGTAGTCACTCATTTCACTTTGCGCGATATGATGGAACGTAGCGAGGGCGAAGAAGAACTCGATCAGGTGCAATTGATGACTTTGCATGCCTCCAAGGGGCTGGAGTTTCCCTATGTGTTCCTGGTTGGCATGGAAGAGGGGTTATTGCCGCATCAAAGCAGCATCGATGAGAATAATATTGAAGAGGAACGCCGACTAGCTTATGTCGGCATTACCCGCGCGCAAAAGGAATTAACTTTCACCCTATGCCGCATGCGGCGTCAATACGGTGAGTTTATCAAGCCAGCGCCGAGCCGCTTCCTGCTTGAATTACCTCAAAACGATGTACAATGGGGGCAGATATGTAAACAGATTACCGCTGAGGAGCACATGAAGCACATACAAGGGCATCTGGCGCAGCTGCGTACCCAATTGGCTAAAGCGCGTGCTGGGGGCTAATTTTCTCCCACAGTAAGCATATGAAGTACACAGTTCGGAAAGCGGTACCTTTTAGGTGCCCTACAGTAAAATGATTGATGGGTGATGGATAGCTACTAGCCAGACGCCGAGATATCTAAAGTAGGAGCGCTATCAATGGCAAGGACCGCTCTGTCATTGCAGAGTTTTGGAGTTTATTTCAACAAGAAGGACCAATAAATATAACTCTATCATTGGATTTCTTTCTTAAAGATTTTGTCCGCAGCGGATACTATTTTAACTATCTCTATTATATGCAAGATGTCATGCAATATTTTTTCAGGATACGGCGTTCTACTTATCTAGCAATGTAAATAATTCTAGTCATTCTAAAATGGACTATTTTAAGGTTTAAAGAAATCTAGAATTAACTACAATAGTTAGACTTTACTTAATAGCCACTCTCGGATGCGTATTGCTATGTCCATCCTTCTGTTATTGTGCCCAATAAAACATTAAAGGAAAATAAAATTGTATTAATAAATAAAGGAAATGTGGCAGTGTAATACAAGACTATTAAGTCTCCTTACTTACATATTCGAAAATAGTAACAAGGTAACAGTAACAGCATCGTATCTCCGACTCTGGAAAAGGGTGAGTTTATAGCTGCAAGAGGACGGATGCATCTATATATTATCTTTATCGTGTAAGATCTGCATGTGTTTGTAAAAGTGCCGGGATAAATGGCACTGATAGGGGCTTATTTTATACGTTATTAAGCTGGAGTATCAGTATTACTGAGCGGGGCGGACGGGACGCATCCTGCTTTTACGATAAAAGATTTTTCTTAAAAATAACTTTTTCGCATCTGTTGTATTTAAATTATTTTGCTTACGCAAAAGAGTTCGCTTTCAGTACCAATTGGAATTATACTTAAATATCTATTCTGTCCAGAATATTTAATAGAGTTAGTTTAATAAAAATTAAGTAAACACTAGCTAATTTTACTGTTATCCCGATATTTTTTTATTAATCCCCTCTTGAAAAAATCCTACGGTGATACTATTTAAGTCATGTGATCAAGAATAAGCAGGCCGTGAAGGTGTTTCAGATCACCGATCTATCCAACAGTATAGATTATGATTATGTTATACCTTCGACGAATTCTGGGGCTTAAGATGCATATAATTTTAATTTTTTAACACTTTACTGTTCCAGTATCATTTTTTATTGTCTAGTAAATTTTTTTTAGAATTAGAGACAGGGCAATAGGAGATATTTCTTAACTAAGACGTTGAATTAATTGGTAAATAAAAAAATCAGTACCGTATCGGTACTGCGCTTATTGGCTAGTTTCGGTGAAACGAGTTAGAAATTATCACCGGTGATAGCTTCTCCTCCTCCTATAAGGAGGGTGATTGCAGCGGAGATGAAACGGAGGTGGCTATTTAAGCAGGATATGCTGAGTGTATATGCGAGTGTAAGTTCCTACAATCAAAGGCGTCAAATTGGCCAACGGTCTGCTGTTTGTTACTTTAGAATGCGTGGTATCGGGGCGTCAAAACCACGGTGAGTTAAAATTAAATAACGTTTTACAGCCATTATATCATGCCCCCGTGTAGGGGGCTTGTCTCAATCCGATTAGCGGATTGAGACAATCATCTCGCTTTCAAAAGGAATTAATAAGATGCGTAGTTATGATCTCTCTCCATTACTCCGACAGTGGATTGGTTTTGATAAGTTAGCTAGCAATATTCAAGACGATCATCAGGGGATAAGTTACCCCCCTTATAATATTGAGAAAAGCGATGATAACCATTATCGCATTACGCTGGCGTTAGCTGGTTTTACGCAACAAGAACTATCGATTGAGTTGGAAGGTCCGCGCTTAACCATCAAGGGTAAGCCCGCCTTGGCAGAAAAGGAAGTACATTATTTGCACCAGGGGTTGATCTGTAAAGAATTTACCCTCAGCTTTACCTTGGCGGAACATATGACGGTGGAGCAGGCTGATTTTACCCACGGCCTTTTGAATATCGATCTTGAAAGACACGTTCCTGAATCGTTACAACCACGGCATATTGCTATTGGCACAACGGCCCAACGACCGGTGCTCCAGGCTCGTACTTTAGATGCTGAGTAAATTTTTTTATGGCAGCGGTTTCTGCCATGTAGTCTTTAAAAAGAGCCTGTCAATTTCTTGACAGGCTCTTTTTTGTTGTTGCTAACCAGTAACCAGTAACCCGCCGCCCATTTACTATCAGACTACCCCCCCGTTTCAAGTTGACGTGCTACTTTTTTCGGCAGGATACCAAAATTGAGCTTGATTTTTAGCCTTTGATACATAATTCATGCGCAAATATTGACGACTGTAATCCTCCTACACTTATCTCAACCCAGAGAAAAGGCTGGGGCTATCAGTACGCCTCGGAGGTTTAGGTTCTTATAATAGAAGAGCCCCGTCTAAACAGACAAATTGGGAAAGCAGAACTAAAGAAAAACGCGTTTTCTGACTTAGGGATCAGGCAGAACTAACTCTGGCAGAAGTTAATAGTGAATATTGCTATATCATAAGCATAGGGGCTTCATTAGTTTCTTATCAGTAAAATTATATTGCTGATCGGATTGGTTGGTCTAGAGATGCAGATAATAGAAATATTCTCACCTATTTTTAAGGTGCATAAAATTCATGTGGCACATAAAATCGATCTCATATAAGTAGGAAAGCAGCAGCTTAGTTGCGACGAATATATTTTTTTTCAAGTAGATATCGCTATAGCCCAAATATTCCAGTTAGCTGTAACAAGACCTATGTAAATGGGCATCTTCATCACGGATAGAAAGGAGATTAAAATAAAATAAACAGAAAGGCCTCTGACTACTACCGTTGATTAGAAAGGTATTGAATGCAGTGAAAATAGGTATAGGTATAGGTATAGGTAAAGCTTACTCCTTGTGCAGCAGTTTGGTCAGTGAAGTTAGAGGGGGACGTATCTTTACTATGTTGAGTGTCATGGTTCCATAGCGATTCATTTCAGGCTGTTATCATCGAGAGTCTTGCGCCACAGGCCGTCAACATATTGCTTTATCGCAGGAATCAACACCACAGGTTGCTGCCTCCCTTGCCACAAACATAATGGTGCTAGGTACAAGTAGGCCTTTGTTCATATTGTTCATCAACTGTGCAATATTGGAATGACGGATAAATTTATAACCAAAAAATAGAAAAGTTTATAGCATTAATTGCAGTTCTAATAGTCAAGATTGACACCTTACTTACTTTCGCTCTCCGTTAAGGTTAACGGAGAGCGAAAGTGCCTTGAGTGTGACTGTTAAGGGAAGATGGCTCAGGGACGCACAGAGGGCACATCAGAGGTCAGATTAATTCTTGTGCCCGCAATTCAGTTTTCAGGTAAGCGTAATAAATCGGCGCCGCTACCAAGCCTTCCAAGCCACATGCCGCCTCGAATATAAGCATTGCTAGTAGCAGCTCCCAAGATTTAGCATTTATGTGGTTGCCTATAATCTCAGCATTGAGGAAATATTCTAACTTGTGAATCAATATGAGGTACAGTACCATCACGCCTCCCACACTGACGGAGATGGAGAGCGCTGAAATTATAATCATGAAATTGGAAATAAGATTACCGATAATTGGTAGTAAACCAAAGATAAAAGTAGCTAGAATTAGCATGTTACCCAACGGTAACCGCACGCCGAACAGCGGAAACAACACCAGAATCATCATCGATGTCAAAAGGGTATTAACCAATGATACTTTAATTTGGGCGAAGACAATATTGCGAAACGCCTGAGAGAAATAATTCAGGCGCTCCAGCAACTGCTGCTTAAAATAAGGATTACGACTGGAGGGCTTATTCAGTGAAATTACTGCGCCTATAATAAGACCGATAAAAATGGTAATTAGCCCGTGCAGGAAAGAGCGCCCCATATTACGGATAATGATTAAATTGGATTCAACCAAAGTAAAGAGCTGATCTTTCAGCTCTTCTGCGCTTTCAGGTAGAAACGAGGGGAGAAAATCAGGAATGCGGTTCTTCATGTCAGAAAAGATGCGGTTGGTTTCAGCGGTGATATCAATACTACGCTGTATATCTGAGGTTAGAAAACTTACTAGGCTAAAGATACACAACGTCATAGCAATAACAACAAATCCGGCAATCAGTGTTACTACGACCCAACGTGCGCGGTCGCTGCCAACTAAACGTTCAAACCACGGCGTCAAAGAAATGATTACCTCATATGCTAGAAATCCGGCGATAAAACAGGGAAACAAATGCAACGGAATGATTAAGGTGATAAAAAAAAACATCAACAGGTAAGAAATTGCTTTTAGCCATGTCTCACTTACGCTCATTTTCTTTCCTTTCATTAATAGCAAGTTTTTGCTTGAATAGAAAACAGAACAGGCGCTAATTATAGCACTGATAACTTTAACCATATCTGCGATGGGTTATCGGCACAGTGAATTCTTCTCAAAAAACATCACGTTCTGCACCAATAAGAGAACGGTTTCCCAGCGCTGCAATTAGTGCTGCTTCATTTATTTCCGGGTGGGACGCGCGTTGATGCGGATAGCGCTAGATTAATGTTAAACAGTCTTATAGTGTTGATTAATGATATATTTTCTGTTTAATAGTGAGATTAAGGTAAATGAAATCCGCTTGCGTCAGTAGGGAATCAATATCGCAGTAGCTAGAGTAGTGTCACTTTTTCCTGCTACAGAATACTGACTGCATGCATGATAAAGTAAGTGCATATTACAAAAGATATGGAGGGTGCCGCGCCGGTGCTATCATGTCAATGCGATAAACGCTAATCATGATTAAGGCCCTATGATGTTACCTATTGAGGTTATAGCAGTTTTAATCAATGCAGGGAGCTATTATCGGCTTTAATACGTTTCACTAGTTTAGGGGTATACACCAAAAGTGCATACAAACACTTAGTATCTGCATACTAAAATTAGTGTAACTCACAGAGATTATCGAAGTAACCTTTAGCGCTGGGATACGCTCAAGTAGCGTCGTATTTATTAGTTCCTACCAGTTCTTTATAAAACCACTCTTTTCTTCAGGGCTGTGCGTATAGCTACAAATTATCGTCTGTAAACTCATCTAACGCTGTTACACTGAAATATTTTTCAAACCTAGATGTAAATTTTACGGAATAGGTTTATATAAAATTACCGCAAGTTTCATTAAATTTCCTATTAATTTAAAGATTACCAGATTCATTATTAATTGGCATACTGCTTTTCAGCATGGGAACCAGGCACGTCGTCAAGAAATGCAGATACGGGGAGAGGATAACGCTGGAGGACCCCTGGAAACACTGAAAGAAGATAACAGTGACAATCTGGCACTTAAAAGATGATGGACGGAAACAGCGGGTATTATATATCGACGTAGTAGTATTATAGTTGGAGTATTAGATGATTAGTTTCATCGTTAAGCCGATGCGGGATAGTGAACAAGTCACTGTGATGATAAAACTAGCAGGTGTTATAGTTTAGTCGGTAAACTTCCAGCTCCAGCGTTGGAGAAGTTTGCTGTACGCTATTATTATTGTCATCAGTGCTAATATTAACCTTGATCTTGATAGACCTGCTTTACGAATAGCGTTCTCACTACTTTTTTACCTAAAAGCCTAATAAAAAAAGAAAAGTGTCGCCTTTTCGCAAAAAAAGGTGCAGGTAGCTGTCAGATAATCATCGCGAACTGCTGGCGAATCTTCTTGATGTAACAGGCGAATTTAGCATAGGTCCTTTAGTATTTGTACTACACCCTGTCGCTGTTGGATATTAACACGAATGATATCGCATTACCAATGACATTGCATAGGGTTGCATAGGCCTTTTCCTTTTTTTGTTCTGTGATTTGAGAGGGCGCTGACGGCCGTTACGATTAAATTTGCAGCGCATATTCGTAGTTATTGTTATATTTGGGATGTATATCTAAAACAGTAGAGGGTATACTGGTACCTTCTCATGACATCCACTTACAACGCGTGCAAATTCAACATGCAAAAGTTTGATCCAAAGACATTTCAAGGCCTGATCCTAACGCTCCAGGATTATTGGGCACGCCAGGGCTGCACTATCGTCCAGGCACTTGATATGGAAATCGGCGCGGGGACATCCCATCCCATAACCTGTTTGCAGGCGCTTGGCCCGGAGCCTATTAGCGCCGCTTACGTGCAACCTTCCCGCCGTCCAACAGATGGCCGTTATGGGGAGAACCCCAACCGGCTGCAGCATTACTATCAGTTCCAGGTTATCATTAAACCCTCACCAAAGAATATCCAGGAATTATATCTCAGTTCTCTGAATGAAGTTTGCTTAGCTTCTAGTATTCACGATATTCGTTTCGTAGAGGACAATTGGGAAAACCCGACACTTGGCGCCTGGGGACTAGGCTGGGAAGTCTGGCTGAACGGTATGGAAGTGACACAATTTACCTATTTTCAGCAAATGGGTGGGCTGGAATGCCGTCCTGTCACGGGGGAAATCACCTACGGGCTTGAGCGTTTAGCAATGCATCTGCAGGGTGTTGATAGTGTTTATGATTTGATATGGAGCTATGGAGCTCTGGGTTGTACCACTTATGGCGACGTGTTCCACCAAAATGAAGTCGAGCAATCCACTTACAATTTTGAATATGCCGATGTGCATTTTCTGTTCACTTGTTTTGAACAGTATGAAAAAGAAGCGCAAAACCTACTTAGTTTAAAAAAACCACTGCCGCTGCCGGCCTATGAGCGGATTTTGAAGGCAGCACACAGTTTTAATTTACTCGATGCCCGCAAGGCTATCTCAGTGACGGAGCGTCAGCGTTATATTTTGCGGATCCGTACGTTGACTAAGGCTGTTGCAGAAGCTTACTATGCTTCACGTAAAGCGCTAAGTTTTCCAATGTGCAAGAAGAATGAGAACTAAGAGCCAGCCATGATGCAGCACACTTTTTTAGTGGAAATTGGCACGGAAGAACTGCCGCCAAAGGAGTTACGCACGTTAGCTGAGGCCTTTTCTATACACATTACAGACGAACTCGATATGGCCAATATTTGCCATGGCGAAATCAGTTGGTTTGCCGCTCCTCGCCGGCTGGCGGTCAAAGTTAGCGCGCTTTCTGGTGCACAGGCCGATAGAGAGGTTGAGAAACGCGGTCCTAGTATTGCAAAGGCGTTTAATGTCGATGGCAACCCTAGCAAAGCAGCCGAAGGCTGGGCGCGTAGCTGCGGTATTACAATCAGCGAGGCCGAACGTTTCACGACCGATAAAGGGGAATGGCTGGTCTATCGCACTCGCGTGAAGGGACGTCTAGTGCAAGAGTTGCTGTGCAGTATGGTCAGGCGTGCACTGAGCAAGCTGCCGATCACAAAAATGATGCGCTGGGGCAATAATGAAACCCAGTTTATCCGGCCGGTACATACCGTTACGCTGCTATTGGACGAGAGTATTATTGCATGTAATGTGCTCGGCATTGATGCTGATCGTATCGTGCATGGTCACCGTTTTATGGGAGAACGAGAAATTATCCTGAAGCACGCGAATCAGTATCCGCAGGTTCTGCTGGAACGCGGTCGGGTGATGGCGGATTATTCGCAGCGCAAAGAGACTATTCGTGACAATGTGGAGGCAGCGGCTAAACAGTTAGGTGGCTTCGCCGATCTGAGTGAAACCCTTCTGGAAGAGGTTACCTCTCTAGTGGAATGGCCGGTGGTGCTCAGCGCCCGCTTTGAAGAGAAGTTTTTGGTGGTTCCGGCAGAGGCAATAGTTTACACCATGAAAGGTAGTCAAAAATATTTTCCAGTTTACAACGTTGCGGGTAAATTGCTACCGCAATTTATTTTCGTGGCGAATATCGAGTCGAAGGATCCATGGCAGATTATTACTGGTAATGAAAAAGTCCTGCGTCTACGTCTGGCTGATGCAGAGTTTTTCTTTAATAATGACCGTAAACAACGGCTAGAAGATCGTTTACCGAGACTAGATACGGTGCTGTTTCAAAAACAACTTGGTACCCTACGCGATAAAAGTAATCGGATCGAAGCTCTAGCAGCCTGGATCGCCAGACGGATTGGTGCGGACGCGATCCAGGCTGCTAGAGCCGGCTTATTATCTAAGTGTGACTTAATGACCAATATGGTGTTTGAATTTACCGATATTCAAGGCGTGATGGGTATGCATTACGCCCGCCAAGACGGCGAGCCAGAAGTAGTAGCACTAGCGCAAAAAGAGCAGTATAAACCGCGATTTTCCAGTGACGGGCTCCCCACGACGCTAGTGTCTTGTGCGGTCGCCATTGCTGATAAGATGGATACGCTAGCTGGTATTTTTGGGATTAGCCAGTATCCTAAAGGAGATAAAGATCCTTTTGCCTTACGCCGTGCTGCGCGCGGTGTGCTGCGCATTATCGTGGAAAAAAAGCTGCTACTTCTTGACTTGCAGACGCTGACAGAAGAGGCGGTACGCCTCTACGGTAAGAGGCTAACAAATGACACTGCAGTGAATGATATTATTGATTTTATGTTCGGTCGTTTTCGCGCGTGGTATCAGGCGCAGCAACATAGTGTAGATACAATTCAGGCAGTTCTAGCACGACGTCCTATTCGCCCGGTAGATTTTGATACGCGGGTACGCGCGGTGAGCTATTTCCGCACTCTAGAGGAAGCCGCAGCGCTAGCGGCAGCCAATAAGCGAGTATCAAACATACTGGCTAAATCTGACGATCATCCAGTCCAGGATGACTTGCAGTTCTCGCTGTTAAAGGATCCAGCAGAAATCATGCTGGCGACCCATTTAGTGGTATTACGCAAAAAACTACAACCGTTATTTGAGGCGGGCCGCTATCAGGACGCTCTGGTAGAGTTAGCGACGCTACGTAAGCCAGTGGATGTGTTCTTTGATAGCGTTATAGTGATGGCGGATGACCCTCAAGTGCGTATTAACCGTCTGACGCTGCTGGCGCAGCTGCGAAATCTATTTTTGCAGGTCGCGGATATTTCGCTGCTGCAGTAGACCGCGCTTTATCTTCAGATATGTCGCTATTGATGGGACCTGTCACTGCATTGATGGAAGACACGTTCCTTAATATTCTGTCACTTAATTTGGCACGTACCAGGAAATAGGCGGACACTGCCATACTGTAGCAAAACAGCCTAAAGATCTACAGAAAGTGTACGTTTAGGCTTATGATAGCTTAGTGAGCGGATTAATCTAGAAAGCCACATCGATCATTGACGTTGTTTCTTTATTGACAGAATAGCTGGTGTATATAAGTAATTTTTCGCTATGCAAACGGGATATATCTTAGCCAAAACTTTAATAGTGGGATGATAAGATAAGTTGCTCTATGTAGCCTAAAGTTTTCTACGCTGGCGGTGGTAATCTATCTTTTTTTATTTAATCAATATTTTTGCAGGTCTTCATGGCGTATCGTATCCTGGCGCCAGCGCAGTCTAATCTATCCAATATAGCGGCGTAAGCTTTGCCTTTGGGGGCTCTTTTTAGAGGTGCTAACTATGTATGTTAGATATTTTCATTAATTTTTTAGCCCTACCCCTTCCTTCTTGCAGGTCTTTCTTTTAATAAAAAGTGCCATATAGTTGCTGATCCATGATAATTTTTATAGTAAGGCTTTAAATATTACTGCCTTTATTGCTTGTGGTTATTATCACCAAGTTGTTTATTCCTACTGACTGGATACCTCAATGCGCCACTGGCTAAATTTCTCGGCTCAATTATCATTCATCACTTATACCCCATAATTAGGGCTATACCGCCAAGTAGATGGCGGGTAGCGAAAGCGCCAGCGCGAATCTGCGCTATCATCATTATGGGATTATCAGTAATGTTGATATGTTGATGTTCCTCGGCTTAATAAGCCTCTCCCCTCAGCGGCAAGGGGGATTAAAAGATTCAAACATCTTCGCTTTCGCTGTGGAAGGTAAAATAAAAAGCAGTTTAGATATGCTGCTCAATAATTTTTTAGCCGATATTATCAGTGTGTTTCTAGCCATATTATATTTACCTCTACTTCATGACTATTACACTCCACTGGTAAAAATATTGTTAAAAAGAGGTGAGAGCTGGGGTTCATTTTTTATCAAGCCGGCAAAAATTCTATTCCTGAATAATGCCACCAATCATGGCGTCTTCTTGCCATCTAGTATTTTAGTAAGTCTACCGAGACTGCTAACTCAATATTTTTCCTTATTTAAAGCAACTTCTGGTCGATATGAGTATTTTGATGACGTGTATCATATTTGACAGAGATAATGCCAAGAAATCGCTTGGCAGTATTTTTATATGTATTGATAAAAGTCGCGTTTTGTTTATTGCGGTTATCTTCGATGGATATGAATGGCGTATGTATTCATATTGAATTTATTGGGATCCCAGTCTAGTTTCGTCGGTTTCCCTTTGTTCTATCCTGCCGCTATTATTGGCATTTTACCATTTTATTTATCATTTCATCGATTTTACTAAAGAGCTCATGCCCTACTGCTGATGAAGATAACTTAGACGAGACCTCAGAGTCACTAGAATATGAAAACTTAGTTTAAAGGCGTCGACGCTTCCATTAATACAGGTGCTTCATGTTATTCAAGTTCAGTACATAAAATTATTGCGGCCTTTTGTAGTTGGTATGGGCACTGACGCTTAGCGTAAAAAAGGTGAATAAGGCCATTCTGAAGAACATTAGCGCTATCAATGATACTATCAATAAGTTATCAGATGATGCCGATCTGGTGAAACCCGTCGCGATCTGACAGAACAAAAAATGTGTCATTGCACTGTAGGCGTAACATAATTCGCTGAATAACTTTTTTTAAAAGTCAATTATACAGATATTGAACTTTTCATATAGTAGTAGATAATACAAAAAAAAACGTTTGGTAATCAGCACAGAATAATAATAAACTATTGAAAATAGTTTTAAATATCTTAAATAAAACCTATTTATCTCATTTTTATAACATTTTTTCGGTTAACGTGCAGACTGCAAAGACAGGGGCTATACAATTCGCTAGCGTATCACTTCGTGATAAGGGTGGTATGTCCGCCCGAATACGTTCAGGTGATGTTGTATCTTGAAAAAAACTGACCTCAATTTTTATCTGAGTTAGTCCATCTCTTTACCCATGATGATAGCATTATCGAGGCAAAGGACCACCTTTTGGATATCGGCATCGTATTCTAAGCCTGTACTTTGAGAGTGTCCACTTTTTACGATAAGGAAAAGATATTACTAAATTAGTAATCAGGATCGTTGCCTATAATAATTAGGGTATTCAAGTCATTACTAATTTCACCAACGCGTTGAACGATAAGTTGGTATCACATGCTTAAGACACACCACGCGTGGTATGTGGTGCTGCAAGTACCCAGAGTTGGTGAGCGGCAAGAAAGCATCTTGATATATAGCATGCAAGTGGATCAGTGACGCAAAAAAAAGGGTTACCATGCCTAATTTTTCTTATATTTTTTATTTCTAAAATAATTAAAGGTTAAGTTAATGTCATGAACACATTAAATTTAAGAGCAGGGAATAGAATATAAGGTGCTATTTTATTAGTATAGTACATTATTGCTTGATGCTGGTGTCGTTAAGCTGGGTTTTGTCAAGATGAATTAGCGGGTCTCGATGCGTTGAATTAGTGCCACTAATAGTAGATATAGGTAGTGGTAAAAACAGGCGTAGGTAGAGATCCGTTCACGCATGATGGTCGGTGTGCTGTACAGTGGAATCTATAATATCTTTGCGTTTATCGCTACCGTAGATTTGGTGACTAGGCTTCTTAGTTTACAAATTCTTGAACGTATTTTGCCCGTCATTTCTCGTGGTTTTATTAAGAGAGATGACGACGATAGCACACAACTGCTGAACATTATCGCCTGTGAAAACACAGAGTGCTAGACTTCAGCCAGCTAAGTAGGATGTTTTTAATGCACTTTAGCCGTAACTATCATATCTTGGTTAAGCAGTATGTTAGCTTTATCAATTCTGCCGTGGTCTATATCTTTCTCTTGGTTAAGGCAGGGAACGATGAGCCGCTGGAAGTGAGGGTCGAGAGTTCTAGGAAATGTATTGTAGGTAGAACTTAATTTAAAGGTGTTTCGTTTGCCCTCACCAGGTAGGAAACTGATTAATAATTTGATGGTTTTTTATGGAGCATAAACTGGTTACATTGAATATAAATTACACTATTACCGCTTTTATCTTAAAACAGCTCGCTGGCCATAAGATAATACTCGATGCTATTTTTTAGATTCGCTTATCCATTGAACAGTAAAAGGTGTAATGAAGGAAAGTAAAGCAATGCTTATCAATCGTTATATTTTTTGATGTGTAAAGGCATTGCCGCCCATATCAACAAAATTCACCAGCTTTTACTCAAACTGAGCGACGGCAATCAGCTAATAATAGGCCTTTACACGGTACGTTGTAATATGGTCTTAGGCACCTAATCCAGTGCCAGTGTAATCTTAATTACACTGTATATTACAGCGACAGAGCTTGCAAATGAAAAGTAGGCAGCATGATTATTGGTTTGGTGATTTCAGAGGCAGATGATTCCAAACGTTTCCTATCTGCAAGAAGACAGTGAAGTTGGTGTGCAGGTAGTGAATGCCTATAATGCCATGTGGTAACCGACGGAAATGGGGCAGATATGATTCTTCCTAACTGGTTCCTCAGATGAAGGCGCTGAATTCCTTATAGCATTGCATGTATAATTGAAGAAAAATACAGCGGATCATCACTTTACTAACAATGAAATTTTAGGGTTGTTTGGTGAGTTGTATTGTGGCAGTATATTTCTGCTATCGCTGTAAACCTTGCGCTTGCTAGCACATGAATCACTACTTAAGTTGCAACGAAATGTTGCAACTTAAGTATGTTTCTCTCTACCGCCGAATATCTTGTACAAATTAGCATTCAAAAAAACGTTCCCTGATCGATTTTTCCTGAAATAGCCGCCAAGCCGATTCCACTCTCCGTCGCTTTCGCTCTGCGGTTGTGAAGATACCTAAGGATATAGTGGTATCCCTTACTTAAAATCTCCTTCTCCGTGAGAGAAGTTTAGCTACAAACTTTACCTAATTGCCTAGAATAGCTCTGACTGCACATTAACTTACTGGGGGTTAGGAATAACGGGGACTAGCTAGTGTCGGTACGCCCCCCGCCAGCGGCACTGAATCAAGCGTGGCTAAAACGTTTGGCTGCTTCATCCCAGTTTAATACGTTCCAGAATGACTTAATGTAATCTAGGCGGCAGTTCTTGTATTTCAGGTAGTAAGCGTGCTCCCAAACGTCTAACCCAATAATCGGGTAGCCGGAAGTTCTGGAAATCTCTTCGCCCATCAGCGGGTTGTCTTGGTTGGCAGTGGATACAACGTCTAGTTTGCTTTCTTTTTTTACAAGCCAGACCCAACCAGAACCGAAGCAGGTAACAGCGGCCTTCTCAAAGATTTCTTTAAACGCATCAACGCTGCCGAAATTACGTTTAATAGCAGTTTTCAATTCATCTTGTAGAGTAGTACCTTGTTTCAAACCTTTCCAGAACAGGCTGTGATTGGCATGACCGCCAGCATTGTTACGTAGCACGGTCTTTTTTTCCGCCGGAAGTTCATCCAATTTTTGGATCAGATCCTCGACGGGTAGATTGGCGAATTCCGGTAGGCTTGCCAAGGCATTATTAGCATTATTAACATAGGTCTGATGGTGTTTTGTGTGATGAATTTCCATCGTTTCTTTATCGAAATGCGGTTCCATGGCGTCATAGTAATAAGGTAGGGAAGGTAGTTTAAAACTCATATTAATCTCTCCACTTATTTTAGTTGAGTTGCTTTCTTTTAAATGCATGTTATGGTCACGCGTAGGTAATTCTATCATTATAATTAATCAAACCTTAAATAAAAAATAAAAGTTTATCATTAATGTTAAGAAGAAAAGGTTAACTTACATCTTCAACGATCCGCAACAAATAAGATAAATACCATGGCACGGCTGAAAAAAAATCAGAACCGCTCTGGGGTTGCTTTTTCCACCAGACCTTCTCAAAGGCTGAATTGACCCGGTTAGGCCGGACGTCTTCAGTGTAAAATAGTGTTTTTACAGTACTTTTTTTATAATGCTAGTAAGGCTTTATTATTCGCTGCTCGAGCGAGTGATATAAGCCCTTAATAAAGCAAACGGTTAATTTTACATAAATAATTATTCTTTTTAAAAGTTGCGTAATTTTAGAGTTCCTTCTTCCATTTAATGGAAGATTATTGCGGTGAAAGAGTGGGACTATGACTAAGTGTAATATTAAAATTACAGTACTCCTCATGATGGTGATGGTGGCGGATAGCATGCCGGGAAAAACGCCTCTGCTTTGTTGGAAAATGGCATCAACCTTTACAGCATTGGGCGATAAAGTGACACTATATGTACTTCTGCGCTTTCATTAATAAAATCTGCAAATATTTCGCTATATAGAATCCCGGCGTGAAAATTTCAGTATTTCTCAATCGAGAGTGCTAGTGGTAATTAAGGTTGGGAAAGTGCCAAATACGGCTGATTATACTAACGATAATAGGATTTATATTTTAAATAAAATATCCAATGGTAGCTTTTTTCTCTGAAAACAAATTCTAGTCTAGAGATGTGTAAAAACTGGTTAAAGTGGCAAGACCATCGATGGTTATAATTCGTACTCCTTGTGGGATATTCATAATACGTGTAAAGGGAATTCCAGGTTTAACTTTATCATTACAATACCTTATGCATTTAATATGTTTATTTTTCATCTATTTCAGGTTCAGGCTGAAAAACCTGAAGTAACATAATTTTATAGCGAAAGCAGGTTCTAGAGATGCCCATGTTTTATTAATATCTAATCGCGAGCGTCATTCCGTTGTATTGGCGTACCAAATGGCCTGCGTCAGAATTATGATTGATGCTCAGAGGGAAATTTATTGCTATATCTATGATTTGATGGTGAACCATCTAGAATGATTATAGCCCGAACCGGCATTATTATTACTGTCGCACGATAGGGTTTATGATGACCAGTTAATAACCGCTTCTCTTGCAGAATCACGCCACGCTTGTATAGAGCGATGTGGATGTATTAAAAAGACACGCTAGAAATCCCTGCTTAAATGCCACATCCATTTTTCAGACAGATTTCGTAATATCATAACTTGGATGTTTGTTGTTAATCAATCTCCAGTGCATCATATCTAACTGGTACGTTGCCCGGACGCCGCTTAGTGGTAATGGCTATACCTATATCGTGACAATTTTATACAAATTTGCTGCTAGCTACACTCAGCTTTATAGCGATAAAGCCTATCTGTTAGAATGTGAAATCGTTCTTACAACCGCTATTTTCTTTTCCGCTGCCTCTTTTTATCGCCATGGTGCCATTAATGTTATGGATAAGTTTAGAGTAACAGGCTATCTAGTTATCTCTATATTGTGATAAATCAATATACTCTTTACTTTTTTTGCAAAAAAAACAGACGTTATTAATGTCTATAAATACTTTTTATTCAATGAATCATATAATGACATACCAGGCAGATTTAAAGGAGATCCTCCATGAGCCTTTTCTCGTTAATCGCCAAAAATCTCATTAGTTGAGAGAACTTCTTTTTTAAGTTTATGTGAATTAAATACAACTAAGTATAGGTTAATGTATTTATTACACATGCAATAGTACGGATTACTGTAAAAGATGCTTTTATATCTCTAGTTAAATAGTTTTATAATATTAAGAAGGATCGTTCCATTCAGTTATAATGGAGCTCTAGCACCTATTATATGCTTATAAGTTGTTTAAGACGTGAACTAAAATTTTATTTCTTCATTAATAGAAAAAGCAAATTAGTTATTTTCTTCTATTTTATTTTATCTATTACTTATTAATTTTATTTTATAAAAGATAAATATCTCTCATGTAATAGGAACGATTAAAAAATATTTTTTCTTTACTTATCTTAAATTTTATAGATTATTTCTGTATTGGTAATATTAATCACTTACCCGCACGATTAACACTTAAGGGTAAAATAATAATAAATAAAAAAATGAAGTGAATTATCGTGACTGCTACTAGATGATAGCGGGCCTGCCTGCATAAAATGGAATTACTATGTAATATTTTTCTCACGGCGTAAGGGTGGCGTCTAGCACATCAAAATGCCCTGTATTCTCACCCTTTTACCAAAGGTAAATATATTAAAGCTAATGCACTCAATGTGGAACTATCTGGCCAGTATTTAGCTGAATCGTTATATTATAAATATATTATAATTATATTTGTTATAGAGCATGAGTTAATCGGTTTATCTGGATTTAATGGCACATTGCGGGGGGGTAATGGTTTACTATCTCTTTAAATTAAAGAGACCAAAATTCATCTGAATTAATCCATCAGCGTTCAGGTAGTATAAGCTGTTAAGTAACAGGTTGACTTTTTATTCATAATAAGCTTGTAAAATCATCAAATAGCGGCACTATACATTCTTGATAGCACAAACTCCGTAACCTGATGAAGTTTGCCTAAGAGCATCATTACCATCAGCCACCTTATGAGCTGGCAATCATTCGCCAATGTCCAGCACCTATTCTAGTAAAAGGTGCAGAATGTCAAATATCGCTAGAAGTAGATTGCTAGCGTACGTATTATTATGCACAGGACGTGTTTAAATTACAGCAGTTTAGCATGAACCTTCATTATGGTGGCGCCCTTTATGGTTGAGGAATCAAAGATCGCCACATTTCCAGAGACCCCTTTAGCAAGATACAGGATACCGTGCCGCACAATGCCAAAAAAAGCTGCACTAAAAAAGTAGTATAAGTAGCTTTCAGAAATGGGTGAGTCTCTATATTTGGATAGCCAAAATAGTAGGGGGTCGAGGGTATGACTTGATTCTACGCCCTGTTCTAATTGTGAATTATGTTACAGACGTGCTATGGTGCTATGGTGCTGAAAGATTACTGCGTATTTCAAGTGGGCTAGTAGGCTAATAACATGAGACCAACCCACCATGACAGCCCTTCTGACTTACTATAAGATCAATCACATGGTAGATATAGTGGGACTCAATCGAAGGGTCAAGATACGGGTCACCAATTCAGTGCTTAAAATGTATCAGGTTTACTAGGAGAAGGGTTAAATGCAGCTACCAGTAAATGCCTGCTAGGTAGCAGGCGCCAAGTCCCCGAAAACAAAAAAGTACTTTATTCTATAGACGCACTCGATATTTAGTGAGCTGGAAATGCTCACTAGCAGAAAATGCTATCATGGTAGTAGATATATGATGTGCTGCTATACAGCAGCCTAGAAAGTAGTTGTTTGTCTACTCCGATAAGTGTGCCGGCGAGACTAATTAAGATATTGAATACAGATATCACTGAATTTTTATTGCTGTGCATTTAAGTATATTACTAGTATCTTTGATAACCCGCAGGCGCGGCATTATATTAAACGTCTGAGCGGAGGTCTGGTAGGGATGTTTTCCTGTGCTTTTAAAGCTATAAAGAGCTAATCGCTGCCTCTTAACAGAGTACTAATAGGGGGCTAAAAATGTTTAGTTTATCAAATGCGCTGCATCAGAGAGGGAATTGAACCCTGCAAAAGAAAAATTAGTGATGTTACCTTTAGCTAGCGGCAGCTGATGATAAATATTATCGACGAGGAAATGAAGCGGTATAGCTACGAGCGTAGTGCGATACCGAAGGTTAACGGAAAATTGATGACGCCGTCTGCCTACTTAGCAAGGCCATTTTGGCTTAAAAGTAAAGGATATTAAATACCTTATTCCGGGTAAATTGCACGAGATGTTTATGCAAGATAAAGAAACGCGGGCCCACGTAACTTATCTGAACTGCTAAGCAACCAGTATTTTATTAAGAAGTTGAGTGAGGTAGACCGCAATCTGGTACGGGTGGCTTGTAATATTTACAATCTAGAAGGTATGGTAAGAGTATGGTGCTAAAGGAGCATCCTTGCACCCTTAGCACCTGATAAGGGGTTATTTTAATTAAAAACTGACCTGGGGCTATATTACTATCAAGGTAGTCTTGCAGGCGCCGTACACTCGGCTGTTCTCGCGGAAACTAGACAATACCTCGCATGGTCTATTCGATGAATGTATATAGAGAAGCTTGCGTCAAGGATTGTCTGTGGTCCTGTTCAATAAGCTGAGCCGCTACCCTAGACAGCTAATAGACATCTTGCACTGTATTCACGACTGCCCGGGTTGATCATTATACTGGTAGATATGCTCTACCATACTGCTTAATCTAATAGATTCACGAAGGAATATATCCAGCTCTGTAGCCGGGGTAGTACGTCGTTAGATTATAGAGTCCAGAAGGAAAGAGAGCGAATCTGAAGATTATAGTGGCTTCTGAGCAGGCTTTTATTGAACGGAAAGGTGTCTTGTATGAATCGTTTTCGCTGGAAATTAGCACTTTTTACAAGTATTTACATGGAAATCATCATTGCCTGTTTAAATTAGCGCCAGAGCTATATGTCCCCCCCCGAACAAGCCCTATCGGAAATTAGGGGAAGTGAGTGATATTAATAGACCACACTATATAGAAATTTGATTCACTAAAACAGAAAAGTGTTTCAGTCTATTATTAATGTGGCTAGCAATTTATAATTATTTTATCACTGCAATGAGGCAGATAGAAGTCATTATATAGTATTTAACGATAAAGGATATGATATTACATGACTGTAAGCCAGTTATTCGTATCGAACACTATGCTTTCTTTGAGAAATTATTAAAAAGTTAAACAGATTATATCACTTTTGGAAAACATGCGGATTATTTTAATTAGGGGGGTATTCATAAAAGTTGGATGCAAGGTTATTTAGTTAGTATCGTTATATTGTTTTTACCACGGTAATTTAAATAAAAATTTATTTTAGCAAACTTATCAGCATTAATGTATTATTAGCAATAACAGCGGCATTTAGGAAGAAGTTGAAAGAATGGAACCTCAGTGTATTCACGGTGTATACACTTGCGATGATATTATTGTGCCAGGTTTATCTCAAGGCCTTTAATATAATTAATAAGAGAGGTTTTATTATGCCTCCTACTAACTTACATGACAATACGCTGCCGCCAGTTACCGGTAGGATGCAAAAAAGCATTTTTATACCTGAAGCTATGCTAAAGCTCATTGAGATTGATAAGGAGTACGCTGCTCTAGTTAAAGCTATTATTGCGACACACTTCCAATACCTCTCTGCATGAGAGGTATTGGAAGATTTTTAAATACTGCTCGTTTATCAATATTAGGGATTGATTGATGATTGTATGGTACAATACAACACGGAATGCGTTTTTAGTAGGCTGCTGCCTATTATATTGAAAAGGACAGTGATATCACTGACACTATTACTGGTCAACTAAAAATGACTACCGCGTTAAAGTTTTTCGGTCTCTATTTTCTGATTTTTTTGTGGCAATCTAGCATTATATTCATACAGCCTAAGTGCGCTTTAACATCCTAGAATCTCTAATTTATGAGTTGCTTCGCTGAAGCTTATGTAGCTCATTAGCGGTATCCACTTGTTTTTATAGACTTCTGAAGAAGTATTACATCAATCTATTAGAATAATAGATTTTGGAGCTGCCTGTTTGTACATAAACTTTACCCTGTAGGGTATTATAATACTTCACGTTTCCCATGGCATTTTTATTGCTTTAATGGTTATTCTGTTGTTCAGAGAGAACAATATAGCCAGAGCTACCGGGTTTCTAGCAAATAGACCAAGAAAAACTGCAAGGTATAGATATTTCTGTATTTCAATGTCTAGATATACCCCCCATAAAGAGGTACTATAGCTAGGTTTCTTCTCTTACATATAGCGAACTGTTGCTCAAGATAATTAATATCGCAAAATTTTCTTGAGCAACAAACAATGCATAGGTATGCATTGTTTGTTGCTGCTTGACTAGCTCTAGTTCTTTCACCGGTTACCTGTCGTCTGGCCTGTCAGGACGACTTTTATAGTATTTTATAATTGCTGTAGCAAACTCTAAATACGCTACAGAGCAGAGCTTACAGGATAGCCCGCGCTCAGTTTACCGATTAGCGTGAACTGTTTAGTAAGTCTATTGTCAAGACAATTGATGGATTTTAATATTTCATTTTATATTTCAATGTTTTATACCTTATTCTTGAGCTCAAGATATTTTGATTTATTTTGGGGAATATGAGAGAAGTTTTGACGTTCTTCTCTGTTATCATCAGATAGTTTTTACTCATTTAGTCATAGTAAAAAGGAGACGTCTATGGCTTTATTTTTTGCGGTGGTTAGAAAATAAATATTTCTTTTCAGCTCAGTCGCGCGCAGGCCAAGCTAATACGCGTGCAAGCTTCCTCCAGGCGTGAATTCTCTATAGCATAGGCGATACGTAAATAGCCTGGGATGCCAAATATGCTGCCCTGCAGGGTTGCTACATGTGCGCTTTGCACCAGATAATCTGCTACAGCTTTATCACTGTCCAATATCGCCCCTTCCGGTGTTTTTTTACCTATTAGTCCCTGGCAATTAGCAAATACATAAAAGGCGGCAGTGGGCAGTACAGCACTGAGACCATCCACTTCTTCGACCATCATCATAACTCGCGCGCGTCGGCTAGCAAGCGTGGACAGCCATTCAGTAAGAAACGGTGCAGGTTGCGTTAGTGCTGCTACCGCTGCCGCCTGAGAAATGGAACTGGGATTGGATGTGCTTTGGGATTGCAAGATCTGCATGGCACTAATCAACCATGCAGGACCGCCAGCATATCCTAGCCGCCAGCCGGTCATAGAATAGCCTTTTGACAGTCCATTTACTGTTAGTGTGCGCGCTCGCAGGCGAGGTTCTACCTGTGCTATCGTGACGAAGGGGTTGGTGTCATAGTGTATATGTTCGTAAATATCATCCGCCAGAATCAACACCTGCGGAGCATCAAGTAGCACTGCCGCAACGTTTTTTAACTCCTCGGCATTGTAAACCATACCGGTAGGATTGTTGGGGGAATTGAGTATGAGCCAACGGGTGGCTGGGGTGATGGCTGCGGCCAAATCAGCGGTGGAAAGTTTCCACCCAAACTCTTCCTTACAGGGAATAATTTTCGATTGGCCGTCCGCCAGCGCCACCATATCGGGATAAGAAACCCAATAAGGGGCAGGGATTAGTACCTCGTCACTAGTAGCTACTGTCGCCATCAGCGCATTAAAAATTAACTGTTTGGCGCCACTACCGGCGATCACCTCTTCCGGAAGATAGCATAAGCCATTTCTCTGGTTAAATTTGGTGATGATGGCCGCCTTCAGTGCGGCGGTGCCTGAAACAGCAGTGTATTTAGTTTCGCCCCGGTGGATGGCGTCGATACCTGCCTGCTTGATAGTGTCCGGGGTATCGAAATCTAGTTCGCCTTCGCCCAGATTAATCACATCGATACCCGCCAGGTTGAGGGCGCGTACGCGATTAGAGATTGCTGCGGTGGGAGAGGGGCGCACCCGTTTCATGCGTGGGGCAATGTGTTCCACAGTCATGACATCCTCTTATTGTATTATTTGATATAATTAATGTAATTAAAGGTACCATGATTTTCTGTCTAATGCGTACGGATTTTATCTACTTAGCGGTTTTTTATGATCCGTAGCCCGGTCAGCTGCAGTTATAGGTTCAGCTAATTACTCTTAACTTGCAAGAATCTAGATATAACCGTTCTAATGTTGATTAGAGAATTTAGCCCAACCAGCGTTGTTTATCGTTATAGGCTTGTGGGGGGCTTGCTGCCTATGAACAGCAATTATCGCTTATCTACATGATGTGAGGAGACTGATTGACCTGGATCTTTTCAAAATACGTGTTAGCAGGTACCTTACTGGCAGCGTAGAAACCTTAGGCACCAGTAAGGTACCTGCACTACATGTTTTGGATACGCAGGCAAGTGCGTAATAGGTAGCACTACTGATGGTAAATATGGAATACCATTACCATGCACTGTGGTTACTGGTGATAGTATATTATTTATTATCGCAACATCTTGAGGTGACACTTGAGGAGCTTGCCAAGATTAACCACTGTACTGCTGTTACAGGTAGTAGCTCACCAAACCATAAGTGCCGCCGAAAAAAATCGCCCGTGGCACGCGATCCTATGTATATACGTACTATAATACTCGGGTTGCAATCTGAGCGTGCAGACCATATAGATTCCACAGTAGCTATATTTAACCACCCGCTAGCGCTAAAGTGCTAGCGGGGATAGATATCGCAAGGGTGGTTAAATATGCACAACTTGTTCGGAATGTTTTTGTGCGAATATAGTCGCGGCATTTCAACTAATTGCTACACATTTAGCGCGCCAGTATATCTAGCGTTAATGCATTATAGGTTACAGGCTTATTAAGTATGAATTTAGTGATGCTTTGTTAGATGTTAGTCGCGATCTCGTGGTATTTCGCCATAATATTTCTCTTAATTTTTATGTAATAAATTGATTTATTTGCTTATTCTATCACTCCGTTTTATTATTCTCAATAATTCGTCCGGGACATTTTAGTCCATACATTGGGTCTGTAAAAAATATTAAAGAGATACATATTCCCCGAATGTAGGTCTAAAACAAGGGGTTTGTTTGCGGACGTGATGCTCGGCGAATTACTTCTAGGTGTGAAAAGCTCTGCAGGAATTATCTTCAGGCATATGGGCGTCAAAGGAGCATAAATTAGCGTATTTCATTTAAATAGAGTAACTCAGTTTAGTTATCCAATGGAATTCGCCAAAAAAAAAGCGTTATGGAAAGTGGTGGATGTGCGCTACGTGCAGACTAAAGCACTTATCCTGGCTGCTGCAATGGATTTATTCGCACACCTGTAGTAAACGTATGTTGTACCGGTGATTTCCTTGATTATAGTTGACTTTCTAGTCAACTTTTAGAGTTGACCCACTAAAAGTTTACTGGCGTTGTTTTATTAATGAGTATCTACAAAACTTGTCTTTGGATCAGCGATTCGCTCAATCAATAGGATTAGGTAGTCACCTGGCTTGTTGCTGAGGGTGATCCTTACCTAGATCTTGCTGCAGTCATTGCTGCAGTTGCTAACCTTTTTTTTGGGTAGAGTAAGGCATGATTTGCAATCTGGTTTTAAGTATCATTAAGCACTGATGTTGAGTATTTTTTTTGAGCGCTGTTAGTCGATAATAGTTGGTATCGTCAGCTTCCTTAGCTCCTGTTTGCTCCATTTTTATCGTGGCTTCTAGTGTCGGTGCCACAACGGCTGCTATATTGCCTTATTCCAGCTCTGCTTAGCGGCACACTTTATTTTCTTTAACTATTTCGCGTTCCCAGGGGTTTTAATGATCTATGCAGCATCTTATTTAGGCACCAGCCGGCAAGTAGGGTCGGAGTAAATTACATAAACTGCTCTGCTTGTTGGGTATATATTACTTCAGAAAAAAAACGTGTAAGCTGGATATACGTTAATCAGTAATTATCATTACGCAATACTGCACCTGTCCGGATTTTTGTGGCTTATAGTGTTCCGTCAGACGCATATCACACAACCACAAGTTTTGTTACAGATGAGTTACAGTCTGGAAAAACTCTGTGCTGTTTGCACAGCTTCTAGAGGGTATGAGGAAGATAAGCATTACCGTCTACACATTATCGTCTACAAGAGATATGAAGCCAGCTTTAAACGCCGATGCGTCAGATAAATACTCGTACTAGCATTAAATGGAAAAACCGTTTAAAACGATCTATATCCATACTTGGATGTCCTGAAAGTATGCCACCGTCGCCGACTCGGCTAGTCGTTCGGCCTTATATATTAGCTACTAATGTATGCAAGCCGAGCGATCTCTCACAAGTAGGTGTAGTCCGTTGCTATGGCGACTGTATTGCTCGAAGGGTTCTTGCTTGATAAACCAGTCCCGTCGGCGCTAACCCCGGCATCATCTTACGATGGCCGCCGAAGATACCTACACCGGCACAGCACCGCTGATGCCTATTGCCTATGCAGAGGTCAAATTTAGTTTTACATTATAATAAACTTGAGCACCAATCGCTCAAAGAAATGCGAAAATGGTCATCACTTCATTAATAATCAATAGCACGCTAAACTCATTGCACAGTACGCACAGTCTTTATAAAAAATTCTAGTAACGCCGGAAAGCAGTTTATATTTCCTGCTACTGGTATCAACGATGATACAGACGATTTTGTGTGGGTACAGCGTAAACACCTTGTGCGCCGACTGTAGATCATTATGGCTGAAGGTGAGGGTATAAATATTCTGGCATAATCTCCTGGGAACTCTCTCTAAGGAGAGCTGGGCTCTCCTTAGAGAGAGTTCCCAGGATTCAACCTTAACCGGCAGTTCGCCCGCATTTGCCGTGAATAGCAATCTTCAAATTTTATTACTCTGTCACGGCTATACTAGCCGTGCCTAAGCCGTATTGCACTCATACTGGTTTCAGTGCTAAAGTTAACTATGCCCCTCTTTTGTCGAGGGGAAAGGCGCTAACTCGTTACAAGCCCTGCCATTTTCACTTTGACTTCCGTTGCCCGCCAATAACTTAGACCATACTGCATGGCGTTCAGTATGGCTTTACGAACTGCTGTATGATTATTAGCCCCCATACCATGAGGGTCCTCAAAAGCCAAAATAGTCTATATAGCTTTTACCGTCAGTGTCGGTTAAATAGGTGCTGTCAGCATTAACGATAAACATCGGCGTACCGCCAATGCCATTGGATGCATGTATTTTGAATTTAGTTGCCGGGGGATCGGCTTTCGTACTTCAACGTAAAAATTTATGGAATGACTTATAAATTAACTCCTAAATAAAAAATAACCTTACCATCTATAGTGTAATGTAATTAACTGGTAACCATTGTGAAATCACTGCGTCGATGGGTATTTCTGCTACCAAAGTTAATGGTGGTATGACTGCGCCTGATATTTAACATCTAAAGACAGTGTTGGACTAATGAGTGTTATGAATAAATATAATCTTTTTAATACGTCGTCCTACAAAAGCGACGGGTTCGACGGTATATTCTCGTCAGAAGCGGAGTTTTATTGCTAATCTGGCCTAGCCATTTTAGTGCCGGTAGTTTCAACTTTATCCTGTTATCTGCGGCTGAATACTATGTGTTGACATACTGATATTCATCTTTCTTGTTACATACTTAACACGCTTATGTTTTTTGTTCAGGTGCGCCAAAAGGCCTTTTTACTCTAATTAATGCTGGTGTGATGCACCACCTTACTAGTATATGCTCCTTCTAGATAAGGAGTATGCAAGCAGGGATTTTCTATCATTCCGATTGGTGTGTTGTTTGCTGCCTTGGTTAGAGCACTCCTGATTGGTATTTTTCTGGGATAGAAATATATTGATATCTATTAATTTATCCTGCCTATAATTATCACCTATCTTGGCGCGATACTGGTAACATGGTTTTCTTGGAGGAAGGCGCTTTATTCCCCTCTGTTGGGAGTATAATGCTCAACATCTAAGGGAGGAAAGATACCCAGTAAAGCATAAATTCACGTTGCGGTAAATGCAATTTCCCTGATATTGAACATAAACGATGCCTAACGGATAATAGCTTTAGCTATCGGGTCCTTAGCATGCCTTCAGCCCGACTATGTCCCGGGAGTGAAATTATGAGTAAAGAAGTACCTTTAGCATTACAGTTTACCGATTTAGCAGCAAGAAAGGTAAAAAACCTTATCGAAAACGAAGAAAATCCGAATCTAAAATTGCGGGTTTACATCACTGGCGGGGGCTGTAGTGGCTTTCAGTACAGCTTCACCTTTGATGATAAAGTCAATAAAGACGATTTTACTATCGAAAAACAGGGTGTATGGCTGGTTGTGGATCCCATGAGCTTACAATACTTAGTTGGGGGGTCTGTTGACTACAGTGAAGGGCTGGAAGGGTCGCGTTTTATCGTCATAAACCCTAACGCTAAAACCACTTGCGGTTGCGGATTATCGTTCAGTATTTAACACGCCGCTCGTTAAGTCGACAAGACATCAAGACTGAGATACGGGGGCGGCGCACACCGCTTTTTATGGCGTGGTTGGGTTCTATATCGGTGCTGCTATCAGCGATAGTTATAGTTGGCTAATGAGAAGAAAAGTGATGAAAAGCAGGTAATTATCATTACCGATAAAATCGGTTGAGATAGGGTTTCCAGAATATAGAGGACGTTAGCTGGACTAGAGTAATATTATGGATGGGTACCCCACCAACCGCGGTCAGGAAGCTAAAGGGATGTATAGGTAATTTGCTGACTAGAAGAACACTAAAAACAGAAAATATCATGCTACCGAAAATATATAGCCAGCACAGTATCAGGGGATTTTTAGGAGGTAGCGTAAATTAACAACAATTTTATAAAAGGCTACTGCATCACTAATGGGATATGCGGAAACACAAACGATAAATACTAGCACCATCAACTGCGGCCGCTAAAAGTCGCTAATCTGCCGGGTGAGTAAGTAGTATCTCTTTTAGGTACGAAAATTATCTGCGGAATGCTGGAGCAGCATTCTGTTTTGGCTAAAATATAGCTAGAGAAAGCGGTTGTCGGTAAAGTATTACGCTTATTGCTCAAGGTTACAATGAGCGTAATACTCCAGCACCAGATTTAGTTTTACTGCCAGTATGCGCTCAGATACTAGCATTCTCTCATCATAAAGCGACTTGCTCAAGATATCGCGCCACGGACATATAATTTAAGCAGTTACTTGATCTACATCAGTACCCCCTATGTCAGCAATATAAAAGAGTTCTGTGGCGCGAGAGACTAACCACCTGTTACGTCGCGTGGCGGTGATATATTTACCGGTGGCTCTGGGCAGGCTAGCGTCTGTACCATTGCCTCCACCAGGCGAGAGGAGTTTTGTACCGCTACAGTGAGAAATTCTTTAAAGCACAGATGGGATGATTGATCCGCAATATCAGAAATTGCGCGCACTACAACGAAAGGAATAGCAAACTGATGGCACACCTGCGCAATGGCTGCCGCTTCCATTTCTACGGCAATCGCTTTGGGGAAGGTTTGGTGGATACGGGCCCACCCGTCGGCGCTGTTAATAAATGTATCGCCACTGACTACCAGACCACATACCGCATTCATACCTAAATGATCAACAATCTCCTTTGCCAGTGCTACCAGCGCCGGGGCAGCGTGGAACGATGATGGACACTGCGCCATCTGTCCGGGTCCATAGCCGAAAGCAATCATATCGACATCGTAATAGCTTACTTCATGGGATACCACAATATCGCCGATCTTTAATGAAGGCACTGCACTGCCGGCGCAGCCAGTATTGATGACTATCTCAGGTTTAAAATGATCCAGCAATAGCGTGGTGCTTAGAGCGGCAGAAACTTTACCGATACCGGATTTTACCAATGCAACTTCAACACCGTGTATCTGACCTGTATAAATTTTAGACCCTGCTTTTTGCCATAGGGTAGGGTGGTCTATGCGCTTGCGAAGCAGCGCGACTTCCTGTTCCATTGCAGCGATAATGGCAATTTTCATAAAAAATATTCCTGTAAAAAATACGCTTAAATACTATATGGTGTTCATAAGCTTTATTCTCTCATGTATGATAGGCACGAGGAAATGACAGCCAGTGGACTTATGTTTACTTATTGGGATTCGTATCATAATAGGGTGCGGTTTTTCGAACGAAAAAAGATTTTTTTTGAGATACACTTCAATTATAAAATTAATTTTCAACGGTCCTATAGTCTTCTGGCGAAGAGGGCAAAGGGTGATTATGTCATTATTCGCCAGTTTGAAAGTGACTATGCGCGAATTACCAATTCCGCTGCTATATATCGCCGACTTCAGTAAAAAAACAGGTTTCCCGCTGTATCTCAATTCTGAATTTTGTTTACCATTCACGCCTGACACATTCGCTGGAATGTAAAGCAGGGGGCGAGCGCTATATTATGAAAAAGATATTTTATCATCTCAAAAAAAACGATGGACGCATTGGCGCATTAGGATTATTGAAACCGGAAGCCCCCTGCGATGATAGTACTAGTCGAAATGGTTTGTTTGATACAAGATATTAGCAATCAATCCTTTGGTAATTTAGGTTAAGCGGCGATTGATTAATGATTGGTTTTGTCGTCGCCTGAATATCACTGGTCTTAAAAGGACTCGATTGGCAATGACTGCTGTTAGCTAGTCAGCCTATACTTGCATCCAGTGACGAAGATAACAATACGCGTTACGCAGTCTTAATCCGGCTCGATATGTAGCATTTGAAAGAAACGTTCAGGTCATCCTATGGGCTATAGCCTACTGAAACTTAAACTTGACCTATGTACGCATATACCTACCAGGCCTACCGGGATGGCCTGTCTCTAGTGCCCTTCAGCTATTTTATGAAATAGCCCGGCTTTATATGCCGGAAGAAGAGTATATCTAGACAGCGTGTCATAAATTATCTCTGGGTAAATTTCACCGCTTCCCACTGACGTATATCATGGAAGCTGCCGATGATATTTTGTATTGCATTGCCGATCCGGAAGACGCGGTGTAGAAAAAATATTTTTATAAACAATGCTATCTTTTGTCTTCTATAAAAGATATGACAGTGTTGTTAGAGGTGATCTGTTCTATAAAGTTATCGGCTAAGTATTTGATAAAATAAGATGTGATCAAGGTCTGCGCAGGGGTAATCAATTTTTTTTATGTATGTATGTGTCAATACCGTGGCGTGACTTGTCCCCTTATGCGACGCAGCGTTTTCTAGAAAATCTGGAACCTATTTACGACGGCTATTTTAATAAAACGTTATTTGGAGAACTCAAGTCTAGTGTTTCGATTGTTAAAGATACTTAAAAGTGTTTTCTTAAAGCATGTGTTTAATTATCCGGAAGTAGTGCAGTTGTAACTGTAGAGTTACCGTACGATAAACGGGCTGCTGGGAATTTGCAATCCCCTCCTTGAGATCTCGCAGGGGAATTTTCAGCGACTGGTGATGGATGACTACCATTCCATGTATCCATCAGCAGTTGGCTATATCATAAAATATCCGTCAAGCATCGTCTAGCTTATGGCGAAGCCAGGGTAATATGGTAAACTATGACCCTGTCGATAACTAATCCATGATGTAGTTTTATTATCGCATCTGTTTGATTCAGGATTATATTAGTTAGCGGAATGAAAGATTTTTTTCCTTGGGGTAAAAAATCATCTATTGATGGCCGCTGATGTAGTTTTCTGTAACGGTTGTTATTTATAAAGTGGGATCAATATTTATTTACCTTTGTTCATTACTCTCTTTACGTTGAATCACGGATTATTTCATTTTTTTACGGAAAATGTAACACGTTCTGGATCATGACTCCTTAATTTTAGTTAAGATAATCATAAATGTAAAAAATTACACTGCCCCTCAACGCTTGCGTTGAGTTTGAGGATGGCGTTAAGTCCTATCATTGCTATCTTTACAGCAGAAATTTCCTAAACAAATCAGGAGTATACACCCTAGCATCGATACTGTAGAATTTACCTTCTACTTCTATCTAGTAGTATAGAAGTATCAGAGCTATCGCTAGGATAACCAGTCACGTCGCAGAAAATACTCAATCAGCTAAAATAATTCTTCGGGCAAAACTTATCCCTATGTCAGGGTGGCGGAGCGCGGCGACAAAAGAAAAAAATCTAGGCTCTGGTTGGGTTATGTGGTTATTTACAATACTGTAAAAGGCAATGTGTGGTGACTAATAATTATGTAGTCAATGACGTTCTTAAAATATAGGTACAGTTTAACAATAGTCTCAAATTTAATGCTAAGTTTATCGGTAGGGATCGGTTTTTTGATGTTTTACTAGTGTAACTGATCGATTTTAAAAAAATATGACTACTATCAAAACGACGGATTTCGATCAGCTATGCATCTGGGATTACACTTTGGATATCAGTAATTTCTATAACTTAGAGGAACGGAAATGTTTTATCTTGTATTGCTGCCAGAACGGTAGCGAACTGAATATCGAAAATTATGAAACTTTATTAAAAACCGATGCTGCTAATTAACGTCAAGTATCGGAATCAATACCGCCATTTCAGCGTCGTACGGCGGTAATCTCGGTATCAGCTTTGCTATACTGAGCAATATGGTAGAATTTTTAAAAAAAAATTATTAAATTAAATAGGTCAAATGCGGCTAAATAACATCCTCGGTACCAAGTTGACGGCAAAGCTGCTAAAAAAGCGATGAAAATCAACGCTCAGCTCCGCGCGGCATGTTCGTCATTCAGGTGATGCTGAATTCGCCGCAAAGAAAGCCGCTATGAAAACGGGAATATTATTGTATTATGAACGGCAAGGCGCTGAACAGTTTTGCTTTTTTCCGGGTAAATATAAATTCACAGAGTCGGTGGGGACTAAAACAATATTTAATCTACTGCGTGATGCTAAACTAGCAACGGTTGATATTATCCTTGAGTGTAAGGGTTATGTAATCTCAACTTGACTCGGAATAAGTCTACCGGTATTGAAAGCGGATCTCAGTAATACTAAGCTTGACGGTCAGAAAACCGTGTGGGCTTATAACGTGATAGTTGGCAGCATAACTGAGCAGGCGGGCTGAAGAAAAGGTAGATTTCTCCAAAGTAGCAGTTGGTGAAAATATCGGTAAGCAGGTATAATCCCCAGCACTATACCAATATACTGGTGCTGAACATTCGCTGCACCGATAACTCCTCATTGTATATTCACTATTTATAAAAAAACAGATAGCCAGCATATCCGCCAGTTTCTTACTACTAAAACATTATGTTAAAATTGCAACTTGCATATGTTACCGCTAACTTTATGCATTTACATCAATATTTTATGGGTAAGAATTATGAAATCAGTGGTGAGGAGAGTGATAGTAACCTATCATATTGCATGCCAGACTGGCATAAGAAATCGTAGTTAAGAACTATGTGGATTAGACTGACAGTAATATTAATGTGATAGACGCTCGCAGTTGGATTATCAGCAGCGTCGATCGAGAGCGAATTGGCAGGCTACATAAAGGTATACAGTTAGCGTTATCGTAAGCCTTTTATTGGGTTAACTGGTAAATCCTGGGTAGCTGCATTAATAACGGGTGAACTTGGTATACATGCCCGTTAAGATAATTCTAGACTAAGCACAATTCTTACATATCCTAGCATAGGGCGATGGCCGGCAACGGTACGATAAAATGCTTCTGGATTTTATCCACGTCAAAGAGGAGTACTAGTGCTGATAGAATTGCCGTTGTGTTTATGGATTAATACCAAATCAACTGTATGCGCGGGCGATAGTGGAAGCAGCAGGCAGTTTCAGTTTTGATAGCTCCATGAATAAAATGCAGCAATTTAAAAATCTTTTACTAGGTCGCCGCTCGCGGGGAAATCTTATTGCTATCGTCTTATGAAAGAGTGATATTGAAACTGGCGCTTAATAACTTATAGCCGCTGGGATACCGATAAAAAGCCTCAACAGGTAGGCAGTCTATTTCATGTATAACAGAAAGCGGGGGATTGTGGGTATGTATGACTTAGGGTAGGGAACTTCTTGACAAGACTCTGCAGTATTGTCATTCTTGGCCTACCACTTGTATGATCTTGGCGGTAGGCCAAGAATGACATTCGGATGCGCGGCGGATTGTAAGTCAATGAACTTTGTGGCTATAGGTAAAACTCAAAGCGATAGATAGCAATGGCTAGCTGCGGCGCACTCTGATTGTCTTGTTTTTCACCATAATGTGAAGCCCCATTATCACCGTCACTTTGCGCGTTCTGTTTATTCACTACGACATTCTGGAATACCGTTTGAACCGTATTTTTTTGAAATGACTGCCCTAGATCTGGGTGACTTTGATAATTGTCTATTGCTACATCTGGTATTGCAACTGGATAGTAATATCTGAGGTAGCGTTGGGTGTACAGCTATACTAGCGTAAGCGTTGTTTTCCTTTCCGTTGTCGAACATAAATCTGATAACAGCAGAGGAAGACTGATGAGCGTATCGTATCATGCTGGATCCTATTCGACTGAAGCCAGAGGCGATAGATGTGCTGCCAAGGGCAGGGGAGACATATCGTTAAAAACGCTCCGAGAAGGACGCGTTCGCTATTCTCAGACCGCGAAAGGTTTAAGTTTTGACCCATTTCTTGGCAGAAACATAAATGAGGACGCCGTTAAAGGAGTTGGTGAGAGCTGCAAAATGCAGCTAATCACGATGGATTGCAATTCTGGCGCAGTGCGTGCGTCACCAGATTCAATATGTCGCCGCTGACACCGAAAATCCTTTTCGGTGCGGTGTCAATTTTTACTGTCCACCCTAAAACGGCGATGCGTTTTCTGAAGAACGTCAGGCTCATTAGCCGCTGCCATTACATTTGGAGATGATGTAGTTCTAGAATAGATGAGACTATACTGGTGCATAACAGCACCCCAATGATAATTAACGTGTCACTTGTTATCAATAGGGGAGTAGTCCCGGTAAAGGTGGATAGTTGGAAAGCACTTGACTATAATACAGTTGAAAATTGTTAGCAGGAAGAGAGTACTAAAACTTGCCTTAAGAATTGATATCTCGCACCATTTAAGCAAGCATCTAGAATAGTGCAAAAAATTCTGGATTAATTTGCACTATTCTAGATTTCTTTAAATCATGAAAATATCCATTTTGGATAGTTTAGAAGTATTTGTAAAAAAAGGAATTTGGTAAAGGTTATTTTTTATCTGTATCTTTTTGCAAGGAAATCGGTAGGCTGGGCTATCTCGTTCTCTCTGGAACAGAAAATAATCATTAAAGCACTGAAAATATCATGGAGAACGCGGGATAAATTAGCTGGAGTGATATCCCACAGCGGGTTAGGATAGAATCATATACGAACAGCTAATTCCAACAGTTGCTATGGCATTGACAGATCAAAAAAAAGCATGAGTCTCCACTGGTACCTGTTATGACAACAGGTTGATGTAACACTTCTTTAAAAGTCTAAAAAATAAGTGGATACCGCTAATGAGCTACATAAGCTTCAGCGAAGCAGCTCATGAAACCACAGACTATATCTTTAAAAAAATATTATAGCGTACTCATTATCATGCTGCCTGAATATAATAGTGGATTAAATACCATCAAACAAATCAGAAAATAGATACTGTAAAAAAAATCTAAAGTGGTAACTAATTTTAGTTAATCATTTAATTTATTGAGTATAAGAATTTTACATTGTATATGTATTTTATAAAATACGCCTCTAAGTATAAATGCGGATACAGCTAATGCTACTTCCAATTCCAAAATAAGGCTTAACAAAGCTTGTTCTATTTCTATTTAATAAACAGAAGATAACTTATTCTATAGTAGAATATAGAATATTTAAATAGAGAATGAGATAAGTAATTTTACTTAGCAGTGTTTCAAATTAATCAGTTCACTCAATGTTAAAGTAAGTTTGTATAAATATTTATAAAGACAGTGCTTTTAATATGAAAATAGGCCAAAAAGAAGCAAAATATATTTTGTCAAAAGATATCGTGAAAAAAAAGATAAGATGAATATCTTAATTGATGGTACAGAGGATAACGCACATATCAACTATCATCAAGGTAATCTGGCATAATTTTAGAATTATAACGGTTAAATATAAGAAGCACTTATTAAGGTTTAAGCTTTTTAATATAGTAAAATATGCTCATAGTTCCATAAAATAAAAAGCTAATAGTAATCTAAAGTAATATAATAGAGTTATCCTAATGACCATAATTAATCAAAAATAATGAATAAAATTCATGTGGACAATGATCCGTGTAATAATAAATTAGCTTATAAAAAAATCATCAAAACCTATTATTTTTTCTGGGATATATATCCCATATAGAAGTAAGAATTTCATTCTTCTTACGAAGATAAATAATAATGGAAAGTACTAATATATATAATATTTATAGTGTTTAATTAATTCTATTAATTATAATGTTAATTAGTCTATGACTGGAGAGCGGCATTTAGCTGAATATCTTCTATTGTTCTTTCCAAATTTTAAATGTTACATTTAACTCTTCTGTAAAGGAGAGCACTATTTTTTAGTTAAAGAGAGAATTGCCGCTATATAATTGAAGTATGCTTATTGATATCAATGATAATTTGATAGACTTCCGTCTATGTCTGGTGGCTAAACTCTACATAGAGGAATTTATATTTCAGTTTAAGTGGGTTTAAACAGAAGGCAGGTCTTTGTTCCTTAAAAGAAAGACTGCTACAAACAGTGATCAATATACAGGGGATATTACCCGGTCTTATTTTTTTCAGGAACTGATATTTACTGGCAAAGTAAGCGAATAGAACTTTGGTATTTCTGCTGTACGATTACAGGCTTAAATTGCTTGATATTCGAAGAATAGTTATCACAGGTTCATTTGCGTTTATCTTAGGAAACTTATCATAGAGCACATCTTAGGTAGCAGACTTATATTGAAATATGATAGGCATATATATTTTACCTTCTTCTACATTTCTAGAAGACCTAAGCTGATTTTATCGGGTTTATTAATCGGAAAATAACCGGTATCTGACACGCGATAGTCCCATTTCAATGCGTTATCTAACCATATAGCCTATTAGCAGATTTAGTATCAAGCGTGAAAAAACAGTCTATTGCCAAGATACCCATATGTTTCCTAAACACCCTACACTAATAACGTAAATACTTTTAAATTCATCATACCGTCGGTGAAAGGTTACTTTATTATACTTGTCATTTAACGCTAACCCTAATGATACACGGTAAATGGCAGGTTTTAACACTAGCAAAATGTTTATTTATAATATAGTCTCTAAACTGCTTGCTAATAAGCCTTAGATAACGGAATACCTGAAAACGCTTATGAAAAAACGTTTACCTACACTACTTGGCAGCCTTATCTGGTATACTCTTTACACCCAACAGGCGCTAGCTGATCTGGCGGATCAATGCCTTTTTGGTGTACCAGTTTATACCAAACCGCTGATTAGCGGCGACACCAATTCACTTTCGGTACATATTCAGGCCAATAAGGCCGTAGTAAATTATCCCGAACAGGCGTTTTTTAGCGGTAACGTAGATATCGAACAGGGCAACAGTAGGCTCACTGCCGATGAAGTGCAGCTTACGCAGCGCCAGGAGCAGAACAACGCGCTGCTGCGTACCATCACCGCCACGGGTAATGTCAATTATTCCAACAACGATATAAAGCTGCAGGGACTAAAAGCCTGGTCTAATCTTAATACTAAAGATACGGATATCTATCAGGGAAACTACCAGATAGTAGGGCGACAAGGCCGTGGTTCCGCCGATGCTATAAAACAGCGTAATGATAACCGTTATACAGTATTGGAGAACGGTAATTTTACCTTGTGTCTGCCTGGAGACGATAGCTGGAGCGTTATGGGAACAGAAGTCATATACGATCACAAAGAGCAGCTTGTCAAAATTTGGAACGCGCGCTTTAAAATTGGTAAAGTATCAGTTTTCTATAGCCCATATTTAAAAATGCCGGTGGGTGAAAAGCGCCATTCAGGCTTTCTTGTCCCCAATCTCAAATATGACAGCAACAACGGCTTAGAGTTTAGTGCGCCCTATCATCTGAATCTTAGGTCAAATTATGATGCCACGATCACGCCGAATTACATGAGTAAACGCGGTACCCAGATCCAGACCGAGTTTCGCTATCTCACCACATCTGGTGAAGGGTTGGCGGAGTTTGATTGGCTGCCTAAAGATTGGATTTACAGCAGTGAGAATGCTAGCGATGGCGATAGCGATCGCTGGTTGTTCTATTGGCGCCACAACGGGGTCATGGATCAGGTGTGGCGTTTTAATATTAATTATACTAAAGTGAGTGACTCTAACTACCTTGACGATATGGACTTTAAATACAGCAGTACCACTGACGGCTACACTACACAGAAATTTAGTTTTGGTTATGCCGACGATAACTGGAAGACCGCCTTATCGTACAAAGAGTTCCAGGTTTTTAACACTAATGACAGTAACGCTTACCGTGCAGCGCCTCAGCTTGATGTGACTTACTATAAAAAAGACGTTGGTCTGTTTGACTTCAAAGTATTCAGCCAGGCAGATAAATTTACCAACGTCAACAACAGTTATCCTAAAACAATCCGGTTGCACATTGAGCCTACGCTTAACATGCTACTGGCCAACCGTTGGGGTAGCTCAAATATTGAAGCTAAGGTGATGGGAACATATTATCAGCAGAAAAATATCGATAAATACAATAAAAAAAATACCGCCGGCTGCCATCTGAAAGAATCTGTAACCCGCATGTTGCCGCAGTTCAAAACCGATACCAAGATGGTGTTCGAACGTGATATAGATTACGGACCGAACTATACCCAGACGTTAGAACCGCGTCTGCAGTACTTATTTGTACCTTATCGTAACCAGAATGATATCGGCATCTATGACTCCACCATCCTGCAAACTGACTACTCTGGTCTTTTTCGTGATCGAACTTACAGCGGCCTGGACCGCATTTCTTCCGCCAACCAATTGGTGAGTGGTGTCAGAACTCGAATTTATGACGATCAACTGGTAGAGCGATTTAATGCTTCTATGGGTCAAATATATTACTTTTCGCGGCCCCGTATCAATGATATCAACAGCACCTGTGATAATTATGATAATACCGGTAGCGTGGTATGGGCGGGAGATAGCTATTGGCGTATCAGCAATCACTGGGAAATCCGCGGCGGCCTGCAGTATGACTCTTGGCTGAACAGCATTGCATTTGGCGATGCGGTGCTGGAATATCAAAACGATGAAAACTGCACCCTACAGCTGAATTACCGTTATGCTAGTCAGCAACATATTGAGCAGATGCTGTCTGATATTAGCTATCCTGGCTATCAGCAGGCTATTTCGCAGGTGGGAGTAATTAGTAGATGGCCGCTGGCAGATCGTTTGTCACTAGTTGGAGTGTATTATTATGATGCTAAAGTAAATAAGCCGGTGGATCAACTTCTCGGCCTGCAATACAACACTTGCTGCTGGGCTATCAATGTAGGTTATGAACGGAAGATTGCCAGCTCGAAAAACACTAATAGTTTTAGTCATTACGATAACAAAATGTTATTTAACATTGAACTGCGCGGTTTTAACAGAAATGATGGGCTGAGTACAGATAAGATGCTGGCCTCCGGAATTATGCCCTATCAGCGGATGTTTTAAGGATGTAACATCGAGAAAAAAACATTGAACTTAATTCACATATAGGGCTGATATATATTGAAATTATGAAAAATTGTAGAATGTTTATTCTCAGCCTCAGTATGTTTGCTAACGCCGCTTTCAGCGAACCGCAGGTTGTTGATAAAGTTGCCGCTGTAGTGGACGATGGTATCGTCCTGGAAAGCGAAGTGGATACTATGTTATCCATAGTAAAACATAGTGCTCAAAAAAATAACCAACAGTTGCCGGACGACGCTACATTACACCACCAGATCCTTGATTGGTTGATTATTGATAACATTATCTTGCAGTTGGCAAAGCGCGCTAATATTGCCATCAGCGATGAACAACTGGATCAGGTTATCAATAATATCATCGCCCAGACCCATATATCGCTCGATCAGCTACGCAGCCGTCTAGCCTATCTAGGTATGGATTATAATACTTATCGTACGCAAATTTGCAAAAGTATGCTGATTGCCGAAGTCCGTAACAGCGAAGTTCGCCAGCGTGTCAGAATACTACCGCAAGAAGTTGAGTCGTTGGCTCAACAGATTGTCGCTAAGACCGGTAATGGTGCTGAATATAATCTTGATCATATCTTTATTCCACTGCCGGAGAACCCGACGCAGGATCAATTAGACAGAGTGAAAGCACTAGCCACCTTAATTGTTGAGAAAAGCAAAAGCGGTGCTGACTTTGCTAAGTTAATAATCACTTATTCTACTGAAAATCAGGTACTAAAAAGCGGCCAGATGGGCTGGTGGAAACTGGAAGAGCTCCCACATTTATTTACGGCCCGCTTGCAGCGCGCTCAAAAGGGTAGCATTATCGACCCGATTTGTTCCGATGTAGGATTCCATATTTTAAAAGTTAATGATATTCGCGGTGGCACTAAGAAAGTGGCGATCACCGAAGTGCGTGTCCGCCATATTTTGCTAGGTACCTCCGTCCTAATGACAGACCAGCGGGCTCAACACAAGCTTAAATATATTACGACGAAAATAAAAAGTGGACGTATTAGCTTTGCTACTGCCGCTAAACAGTTATCCGAAGATCCGGGTTCGCTAAATCAGGGTGGCGATCTGGGTTGGAGGTCTTTAGATGCCTTCGATCCAGTATTCCGAGCCACGCTGATGCATATGAAGAAAGGGGAAATCAGTCCGCCGCTGCACTCTTCCTTAGGTTGGCATCTGATTCAGCTTATTGATACCCGTCAAGTGGAACATACTGACGCTTTTCAGAAAGATCGTGCCTACCGACTATTATTTAACCGCAAGTTTGCTGAGGAGGCGCAAAGTTGGATGCAAGAGCAGCGTGCCGCCGCTTACGTTAAAATAATTGATAGCAATGGACCGTAATAAACGTATTATCATTACCCCTGGCGAACCCGCTGGTATTGGTCCGGATCTTGTCGCTGCGCTAGCTCAGCAGGCGTGGCCGATAGAACTGGTAATATGTGCCGATCCTGCACTACTAAGGGTGCGGGCGAAACAACTTGGTCTACCGCTGCAGCTGTACCCTTATCGGGCTGAACAACTTCCCACCCCGCGCCAGGCCGGTGAATTGACAGTTCTACCCATTATGGCGCCTGCGCCGGTTACTGCCGGTAAGCTTAATGTCGCCAATAGTTATTATGTAGTCGAAACGTTAGCCCGCGCTTGCGATGGTTGCCTTAACGGTGAGTTCGCAGCATTACTTACGGGCCCAGTACATAAGGGTATTCTCAACGAGAGTGGTCTATCGTTCAGCGGTCATACGGAATATTTCGCCAAGCGCAGTGCCCGTAAAAGGGTTGTGATGATGCTGGTCACAAAATCGCTACGTGTCGCATTGGCAACTACTCATTTGCCGTTGCTAGAAGTTCCAGGGGCTGTCACCCGCCAGTCTCTTGATGAAGTTATAACGATTCTTGTTCATGATCTGCAGCAGAAATTTGGTATCGTGCAGCCGTGCATCTACGTCTGCGGGCTGAATCCGCATGCTGGTGAAGGTGGCTATATTGGCCGGGAAGAAATAGAGGTAATAAAGCCAGCCTTGGATACGTTACGTGCTAAAGATTATAATCTCGTTGGGCCGTTACCTGCTGATACCTTGTTTCAATCTAAATATTTGCAGAAGGCAGATGCTATACTAGCGATGTACCACGATCAGGGTCTACCGGTACTGAAGTATCAAGGATTCGGTCGGGCAGTTAATATCACGTTGGGACTCCCCTTCATTCGTGCCTCTGTCGATCATGGCACCGCGCTGGAGCTAGCCGGATCGGGTCAGGCGGAGGTCGGCAGTATTAAAACGGCGCTTAATCTTGCTATTGACATGATAAAATATTCTAATGAATAATCGCGTATATCAGGGGCATCTAGCGCGCAAGCGGTTAGGGCAGAACTTTCTGCACGACAACTCAACTATTGATGCCATTGTTACCGCCATTCATCCACAGCCAGGCCAGGCAATAGTGGAAATTGGGCCTGGCCTGGGTGCGCTGACTAAACCGATAGCAGAGCGAGTTAATGAGATGACCGTTATCGAGCTTGACCGCAAATTGGTCGCACGTTTGGTCAGCCAGCATTTTTTACAGTCTAAACTGGAAATTATACAACAGGACGCTATGAGGGTCAATTTTATCGAGCTAGCTGCTGAACGGGGGCAACCGTTACGGGTTTTCGGCAATCTACCGTACAATATTTCCACGCTGCTTATGTTTCACCTTTTTAGGTGTACTCATGTCATTCAAGATATGCACTTCATGCTGCAAAAAGAGGTGGTTAACCGATTGCTAGCCGGTACGAACACTAAGAACTACGGTCGATTAAGCGTCATGGCCCAGTATTACTGCCAGATCGTCCCAGTACTAAAAGTGCCGCCTGACTCATTTCAACCAGCGCCAAAAGTGGATTCGGTGATGGTGCGGTTGGTACCCCATGCTACGTTACCATTCCCGGTAAAGGACCTGAGAAAGCTCACTAGCTTGACTAGAGTGGCGTTCAACCAGCGCCGCAAGATGTTGCGTAATAGCCTGGGTAATCTTTTTAGTGCGCAACAACTGGCAGAACAGGATATTGACGCAACACTACGCGCGGAAAATGTAAGCATTGAGCATTATTGCCGTTTAAGTAACGTGCTGGCGGAACGTCCCGTTTAAAAAAAGACTAAAAGGAGTGCTTTGATGATTAATTCACCCTGTGTTTGTTTTCAGGTTCAGGGTATGTACATCGATACGCAGTCTCAGCCGGAAAGTGATCGTTATGTCTTTGCTTATATCATTACACTACGTAATTTAAGTCGTCACCTCGTACAACTGATAGGATGTTACTAGTTGATCACCAATGCCAATGGCCAGAAGACAGAGGTTCAGGGGCGATGGTGTTATCGGTGAAAAGCCGCGTATTTCCCCCGGGGGGGGAATTTCAATATACACCAGTGGCGCAGTACTGGAAACCCCGCTGGGTACCATGCAAGGTTATTACGATATGATCGATGATCAAGGACAAGGATTTCATGTTACTATCCCCGTCTTCCGCCTAGCAATTCCTTCTCTTATAAACTAACTATGTCGACTTATTTAATTGGCGATATTCACGGCTGCTACGATGAGCTAGAAATTATATTAGAGAAAGTACGATTCGATCCGGCGGTGGATACTCTGTGGTTAACAGGCGATCTTGTTGCCCGCGGGCCTTGTTCTCTAGAGGTACTTCGTCTGGTATACAATCTGAGTAACAGCGTACGATTGGTACTTGGCAACCATGATCTCCATCTTTTGGCGGTGTATGCTGGTATTAGTCCTAATAAGCTAAAAGATCGTATCACGCCGCTGCTGGAAGCGCCAGATGCTGATAAATTGATCAATTGGCTTCGCTTTCAGCCAATTCTGCAGGTCGATGAAGAGAAAAAACTGGTTATGGCCCACGCCGGCATTACGCCGCAGTGGGATCTCACCACGGCGCGTCAATGCGCTATGGAAGTTGAGATGGTTCTAAAAAGTGAAAGCTACCCCCTGTTCCTTGACGCTATGTACGGTGATATGCCGAACAATTGGAGTCCTCAACTAAGTAGCCTGGCACGCTTACGGTTTAGTGTCAATGTTTTTACCCGTATGCGCTACTGTTTTCCTAATGGTCAGTTGGAAATGAACTGCAAGGATACACCGGAAAAAGCTCCGGCGGCGTTGCGGCCGTGGTTCTCGTTACCAGGGCCGGTGCTTAAACGCTATAGCGTTGTTTTTGGTCATTGGGCCTCGCTTATGGATCAGGGAACGCCAGCACACATCTATGGGCTTGATACTGGCTGCTGTTGGGGCGGCAAATTGACCCTGCTGCGTTGGGAAGACAAAGCATTTATTCATATACCCTCAAATCATCAAAAAAACTGGTGGCGAAAACTCCATTATTAACTAAGCTTCATGTCTCCTTACTCTTACTCCAATGCTTTAATAAGCTGAGAATTCAGCGGTTGGTAGTGTTTAAATCCAGCGCAAGAGCGCCTACGGGAGGGTTTTCTATCAAAAGATCCGATCCAGAACTTCAAAGCAGTACCTGTGGGTATTCCTCTCGTCACTCTCATAAAATACACTAAAGGTAGAGCACCATTCATCCGGCTTATAGTCAGGAAACCAGGCATCACCCTCCACTTCAGCTTCTATGTGGGTCAGATAGAGGCGCGCGGCCTGAGGTAGAAACGTCTTGTAAACTTTAGCACCACCGATTACCATCACCTCAGCTACTTCACCGGCTGCCACTAGCGCTTCCGCAGATGTCCTCACCCAAGTGACGGCGTCGTTATCGCCGGGATGCCTGCTTAATACAATATTCTGCCTTCCAGTCAGCGGTTTTGTAATGGACTCAAACGTTCTACGCCCCATGATAACCGGTTTGTTAAGCGTGTTACGCTTGAACCTGGCCAGATCAGTCGGAAGGTGCCAAGGTATAGAATTTTCCATACCAATCACACGATCCACTGCCAGAGCGGCAATTAGGCTAATAATCATACAATACCTTATAGATAATAAAATCGTTGATACTATATGGAGATAAAACCAAGGTGTCGATATCTCCTATTGTAAAGAGTAATAAATTTTAGAAAGTGCTTAAAGCATCGCGCAGGTAAAATGAAAGCGGTTACACTCCCCGAGTCGGAGTATGCATTTTCTGTACCGAAATTACTTAGACAGTGGACAGGTAGTATCAATACTATGGGGATATTCGTCACCACAAAGCCACTGTTCAGTGTTGATATCATAATTCACTTTATATTACAAGGCGGCGGGGGCGCTCATGTCGACGACATAACTGCATTCATAGTTTTAATACAGTATTGAATATACAGACCTCCCTTATGAACTTTATTTACTAGACGCGGATTAATGCTAGCCTCGCCCAGAATTACTACTGTCGTGGCATGGGTTGCATTCAGCTCAAAACCATGCTTCAGAAACCTGCCTGGTAAATTGATTACCTGGTTTTGTCGCCTTCACGAACTGATAGTAAAAGCGTTAAGTTGCTTTTCTTTATGTATATGTATGACTGGATCTGCCAAGCATCACTTCGGCGAATGCTCCTGTACACCTCTAATAAAGAGCCCCATGATTTCTTCATGATTTTAATACGGCTTAGATTCATATTTTTCATTGTGAGTTGAGTATGTGTAGGCAATATTAGTAGCGAACTCGGCGGTGTAGAGGTGTAGAACTCCGTACGTGTCAACTGACATAAATAGTTAGTTATCTATTTCTGAGCGTACTATGATCCTATCAGCTCCGCCATCTCATTTTTTCTACTTTGATCACAGTTAATCAATTTACAAAAGGAATCAGCGGTTGATGCTTGGAAGGGAAAATACTTCATCTATTTACATGTTGGTACAGAATGCGGCGGCTAGATACCAGATACGTTTATTGCCGCCATCCTTCAGTTCTTGCCACAATGTGATTAATGTTTCTGAAACATCGAGGTTAACTTAGGATCGAGGCCACTGCTATTCCTTTTAGGTTGCAAATAATCTTTCAATGACTCTTTATGAGTACGATCGAGAATAGGGCCATGGATAGAGAGCTATGACCTCACAGCCTGATTTTATCTACGTGGTTATACGGTTGTTGGTACTTGTAAATTTCTTAAAATTGAAGTACTGGATTTTAATAATTACATAACCCTTAAAGGAGGCCCAGTGTATGGGGCCGGCTCTGCTAATGTCGTTTATTAGTTTATTAAAGATATAACTTACCGAAAACATTGGTAGCCACACTTTGGCGATAGGAAAAGCTAATAATAGCTAGAGCCTTGGACTCCAGTGGAGGAACAGGGAAACACACAGGGTTAGAAACGCTGATTTTATGTAATATATGGTATGCTAATAATTATTTCTTTACTCGAAAGAGTATGGGATACCGCTTCTCTTTTTAGTTTTGAAGAATGGGTAACAGGTTACCTAAGTAACCTTAATATCTTGATAATGTCAATACACTCTTGATTTTTTTTACTTGAAAGCAAATGTTATAAACAACTCTAAATGTTTTTTATTAGAGTTGTTTTCCAAGTAGCGTCTCAAGGATCTTCTATTAGCCTTCCTCATTATTGACTGAATCTCGCTAGTTAGGATCACTTCTTTTGAGTGTGTTGATAAGTTAATCAAGTGCAACACTGACATAAAGTCACGCGATAAGCTGGCGTCACGTGCAACTTCTTGAGCACAAATATAAAGCCTTAACAATCATCAGAAGCAGATTACTAATATGCGGGCATGATGCTGTTACAGGGAAGTGGTCCGCTTACAGCGTACTGGCATGGCCCGTATTGTGGCAGTGGCCTTTATCATTGAAGAGTCAAAACGGGAATATTGCCCGATGCCTACGCAGGCCATCCTACCCATGTTGGCTAACGCTAAAAAAAGGCTGTAACCGGAAAGGGATGGATAAAAACAGCTTGCAAGCAAGCTCAACCGTATATGATAAAGTGGGTAATACTAAACTGAGAGGGAGTAACAAAGAAGGGGGGTGGTTTAGTTATTCAACAATTAAGGTATGTCAGGTGTAGCAGAAGTAGGACTGAGTTTATAGATGTCAGTAAATACCTACGTATAGTATACGGTAGGTCCCTGATATAGAAGTGGTGTATAGATATACGGAACAGCCCTTTAACTCTAGAGATGACTTTTGTTCTAGGTAGACACACCTGCTATCTGGTGTATTGGATTTCTCTCTGGTGGAAAATGCTATCACGGTAGAAAATTTATGGAATTATACCATGTAGTAGCACCATGGTAATCCGTTATTTTCTTACTAGGATAATGTCAATGTCAGTTACAAAAGCAACAAAATACTGGATGCAAATATTATTAGGATTTCCCTCCGACTACACACTGAGCATGTTACCAGTATCCTCTGATAATCTGTAGGCACGGACATTATTGAATAGGCTGGAGGGGGTTAGGCAGGTAGGTTATTCCTCCTACGCTTTCTGAATTTATAAGACGGGCTAAATTTTGATCACAAAGATACGGTAGTATAATGGGAACTACTAGTTTTATCTAATGCACTTTGTTAGTGGGAGGAATTGAACCTTCCTAGCAGGAAATGCTAACGATATTACCCAACAGGCAGACGCTAACTGCTGATAGAAAGAACTGAGGAGGTGCAACGTGCTATAATCAAAGCTACAAGCACAGCGTGATACTGAGATAACGGTAAATCAATGATACCTCCTTCTACCTTAGGTCCTATTGACTAAGGAAGTGGAGGATATTTAACACCTTATGCCAGGTGAATTATATGAGATATTTATGCTAAAAGAGAAACGCATAGCTCAGCAGCGGTTGGGTTGAACTGATTAATAACAAATATTTTACCAAAAAGTTAATTGAAGTATATCGCCTAGCTTATACGGGTTGTTGGAATATATACACCTAATGAAGTGATTATTTGTTAGCTGGCCGGCGTTTATTTCTGCACCATACTTTAGTATGGTAATACTGCCTTCCCGGTGCAGGTCTTCAGACTGAAAAGTAATTGAAACATCTACTAAGTATCACATTAAACGAGCTAAAGAAAAAGCTAGGGTACAGAATACGAATTACACACCAGGTGATTTATTTACATAAGAAAAGTAATATAAGTCTGTTGATACTTAAGATATCCTTATTTAAAATAAGGGGTATTATTTAAAACTGAATATGAACACGATTTCAAGAAGATTAGTAATGACTGGTAAGAATATTTGTATAACAATACGAGAACATATTTTTAGCCGATGACATATCAAGCTACAATCCAGCGAAAATTAGTTGATAAAACGAGATTATAAGCAGCGCGGTTTCCTTCACAGTGTTTTAAAAAATATTAGAATGGTAGTTAAATACTGATACTGTTAGGGTGGTAGAATGGGGTTTTATTGACTGCGAGACAGGGTGCACAAAGAGGCAATTTATATCGAGGTGGATTTTTTTATTAATTTTAGCCAGGGTAGTGTTAATGTTGATTAGTTTACTATTCCATTAAAATTTGCCACTGTGTTATAGTTTTTTATAGTATCTGTTTTACGATACTTTTAGCGGCAATTTACTGTTATATTCATGCGGTCTGAGTGTACTGTAATATTCATTACATACTCTGTAATTGCAAGAGAGTTATGCTTATGTTCCCTATTCTAAAATAGATGTCACTCACTTCATATCTGCTTAGCTCCATTACAAGTTAACTGGCTTTCAAAAGAAAGCAGGATCGCAATATTCGCTTAATTATCATGTGTATAACCTATACCTGTACGTCGGCTGCTAACAACTGACCCGCTCTTAGCTTTTTTTTGTAAGCCTGGACCTTGGTGGGCAGGGTCAGATTCATAAGTTTCTAGGGTGCCATAGTGACGATACTTTTCACATCTGCTGCACCATTGCTTATATTGTAAAGTTCATGCGCCTGCCTGAACAATATCTTTCGCCTGCTGTTTGTCTTATTAGGGTTACTTTCCAGTATTTATCACTGCCGCAATGAATCTTAAAAACTCTGAGTATCCATATTTATGAGAACTTTTTAAAAGGGTATGACATCAAGAGCACTGTAAACTTTTAATATTTCACTTTATATTTTAATTAGTTATATATTTTTTCTTGAGTGTAGGTATTTAGATTTGTTCTTTTATTAAAGAGACTTTTAACATTTTCTTCTACTGCTCATCATACAGTTGTTTTACCTCTTTCTTATCGTAGAAAGATCGACGATTATAGCTTTTGCTTCCTTCACGACGGTGAAATTTTGTCGACAACCAGTTGAGTAGATTAGCATTTGAATTCAGGACTAAAATTTCCTCTTTGTCATTGGTTAAACCCCGTGTTATTCTAAGGTGAATATATAGGCCTCTGTTTAATTAACTAAATTTAGTTTTCCACTATAATGAATAAGATCAGCTAAATTGTAAATATTAAGCGTAATTAAAGATAATTTAATTACCATCATTAAATAGCGCAATTTATCGTACTATAAAAATCTGGTAGGCGCGGGATAATAATACTATCCATTTCCAGGAAAATAACTGTCATTCTATGTTCGAATTTTTCTGAAGAAAAGTTATATAATGAATAAAATTGTCTTTAGATCTTTAGTTTATATCTGTATTTTAAATATAAAGCCTGTATAATTAGATTATAATAGGGTATTTACTCTAAATAGTTGTAATGATGAGTACAGTTTAACTTGCAAATATGTACCATAGATCATAATATTTATAGCCAGTAAATAACTACCGACGTAAATACCCGTCGGTACCTAGATTAGTAGCGTGGATTTATCGTTATTATTGGTTACATATATATTAATTAAAATAATCATAGTTAAGCGTCCTTAGAATATTTAATAATATAAAATATATTATTACTAATATAAATTAGTAAAATTGGATTTTTATAGATATTAATTAAAAGTTATGATATTTATCATATAAATTGTCTTATACACCAAGAAAGAACAAGATATGTTTTTTAACTCCTCTATTTCCTGTAGAGGAATATCAAAATAGAGAACTCAATTTGCTAGTCTGGCAATATATTAAAATCGATAATGATGTGGCATAACCTAATCGGCAAGAAGAAAGCGGATACTGGAGAGTCTACAATAATACTGCTAAAAGTTTTGTATACCCTTCGTATACAAAACGCTAATGCTAGCGTTGCGCGGCAACTTAGAAAAAGCGTTCACTTCGCCGTCCGCTTCCGTTTTCCTTCCATTAGGCGAAGGAAAGGCTACTCTCCCTCGCTAGCTTTCTGGACGCTTGTTTGTCATTGTCTTTCTAAGCAGGTTGACAAGAAACGGGGTAGCCAGGGTAACTACCCTGACGAAGATTTGGATAATCTCAGTTACTAAGTGATAATGTAAAACATAATAAGCGTTTCATGGTCGCACTGGCATTAAATTGTCTTGCTCTCACTACGTGAGATAATACCTGCCACATTTCCTGGCTACAGGAAATGTGGCACTTTAAAATATGTCTTATTTATACAACCTACCTTATTTTATATTTACTCGGGAGAAGATTTATGAAGATGTTAAAAATCTTAAGTTCATCCTCTTGATAACCATTTCCACTTTCTTAATTAATATGATTACCGTTATAATAACCAGCTTCATTATTTATTGAGTTATTCATAAAATCATCTGCCTGTCTGAAAAGTGGGTCAATGAAATAGTGGAGTAGCAGTAACTACAGAATTTTGTATTAGATTGTAGTTTCGAAGGCTGATTTATGGTTATGATTGCGGATGCTGCTAATTCGTGTTCGCGATGCCATCCCTCTACCAGCCAAGTGCACCGTCTGATCGTACAGATCAGAGATACGATGCAGTGGCTTATTCGATATCAAATAAAAATTGGTGCCTGGATAGTCTGTCTGGCGCTGGGAACCTAGCCCTATAATGATATAAATAACGTTTCCAAACGCTCACGACGGACAAGAGTCACTATGTTCAAGCAAGATGTTACCATTGCCTAGGTGGCACAATGTAGAGAGATAGTTTATAGTGTTTGAAGAAATAATGCAACAGGCTAACTGCTTAGAATAACCCTGCTTAGCAGCTTGAGGTGGAGGAAACCATATGATTGAGGCATATTGCAGTATGAATTATGAGAAGAATCGTGTTTTGCTGCCCTCCCCATTCTTTCCTACGGAAATATCAATGGATTGTGTCTAATAACAACTCTTGTTCGCGGTTTTTTTGTCTCTAACTGATCTGCTTTGATCTGCCGCTTTGCGTAACTACTATCTTAAAAGCTGAATTCATTTACTCCTTCAATTAATTACGCCGCCGTAGGCGGCGGAGAGGTTTCGTTGTTATCGGAAAAGCGAGCACCGGTAGCTGAATTTTCTTCAGGCCTACAACTAGTGATTTTAACGATCACGATGCTAGTGTTGTCAGATTAAGCGGTGCCGCTATACGGTATTCTTGGTTTCTGTAGCGCAGAGTGTGTTAGGCATGTGTTTAACCCCTACTAAAGGTGGTAGCACGAGAGTCAATAATGATAAAATATATACATTTACTACACCACGAGCCGCGTGGTGATCATTTAATTCATGAGAATCCCATGTCATATAATAAACAAAAAAAAGTAATCATCGGCATGTCTGGTGGTGTCGATTCTTCTGTCTCTGCCTGGTTGCTACAGCAGCAGGGTTATCTAGTTGAGGGACTTTTCATGAAAAACTGGGAGGAGGACGATAATGAGGAGTTTTGCAGTGCGGCAAGTGATCTGGCTGATGCTCAGGCGGTATGCGATACTTTAGATATCATGCTACATACCGTCAATTTCGCTGCCGAATATTGGGATAACGTTTTTGCACACTTTCTTGCTGAATACCAGGCAGGCCGCACCCCTAATCCAGATATTTTATGTAATAAGGAAATTAAATTCAAAGCATTTTTAGAGTTCGCTGAAAATGAACTTGGCGCTGACTATATCGCTACTGGCCATTATGTGCGTCGCATCGACGTGGATGGCAAAAGCTGCCTACTGGGCGGTTTGGATGATAATAAAGACCAGAGCTATTTTTTATATACACTTAGCCATGCACAGCTTTCGCGTTGCCTTTTTCCAATAGGGGAACTGACGAAACCGAAAGTACGCCGTATTGCTGCTAAGCTTGATCTAGTAACGGCCACTAAAAAGGATTCCACCGGCATTTGTTTTATTGGCGAGCGAAAGTTTCGTGATTTCCTCAGCCGCTACTTGCCAGCGCAGCCGGGAGCGATTGTATCGGTTGACGGAAAGGAGGTAGCTCGCCACCAAGGCTTGATGTACCATACGCTTGGTCAGCGTAAAGGATTGGGCATTGGCGGCATCCGCGGTGGTAGTAAGGAACCCTGGTATGTGGTAGATAAAGATCTTACTCATAATCAGCTTATTGTTGCTCAGGGCCAACAGCATCCACGGCTGATGTCTACTGGTCTTACTGCAGGTCAGCTACACTGGGTCAAAAGGGAACCGCTTACCGAAGCGCTGCGTTGCATGTTAAAAACTCGTTATCGTCAGCCCTATATTGCTTGTCTAGTAACGCCGCAGGTTGATGGGCGTTTGCAGGTAAACTTCGATCAGCCCGTCGGCGCTATCACACCTGGCCAATCAGCAGTATTTTATCTGGCGAAATGCTGTTTGGGCGGCGGAATAATAGAGGAGCGCCAACCCTTAAGTCGCCAAGGATCCACCCGCAGTGTAGAAGTGGTCCGCCTGGCACGCCGTTGATCTAGACACTTGACGGATAGATTTAACCTCAGAGACTGATATAGGAGTCTTCTTGGTAAAAAATTATTTAGATATTACGCTGGCGCTGGCGGGCGTTTGCCAGAGTGCACAGCTAGTTCAGCAACTTGCATATCAAAGCCAGTGCGATGAGGAGTCATTGCGCATCTCCTTCCATAGTTTGCTAGATTTGAATCCGCCAGCTGTGCATGCAGTCTACGGTGATAACCCGGCCCATTTGCGGATGGGATTGGAGACAGTGCAAAGCGTGTTGAATGCTTTGTCGCGTGAGGGATTGGGGGCTGAACTAACCCGGTATACCTTAGGGATGATAGTTCTTGAACGCAAACTGAACGGTAATCGTGGTGCACAAACGGAGTTAAGTCGCTGCATCGATGAGCTTGACCATCAGCTTAGTCATTTTGATTTACTATCAAATACATTTATCAGTGCGATGGCTAGGATTTATACGGATATTATCAGCCCGCTTGGCCCGCGTATTCAGGTTACTGGTGCGCCAGCGGCATTACAAAATACACAGATTCAGGACAAGGTACGCGCCGTACTACTGGCAGGCATCCGGTCTGCCGTACTTTGGCGGCAGGTCGGCGGAAGCCGACTGCAACTGATATTCGCTCGTAATCGATTGTGTAAAGAAGCTAAAGAAATACTTTCATATGCTTATTAATCTCTAGGAGTTGTAATTGATGTAATTGTTTTTTTTCTGACCACTATTTTGCTTATATATAACTGCTACGACAAAAAAAGTTAGTTTGCGCCGCATTATTTTTAGTAAATTTCGTTTTCTAAAATTTTGCGTACAGGTAGAAGTACACTGGTCTATGAAAGATAGTGTTCTTATAATACTATTAAATAAACTCCCCTTTAATGATCCAAAAGAGGTTTTCTGGAGGTTATTTATCGCGAATTTAAGAGAAAAGGATGCTGAGCATATAAAAACCATTTTATTTTTTTAATAAATTGAATGTGATACTAATCATGAATATAAAAAGACGGTGGGATATTTAAAAGGAGAAAGTCGCCAGGAATCAGCACTACAGACGCACTAAGTAATTCTTTCTATTTTACTTGCACCTCAGAAGATATCAAGAATTCCTCCCACGTCCTGATTATTTACTACGGTTTTAAAATTTATTTTGTTATGGGTTGTTATGGGCGCAAGCGCGAGATTATTGTTGGCGCCAACAGCATTGTGGTGAGCAAACGTTATAGGGAAATAGCTAAAATGTTACTTAGTGTATAACGTTGCAATATTTCAGTGGAACACATAGGAATACTAAAAACTATAGCACCTTTGGTAATTATAATGCTTATATAATCACCTATCCCAAAGTAGACTGGCATTGGTTTTACGAGGAGGAGTAAATTACCGGGCCTAGGTATTTGCTGGAATTCCTATACTACCCAAACCGAGCTCCCGATAATTATATATTATCAAAGTATTTGACTGTATTGCGCGGTTCAATATAATTGTTATCTATTTTAAGAGCTTGGTAGGGTATCTTGGCCTAGTAAATGTGGTGATGAATTATCTAGAGCGGTGAAATTCCCTTTTGCGCTTTGGCAGCAGAATTTGACAGATTGTACTGTTTTGTACAATGTAGGTGTTTGGATAGGTTATACTTATCGCATACCTAGTATAGGCTAAAAGGAATTAATAAACTAGAAGTGAATGAAACCCATTTTCTGATAGAGATAAATTAAGAATGAGGAAGTCCTAGCTGAATCCATACAGACGGTGATACGCCGCTAAGGAATTTAAAAATCGTATGAAAAGCAGAAAGAGATTAAACACTAGAAGTGTATCTATACTGAGGGTATAAAACCTTTATTGATAATTTACTGTTTTTAGAAGCGGGAAAAGTACAGCTAGAAAAATATTGGCGTCGCCAATATAATTAGGCGACGCCAAAACAATTATTGATGAATTTAAATAAGCTATGAAAGGGAACCTGCGCTAAACCTTAATACCCTTTCTGTTTATGTAAAGTTTAAGTTGCTTTCTGAGATATTTTATATAGGAAGATATTCCTTACAAAGCGGGAGGATAACCACTTAACAAGATGGATTATGCAATCAGGCCCTTTAATAGTAATTTATTAAGAACTAAGAATATAAATTCTTATAATGGAATATAATTCTTTTTTTCGTCAGCATCTAATGCTACAGATAAGTGAAATAGGGCACAAGATAAGATACCAACTTTGAACAGTGCACGGGGAGGTTGAGTGCTTTCTAAATTAGCATCCAACTGATTGCCATTATTGGTTTAGACTTACCCGATAAGGATACTCTCAATTTTATTTTCTGATAGTGAAGTAGGTGTATTAGGTGAAAATTCTCCTGCTACTTCTCCAGGGAAGTCTGGTAGGATAAAATTACGGTGCTGTAAGGCGTTACTGATAACTTGTCGCTAAGCTCTTCATCTAGAAGAGCTATAGTAGCATAGATGTAAGCGTTGATACGCCGTAACAGCGGTTTAGTGTTGCAGGTATAGAACCGCACTTTTCCTCATTAATCTTTTTCCCAGGAGCTAATAATTAATAAGGTTAATATCAGGGTTACCCTGCTTGAATACACTAGTACCAAGATACTGATACGTAACCACCGGTAAAATTATCAGGAAATATTCGCCGATGCTATAACTTTATCCCGATACTAAATTTCCTGATAGTCACATTATCGATATGTTAATGGATCGTCTATAGAAAAAACAGGGCAAAATTACTCGCATGAAGTGATTACAACGCTTGTAGTTAAGGCTATCGTTTTGATGTTAACTAAGTTCTTACAAATCTATTTCTATTACGCTATAAAAATTGTTTTCTCTGTGCGTCATATTCTTGTTGATAGTGGCCTGCGTAGTTCTTGCGCTCTCTTTGCGCTATAATCACTACGTGATTATCATTGCTTATAGCTTCCAGGTAGCCTTCGAAAAACATCATTCTGTCCTGTTATCCCGCGGTGAAAGTGATCTTCTTTTAAATCTTCCGTAATGGAAGAGAATAAGTTATTGATTGCCATACCGCTAAATATCTATATCAATTTGCCACCCAGGTGCTGATTTATGATCAAAATAGTCATATGTGTTCTAGCATCAGCGTTATCAACTAGCATTTGGGTCGCGCTTATAGTAGGTCTGGCGGATCAAGACTGGTTATTTTGAGCTCTATATACCCATTTGATGCGCATACCATGCAGTAGTAGAGAATAACTCTCTATAGAGTAGTAGCAGGAGGCACCCTGATACAGCTGAAATATTTCGACAGCCTCCATGACGCATATAATGCCCTGATCCACAATTCTTTGGCGATTAACCGCCACGGCTACCAGCCACTTCTAGTCGCTAAGCATTGTGTTCATCGATACTATTTCATTATAAGCTGCAGCACACTGATCTGTTGTTGGAATCCTTCAGCTATTTTCTTCTTGCTAATCAGCTACTCTGGGTGCTTCCCTTTTTATCTGTACCACACAGAGGCTCCAGTTTTTCCCACTAAATATTCAATGCGCTAGCTGGTAGATATTTTGGTATGTAACCTGAATATTTTACTGAATAATGAGCGTTAGTGCTAGTAGTACTACTAGACCCCTTTCTTATTTTACTCACCTTCTGAAAACATCTCTGACGCGTGTATATCGATCGCAATTTCAATATTGAAATAGATAAGCTGATTATATTGGAGTAAATTAGCCGAATTTCCCAACAGATAAGATATTATCTATATTGTCCATCATTTACTCGGATCATAATATTTTGAGCTTTTAACTGCATTTGTGCTGCTCTATAGCTGTGTACTCTGTGATCAACAAGGTATATCAACGCAAAGTGTTTCCTTATCGCTAAATATTTCACTAAAGTTAACGTTTATTAGTGATAAAACAACTTTATGGAAGTTATAGCTATTATTTTAGATAATGCCTGCAAATATTCTCAGAATATGTTGGAAATAAGTTCCCACGCAAGGGAAGGTGTGCTGCATATCATTATCGAAGATGCTGGCTTTAGTAGGTATGTTCCTGAGTTTAAAGGTACGCTTATATTCCAGCATGCTTAGTACGCAAATACGCGGCTGGGCGCCACCCAGTTATAGCCTTAAGACTTTCGTTATTAATCGAAATACTACACGATATAATATATTCTATCTTCTTTAGATTCTATTTTATTATATCTCAATATTGAGATGATAACATTTCCTTATAGCCGGGATGCTCAGTTCGCCTCCGGGTTTCCTACCACGTGGTGCTGTTTTAAAATTTGCGGATTGACGTTTTATTAGTGAAATCAGACGTAGTATCCATATAACCGATAGAACTGATAAAAGATACTACTAGGCACATATTCAATGTCAACGTTGCTATCAAGCGAGCATGATTGCGCAGGATAATATATATAAGCCCAAGTGCGATAAGTTTTTTTCCTGCAATGTATGGGTCAGCTTCCATTACCTGTGAGTGCTGGAAGAGATGTTTCACGCTGATCTTTAATAAGGTATCATAGCTAATGTAAAATGGAATAATTTATCCATTTTCCTATCTACCTCTCCACTATAACTTTTATGACTAGAGATCTGCTGGAAAATATTGTGTCAAGTCAATTTTATCCTTTTATCAAGGATAAAATTGACAGCTTAGCCACTATGGGCGATAAACCGTCGATAAGCTTACGGGTCTACTGGGGCACGCACCAACTGGCTGTGCTCTGGATTTTTTCTTTAAAATGTTTTTTTACCTGCCTCAGCATTGAATTCAACTCAATGGTATGTATAGCACAAAAGCAAGATTTATACACAAATCCAGATAAACCCCCTCCGAGGTATCAATTGTTAGAAAATAGTCAGCACAGACAAGCTCATGATAAATCTTATCCATACTGAGCGGTATTTCATTAAACCACATTACATGAGGAGAAAGAGTACGCTGGGAAACTAGCAGAAATGATAATGGTTGTTAGCCTCTGTCATCTCGTTAATACATCAAGGATCTAACCGCTTTAGCTACAGTACACCTTCAGTAACTCCCTATATATAATGTGGCGGTTACCAAAGCGTTTTTTATAAAAGTAGAAAATAATCGCGCCTAGTATCTACTTCAGTTCAGTCAGTGCTAGATGGGCAGTATTCAACGTTATCTCCGCCTGCTGCAGTTGATAGCAGCAGGTGTTATAAAATATCTACCAGCGCAGGATCATTGGTAAAACCTTCTGGCGTAGCGATATCTTTCACTAAATGCTCCTACTATAACCCGTTCACATCCCGGAAAGTGCGAATACCTGAATCAGCGAAAATATTCGCTCTCTATCAGTATTATAACAAAATATTTTTTTATTTTGGTCACTGCTAGTAAGTTACGATAAAAAATACAAGCGCGCAGGTGCTGTTGTTTTAACCTTTTACTTTTTGCGAAACTGGATTAACCGGCGATGCATGCGCATATACTTTTTTCCTTATGGATAGGGCCTTATTGACCGCTTAATATTCTGGCAGGATAAATACGGGTTGCACATCGTGCTGGATACCAGCTCGCCAGCAGACTCAGTATCAGCGCTATTGCTAGCACGCTGGTCACATCCACCCAGTGCAGCTCGGTGGGCAGAAAATCGATAAAATAAATATCCCCGGACAATAACTGATGACCCAACATATCCTCTAGTCCTTTCACTAGTGTAGTCAGGTTGAGCGCCATCAAAACGCCGGACACCGTGCCGAAAATACTGCCTATCAACCATATCAGCACGCTATACCAAATAAAAATAGCACGGGTTAGACTGTCTTTGGCCCCTAATGTGCATAAAATTGCAATATCAACGTCTTTATCCTTTACTGCCATCACTAGTGTAGAAACGATACTGAAACAAGCGACACTTATTACCAATATCATCGCTAGATACATAATGGTGCGAATCATTTGAATATCACGGTACATATAGCCGTAGGTGCTGATCCAGCTACGAATTTTTACGTAGGCCTTAGTGATCTCACCTGCATCGCGCACCAACTTATTGGCGTTAAACACATCGCTGACCTTTATGGCAATGCCGCCAACATCCTCGCCGCGCTGCAAATAACGCTGAGCGTCCGCTAGAGGCACTATCGCAACACTGTGATCTAACTGACCATTTAGCGCCAAAATGCCGCTGACCTGCAAGCGGATACGTTTTGGCTGGAGCAGCTTCATTTTCGGGTCGCTGTTGGGGATTATCACCGTTAGCCAGTCGCCGAGATTTACTTTAAACGTATCGGCAACCCCTTTCCCCACGATGATTTGCTGTTGACCAACTTGAAAATACGCCCAGGCATTCCCCTGAACATACAGTGGAAGCGCACTTAAACGCATTTCTAGCGTCTTGTCAACGCCTTTGATCTGTATTGCCTGCAACTTATCCTCACGTTCGAGGAGGCCTGTGAAATTTAAATAAGGTGCAGCAGCTAGGATACCCGGCACTTTTTCAATACGTTTTAACATCTCCTGCCAATCAGTAAACGGCGGATCTACTGGCTCAATCTCCCCGTGCGCGACGACTGCTAATATCCGGTCATTCAGTTCGCGCTCGAACCCGTTTAGGGCGCTGAGGCTGATAATTAGGACTGCCACCCCAAGAGCAATGCTAATGGTGGATATAACTGAAATTAACGACACCATACCGTGCCGTCGCCCGCGGCTGAAGCGAAGCGTAATCTGTAATGACAGCGGCATCTTCATTGTACTGCTTCCAGCAGTGTGCCGTCGCACATTTCCAACTGTCTATCTAGCAGCTTCGCTAATTGAAGGTTATGAGTTACGACTAGAAAAGCAGTGCCTTGGCGTATATTCAGTTCGCTAAGGAGTTCAAAAATACTCTCGGCGTTACGCTGGTCTAAATTGCCGGTTGGTTCGTCGGCCAACACTAGCGCTGGATGATTCACCAGCGCCCGTGCGATCGCCACTCGCTGCCGTTCGCCGCCAGATAACTTAGCCGGTTGATGATGGCAGCGTTTCTCAAGACCCACCGCCGTCAGCATTTCCATCGCTGTTTCTTGTGACTGTGCTGGACGATCTCCGTTAATTAGTAGCGGCATCGCCACATTTTCCAGTGCGGTGAAGTCTAGCAGCAAATGATGGAATTGATAAATAAACCCCAATCGCCGATTACGTAGAATAGCGCGCTCTGCCGATGAAAGTTTATTCAGAGGCTGTCCTTCAAATATTATCTCGCCGCTGCTTGGTTCATCCAATCCGCTCAACAGGTATAACAAAGTGCTTTTGCCTGAACCAGAACTACCAATAATTGCCATCATTTCGCCGTACTTTAGCGTGAAACTGATATTACGTAATATATCAGTATAAAGCTTACCTTCTCGATAACGTTTGCTAAGTTGGGAACAGTGTAACAAGGGGGTCTCATTCATAGCGTAAAATCTCAGCAGGATGAACTTTAGCAGCGCGCCAGGAAGGATAAATTGTCGAAAGCAGCGCTACGACCATAGCCGATAGCGCGATCTTTATTACCTGCCATGGTTCGATAGAGACTGGTAGTTCGGCGCCATCAAGCAGAGCTCCGAATATCGGTATCAACCAGTTCAACTGGCTGGCCAATAAAACCCCTAGTCCGGTCCCCAATAATACACCGATAATACCGGCGGTGCCCCCCTGGGCTATAAACACCAGCATCACTTTCTGGCGAGTCAGCCCATGGGTTTGCAAAATCGCTATCTCAGCCTGTTTTTCCATCACTAATAGTCCGAGCGAGGTGATAATATTGAATGCCGCCACCACGACGATAAGGCTTAACAGCAGGCTCATCATGTTTTTTTCCATCCGCTCAGCCTGAAACAGCTCGCCTTTACGTTCACGCCAGTCATGCCACACCAGCCCGCTAGGCAGCGGCCTAGCACTTAATTCATCTACTTCTAGTGGTTTCTGCAGCCACAACCGCCATCCAGTGATATATCCAGCTGGATAACGCATCATGCGCGATGCATCCTGCTGATTTACAAGTAATTGATAACCATCCACTTCACTATTAGCGGAGAACGTGCCAACCATGGTAAAGAGTCGCTGGCTTGGAATTCGACATATCGGCGTGAATTGACTGGCGGCGGGCACTATCAGCCGCAATCTATCACCGCGTTTGATACTGAGCGCTGCGGCTAGTTTATCGCCCAGGATTACCCGGTATTGACCGGCTACGAGGTCGTTCTTACGTGTGTCCACTAAATAATCTAACAAAGGTTCGGGATCGGTTGAGTTTATGCCGAGCATAATGCCAACCGCTATGCCACGTGCGCTTTGCAACACCACATCACTGGTGGTCAGCGGCGCCACACACGTTACACCTACAAGCGTGTCTAACACTGAGGCCGGAATACGTTTAGGATCTAGGAGCCCATCGGGGCTAGTTAACAGCGCTTGAGGTATCAACCCGAGAACATTACTCTCCAGTGCACGCTCAAAACCGTTCATCACTGACAATACGGTTATAAAAGCTATGACGCCAAGCGTAATGCCGATGATGGATAGCCAGGAGATAAAACGACTGAAGCGATCTGCTGCTGCCCGACTGCGTATATAGCGCAGGGCAATATATAATATGACAGGTTGATACATTGATTTCTATTTAGATATGATTACAAAAGAAAAGTGATTAATGATCATAACGAGTTATATTGCATGATGGAATCATTAAGCGCCATTGTGGCTGGCTTTTATATTGAAAGTAGGTCTTTATTTATCATCTCGCTTCCACGGTATTCAACACAGCCTGTACTGCAATAGTCTTGTGATGTGGGAAAAGAGATTTATCATTGACTATGCTAGAATAGGCTCGTTACATTTTATTCATCCAATCAAGCCAGCAAAGAAGCTGATCCTAGTTTTATAAGCTTGCTATCTTTACCGCTACCATGGTCTGGCCGCTATTAGGACTAGTATGCTCACTACTACCGATATAAAAAGTACATAGCGACTACAATGAAATTCTGTAATTTATCCGTTACTCAATGTTTACATTTTTAGATTAGGAAACTATGCTCTACAACAGCTTTTATCCCCATCAGAAAATTATTTAAGAGAGAATATCTACCCTATACCGCTTTTCTTTGCTTGTGCGCAGTGTCATTTTATTATCCAGTTTGTAAATATCTTGTAATGGTAGTGGGTTGCCTGCATGTTTTTTTAGCATTGCCATATATTGTTTATGACCAAAGGTCAGTGCTTGTCTCGGGATGTATTACACGCGTATCTAGACAGTGTGACGCTTAAAAAGCGTTGATTAAGTGCTATAAAACGCTAAATTTATCTCCCTGTAGTACGCTGCTGGATCTTTATCTCATGGGTAACGAGAAGAAGAGTCCTTACCGTATCAATTGTTTTAATGATAGGACAGGTGACGTAGTTTACGTATTTTAATATCGATACTAAGTTATTCCAGAAAGTAAGGTCTGTCAATTTATTGCTGTAGCATAAATTCTTCACTGACAAGCCGCCCTAGAGTTGTTTCAAAGCTAGCGGCGCGAGCAGTTATAGGCGCACGCGCCACCGAGAAAATTTACTAACAGATGAGTAATAGGACACTTGCCGGCTGGCACTGAATATCCGGCAGATACTATCTTAATGAAACGATGGTTCCATTATTCAACTATCTGTCATTGAATACACCGGTGTTCAACACCAGCGATATTGAGGTCGTCGCTAGGCACTTTTTTGGGAAATTATATTTACGCATGATTCAATGACTCTGCCATTTGGATCCCATATGCTTGCTGCTGCCTAAAGAACTCTGCCTGTAGGTAGATAATTTGTTTGCCGAACTCAAACGTAAACAACGCGTACAGCTTAACATGCAAATGCGGCCGGAGAAAAAAAGACCACTATAATATGTATATTACACAGTCGGTTGCCAGATTTAGCGGTAGAGGGGCAGAGCAAAGATCTAATGGATAAACTACGCTGGTTTTATAAACAATTTAATGATCCAGAGATTTTCTGATGGAAAGTAAGAGGCGGAGGAATTCCTGGGGCTAACTGCTGGTAACCAGGTTAAAATTTTCTGATGTTGATGAAAATTGACTAGACACGCCGCCGACGCACTGAGCGCTTATCTCTACGCCGTTTTCTGGAAAACAATATAAGACCTCGCGGTATGCTGGATCTCTTTAGAGTGGGAAAGCACCAGAAGTGTACGCCAAGCGTCGAATTTAAAATAGCCGAAAGTAAGATTCAAGATGTAAAAGTTGAATGATGTCCACTGATTTTATTCACAAAAGGAAAATGATTACAGTCCGCTGATACCCAAGGTATTGCTACCTGAAAATAGAAAGTGTATTTATTTGAATATAAATATAAAAAATGATACTAAGCAGGCCAGTAATAGCTGGCAAGAGTATTCGTATAACAACGCAAGAATATATTTTTTAGCTGATGGAACAGCCAGAAGAAGGGGTTACTCAGACTGCGCTAGAGAGCGTAAAGTGGCTGATAAAATAGGATCAAGCAGTGGGACATTAAGGTGAATTTTCTGTAGACAAATCTAAACAGGGTGGTCTAGACTTTATTAGTATAGTGATTAACTAATATTGGGTAGCTTTTAGAGTTTTCCAGTATCTATTCTGTTTCGTTTGGCAGAAACTCAGCGTTATATTTATGCAGCTTAAATGCGCTATAATAATACCACGATATAATCTATAGTTTATGAGCTGCTTCGTTGAAATTTATGTAAGCTATTACTGGTATCTGTTAATTTTTTTAGTTTTCTGAAGAAAACCTCTATCGGACTGTGGTATCTCACAGGTGGTACCTCGCCTATTTATGCTTTTTTTAAATCCCATAACGCCATAGCAACTGTTAAAATCATCTGCTTGTATAAAATTATAAAGTGGCTAGCCTGATCGCTGTGGAACATCACTTTGGCTAATTTACTCTACATTTCCCATGGAATTTTAGTGCTTTGATGGTTAGTCTTCTACCTGTGGCAGAAGACTATAGCCTCCTAGCCTACCGATTTCCTCATAAACAGATTAAGAAAATAATCACAAGATATGCTAATGGTCTTCTCCTGTCGCTCAACACGTAGTTATTTTAGGCATTTTGTTATTGTAGATAAGGTTGATATACATAGCTTTTCTGCTTACGTGGCGGTCTAATTTTTATAGACAACCAGTTTAAGCAGATTTGCGTTTGAATTCAAGAGTAACATTTCTTTTTGTATTGGTGCATTCGTATTGTTCTGAAGTGAGCATATCACCTTTATTCAAGCGGCTAAAATTCAGTGTACTGCTCACTGCGCCTCGCTTGAAGCAAGGCGCTAAAATAAGGATATCAGTAAAGAGTTTGTTGTAATTTCTCAGCCTGGATACGCTGATATATTTCTTCGCGGTGCACAGAAACTTCTTTAGGAGCATTAACACCGATACGGACTTGGTTGCCTTTGACACCTAGAATAGTAACCGTAACCTCATCACCAATCATGAGGGTTTCACCAACTCGACGAGTTAGAATAAGCATTCTTTGCTCCTTGAAAGATTTAAAGACTCAGGTCTTTCAGTTCCACACCATTATCTATCATATAGCGTGAAAGCGTAAACTGTATAACATGCATGTGGGAAACGTTACCAAGCCTACTTTCATATCTGGTATAATTCTAGTCAATATAATTAGTTTTGCGCTTAACCTTTTTTCAAGAAAAAGGTATGTTTTCAAAAAACCTAATTTTTATTAAGTTAAGGTGTTTATTATAGCCTATTCGTATTCTACATAGAGTTTTGTAGCCAGCATCGCATTTACACTTGCTAGTGCAGCCGGCAAAGCGGTTATATCATTGCCACTTGCCTGTGCTAGATCGGGGTGTCCACCACCTCTTCCCCCCACCTTTTGCGCAAGATGACTGATAATGTCAGTTGCTTTGACTCGATTGATCAAATTTTTTGTCACGCCGGCTATCAGGCTGACTTTTCCTTCTGTTACTGTAGCAAAAATGATAATTGCAGACCCTAATTGATGCTTCAGATCGCGCACTATGGTGCGCAGCATTTTTGGTTTGACGTTGTTCAGCTGGCTCACAAGAACCTTGACGCCATTGATATCGCGCACGTTACGGCTAAGAGAGGCCATTTCTTGTACCATCTGTTGATTCTTTAGCTCCTGAAGGTCTTTTTGCAGTCGTCTGGAATGCTCTTGAAGCGTCCGTACTTTGTCCAGCAGCGTTTGGCTATCACCTTTTATCAACTGAGCTATCTGCTGCACCAAATCACTTTTCTGATGTAGTACCGCCAGCGCTTCTTCACCACTAACCGCTTCAATGCGGCGGATACCGGAGCCAATGCTATATTCAGCAATGATGTGGAATAGACCGATATCGCCGGTACGGCTGGCGTGAGTCCCTCCGCATAATTCGGTGGAGAAATTTCCCATACTCAATACCCTAACCTGTGCCTCGTATTTTTCGCCAAACAGCGCTATAGCCCCTTTACTACGAGCGTCTTCTAATCCCATAATGTTGGTTCTGATAGGCAGATTGCGTCTGATTTGCTCATTGACAATCTTTTCTACCCGACGGATATGTTCGGGTTTCATAACTTCATTATGGAAGAAATCGAAACGCAGGTAGTGGTCGTTTACTAGTGATCCTTCTTGCCTGATTTTATCGCCGAGCATCTGACGCAAGGCTGCATGTAGCAAATGGGTAGCGGAATGATTCAAGCAAATGCGCTCACGGCGCACACTATCCACCTGTGCAGTAACTTGCATATTCATTTTTAGTTCACCGTAACTAAACTTGCCATGATGCCCAAAGGCCTTGCCGTATTTCTGCGTATCCGTAACCTCGAACACTCCCGAAGTCGTTTTCAATATACCTCTATCGCCTACCTGGCCGCCAGATTCACTATAAAATGGCGTCTCATCTAACACGACCACCGCCTCTTCCCCTTGGTGGATGATGTCTACCGGCTGGCCGCTGCGGAAAAGCGCAGTCACTCGTCCCTGATGCTTAAGGTGTTCATAACCAAAGAAGCGGCTAGCTTCATTCACGCACAACAAACTATGATAGTCGGCGCCAAAATTGTTCGATTCACGGGCGCGTTTCCGTTGTACCTCTATGGCGTGCTTAAAACCCGCCTTATCAATGTGTAGGTTGCGTTCACGACAAACATCGGCGGTCAAATCTAGCGGGAAACCGTAAGTATCATAAAGACGGAAGGCAGTTTTGCCATCTAGGGTATTGCTGGTTAATTTAGTAAGCTCATCGTTAAGTAGAGTCAGACCACGTTTTAACGTGCGTGCGAACTGCTCTTCTTCGGTACGTACTACTTGTTCTATCATCGCTTGTTGTGACTTTAGCTGGCTGGCGGCGCTACCCATAACATCTATAAGCGGCCCGACCAGCTTATAGAAAAAGGTATCGCTAGCTCCCAACATATTACCATGGCGAATCGCCCGGCGGATGATTCGCCGCAGGACATATCCCCTACCATCCTTGGATGGTAGGACGCCATCGCTAATCAGGAAGGCAGACGAGCGTATGTGATCAGCGATAACCCGTAGCGATTTGCTATCAGGATTGCTAGCGCCTGTTGCTTTTGCTGCGGCGTCGATAAGTATCTTGAACAGGTCGATATCATAGTTTGAGTTGACATGTTGCAATACCGCCGCAATACGCTCCAACCCCATGCCGGTATCCACTGAAGGTTTTGGCAGTAGTAGCAGCGTACCGTCGGGCTGTCTGTTAAACTGCATAAATACTAGGTTCCAGATCTCAATGTAGCGATCACCATCTTTCTCTGGGCTTCCTGGTGGACCACCCAAAATATGTTCTCCATGATCATAGAAGATTTCTGAGCAGGGGCCGCAGGGGCCGGTATCACCCATTTGCCAGAAATTATTGGAAGCATAGGTGCTGTTTTTATTATCGCTACTATCGCCGAGGCAAATAATGCGCTCACTAGGGATCCCCACTTCGGTGGACCAGATGTTATAGGCTTCATCATCAGTGGGATATACTGTGACCAAAAGTTTTTCTTTTGGCAGGTTGAACCAGTGTTCCCCGGTTAACAATTCCCAGGCGAACAAGATGGCGTCATGTTTAAAATAGTCGCCAAAGCTAAAATTTCCCAGCATTTCAAAAAAAGTGTGGTGGCGCGTCGTGTAGCCGACGTTCTCCAAATCGTTGTGCTTGCCACCCGCACGTACGCAGCGTTGTGAAGTGGCGGCGCGCCGATAGGAACGATTATTCAGGCCCAGAAATAAATCCTTGAACTGGTTCATGCCAGCGTTTGTAAACAGCAATGTTGGATCGTTGTTAGGCACTAGTGAACTGCTCGCTAGTACCTGGTGTCCCTTGCTATGGAAAAAATCGAGAAACGCCTGACGTATCTCAGCAGTACTCTTGTTCATAGTAGTTTCCGGAATTATGCAAAAAAAAGATCGCATCTACGCACAGAATAGCGTAGTTATACGGCTGCTTTAGTGAGGTTTAAGATCGTAAAAGTGAGAATAGGATAAATTTTCTTTACTTATAAGTAAAATGCTGCATATCATCTATTTATAAATTTATAAATTAATGAGTCTTGCACGTGATAACAAGTAACTGCTTTCTCGATCTTTTTCTGGTTTATTATCTATGGATAGGTTTTCGCTTTTGTCCGCTTGCGAAAGCGAGCTTGCGCGCAGCTAGTGCTACCACCCCCGAGCTACTCTGTAGCTCGGCTTTTTTATAATCGTGGCAATATCAGCCCCAAATCTAAAACCCCGGTCAAGATAGGGAAGCTGTCGTGTCAGGAATCTCTCACCATACGGTCTGTTCTTTTGCTGTCGATCATTTAAAACTCTTAATTGCTTTAACTAGCGCCTTCCGAGATTGGGTATCAAAATATTGCGTAGTTTTCCTGCAGATATTTATTTTGCCATAGCTGGATATTCTCTTTGTTGTAGTATAGCAGACGCTGGTTTTCTCAATCAGTTTATTTTAACACTAAAAGTGAATCAACTTATCGTAAATATTGATACTTTAGCTGTACATGATCTAGAATTCTCGCTGTTTAAAATAGCGCAGAAACTTTATTCTTCACGACTTTAACGCAGTTTTCGTTACCCACTACTTTACATCGCCTTCTAAGGGCATACTGAATTTAGCCACTTGAACAAAGGTGATATGTTCACTTCAGAATAATGCCAATGCAGCAATATAAAAAAAGAAATGTTACTCTTGAATTCAAACGCAAATCTGTTCAAACTGGTTATCGATAAAAAAATTGCATCGCTATACAAGCAGAAAGCCATGAGCATAGATTATTTTAAGATGACGAAATGGCAAGAAAACAACTGTGTAAAGAACGACAGGAAAAACGTAAAAACCTTCTTCTATAGCTCGGAAGAAATCGAATATATAAGCTATAGAAGAAATTATAACACATTGAAATAAAAGTCAAACATTAAAAAGGTTAAAACGCTATCGATGTTCAGACTCTTTAAATAAGTCATCGTGAATCGAGGACATTCAGGATGCATGATCCTATAGCAACACTTTTATACGTATTCAGGATTCATCGCAGTAGTGATAAATATCTGTAAAAGTCATCTTAAAAGATAGATAGTAGGTAAACGTTATTGTGTAGTCAAGTGGGTGATATAGTGTTAGTGCAGCTGGCGTAAGAATTGTCGTTACCATAATAATACAGAAGAGGCTTCCGGATGGGGCGGGTAGTGTGACTCTCGCAAGGAAGGTTATATAAAGAGCTATACCAGGTGTCGTTAGTAGTCTATGCATGGGTATAAACATAACTTGTTGGTCAGGCGAATATTATGATCCTAAATTATCTTGAGCGCCATTTAGCTGTTAATAGAGATAAAAATATATGTGGTACAATGATGTAGATATATATAAACTAAGAAATGCTAGTCCATAACTTTACAATTACAGATTATATCGTAGAATATGATAGTAAACTCAGGTCTCGTGAATGTAACGAGTCATAAAATAGTTTACAGGGGAAAATTCAGTATAATGATTAGTTTTAGTTTACTGCTAAAACAGCGAGTAACTGAGCGCGTTCAAGTGATGGGAGAGGATATTTTTTTCTTTATAATAAGAATAAGAAAAAATAAGTCCCCACCGATAACCCTTGTAGGGTTGTTAACTTTTATATAAGGCGTCCGCTCCACCTTAAAGCAGACGTTCTTTAATGCGCGCTGCTTTACCGCTACGTTCACGTAAGTAATATAGTTTAGCCTGACGCACGGCGCCACGACGTTTTATGGTAATGCTATGGATTATCGGAGAGTGTGTCTGGAATACACGCTCAATACCTTCGCTGTTAGAAATTTTTCGAACAGTAAATGCTGAACAGAGACCACGGTTACGAATAGCAATAACCATGCCCTCGAATGCTTGTAGCCGTTTTTTGCTACCTTCAACAACCCATACTTTAACTTCCACCGAGTCGCCCGGACGGAAAGAAGGTATGTTCTGCTTTATTTGTTCTTGTTCAATTTGTTTGATTATATTGCTCATCATTTTGTTCCACGTACTAACATGAATTGACAGAGTTCAGGTTTATTAGCCATTAGACCGTTCCTTTTAATTATCTTTTCAGCTTACTTGGTATTCCTGTTTGATCTCAATTAATAACTTTTCTTGCTCATCAGTTAGAGATAGGCTTTTTAAAAGTTCAGGTCTTCTGACCCAGGTGCGCCTTAAAGATTGTTTGAGACGCCAGCGACGAATATTAGTATGATTACCTGAAAGTAGAACTGACGGTACCTTCATGCCGGAAAACACTGCGGGACGGGTATAGTGTGGGCAATCTAGTAGCCCTCTTGCGAAGGAGTCCTCCACCGCGGAGGCCTGATGTCCAAGCACACCCGGAATGAACCGGGATACCGAGTCAATTAGCACCATCGCCGCTAATTCACCCCCGCTAAGAACATAATCACCTATTGACCATTCTTCATCAATCTCAGTGGCGATTAAACGTTCATCAATACCCTCATAACGCCCACACACCAGGATTATTTTTGGATTAGTGGCTAGCTCTCTTACGCCTTGCTGATCAAGTCTACGGCCCTGAGGAGAGAGATAAATTACTTTCGCCTCTTTGCCTGCTTTATTTTTTGCTTTCTGAATCGCATCTAGCAATGGCTGTATCATCATCAGCATTCCCGGACCGCCGCCGTAAGGGCGATCGTCCACGGTATGATGTTTATCGTGGGTAAAATCACGCGGGCTCCACCACTCCATATTCAGCAGGCCATTCTTTATTGCCCGGCCGCTTACCCCGTAGTCGGTAATAGCACGGAACATCTCGGGAAATATACTGATGATGCCAATCCACATTTGGCCACTTCTGCTATTAGCATCCTCAAGTGCGGTGGATCAAAAACCTGGATCCCAGTCAACTTCAATAACGTGGATCGTGAGATCAATATTTTTAATCACTTGCCCATTCAGGAACGGAATTAACCGTTCCTGAATGCCAAAGGCATCTTTCAGGTCGGTTTTCACCACCAAAATATCATTTGAACCGGTTTCTATTAAATCAATGACCTCACCCAGCTGATAACCCTTCAGGGTTATCAGCTGGCACCCTAAGAGGTCTTTCCAGTAATATTCACCCTCGTCGAGATTGGGAAATTGCGAGGCCTCGACGACGATTTCACAATTAGCTAGCAATCTAGCTGCTTCTCGATCTTCAATATCCTTTATCTTGATAATTAGATCCTGATTGTGACGTTTCCATTTTTTAAGCCTGATCGGCTGACACTCAGCTACCCTTTTGATAAACCAGGGCTGGTAATCAAAAATTCTTTCAGGTGTTTCAGTGGAAGAAAACACTTTAAGCCAACCATAAACGCCATGCGCCGAGCGTATTTTGCCAACAACTATCGGCTCAAGGGGTGTTACAATACGGAATTGTTTACTCATTTCCACTACCAGGAGACGCGTTGTTAAGGTGCTTTTTCGCGTTTTTAATCAAACTATAAACGCGCTCGGAAACTGTTGCGCCCTGGCCAATCCAATGTTCAATACGATCCAGATTTAAACGCAGGCCTTCTGCTTGACCGGTTGCAATCGGGTTGAAAAAGCCAATACGTTCGATAAAGCGACCGTCGCGTGCGTTGCGACTATCGGTCACGACGATTTGATAGAATGGGCGTTTTTTAGCGCCGCCCCGCGCTAAACGAATTGTTACCATAACATTCTCTTTGGTTAATAAAATAACCGAGTTATCTAGGGGTATGCTAATCCGGTTACCCTCTATAAAAACCTTGAGCATTTTACTTGTTTTAGGTTAAAAAACAATCAATCAATAGTTAACGTCCGTGGAATTTAGGTAGCATCATACTCTTCATATTGCGCATCATTTTCGCTATACTACTCTTTTTCATTTTCTTTATCATCCACTGCATCTCATTAAACTGTTTCAACAAGCGATTAACGTCTTGAACCTGCATGCCGGAACCAGCGGCGATACGCCGCTTGCGCGAACCTTTAATAATATCTGGGTTAATGCGCTCCTTGGTTGTCATAGAATTTATAATTCCTTCCATATGCAGTAGGACTTTATCATTTATCTGCAACTTGATATTGGCCGGTAGCTGGTTAATGTTTAGCAGCTTGCTCATCATGCTAGGTATGTCGCCCATATTATGTATCTGTTTAAGTTGATCGAGGAAATCACTAAGGTTGAAGTTATCACCTTTTTTCAGCTTGCTGGCTAACTTTTCTACCTGAGTACGATCAATTTTGTTTTCAATATCTTCGATAAGTGACAAAACGTCACTCATACCGAGTATTCTTCCGGCTAGACGAACGGGGCAAAATGGTTCCAGCGCATCAATTTTCTCGCCGACACCAATGAATTTTATCGGTTTACCAGTGATATACCGCATGGAAAGTGCAGCACCGCCGCGTGCATCGCTGTCAACTTTTGTCAGGATAATCCCAGTCAGCGGTAGCGCTGTATTAAATGTTTTGGCGGTATTTGCGGCCTCCTGTCCAGTCATGGCGTCAATAACAAACAGGGTTTCCACTGGTGTGATAGCAATGTGGATGGCGATGATTTCTGCCATCATCGTTTCATCCATGTACAGGCGTCCGGAGGTATCTACCAGTAGCACATCATAGAACTTGAGCCTGGCTTGATTTAGTGCCTGGTTAACGATGTCGACTGGCTTTTGACTGACGTCGGATGGAAAGAAATCGACGCCGACGGTTTCGGCTAAAATTTCCAATTGCTTAATCGCCGCTGGGCGATAGACATCAGCAGATACTACTAGCACTTTCTTCTTTTGATTCTTGTGTAGATATTTACCAAGTTTGGCGACGCTCGTTGTTTTCCCAGCCCCCTGCAGGCCAACTAGCAGCACGACCGCCGGCGGTCGTGCTGCTAGATTAAGGGTGTTATTTTTGTCGGCCATAGCGTTTACCAGCTCGGCGTGTACGATCTTGATGAACTTTTGCCCTGGTGTTAGACTTTTGTTGACTTCCTGTCCCAGTGCGTGTTCTTTGATCCGCCCAATAAAATCTCGAACTACCGGTAACGCTACATCCGCCTCTAGTAGCGCTATGCGGACTTCCTGCAGCGTATTTTTGATATTTTCTTCAGTTAGGTGGCCTCTGCCGCTGATGTTGCGCAACGTGCGCGATAATCGATCGGATAAATTGTCAAACATCTTTTTTACTCAACATAGTATCTGCCTGGTTGCGTGTTATCATTAGCTAGCAGCAGTATAGTATGCAGTAAGCCGTAATAGCTGCATCCCTTGTAAAAAATATTATAGCACATAATGTGTTGAAGATTATGTTCTTACCTATTTTGTTTAAGTCAAACGATAATGTTACTATTTCTTGAATTTCCTTTCTTGCTTTTATTGTCTATTCTTGAAGACTTGGTGCTGGTTTCCCTAGTATTTTGCGCTGCAGTATGGCGCTTTTTGCTAAATCGCGCCCCGCTCGATGCCCCGGCGGCGATATTTGGACACTGTATGTGCTTATCTTTGTGGGTATTTTTGGCGTGTAGGGCCAGAACTTAAGTTTATTAAATATGGTTCTTTGAACAGGCTTATTATTGGTGTAGTACCAACGGTAGCAGCGTGTGCTCCGTATTCGCAGCTAGTTTTTATTATTATCTATATATCTATATTTTCGCGATGATTCATATAATGTTCATCATTATGTTGTTACCGTGTGAATTCATTGTCCAATTTTTGAGAACAATACAATACTCGGTTTGATGATGCAAATCAACTTGGCATTTTTTTCTATAGCGGTTTTAATTATCTCTACGCTTTACGTGTTTCAATTGACCTAGCTAGATTTTTTTATTTAAAAATTAAGAAGCTGAATTTCTTATTCCGATATATTGCCATTGGATAGGTATTAGCGTAAAATTTTCCAGATCGCGCGTGTCAGCGATGGTGGTGGTAACGCTAAAACATTTAGCTACGGGTATTTTAATTTGAAATTAGGTTATTGCTGAAAACAGGTATAAAGCGATACTCCGTGTCATCACTTAGCTTGGGTTTATATTTTAATATTATGGGATAATTATCGGTAAGGTTATCTTTACTGTCGGGTGGGGGGGTTGCCTCAGTGTGCTGAGGGTAGCTTATTACTAAGCTTGGTTTATTTCGGCAGGCGAATATGCCAAAATATAATGGCATAAGATAATGGGGATACTGGTAATGAAAGTTCACTTTAGAAAATATTGCAATTAGTGCAGTTCTGATGATCCTAGTTATCAAGTAATTTGTTTTCGTCTATTTTATATTTTCTGAAACTGCCATAATGACGTTTTTTGAACCGCTATTATATGCGTTTATTAGGCTAAATAGGACAACCGCACTACCTGTGTGCTATGTGTTGAGAAGTTACTCGGTAATATGAATTAATTGTTAAGTTTGATGCTGATTGGGAATAACCTGTTCAGTATTCCCGCATTAAGTGCTAGCGACTATTATCGAGATAAGTTTATACAGTGATATTATCGGCGCTATAACCACCGGCCTTTTAACTTTTTTAGTGCTGTTGTTCGCTCGATCTAATTTGTATTGCTGAAACCCGTAGAGGCGCTCTATCCTAAGCGTATTGCTTTCCAAGCAATATTTTTATTGATACTACTGCAAAAAAAATGATATTGCCGCCAATAGTGCACCGCTTACCAAACTGTTATACAGCTGATTTTATCAGTTTTTCTTCTAACGTGCGCGATCCGTGTGCTTAAATTAAAGAAGAAGCGGTGCACTATTATAATGGGACTAACTCAATGATTTCATGTCGCAATTAGGACATGCAGGATTTCCGCAATAGAATTGAAAAAGTAACTGTTAACAGCATCATGATGCTGCGCAATGAGATTATCTAGATTAACGTCAACGACAAATAGCAGAAAGCTTATTCATCAACTGACCCACTTCCTCATGCTCGTATCGTGCTGTATCACGATAACATTGATGATCTTTACTAGGATACTTCTAGTGCGTGAAGCACTAGCTTTGATTACGTAAAAGCAGGAATTTACAAAAGAGAATCTGCTAAGCATCGCTGATAAAATTTATTTTCTGCCAGAAGGAAAGCTGTTTAATGTGCAGCCGTACTGGTACACTAAATTTAGTTACCTGAAAAAACAGTGATATGCTTACCTCAGCATAATACGGATATACTCATAAAGAAAGAAATTTAGTTCCAAATTTAAATGCGAATCCGCTTAACTTTTTTTCAACAAAAATCACATCGTAGCGCAAAAAGTAAACACGACAGATGTCGGCTTTTCTAAGATGATAAAATGGGTAAAAACTAGATGATGAGTGGCAGGGGAAAACGCCAAAAGCCTCATCCATGACGGAACAAATTGAAATATGTGAGCCCAAGAAGAAGATACAATACATTGAAATAAAAATAAGACATTAAAAATCTAGCGCGCTCTTGATGTTAAGGCTCTCTAAAAAAATTCTATTTAATCCAGATACTTAGAGCACATGATCCCGTAGCTACACTCTGCCACATATTCAAGATTCATCGCAGCAGTGATAAATGTCTGTAAAAATCATCCTGAAGGGATAGATGGCAGGTAAATGTTATTGTGCAGTTAAGTGCATGAACTGCACAATATAAGCTATGGTATAGCTTGGCGTGAGAAGTATCATAACTGTTGTATCTGAGAGAAATAAATGCAGTACTGGTTTTACAGAGCGCTTGAATGTGTAAACAGGTAATTTTTACTTGAGCAGAAGCTTGATGTAAAGATGTACTTACTCCTATAATGGTAAGTCAGCTAACTCCGGTAGCCGTGCTAACCTGTCAATATAGCTTGGGAAGCAGGGTTATCTAAAAATTTCTTCCAGGTTTGTGTCAGACAATACGTGTAGTTTTTCTTTCGGTAAAGCAAGTTCATCGTTCTGGTTGATGCGGATAGGCCTTTTATTCAGAATATATTGTGCGATATCTTGTGCTTCCGTGAGCGAATGCATTTGATAAGTGCTGCATTAGTATTTATTTAGCTCAAGAATCTGCTTTTGTTTTTTAACTCTCAACACATCCGCCATTGCCGCTTTCTAGGCATCGGCTACGTGCTGCTCATCTGAAGCGCCGATAAGGCTAATATAGAAACCCGTATGGCAGCCATTGTGGAAATATCTATAATTTCAACATCTTCCTTCTTTAGAAGGATTACGCATAAAGCTCGAAAATAAATGCTCCAAAGTATGGAGCCCCTCCGGCATGACTCTTATATTTGGCCGGTAAAAACGTAGGTTAAAGACAGTGATAGTATCACCATGAGATGTTTTCATGAGTTTTCGCAACATGAACTGCAGGCGCTGCGCCATGCGAGTATGGTCTACGGTAAAGCTATTTAAAAGTAGCGTGATTTTATCTCCTTTAAAAAATATTTTTTACAAATGTAAAAAACCTTTTCTCCGCTATGGATCATAATTAATAAAAAACGTATTTATTATCATCTCTATTAATAGGAATGTTAATCTAGCCATAGTTTCTATAAGATCTTTTTTAACGTCCGTTATTCTGGCTCGCTAAAAATTCATCAAAACTTAGGTTGTCCGCTGCTTCAAGGCTACGCTGCCGTTGCCAAGATTGCAGCCGTTCTTCATTCAGTTGTGCTTCATTTAGTATTTGTAGCGGTTCATCACGCAGGATCTGGTGATAGTCATTGGCAAGAATAAGCCCCAGCCCATCAATACCATGCTCTATCAATTGATCAAGCAAACGAGCGGAGAGCGTCAGTGCAGGATTATCAAAGCTCGCTATCAATTTATCACATACTCCCTGGTAGCACGTATCGCCATTATTGCTGTCGAGGGTTTCGGCAAGCTGCCGCAGATCGCTAAACAGCGATTTTCCGAAGGTCGTCAGTGGCTGTTCTGTGCTGGTGCAGTCAATTCTAAGCATAAGCCCGGGCTTCCGTCCTTCGAAGATTATCCGATCCCAATTAGTGCGGGTACAATGCAATTCTTCCGCGCTCATTTCGGGTGCTTCTGCCAGTGTACACCAAATCAGGAACAGGTCTAGAAAGCGCGCCTGCTCCTCGTTAATGCCCAGTGGTGAAAAGGGATTGATATCTATAGAACGCACCTCAACATACTCTATACCGCCCCGCATTAGTGCATCGGACGGGGATTCGTCATTCCGTGTTACGCATTTTGGGCGTATTGGCGAATAGAGTTCATTTTCAATTTGTAGCACGTTGGTGTTTAACTGCAGATAATGGCCGTCCCGTTGCAGTCCTGTGCGTTGATAGTTGGCAGAGGGCGTTTTAATTGCTTGCTTTAAAGCACGAACATATTCGTCCAGATGGTTAAAGGTAATGTTTAATTGACTCTGAAATTTGTTGTTATAGCCTAAATCGCTCAGGCGCAGTGAGGTCGCATAGGGTAGATAAATGAGCCCTGATGGTGCTTTTTCAAACGGCAGATCAATCTTGCGACCGTTTAAGAAAGACGGACAAATTCCCGGGGAAGCACCGAATAGATATGGTATAACCCAGCCGAAGCGATAATAATTGCGGATAAGCTGCAAGTAGCCGGTAGAAATTACTTCTTTGCCGCTTGTTTCATCACAGATACCGGCATAAGCTTCCCAGAAAGACAGCGGAAGAGAAAAATTATAATGAACTCCAGCTATAACTTGCATCAGTGCGCTATAACGATTCTTTAATCCTTCCCGGTACAGGGTTTTCATTCGTCCGATGTTAGAATTTCCGTATTGCGCTAGTTTAATGGGTTGAGTATTTTCAATGAAACAGGGCATACTCATCGGCCACAAGCGTTCATCACCAAGATGGCGGGCGACGTAACGGTGGATATCGCGCAACAATGTCAGTACATGGTAAATATCGTCGTTAACCGGTGTAATAAATTCCAGCAGTGCTTCAGCAAAATCGGTAGTAATCCACTTATGGGTTAGTGCTGAACCGAGTGCTTCTGGATGGGGAGTCTGTGCTAGACTACCATTGATATTAATGCGTAGTCCTTCGCGCTCTATTCCACGACGAATATTCTTCAGTGTTTGAGGGTTACTTTCCAGCCAGGAAAGTGCGGTGGATACATCCGGGATCAAATTGACCTCCCGTAGTTAAAATTGCCCATTTTAGCATAAGGGATCCAACTTGTTGATAGTTATCTATGTTTAGTTAACGTTATACATTTAAGACAGGACACCTAAAAGCACCATTTTATGCATTTTGATACTAAAGTTGGTGTTCTCAAAAAAATCTAGGCTTTGTGGGAAATACCGATAAGCTTCGCATAGATCAGAAAGGTTTACGGATCTAGTTTATGAATGGTAATTGTATTAGTGCCGATAATAGTGCTAAAATAGTGTAGCAGCCCGAGATGATTTAGAGCGCTTCCATCCCCACATCGCATGCCTATTGCCCGGCTACCCACCACTGTTCATCAAAGATCGTTTTATTAACTCTGTTTTTCCTAAAAGGAGCTTATGGTGATCATCCATAAAGGTCTAATAATTTTTAATTATTATTTAGCCGTCTCTACAACCTATGAAATGAGATAAATTTCACATTGCTAATCTACGTCTTAAATAAGACAGGATCAGAGTCTGTTTTTTAAACTTTACAGTGGATCACTGTTCATATTAAACAGTGTACATTTTATATTAATGTTAAATACCTTTAGTTTATATTACATTATTACTCTGTAGCGATCAACTAAGATGGCTATCGTATTAGATTTTTTCCGATATCTATTTTCTGATTTGTTTATCGGTAACGTACTGTTATATTCATATGCTCTGAATGGGCTATCGTATCCTACGATATAGTCTATATTTGCAATATATTTCTAAGATTTCCAAGTCCAAATATACATCACATGTTACCGTTATCATACCTTGTTTAGCTCTATATATATCAAATTTTCGCTTAAGAGAATTTAGGATTAAAACATTCCTTTAATTGCCACGCTTATATATGCGTGGCTGCTGATAACTGATCCATCATAGCTCTTTATATGAGCCCGTGAGCCAGCCGCTCTATCCATAAAAACTTTTTTCACATGCTTATATTTTTTCTGAAAATAAAAAACGCATTTAATTACGGGACTAAGAAAGCAGTTCGTTTGATTATGGAAGCAAATGGCGGATAATGCACAGGGATAGGAATCCTACATGATAGAAAGTAAAAAGTGCATAGGAATAGGGATATATTCTCATTTTTTCTCAGGCACAGCAGCTAATGTTGGGTCAAGTGCAGCAATGACTGCGACGAATGTTTATATTAATTTAATATATTTGTATTATAAGGCAGATATAGAAAAAGCTATCGTTTTGCTTGCCGTTCATCTATAATTGTTTTATTTTATATAGATATTTTATTCTAAATTATTTTAATTTAAATTTATTAAAATACAAGTTGTTAGTTTACTTTAATATATTTTCTAAAAAAATATAAGCCTCTAGTATAGAGGCAAATGTAGCTAAAATTACTCCTAAATACAGCTAAATAGAGTTGTTATTTTTTTATATTAAAAAAAAATTAAAAAATAATATAATCAATAGGATTATGTAGAACTCAAAAATAAATAATATTAAAGGAAGTATTTAAAATACCGATCAAGATTAGTGTTTTAAATCCGAAACTATTTGATATCTAAAATAGACAATTCTAGATTAGGTCTAGAAGTATTATTAATCGAAATCTAAATTTTAAATTTAGGCGATAGAGTGCTATATATGCCTTTTATTTAAATATATAGATACCTAACAATAGCAATAATAATGAATTTTAAAGTAATAAAGTTAGATAAAAACTATCTAATGCGACGTGAAACTTGTATTCTTTAATACTTAATATCGCTTAATTTAAATCTAAAGCTGCTAGAAAGAATATTGCACTGTAGCACAAGACAAAATAAGAAAGCTAAACGATATTTTATTAAAATATATAGCTTAAAAGAAGATGAATAGACATTCATAAATTGATAGTCCAGGGGATAACATAGATGCCGATTTTATTAAAATATCTATAGAGAGTTCAATTTTTATTTAGTTATAGAGATATTGGTTTCTAAGTTTTTTTAAATTTCAGTATTTATAGTAATAAAATATTCAGGTAAATAGAATTTCTACGATCTTATGTTATTATTTTTATAATTAATATACTGTATGCATAAACTTAAATATATAGGTATTTTAGAGCATAAAATAAAATAATTATATATTTATAGTGTACTAAATACATTTTAAGATACATTCACCTATCTTGTATAAAATACGAATAATTTATTATTGATCTGTAATATTTATATTATTGCATAAAGTTATATTAATGCAGTACTATAATTATGTCATTAGTAGGAGGGAAGCTGTATCTATTTAAAAGCCTTTTGTCTTTTATTTTGCATGAACTTGGGGGATCTAGGATGATCATATAAAACTGCTCACCCTCCTCTCGGTAACGTCACAAGAATTAAAAAATGTCGTCCAGTGTGAATCTATATGGTGGGCTTAACCGATTGAGTGCTATATTTTTACAAATAAACGCGCTGAAAGCAACCCTTGAGTACATAGGTGGGTGCAAGATGTGGTTTTCACTACGCTATTTAACATTATCTAAAGTTAACATTATCTAAAGTTTAGAGGATTAAGCGGTTCTATGTCCGAAATCAAAATAACGGTAGCGTCAAAGTTGTATAAACTGCGGCAAAAAGCGCCAAACTGTAAAAACTATTGTACTCTCTTCACTAGAGAAGACATCGTCTGTGAGTAAGGCCGTTATGATAGCTACTGTTCTTATCGTATAACTCTCTCTGGGGGGGCAATACTTACTAGCTGTGCTCTGATGGTTATAGAATGCACTAACGCTGCATGCTTAGTGCCAGTGGTTTTGTAAGCTTCAGCTTTGCTACTTTAATATTTACCGACTATAAACATCTTACTGGTTTAGGAAGACCAGCGATTTTCGTTGCCTGTTTGGCAGGACCTTTTGGAAACAAGCGGAAAAGGTAACGGCTATTACCTTTTTCTTCACCATAGGCCCGCGCTATGGCTTTCACTAACATCCGCACCCCTGGCGACATATTGTATTGTAGATAAAATGCACGTATGAAATAGATTATCTGCCAATGGGCTTCGCTAAGAGCGATACCTTCACGGTGGGCGATTTCGCTTGCTAACGTTTCAGACCAGTCTTTCGGTTGGATCAAATACCCCTGCGCGTCGGTACTGATTTTTGTACCGTTAAATTCTATCAATTCTTCTCTGCCTCATTGATTATCGAATAAAAAGAAAAGAATACCAAATCTGCTGTGTAGCAAATATCAACCCCAGGGGGGATGCGACGACATAATAACGCTGTCATATGGACGGACTATAGAATGAAGATGGAGTACATTAGTTACTGCACTTAACCGCAGAATATATACTCAGCAGACCGATAAGATTATTATATAGCGATATGTAAAGACTAGCAATAGCACGAATATAATTTTTCTGTTCGTCGTAGATGATATTATTGGTTTTTTCACAAAATTTCACCGGAGAAAAAATAGGATAATGTCATATTTATCAACAGTGAAAAGGCTGGGATATACGGCAAAAGATTAGCGAAACCGCAACTAGCATAGCCACGAAATAGAGCATTCTCATTCCGAATGAGAATGACATATCTTTGCGGGATGTTTAAGAGCATACGCCGATAAGTAAAATAATCACTCTGTCCATCTAACAGCGCTAGCATGATGACATCCTTCGCATCGGACGCTAGGAGGATGTTTAGTAACGTCCTTATGTATATAGCCCATAAAACTAGTCAGGGAGGGAAAAGTAGCAAAGATTTTAGCCGGACTTTTTAGTGAGTTGGTGGGTAAGGAAAAGAGTCTGTAAAATAAGAATAGCATCAGAATCAAACCGGACGATGCTAACCGCGACAGAGTGCTCGCGCGGGGGGGGGGTGGTTAAGTGCTTAAAATTCCAGTATAAACGACAAAAGAAATAGGTATTGAGAAATATTCTCTGTGTGTTTAAGAGCAAATGCCTGCGTGAGAAGGCACAATAAAAGAACCTACATTTATCTCTTATCATAAAGTAAAGGCGTGTCAGTAAATATTTTTATGAAATAAAATGGTTGCCGCCTTTATGGGCCTGGCCTATAGCTTTTACCTATCTTTATGCACTCAAAGCTGGTGCAGGTATAAAAAAGGTGGTTAAAGAAATTGATAATTATTGTTCAAACAATTAGCGCAAATACTCTTTACAACCGGATCGACTCTGTTTATAGTTCGCATCGTTGTGGAGGAGTGGCCGAGTGGTTGAAGGCACCGGTCTTGAAAACCGGCGACGCGTAAGCGTTCTAGAGTTCGAATCTCTACTCCTCTGCCACTTAATCCTCACTCAAAAGCGTCTAGTACTTTTATTGCTTTTAGGATTATATCTGTTCTTTGTTGCCTTTAGTAAAGGTTCCACACCCCACGAGCGTTATTCTATCTGCATACATATACATAACTTACCACCTATGCTTTTTGTGTTGTTAGTATACGCTTATGCTAAGCGTACTAGTTTGCCGATTTAGCTGAGCATCATGAGGCAATATGGGCAGCATTTCTCTCAAGGAGACCCTCTTTCACCGTCTCACCGACCACTGTAGATGTCTTGCTACTAACCTAACGTAGTAGCAGTGATAAGATTTATGATAGAATCATTTAGCCTGAATAGCACATTTTATACTATGTTTTGCTGTTCTTTATTGACGCTACAGCAAAAAAAGTAGCAGCATAACCTTGCCTTTCTCAGTGATACCAGAGAGGTAAATTTTACTTTTTTCACTATGATCTAATTTTATCTGCAAGATTTAAAAAAATTTTATTAGAATTAATTTAAGGCGCCATTACACAATATGGACCAAGCTTAACCGTGCATACTAAGCGCTATAAGTAATAAATAATGCCATGCCATAAAAAATAGCGCTGCTTCCAGAAGATGCTTTAGCCTAATTTATTTTTCTGGACATTAATGTCACTATGCGTAATTGCAGTGCTTAACTAAAAACTAGCTGTCGTGTTAGAGTTTTTACAGTATTTATTTGCTGATTTGTTTAGTACAACCCACTCTCTATAATTTATACAATCTGAGTACGTTGTGCTATTCTGCAATATAAACTGCAATT